>JNKK01000011.1 GCA_000702845.1 Lachnospiraceae bacterium FE2018
GGAGCGGACTTGCGGGATGCGGATGCACCTTAGCCAGAGTCCAGCTCCGGCGGAAGGCAGCAAATCAGGAAAAGTGCATCTGCAACTGCCAGGAAGTCAAGGATGCGGATGCCCAATCAGTCAAATTCATGAAATATCAAGTGATCAGAGTCAGGAAAAGTGCATCCGCAACTGTCAGGAAGTAAGGAATGCGGATGCCGGATCGAATCAAATCAGGAAATACAGACAATTCATGGATAGGATATCATCTTGAGTCAACTATATCCCCTGCATACCGCACACCCGGGGTCTGCAAAAGCAAAGGAGAATCTATGCCGGATTTAGAAATGATGAAAAAGTATCTGGCCGAATATGACGGACCGGAAATGAATATCATGGAGGTCTGCGGCAGTCATACCGGTGCGATTGCCCGGTACGGGATTCCCGGCATGCTTTCTGAAAAAATACATCTGATATCCGGACCCGGCTGTCCGGTCTGCGTAACACCTTCGGCCTATATTGACCGTCTGATTGAACTGGCTCTGAAGCCGGATACCTGTGTTGTAACATTTGGCGACCTGCTTCGGGTTCCGGGAAGCAAAAAGAGCCTCTCGCAGGCGAAAGGCGAGGGGGCACAGGTTCAGATGGTGTACGCGCCGACTGATATGATTGCACTTGCAGAGCAGAAACCGGATACGACATTTGTTTTTGCGGCAGTCGGTTTTGAGACGACAATGCCTGCGTATGCGCTTCTTCTGGATGAGATAATCCGGAAGAATCTGAAAAACGTGAAGCTTCTCACTGCACTTAAGACAATGCCTGAGATCATTGACGGACTGATGGAATCGGGGGCTCGTATTGATGCTTTTATAGCGCCCGGTCATGTTTCGGTCATTACAGGATCAAAAAAATACGCCCCTCTGGCTGCGCGCTGGAATATTCCGTTTGGAATCGCCGGATTTGAAGCGGTGGAATTGCTGACTGCCTTATATGGAATTGTTTTATCGCGCGGATGCGGCAGGGTGATGAACTTCTACCCGCAGGTTGTAACGGAAACGGGTAATACTGCCGCACAAAATGCAGTAAGAAAATATTTTCAGCCATCGGATGCAGCCTGGCGCGGCCTTGGCACAGTCAGGAACTCCGGAAGGGTTCTGCGCGCAGAATATGAAGTGTTTGACGCGGGAAGCCGCGCGCTGAACGAGGATCATAAAATGAACAAAGCGTGCTGCTGTGACCGGATTCTGACCGGCGCGATGCGGCCGAATGAATGTCCGCTGTTTGGCAAAATCTGTACACCGCTTTCACCGCAGGGGGCATGTATGGTTTCCACCGAGGGAAGCTGTTTTTCCTGGTTCAGCAGTCGCAGGACGAGATAAAGAGAGAATTTCCTGGTTCAGCAGTCGCAGGACGAGATAAAGAGAGAATTTCCTGGTTCAGTAGTCACAGGACGAGTTAAAGAAGATGCTTTTCCAGATCAGCAGTCACAGGACAATCCGGCGGTATTTACAGAATAACAGGGCGGGATGATTCTTATGAAGAATGATACAATTATGATGGTTCACGGAAGCGGGGGAAATGCCACAAATACATTGATTCATGAAATCTTTGCGGATGCTTTTTCCAATGATGTTCTGAACCGGATGGAAGATGCGGCTGTAGTGCCGGGCAGTGAAAGAATTGCTGTTACGACAGACAGTTTTGTTGTGACGCCGCTGCAGTTTCGCGGCGGTGATATCGGCAGGCTGTCGGTCTGCGGGACAGTGAATGACCTTCTGATGCGGGGAGCAGTGCCGAAATATCTCACATGCGGATTTATTCTTGAAGAAGGCCTGTCACTGGATCAACTGCAGATATTTGTGCGTTCCATGGCTGACACTGCTGCAGAAGCCGGTGTTCAGATCATCGCCGGAGATACGAAGGTGATCGAAGGAGCGGGGGGATGCTATATTAATACGGCCGGTGTCGGTTTTCTTCCGGAAAATGTGGATATTTCTGCTGTGAATGCTGCTGCGGGCGACGCCATACTGGTCTCCGGAACCATGGGAGATCATCATGCCGCACTGCTTTCGGAGCGAATGAGTATTCAGACAGAAATCAGAAGTGACGCTGCTCCGCTGACCGAGATGGTATCCCGGCTGACTGCATCCGGCATTGCGCTGCATACGCTGCGGGATGTAACGCGCGGCGGTCTTGCCACCGTACTGAAAGAGCTTGCACTGGCATCCCGGAAGACCTTTGTGATCCGTGATAATGCTGTTCCGGTAAGTGCGGAAGTCCGGGGATTCTGCGGTCTGCTCGGTCTTGATCCTTTATACATGGGAAATGAAGGGAAGCTCGTTGCAGTCGTACCTGCTTCCGATGCAGACAGAGCACTGGAAATAATGCAGGCTTCACGCTATGGTAAAGATGCTGCGCTGATCGGGTACATATCTGAGGAAGAACCCGGCGAACTATATGCCGAGACAGAAATCGGGGGGAGACGTGTACTTGATATTCTGCAGGGCGAAGGGCTTCCGCGTATCTGCTGAATTCGGGAATTGAGCGAAGCAGAACAGTCCCCGCTTCTGCAGACGGGGGTGAATCAAACCAGATTATTGAATAATACAATCATGCAGAGAAAAATCATGCAGAGAAAAATCATGCAGAGAAAAATCATGCAGGGAAAATCATGCAGGGAAAATCATGCAGGGAAAATCATGCAGGGAGAGAAGAAAATGAACGAATACGATAAAGCTGTGCTGCGCTGTTTCCTGGAAAAACAGGATCAGCTTTTTCCGGAACCGGTAGCGGAAACGGAAGAGGAAGCCGAGTGGTTTCTGGAAGATATGATGGCGGTTGTAGTCTCCTCTGTCAGAGAGGTGATACAATATTTTGAGGAGTCCGGTGCAGATTTTTCGGAAGACGATATCCTGGAAGCATCGGAAGTGTTTGATGTCGGAGACGGAAGATACCTCATTGTTGAAGGTTGACCTGCTGATGTAGTGTAAAGGATATAATGCTAATGCAGAGGCAGACACAGACGTAAACAGAGGTTTACCATACAGCCTGTATGCTGCCGGAGTGCGTATCCGGTCAGATGATCAAATGCTTAGATGATCAGATGATCAGATGATTAATCCGGTCAGGAGTGCTGTACCTGCCGCGCAGAGGGCAACGACAATCAGCGGACGGTCAAACCACGCGAGTATCAGCGCGACAGCTGTTCCTGCGGCCGCCGTCACCATACTTCCGGTTGCATAGAAGATTGACGGAATCGTCATGGCTGAGAGTACGGCATATGGGATATAATGCATGAGACTGCGGAAAAACCGGGACTGAATCTGTTTCCGGAACAGTGTGAACGGCAGCATGCGGATCAGATAAGTTACCAGTGCCATAATCAGAATGTATCCAAGAATGCTCATGATGATTGCTCCTCGTTTGTATCATCAACAGGGAAAAAGACCGCACCGAACAGCGCTGCGGCGACGGCACAGATAATAACGGAAAAACCACTGGAAACAGAGGTCAGAACATACCGGAATAAGAGGCTGAGAACTATGGCTGCTGCTGATACATAAAGAACGCGCTTGTCACGCTTCACAACCGGTATGACGATTGCAATAAACATACCGTAAAGCATGATTCCCATTGCCTCTGTGACGGCCGCGGGCAGGATTTCACCTGCGGCGGCGCCGAGGAATGTTCCGAGTACCCAGCCGAATGCGGAGATGAGAATCATGCCGCCCATATAAGGCGGCGACACCTTTTTTTCACGTGCGTATGCCATGGCAAATATTTCATCGGTGATGCCATAGGAAAGCAGAAGCCGCTGCGGTGTGTGAAATGATTCATCCAGCCGCTGTGAAAGTGACAAAGCCATCAGTGCGTAACGCAGATTGATTACCAGCTGCGTCAATATTATTTCTATGACACTGCCGGCGGCAGCGATGACTTCAATTCCTGCCACCTGACCTGCAGAGGTCAGGTTTGCCGCAGAGAGGATAACAGCTTCCGGAATATTAAAACCGGCACCAATTGCAAGGATTCCAATGCCGAAAGAAACGGACAGGTAACCAAGTCCGATCGGCAGGCCTGCAATCAGTCCTTCACGAAATTCACGGTTCATTTTTGAAGATCTCCGTAACGAAATACTGATTCAGCGCTGTGTTTTCTGCGCATTCTGGTAAATAATGACTGACATCATCCTATTCTAATCGTATGCCGGCATTTCTGCAAGATGATTTTTGCCGGGCATGAGAGGGATGGCATATACAGATACCTGCCTACAGCTTTTAACGAGGAGAGATGAATATGAAAGACATTGCATCTTTGAAGCCGCTGTCTTCCAGACGGTTTACTTCCGGAAGGTTTGATGTTGTAGAAGATCTGCTTGAAATAGAAGGGGAGCAGAAAGTTTTTTCCTATATGAGTATCCGGGACGGTGTATGCATCCTTCCGTTTTATCAGGGAAATGTTATTCTGCTGCATGAATACAGATATCCGGTTCATGATTACCAGTGGTCCATACCGGGCGGTATTCTGGACGGAAATGAGGACCCGGCAGATGCCGCCGCCAGAGAACTGCTGGAAGAGACCGGTTTTCAGGCGGGAGAGATGCATTCACTGGGTTCTGTCTATACGTCATTCGGGTCCAGTGATGAGCGTCTCCATCTGTTCTGGACTGAATGTACGGCAAGAGGTGAGAGTACACCGGAATCTACGGAATTCCTTGAAGTGCATCTGATGAAACGGGATGCGTTCTGCAAACTTGTGACCGGCGGCGAGTTTATGCACGGTGCAGGACTGGCGGCATGGGCCAGATTCCTGACAGAAAATCCGCCCTGCAGTTTCTGAATATTATCTGCTGTCTTTAAGCTCAGGCATGCAGGAATATCTTTAAGAAATGGTGAAGAAAGCTATTCGTATGACGAGAAAGACGAAGTCCGGTTGACAGCAGAAATAATAACGGATAATATTTATGAATGTGTAAAATATTCATAGCGGAGAATCAAAATGAAAATTGGATTTGATAATGATAAGTACCTGAAAATGCAGTCTGAACGGATCAAAGAGCGCATTGATTATTTCGGCGGCAAGCTGTATCTGGAATTCGGCGGCAAGCTGTTTGATGATTATCACGCGTCCCGTGTTCTTCCAGGATTTGCGCCGGACAGTAAAATCCGCATGTTATCACAGATTAAGGAAGACGTGGAGATTGTCGTTGCGATCAACGCGGGGGATATTGAAAAAAATAAGATCCGCGGAGATCTTGGCATTACATACGCGCTGGATGTTCTGCGGCTGATTGACGCTTTCCGCGGGTACGGTCTGTATGTGGGAAGTGTGGTGCTTACCAGATTCACGGGTCAGGAGAGTGCGATCGCCTTCCAGAAAAAACTGGAGACGCTGGGCGTGAATGTTTACCGCCATTATGTAATAGAAGGATATCCGAATAATGTTCCGCTGATTATCAGCGAAGACGGGTTTGGTAAAAACGAATATATTGAGACAAAGAAATCCCTGGTTGTCGTAACGGCGCCGGGACCGGGAAGCGGCAAGATGGCTGTCTGCCTGTCGCAGCTGTATCATGAAAACATGCACGGCGTGAAAGCCGGATATGCGAAGTTTGAGACATTTCCGATCTGGAACATACCGCTTCAGCATCCGGTGAATCTGGCATATGAGGCAGCCACTGCGGACCTGAAAGATGTCAACATGATTGATCCGTACCATCTCGAGGCATACGGAAAAACGACGGTTAATTATAACAGGGATGTTGAAGTGTTTCCGGTACTGAATGCCATGTTTGAGAAAATATACGGAAATTCCCCGTATAAATCTCCGACGGATATGGGCGTCAATATGGCGGGAAACTGTATTTTTGATGATGAGGCAGTCAGCCATGCTGCGAAGCAGGAGATTATCCGGCGCTATTACAACGAACTGTGCCAGCTCAGAAAGGGAAGCGGAAATCAGGAAGCAGAGGCGAAGCTGGAACTGCTTATGAATAAGGCAAATCTCTCGATTGAAGACCGTCCTGTCATCGCGGCGGCAAATCAGAAAGCCGAAATCACCGAGCAGCCTGCAGCTGCAATCGAACTGCCGGACGGCCGGATTGTGACAGGCCGCACCACTTCGCTGCTTGGAGCTTCTTCTGCAATGCTGCTGAATGCGCTGAAGGTGCTCGGAAACGTCGACGACAGCGTGGATCTGATTTCTCCGAATGTTATCCGTCCGATCCAGCATCTGAAGGTAGAGCATTTCGGAAACAGCAATCCGCATCTTCATATCAATGAGATTCTGATTGCGCTGACCATTTCTGCAGAAACCAATCCGGCCGCGGAGACCGCAATGCAGCAGCTGGAAAAGCTGAATGGATGTGAGGCGCATTCATCGGTAATCCTTTCGAGCACGGACGAGACAACCTTTAAGACGCTCGGGGTTAATCTGACCTGCGAGCCGCGTTATCAGAATAAGAAGCTGTTTCATAAATAAAAAAGGGCAGCAGGCTGTTTTCGGATTCCTTTGGTCATACTCGCACTTTATGAAAGAACAGCTGCAGCACAGACTTCAGCTCAGCTGCAGCACAGATTTCAGATGAAAAGAAGAAAACCCGCATCCGGATCCGGATGCGGGTTTTATACCTTAGATGATTCTGAAAAACAAATTATTCAGAAACGATCGCGCCTGTCGGGCATGCGCCTTCGCAAGCACCGCAATCGATGCAGGCATCAGCGTCGATAACGTACTGTGTATCTCCACTGGAGATAGCGCCTACCGGGCACTCGCCTTCACATGTTCCGCAAGATACACATGCATCTGTAATCGTTCTAGCCATTCTGAAAGTCCTCCTTTTATTTATATCAGATATGATACATTTTTTTCTAAGTGCATTATATATGATTGCAGATTATAAGGCAAGTGTTATTTTCGAAAAAAATAGTTATTTGAGACTAATTATCTGAATATTATTCAGAAATTCAAAATGGTGTCGCAAGTAGTTAAGAATATTCGGACATATTTTATATCGATTATTCGTTTACTTTTCCTGAGGGCTGTGTTAAAATATCTACTGCCTTGCTCTCTGCTCTGACAGGGGGCCAAAAGTCCAAAAGGAGGAAGAAAGATGAACAAATATGAACTGGCACTTGTTGTAAGTGCAAAGCTCGAAGACGCAGCCCGCGCTGAGGTCGTCGAGAAGGCAAAAGGATTTGTGACCCGTTATGAAGGCGAGATCACAAACGTGGAAGAGTGGGGAAGAAAGAGACTTGCCTACGAGATCCAGCATGAGCGTGACGGCTATTACTACTTCATCCAGTTTGACGCTGAGCCGACCGCACCGGCAGAGATCGAGAGTCATGTACGTATCATGGATCATGTACTGCGCTTCCTGATCGTCCGCCAGGATGAGGACGAAGCAGCTGCAGCAGCCCAGGAAACTGCAGAAGCACCGGCAGAAGCTGAAGAAACAGAAAAGGAGGAAGCATAAATGGCTTACAACAATGATCGTGAGGATTTCCGCTCCAGAAGAAGAACACCGAGAAGAAGAAGAAAAGTCTGCGTATTCTGCGGAAAAGATAACTGCATCAGCTACAAGGATGCTCCGAAGCTGAGAAGATATATCTCTGAGAGAGGTAAAATTCTTCCGCGCCGTGTTACAGGCAACTGCGCAAAGCATCAGCGTGCAATCACAGTCGCTGTTAAGCGTGCCCGCCATATGGCAATTCTTCCGTACGAAGAGGATTGATACAATACGGATTGTTAATCCGGACACATCCCGCCGCACCAGATGGTGCGGCGGTTTTGTTTGCCATGCAGATACCTCTGTGTTAAAATGACTCTGTATAGGCTGATGTACAGAAGCTGTCTGCGGTATGCAGCGGCTTCTCAAGGGGAGAGTTCCATGGCTGAGGGGAAAAGGAGAACTGCGCGGAAGAAGCGCAGAAGATCCGGATACTATGATTATAATCTGCTTGCCGTTGTCATCATCCTGATCTGTTTTGGACTGGTGATGCTGTATAGCGCCAGCTCTTATGAGGCGTCAACAGCCACATCCATCGGAGATGACATGTTCTATTTTAAACGGCAGGCTGTTTTTTCGGCACTTGCAATTGTAGTTGCACTGATTGCAGCACGGCTGGACTACCATTTTTATATCGGGCTTTCACCGTACCTGTATGTGATTGCGCTTGTTCTGATGGCAATGGTACGCTTTACGCCGTTCGGCATTAATATCAACGGTGCGCGAAGATGGCTGAATATCGGAGGAATTCAGTTTCAGCCTTCTGAAGTCGCAAAAATTGCTGTCATCCTGTTTATGTCCTACACGATCGTCAAAATGGGCAGGGCGGTCGGCTCGATGCGCGCGATTGCCGTTCTGATGATGTTTGGCGGGATTCAGGGATTCGGCGCATATTTTCTGACAGATAACCTGAGTACGGGAATCATTATTTTCGGAATTTCTGTATTAATGATATTTCTTGCCCATCCGCGCACGGCGCCGTTTATTCTGCTGGCCGGCGCAGGGGCAGGCGGCGTCGCATATCTGGTGCATGTCCTGGTTACAAGATATCAGACAAGCGGACGGTTCCGTCTGCAGCGTATTCTTGTGTGGCGCGACCCCGAGGGACACCTCTCTACCGGAGGATATCAGGTAATGCAGGGACTTTACGCAATCGGCAGCGGCGGTTTCTTCGGCAAGGGTCTGGGAAACAGCACACAGAAACTGTCAACGATTCCGGAAGCGCAGAACGATATGATTTTTTCGATCATCTGTGAGGAACTGGGACTGTTCGGCGCAATTCTGCTGCTGGTGCTTTTCGGATATCTTCTTTACCGGCTGTTTGTAATAGCGCAGAATGCACCGGATCTCTACGGAACACTGGCCGTGAGCGGTGTGTTCATACATATTTCACTGCAGGTGATCCTGAACATCTGCGTTGTACTGAATATTATTCCGACAACGGGTGTTACGCTTCCATTCGTGAGTTACGGGGGAACGTCAGTCCTGTTTTTGATGTTGGAGATCGGCGTCGCACTCAGTGTGGCGCGGAAAATAGAAGTGTCAGAGGAGGGAGAAGCTTAAATGAGTATCCGTTATTTAAGAGAAATTCTGACCGGAAGCCGCAATATTGTCTGTCTGCAGGGGCGCGCGTCCTGGTCTAAGCAGGGAAATGATTTTTACCGGAAAGATTTTATCTATGATACAGAAATGAAGTACGGCCTGTCTCCGGATGAGATCTTCTCCACGACGTTTTATCACAACAGACCTGCGAAATTCTTTGAATTCTACAGAGAAGAAATGTTGAAGAAACGCGGAGAACCGGGTCCGGTTAATTACATTCTGAAGGAAATGGAGGATGACGGCCGTCTGTCCGCCATCGTGACACGCGGCTATTTCAACGCATCGAAGCGCGCCGGCTGTAAGAATGTAATACAGCTGCACGGGGATATAGACCGGAATACATGCCCGCGCTGTGGAAAAGTGTTTTCCGCGGAGTACATACTGGAGCATAAGCCGATCCCAAAATGTGATGTGTGTGAGACCATGATTCATCCCGGCGTCGTGCTTTCCGGCGAGATGCTGGATTCAGCTGTGATGACACGGGCAGCGGAGGCGATTTCCTGTGCGGATGTTCTGCTTGTGATCGGCTGCAATTTAAGTTCGCGCCTCGGTTCGATGGCCCGCTATTTCAACGGTGACAAGATCGCGCTTGTCAATGTAGAGGAACATTACACGGACCGCAAAGCAGACTGTGTCTGTATCGGGGATTCCATTGAAAACATTCTGCGGGAGGCTTATCCCGCAAAAAAAGAGCAGAACTGATGACAGAAAGTGAGAATGACATGAATATTAAGACAAGATTTGCACCAAGTCCGACCGGACGTATGCACGTCGGAAATCTGCGCACCGCGCTGTATTCTTATTTAATTGCAAAGCATGAAGGCGGCAGGTTTATGCTCCGGATCGAGGATACAGATCAGGAACGGTTTATGGAAGAGGCGCTGGATATAATTGACCGCACCATGGAACTGACCGGACTGATTCCGGATGAGGGTCCGCGCAAAGACGGAGGGGTCGGACCGTATGTGCAGAGTGAACGCTGCGCAGCCGGCATATATCTGAAATATGCGAAGCAGCTGATTGAGCAGGGCGATGCATATTACTGTTTCTGTACGAAAGACCGTCTGGATTCACTAAAGCGGATTGTTGCGGGAAAAGAGATCTCTGCTTATGACAAGCACTGTCTGAAGCTTTCAAAAGCGGAAGTGGAGGCAAATCTTGCGGCCGGAAAACCATATGTGATCCGGTTTAATATGCCGCTGACAGGCGAAACATCTTTCCAGGATGAGATTTACGGAACCATCACTGCGCCGAATGAAGAACTGGATGATCTGATTCTGATCAAGTCAGACGGATTTCCGACTTACAATTTCGCAAATGTCGTGGATGATCATCTCATGGGAATTACACATGTCGTCCGCGGAAACGAGTATTTGTCTTCAACCCCGAAATACAACCGGATTTATGAGGCGTTCGGCTGGGAGATTCCGACTTACGTGCACTGCCCGCTGATCACGAATGAGAACGGCGAAAAGCTGTCCAAGCGGTCCGGGCATTCCTCCTTTGAGGATCTGCTGGAACAGGGATTCCTCAAGGATGCCATTGTTAATTTTGTGGCGCTGCTTGGATGGAGTCCGTCCGGCGAGCAGGAACTGTTCAGCCTGCAGGAACTGATCGATGCATTTGATTACAGAAGAATTAATAAATCACCTGCGGTATTTGACATGACAAAACTCCGCTGGATGAACGGCGAGTACATTAAAATGATGGAGACGGAGGACTTTTACCAGGCTGCGCTTCCGTATCTCGACGCATCTCTGCCGGCGCAGTGCGACCGCAGAAAAGTTGCCGGGATGGTAAAAACCAGAATTCAGACATTTCCGGATATCGCGGAGCAGATCGATTTCTTTTCGGAACTTCCGGATTATGATGTATCCATGTACACACATAAGAAGTCAAAGAGTACCGCCGAGACTTCGCTGCAGGTGCTGACCGAAACGCTTCCTCTGCTGGAGGCGGCAGCCGACTTTGATAATGACACACTGTTTTCGGTTCTGAAAGCTTATGCGGATGAGAAAGGTCTGAAAGTCAATACAGTGATGTGGCCGCTGCGCACGGCAGTATCCGGAAAGGCGGCGACGCCTGCCGGGGCAACAGGCATTATGGAAGTTCTCGGAAAAGATGAGACACTCCGCCGGATGCGCGACGGAATTGCAAGACTCAATGCAGCTTAACAGACAGCAGACCCGCGCGGCTGATCATCTGGACGGGCCCATGCTGGTGCTTGCCGGTCCGGGGACCGGGAAGACCGCTGTGATCACAGAACGAACCTGCAGGCTGGTCAGGAATGCGGAAGCTGCACCGGGTCAGATCCTTGTCGTGACATTTACCCGCGCCGCAGCTGCGGAGATGCGGTCACGGATTCGGAAAAAACTGGGCGCGGCGGCTGCGCACATGTCAATCGGCACATTTCACGGCATATTTTACGGCATTCTGCGGGCAGAATGCCGTCTGTCTGCCGGCAGTGTCATCAGCGGGCAGGAGAGAAGAAAACTGCTGGAAGAACTGGTCACACATTATGCGCCGCAGACGGAGCAGGAAGCGGACCTTCCTGATCTGACAGGCAGGGAAATCAGTTGTCTGAAAGGCAGCGGGATACAGCCGGCTCATTTTTATTCGACGGTTCTGCCGGCAGAAGTATTCCGTATGATATTCAGGTCATATGAGCAGTGGCTTGCCGAAAACAGAAAGATCGATTTTGATGATATTATTCTTCGGTGCCGCAGTCTCCTGCGGCAAAAACCGGAGGTTCTTGCGCGGTGGCAGAAAAAGTTCCGCTATATTCTGGTGGACGAGTTTCAGGATATCGCTCCAATGCAGTATGAGATCATCCGCATGCTTGCGGCACCGGAAAACAATCTTTTTATTGTGGGCGACGATGACCAGTCGATTTACCGGTTTCGCGGCGCCAGCCCCGAGCTGATGCTCGGGTTCCGAAAACAGTATCCGAATGCGGAACAGATAGCGCTGGAGATCAATTACAGATGCACCGGGTCAATTCTGACACTCTCGCAGCAGGTGATTGCGCGGAACCGGCGCAGGTACGTTAAACAGCTGACCGCAGAACGCGGTACAGGAACGCCGGTATCCCTGCATACCTTCCGGGATCCGCGGGAGGAAGCGGAATGGATGGTCCGCGAAATCCGGCGGCATATGAAAAACGGAATCCGTCCGGAAGAGATCGCTGTTCTGTTTCGAACGAATACAGGATGCCGCACACTGGTAGAGCAGCTGATCACAGAACAGGTTCCGTTTCATATGGCGGATTCGGTTCCATGCATTTTTGATCACTGGATCGCAAAACAGCTGCTTGCCTATCTGGAACTCGGCGCAGGGAGCAGACGGCGCAGTGATTTCCTGATGATTTCAAACCGACCGAACCGGTACATTTCCCGCAGTGCGTTTGCCCGGGAAACAGTATCCTTCCGGGAACTGTATGATTATTACAGTGACAGAGACTGGATGTGTGACAGAATCCGGAAACTGGAAACGGATCTGGAAATGATCGGAAGCATGCCGCCGTTCGGAGCAATTCAGTATATACAGCTGGCGGTCGGATATGGAGCATGGCTGAAGGAATATGCCGCAGAACATGGTCTGGATCCGGAGACGCTTAACGAAGTATTTGAGGAACTGCGGGAGAGCGCCAGACCGTGCCGTTCACTGGAAGAGTGGAAAGAACGGATGGAACTGGTGCGGACGCGGCTGAATCAGCGCCCGGATTACAGCGGACTGGCAGTGTCGACACTTCACGCAGCGAAGGGCTGTGAGTACCGGATTGTACTGATCGCTGATATCAACGAAGGAATTATCCCCTGGCATAAGGCAGTTCTGGAAGCGGATCTGGAAGAAGAACGGCGGATGCTGTATGTCGGAATGACGAGAGCAAAAGACCGGCTATATCTGTGTCAGGTAAGAAAACGATTCGCAAAGACAATGGAGCCTTCCAGATTCTTGCGGGGACTGATCGGAACGTCAAATCCGCAGGAATGCGGTCCCGGCTCATTGCCTGCGCGCGAAATAACAGCGGGACAGCGGAATGATAGATAAAAATGCCGAAAAACAATATGATACGGAAAAAGAGATAGACCACAAGGAATTTCTTGAGATGATTCCACATTATCTTGCCGGCGATCTGCGGGAAAAAGATCTGCTTCTTTTTCTTGATCATATTAAGACGTGCCATTCCTGTTATGAAGAACTGGAGACGGCTTTTATGGTGGACAGAACGGTTCGCTATCTGGATGACGAACTGGATGATGATGCCGAGGGATCCTATGATCTTCCCCGGATGATGAAGGATGATATCAGAGAAAAAACACGCGAAGTATATGCGCGGCAGAATGCCAGACATGTTTTCCGGGTTATTCTCATCATTGTAATCATGGCTGTCGTTCTGGTGCTCGGTGATTTTTTTGATATCTGGGATATTACAGGGATGATCTGAGGAACAAATCATGGATAAGAAAGAAAAACTGCTGTTAATCGACGGACACAGCATTCTGAACCGGGCGTTTTACGGTGTGCCGATGCTGACAAATGCGGAAGGACTGCACACGAACGCGGTATATGGTTTTCTCAACATTTTGTTTAAGGTTCTGGATGAGGAACAGCCGGAGTATCTTATGGTGGCGTTTGACGTGCATGCGCCGACCTTCCGGCACCAAAAGTACGAAGCTTATAAGGGAACCAGAAAATCCATGCCGGAAGAACTGCGGGAACAGGTTCCGGTGATTCGTGAAGTACTGGAAGCAATGGAAATCCCGATTGTAACACTTGAGGGATACGAAGCAGATGATCTTCTGGGAACACTGTCCAGAAAAGGTGAGGCGGAAGGACTTGCGGTGACCATTCTGTCAGGAGACAGGGATCTTCTGCAGCTCGCGACAGATACCATAAAAATCAGGATTCCGCGTACCAGCAAAGGCCGTACGGAAGTATCGGATTATTATGCGGATGATGTGAAGGCAGAATATGAAGTTACACCCGTGGAATTCATTGATCTGAAAGCGCTGATGGGAGACAGCTCCGATAATATCCCGGGACTTCCCGGCGTCGGCATCAAGACGGCGACAAAGCTGATCGTACAGTATCATTCGATCGAAGAAGCTTATGCGCATCTTGAGGCAATCAGGCCGAAGAAGGCAATGGAAGCTTTCCGGGATCATTTTGATCTGGCGGTTCTGTCAAAGGATCTTGCCAGGATCCGTCTTGACGCACCGATTTCGTTTGAGAGAGAAAAAGCTGCTGTCAGCGAACTGTATACAGAGCAGGCATATGACTGGTTCAGACGGTTGGAATTCAGGAATCTTCTGAGCCGGTTTGATGAGCAGAACCGGAATGTCGATCAGCTTCCGGATGTCCGGATTTTGAAAGATCTGGGATGGATTGACGAGGTCCTCCGCAATGCGGAAAAACTGCCGCAGATTGGTCTTTCGGCGCAGTTTTCCGGCGGAAAACCCTGCGGCATCGGACTTGCTGTTCCGGGCGCGCCGGCTGAACTGTATTATATTCCGATGGATGGATTTGTTTCCGGAATGTATCTTGCTGCGGAACTGCGGCGTCTCCTTTCCGGTCCCGCGAAAATCGCGTTTTATGATGTGAAACAGCTTCTCCGCTGTGTCGAAATACCGGAGAATGAGCAGGTGTTCGATATAAAAATTGCCGCTTACCTGCTGGATCCGCTGCGCGCGTCATATCCGTATGATCAGCTCGCGGCAGAATATGCTGAGCTGACAATTCCTTCTGCGGAAGAACTTTTCGGCGGAAAAAAGCTTCCGGATCCGGAGAACATGAAAGAGGAACAGGCAGCGAAATACCTCGCATGGATGGCACTCACAGCCGTCAGTACAGCAGGACCGCTGCAGGAACGTCTTCAGGATGCCGGCATGCTTGCGCTTTTCCGGGAAATAGAGATGCCGCTTGTCTGGACACTTGCCGGCATGGAGCGGGCAGGTATAAGGGTACAAAGAGAAGCGCTTGATGATTTGTCGCAGACCCTCGGTGCTCAGATTTCCGTGATTGAACAGCGGATATATGAGGCGGCAGGTGAGAAATTCAATATCAATTCCCCGAAACAGCTTGGGGTGATTCTGTTTGAAAAGCTGCAGCTGCCGGGTGGAAAGAAGACAAAAACAGGATATTCTACGGCGGCGGATGTTCTGGACAAGCTTGCACCGGATGTCCCGCTGGTAGCGGATATCCTGGAGTACCGCCAGCTTTCAAAACTGAAATCGACCTATGCAGATGCGCTCGGCGGTTATGTGCAGGCAGACGGAAGAATTCATTCGGAGTTTCACCAGACCATCACGGCAACCGGCCGGATCAGCAGCAGCGATCCGAATCTGCAGAATATTCCGATCCGAATGGAAGCGGGAAGACAGATCCGGAAGGTGTTTGTGCCGGAAGACGGCTGTGTGTTTGTTGATGCTGACTATTCACAGATTGAATTACGTGTGCTGGCGGCCATGTCAGGCGACAGGAACCTGATCGAGGCCTATAAAGAGGCGAAAGATATTCACAGGACCACAGCCTCACAGGTGTTCCACGTGCCGTTTGAAGAGGTTACCGATCTGCAGCGCCGCAATGCAAAAGCTGTCAATTTCGGCATTGTTTACGGGATCAGTTCATTCGGTCTGAGTCAGGGGCTTTCAATCACCCGGAAGGAAGCGGCGGAATATATTGATAAGTATTTTGAGACGTATCCAGACATTAAGGCATTTCTGGACGGTCTGGTGGAGAAGGCAAAAGACTGCGGTTATGCAGAGACGCTGTTCGGACGGCGCAGGCCGATTCCGGAATTATCCTCCGGGAATTTTATGCAGCGGTCTTTCGGAGAACGTGTCGCGATGAATTCGCCGATACAGGGAACCGCCGCAGATATTATCAAAATCGCGATGAACCGGGTCTACAGACGTCTGAAGGCAGAGGGACTTTCAGCAAAGCTGATTCTTCAGGTACATGATGAACTGCTGATCGAAACACCGGACGCAGAGAAAGAAATTGTCGCCGAACTGCTGGAGACGGAGATGGTACAGGCTGCGGATCTTGCGGTAGCACTGGTCGCGGATGTTCACACAGGCCGCTCGTGGTATGAGGCAAAATAGCAGACGGCAGATGCGGCTGCGAAGGGAAAGCGATCAATGAAAATAATAGGAATTACGGGCGGTGTCGGCTGCGGAAAAAGCGAAGTACTCGCCTTTATTGAAAAAAATTATGATGCTGCCGTTGTGCGGGCGGATGAGGTCGGCCGTGATCTGATGCGTCCGGGAACGGACTGTACAAGACAGATTCTTGCGCTGTTTGGCGGGAAAGCTGCCGATGATTCAGGAAAACTTGACCGCGCATGGATTGCGGATCAGATTTTCCATGATCCGGAAAAGCGCGATGCGCTGAATGCAATTGTCCATCCTGCCGTGCGCAGGGAAGTATGCCGTCTGATCGAGCAGAACCGGGCGTGCGGATGGAAGTATTTCTTTCTCGAGTCTGCAATTCTGATTGAAGCGGACTATCGGGATATTTGCGATGAAATCTGGTATATTTATGCAGATGTACCGGTGCGGCTGGAACGGCTCCGGGCAGGAAGAGACTATACGCATGAAAAGAGCATGGCGGTCATGGAAAATCAGCTTTCGGAAGAAGTGTTCCGGAACGCGTGCGATGCAGTCATAGACAACAGCGGCGCCTTTGAGGAAACGGCAGAACAGATCGAGGCACAGATGAAAAAGCTCGAGACCTGAAGACGCGGGACTTGAACTAAGTGGAACAATCCCCCGCCTCAGACGCGTGGAGCGTCAGTCAGCGGGTTTGAGTCCGGCCGGACGGGCATGTTTGAGATGCTACGGGAAGATAAGGAATTACAGAAGATATGGAATTATGCAGCATAGCGAGCGGAAGCAGCGGAAACTGTATATTTGCCGGCGGTACGAATACAGGCGTTTTGTTTGACGCCGGGATCAGCGGGAAGAAGATTGAGGCGGGTCTCAACGGCATCGGACGTACGGGCAGAGAGATGGAAGCCGTCTTTATCACGCATGAGCATTCAGATCATATCAAAGGTCTGGGCGTGATTGTCCGGCGTTACGGAATACCGGTTTATGCGACGGAAGCGACCTGGCGGGCAATCAAAAAAGCGCCTGGTATCGGAGAGATCCCTGAAGAATTATTTCATCCGGTCTGTCCGGACCGGCCGGTTTCAGTCGGCGAGCTGGAAATCACACCGTTTTCTGTTTCACATGACGCGGCCGATCCGGTGGCTTACAGGATCGGATGCGGGGGGCAGTCTGCGGCGATTGCGACGGATATGGGAATGTACACACCGGATATCATTGCGCATCTGCAGCGGCTGGATGTACTGTTTCTGGAAGCAAATCATGACGTCCACATGCTCGAAGCAGGACGTTATCCTTACTATCTGAAGCGAAGAATTCTGGGAAGCAGAGGTCATCTCTCCAATGAAGATTCGGGACGTCTTCTCTCTGAAGTCCTGCATGATGATATTCAGGAAATTGTATTGTCGCATCTATCGAAAGAAAATAACTATCCGGCACTTGCATTTGAGACGGTCTGCGCGGAAATTACGCTGGGCGATAATCCATACCGCGCGAAGGACTTCCGGATCAGCATTGCAAAGCGGGATGAACCGGGAGATCTGATTGCCATTTAATACACGGACAGGTTCCTGAAAAAACGGGAAAGGAAAACAACATGAAAAAAACAATTATCACAGTGACGGGGCGCGACACAGTCGGTATCATCGCACGGGTCTGCACCTATCTTGCAGAGCAGAAGGTCAACATAGAAGATATCTCGCAGACAATTATCCAGGGATTCTTCCATATGATGATGATCGCCGATACTTCCGGATCACCGAAAGGGGTCGGGGAACTTGCCGAAGATCTGAATGCGATCGGGGAAGAGATTGGTGTCTCAATTCACTGCCAGCACGAAGATATTTTTAATATGATGCATCGTGTTTAACGCGCCGGTGAAATCAAAATAACGGGACAGGAAGGGAAGATATGATTAACATCTTCGAAGTACATGAAACGAATGAAATGATCGAGCAGGAAAATCTGGATGTCAGGACGATCACGATGGGCATCAATCTGATGGACTGCATCGACGCAGATCTGGATAAACTGAACCGCAGGATTTATGATAAAATCACAATGCGGGCGCGGAACCTGCTGCAGGTTGGAAGTGATATTGAGCGGGAATACGGGATTCCGATTGTAAATAAGAGAATATCAGTAACACCGGTTGCGCTTATCGGCAGCGCAGCCTGCAGAAGACCGGAGGATTTTGCCGCAATTGCGGAAACGCTGGACCGGGCGGCAACTGAGGTCGGTGTCAATTTTCTGGGAGGTTATTCCGCTCTGGTTTCAAAAGGAATGACACAGGCGGATGAATTGCTGATCCGCTCGATCCCGATGGCGCTTGCGCGCACCGGTCGTGTCTGCAGTTCTGTGAATGTCGGGTCGACCAGAACCGGCATCAACATGGATGCTGTCCGGCTTATGGGCGAAACGATCCGGAAAACATCAGAGCTGACCAAAGAAGATAACTGCATGGGCTGTGCAAAACTTGTTGTTTTCTGCAACGCGCCGGATGATAATCCGTTTATGGCAGGTGCATTTCACGGTGTGACAGAGGCGGATGCCATTATCAATGTCGGTGTTTCAGGTCCGGGTGTCGTGAAACATGCGCTTTCCAAAGTGCGCGGGCAGAGTTTTGAAGTTCTCTGCGAGACCATTAAAAAGACAGCTTTTAAAGTGACCAGAGTCGGACAGCTGGTGGCGCAGGAAGCTTCCAGACGTCTGAATATTCCCTTTGGAATCATTGATCTTTCACTGGCTCCGACGCCTGCAGTCGGCGATTCTGTCGCGGACATTCTTGAAGAAATCGGACTGGAGGCGGCAGGCGCTCCCGGAACAACAGCGGCACTGGCGCTGCTGAACGACCAGGTCAAAAAAGGCGGTGTCATGGCTTCTTCCTATGTGGGAGGTCTCTCAGGGGCATTTATTCCTGTCAGCGAAGACCAGGGCATGATCAATGCAGTGAATCAGGGCGCACTCACGATTGAAAAGCTGGAGGCGATGACATGTGTCTGCTCAGTCGGGCTTGATATGATCGCGATTCCGGGCGATACCAGCGCTGCGACGATTTCAGGTATTATTGCCGATGAAATGGCCATCGGCATGGTAAATCAGAAGACCACAGCGGTCAGACTGATTCCGGCGATCGGAAAGAAAACGGGAGATGTGCTGGAATTTGGCGGCCTTCTGGGTTCTGCGCCGGTTATGCCGGTAAATACGTTTTCATGTGAGGCATTTATCGGGCGGACAGGACGGATTCCGGCACCGATTCACAGTTTTAAGAACTGACAGGCGGACAGGGACGGAGAGTTTATGAAGACAGCCGCAGTAATTGCAGAATGGAATCCGTTTCATAACGGACATGCGTATTTTCTCAGCGAGGTTCGCAAAAGATCCGGCGCGGATTATATTCTGGCTGTGATGAGCGGGGATTTTGTACAGCGCGGTGCGCCCGCAATCGTTGATAAATATAAACGGACAAAGATGGCTCTGGACGGCGGCGCAGATCTTGTAATCGAACTGCCGGTGGCAGCGGCGACAGGCAGCGCGGGAGAATTTGCGGCAGGCGCCGTTTCGGTTCTGGAGCGGACCGGAGTTGTGGATGAACTCTGGTTTGGAAGTGAGTGCGGCGCAATTCACCCGTTTCTGCAGCTCGCGGATATTCTTGCGGAAGAGCCGGATTCCTTTCGTACGCGGCTGCAGGAAGCGGCTGCGCGCGGATTGTCATTTCCGGCTGCGCGGGCAGATGCAGCCAGAGCCGTACTGAAAAAAAGACAGGAGAGAACGGCCGGGGACATTCCGGCGGATTCTGCAGAAGCTGCCGGCTTCGATCCGGAACAGCTTCTTTCTCAGCCGAATAACATACTCGGGCTGGCCTATTGTATTGAATTAAAAAAACGCGGAAGCCGCATCAGACCGTATACAGTGCGCCGTGAAGGAGCCGGATATCATGCGCGTGATAAATCTGACTGCGCGCTGTATCCTTCGGCGGAAGCAATCCGCCGGATGCTTCTGCATCCCGGGGAGATTCCGGAACATCCGGAACCGGAGACAGCCGGAGAAACCGGCCGCAGCGTGAGCCGCGGGCTGCTGGAACACGCGATGCCGGAGGATGCGGCAGCTGTTATGGCAGAAGCGGAAAAACAGAATTGCCTGATGGATATTGATGATTTCTCGGACATGCTGTATTATCGTTTACTGCAGGAGTGCCCTGCATCTATGCTGCGGTACTACGGAATGAGTGAATCACTTGCGAACCGGATTCTTTCACAGATGGTGCACTGTAAAACGGTATCGTCGCTGGCACAGGCAATAAAGGCAAAACATCTGACGCGGTCAGGAATCGACAGGATTCTGCTGCGGATTCTGCTGGGAATTGATCAGGATGCAGTCAGACAGGCATGTGAATGCCCGATCCTCCGGGTACTTGGATTCCGGAACTGCGATCCGCTGCTCCACATTCTGCACGAGAATGCAGCTGTCCCGTATGAGATGCGTGTCTCGGCGATTCCGGCGGAGCAATATAAATCAGATTTGTTTGCATCCCATCTATATGAATGGGTCCGCGCAAAAAAGAGCGGCGGCCTTTATTACAGTGAATATAAACGGATGGTCGTTAAGTAAACGAAAGGGAGTCCGACGGAAGCAATAGTGTTACAACCCGGAACGGGAGTTATTTTATGGAACAGGATTACAGAACAACAGGAACCGGCACTTCAGGAAACGGCGGTCAGGCGCGGCTGAAAACCAGCCGGCGTGAACTGCAGCACAGTGTTTCGCGCAATTCTTCGGAAAGCACCGGGACGGGAAGGACTTCCCGCAGAGCTGCGGAAAGTACAGGTGACGGAAGATCAGCCCGCAGGACAGCTTCAAATGCCGGAGGCGGCAGAACAGTCCGGAGAAAATCATCCGGAATAGCCGGCAGAAGTACAGCCGGCCGAACAGATCAGCGGGGTACAGCCGGCACACAGGCAGCAATGCGGACTGAGCGGGCAGGACGTACCGGGAGACCGGGATCAGCCGGCACGCAGACAGCAATGCGGACTGAGCGGGCAGGACGTACCGGGAGGCCGGGATCAGGCGGTGCGCAGGTAAACATGCGGACTGAGCGGGTTCGCCGCACGGAAGGAACAGGATCTTCCGGACATTCCAGACAGAATACTGCAGGAACAGGCCGCACAGCATCTGCCCGGACGTCACGTTCTGCCGGGACTTCACGAAATGTCAGGACGGCGCGTCCGGAAGGAACTGCACGCACTGTTGCTGAACAGCAGTATGAGCAGCAGCGTGTCCGCGCGGCGCAGCAGAGAAGAGAAAAAGAGCACCGCGAAAAACAGCTGAAGAAATATGCATTTCTGATTGTGCTGATTTGTATTGCTGTTGCGGCAGCCGTCACAGCTGTCAGCATTTCTAACAGCAGAAAGCGCCGTGCAGCTGCGGAACAGGCTGCGGCGGAGGCACAGGTTGCAGCGGAGGCAGAGGCACGCGCGAAGGCAGAGGCAGAAGAAAAGGCAAAAAAAGAAGCTGAGGAGGCGGCAGAAGCTGCAAAGCCCATCAGCGTAGAAGAAGCGATCAAAATCGGCCCTGCCATGTCTGAGGCGGAAGTCACCGGAAGAATCACGGAGATGGAACGGGAAGGGTATCCCAAAAGTCTGATCACGCTGTTCCGGACAAATGACGAGGCCAGAAAGTTCGTTATGGACTATGCCGATAATAAAGATAAACATCCTGTCATTGATCTTTCAGAGGAAGTGCAGAAAGGAACCATTCCGCATTTTGTTCAGTGGGATGAGCGCTGGGGTTATGAGATGTACGGAGATGATATCATGGGTCTGAACGGCTGCGGACCGACGTGTCTCTCAATGGTTTACTGCGGTCTGACAGGCAGAACGGATCTGAATCCGTATGCGCTTGCAAGCAAGGCAGAATCCCAGGGGTACTATGTGGAAGAAGTCGGTACCGCATGGGAGCTGATGACAACATTTGCGGAAGGGATCGGTCTTACCTCAGAGGAAGATATGTATTCCGCAGAGGGATTGATTGAAGAACTGAAAGCCGGTCATCCGACCATCTGTGCAGTCGGATCAGGGGACTTTACAGTGACAGGACATTTTATTGTTCTCCACGGCGTCAACAGCGACGGAACTGTAAAACTGTACGATCCGAACAGCTGCAAACTTTCGGATAAATCATGGGATATTGATGAGATTCTCGGCCAGACGAGAGATATGTGGACCTTCTCGTATGATCCGAATAAAAAAGCTTCAGTCCGGCGGGCCGGCGCGGATCCTGCTTCGGACTCTGATGCCGGGGAGACTGATGGCACAGTGACAGAGTCAGAAAACACAGACACACAGGAAGAATCATACGAATCAGAAGCTGATGATTATGAGAGTGATGCGGAAGCGGAAGAGGACGCCGGTCTGTATGATTCTTATGAATCGGAGCAGAATCAGTGACGGCACCGGACGCAGCCTCTGATCCGGCACAAATCGAATGAGATTCTGCATAGAAAAAAAACAGGATTTCTATTTTCTTTTTGTGAAAAAATGTGTAAAATATTTGATAGTAGGCAATTCAGTCTGTTAGATTAATGCAAAGGAGATCATAACAATGTCATATGGATTTGGTGGAATGATTGAGAAGCTGAAACAGTCCCCTAAGACAATCGTCTTTACAGAGGGAACAGACCCGCGTATTCTTGAGGCAACCTCACGTCTTCTCGCTGGTAACTTCCTGAAACCGGTTCTGGTCGGCAACGAAGAGGCTATTTATAAAGCAGCTGAGGAAGCAGGCTACAACGTGCGCGGCGCAGAGATCATTGATCCGCAGAATTATGACCGTTTTGATGAGATGGTTGAGCAGTTCTGTGAACTCAGAAAGAGCAAAGGCGTTACACCTGAGCAGGCAAAGGGAATTCTTTCTGCTTCTAATTATTTCGGAACCATGCTGGTCAAGATGGGTGTTGCTGATGCACTGCTCGGCGGCGCAACCTATTCGACAGCAGATACTGTCCGTCCGGCACTTCAGCTGATTAAGACAAAACCGGGCAACAAGATCGTATCTTCCTGCTTCATTATGGTTCGTGATAATTCCATCGGTGAAAATGAAGTTCTCGCTATGGCTGACTGTGCAATCAACATTCATCCGACAGAAGATGATCTTGTTGAGATCGCAGGCGAGACTGCAGAGTGCGCAAAAGTTTTCGGCGTAGATCCTAAGGTTGCATTCCTTTCCTACTCCACAGTCGGATCAGGCAAGGGCGAAGATGTTGATAAGATGCGCAACGCGACAGCAAAGGCGAAAGAAGCATTTCCGAATCTTCCGATTATCGGTGAGGTTCAGTTTGACGCAGCTGTTTCTCCGCGTGTTGCGAAGACGAAATTCCCGGATTCTGATGTGGCAGGATACTGCAACACATTTATTTTCCCGGACATCAACGCAGGCAACATCGGCTACAAGGTTGCACAGCGTCTCGGCGGATTTGATGCGTACGGCCCGATTCTCCTCGGCCTGAATGCACCGATTAACGATCTGTCCCGCGGCTGCAACGCACAGGAAGTCTATTCCATGGCAATTATTACTGCAGCGCTTGTATAATTATTTCAAAACATGTATACGTGCGGTTCAGGCTTTTGCGGCCTGAACCGTTTCAACAAAAAAACATACGGAGGAATCACGAATATGAAAGTTCTTGTCATCAACTGCGGCAGTTCATCCCTTAAATATCAGCTGATCGATTCTGAGAGCGAGCAGGTTCTTGCGAAAGGTCTCTGCGAGCGCATCGGTATCGACGGCAGCCTTACCTATCAGAAAGCAGGCGGCGAGAAGGAAGTTTCTGATCTCGCAATGCCGACACACAAAGAGGCGATCCAGTTTGTCATTGATGCTCTGACAAATGACAAGACCGGCGCAGTTGCTTCTCTTGCTGAGATCGATGCTGTCGGACATCGTATTGTCCACGGCGGTGAGAAGTTTGCAAGTTCCGCAATTGTCACAGATGAGATGATCAAAGAAGTAGAAGAGTGCTCGAGCCTTGCACCGCTTCACAATCCTGCAAACCTGATCGGTATCCGTGCATGCCAGGAACTGATGCCGGGTGTTCCGATGGTAGGTGTCTTTGATACGGCGTTCCATCAGACCATGCCGCCGAAAGCATATATGTACGGTCTTCCGCGCAGAATGTATACGGATTACGGTATCCGTAAATACGGCTTCCACGGAACATCTCACAGCTTTGTCTCCAAAGAGACTGCGAAGTTCCTCGGCCTGGATCTGGAAAACTCCAAGATTGTAGTTGCGCATCTTGGAAACGGCGCTTCCATCTGCGCAGTGAAAAACGGTAAGAGTATTGATACCAGCATGGGTATGACACCGCTTTCCGGCCTTGTAATGGGAACACGTTCCGGCTCCATTGATCCTTCTATCATGCAGTTCATAGCTGACAGAGAGAATGTCACTCTGGATCAGGTACTGAATATCCTGAACAAAGAATCCGGCGTGTTCGGTCTGTCCGACGGACTCTCCAGCGATTTCCGTGATCTCGGCTCCGCAGCGGAGGAGGGAAATCAGGCAGCAGAAGAAGCACTTGACGTATTCTGCTACCGTGTGGCAAAACACATCGGCAAATACATCACTGTCATGAACGGTGTTGACGCGATCGCATTCACAGCCGGCATCGGTGAGAATGATAAAGATACCCGCAAGAAGATTATGGAATATTTCGGTTATCTCGGCATCGAAATCGATGATGAGAAGAACAGCATCCGCGGCGAGAATGTAAAGATTTCCACGGATGATTCCAAAGTTGCGGTCTGCGTTATTCCGACCAATGAAGAACTGATGATCTGCCGTGAGACAGTTGCGCTTGTCAAGTAAGAAACTCCGGAATGGCTATTGACATTTCCCGCACCGGCGTGTATAATTCATCAAGTCTGATTGAACATTCAGAGTAATCTCTTTGATACAAATACAGAAACAGGAGGAGGTGTGAGAGATGTCCATCTGTCCGAAAAATAAATCGTCCAAGGCGAGACGGGACAAGAGAAGAGCAAACTGGAAAATGTCTGCTATGAATCTTGTGAAGTGCCCGAAATGCGGTGAGCTTATGATGCCGCACAGGGTCTGCAAGGCATGTGGTACTTACAACATGAAGCAGGTCGTTGAAGTAGAGGATTAATCAGAATCATCTGTTGATACAGATCTTATATGTACTGGTTAACGCAGCATGGGCTGCCGCACTGTTGCAGTGCGGCAGCTTTATTACTTACAGGGGAAACAATCTGTGTTTCACCTGTCTGAAAGGGTATAAGGGGAGAAAAATATGATGAAGAAAATGAAACTGGTCTTTCTGACCTCCGCCATCTGCGGCAGCATGATGCTGTCAGGCTGTTCCTTCCGTCAGGTAGTCAACCGTTTTCTTGACCGCAGCGCAAAAGAAGCAGAAAACGTAATTACAACTTCTTCCGTTACAGAAAAAGAACCGGCCATGATGATAGATGACAGTCTGAATAAACCGGTTTATGATAATGATCTGACAGGCGCGGTGACTGTCGTGCAGGGTTCTGCACTGAAACTTGAGACCGCTGCGTCAGTATCAGACGGCGGCACTGTGACATATCAGTGGTACAGCAACAATGTCAACTCCAATGGAGGCGGAACAATCATCAGCGGCGCAACGGATCCGGTTTACACAGTAGATACGTCCGAGGCACAGACAACCTTCTATTATGTTGTCGCCACTAATATGCATGATGATGCGATCAATATGTCAGTCAGCGGTGTCTATCAGGTAACCGTATGGCCGCAGGGCGAGTGGAAGGAAACGGAAGGAAAGTCTCAGTATGTAATTGAGGACGGCACATTTCCGGTCAGCACCCGTCTGCTGATTGACGGAACCATTTATGCGATTGACGCAGAAGGGTATGCAACTGACAGTACGGGACTGGCAGCGCCGGAAACCATGAAGGGGGAAAAGGCTGATGCGCAGGTCCTTCAGGCTGAGCAGGAGCAGAAGGATGCTGAAGCGGCAGCGAAAGCAGCGGCTGAAGAAGAAGCAAAGAAGAAGGCAGAAGAGCAGAAAAAAGCCGAGAAGAAAGCAAAGAAAAAGGCAAAGAAAGAGAAGAAGGCTGCTGAAGAAGCAAAAAAGGCCGCTGAAGAGCAGCAGGCGGCAGAGAATAACCAGTGATTCTTTTTGCAATGACAAGCAATAGGATTGTTAAGTAAAATCAGCAGTATTGATTATACAAGGAGAAAGATATGAACACGACAGATGTTGTTCGCGTTGTCGTGGACGCCATGGGCGGCGACTATGCACCTGCAGAACCGGTAAAAGGTGCGTTGGATGCGTTGAAGGAGAATGACAGACTGCGGATCATGCTGGTCGGAAAACCGGAACTGATCCGGCAGGAACTTGCAAAATCAACTTATGATGAGACGAGGCTGGAAGTGGTTCCGGCGGAGGAAATAATCGAGACGGCCGAGGCGCCTGTTCAGGCGATTCGCCAGAAGAAAGATTCCTCTCTGGTGGTAGGTCTTACGCTTGTTAAGGAAGGCAGGGCAGACGCTTTTGTTTCTTCCGGAAATACCGGTGCGGTTCTGGCCGGCGGACAGCTGATTGTGCGCCGGATTAAGGGCGTGCAGCGCGCACCGCTCGCACCGCTGATCCCGACGGAAAAAGGACCGAAGCTTTTGATCGACTGCGGCGCAAATGTTGACGCAAGAGCAACGCAGCTGGTACAGTTCGCACATATCGGTTCCATTTATATGGAGTCGGTTATGGGGGTACGGAATCCCCGGGTTGCGCTTGTTAATATCGGTGCGGAAGAAGAAAAGGGAAACGCGCTTGCGAAGGAAACCTATCCGCTGCTTGCTGCCAGTGAAAACATCAATTTTGTCGGCAACATTGAAGCGCGTGATATTCCGAGAGGAGATGCGGATGTCATCGTGACAGAGGCATTTACCGGCAATGTGATTCTGAAGATGTATGAGGGTGTCGGAGCTGTTATGCTCAGCGAGATTAAAAAGGGCCTTATGAGTTCTCTTCGCAGCAAAATCGGTGCCTTTCTGATTAAGCCTGCGCTGAAAAGTACACTGAAGAAATTTGACAGCAGTGAATACGGCGGCGCGCCGCTGCTCGGATTGAACGGTCTTGTTGTCAAGACACACGGCAGCTCGAAAGCAGGCGAATTTAAAAATACAATTGTACAGTGTATTTCGTTCAAGGAACAGGATATTAACGGACAGATTCGCAAATATCTCAGCGAAGAAGATCCGATTGCACCAGTTTGACATATTTGCTTAAAAGGGAAACGATCATGGAAATGAAGAAACTGTGCCGGATTTTTGCAGAGGTTCTGCATGTTGATGAACGTGAGGTGATTCAGGATATGACACTTGCGGAAGATCTGGATGCAGACTCGCTGGATTTGTTTCAGATTATGCTGAAGGTGGAACAAACCTTCAGCATTCGTGTTACAGAGCAGGAGTTCAGAAGTCTTCGGACCGTAAGAGATATTCTTCACCTGATCCGGAGGAAACAGGACGGCAGATAAATGAAGTATTACGACAGGATGACAGAACTGGAAAAAAAAATCGGCTACCATTTTGCCGACCGGTCACAGCTGGAAACAGCATTGCGGCACAGTTCTTATACCAATGAGAAGCAGATGAACCGAACGGCCTGCAATGAGCGGCTGGAATTCCTGGGCGATGCTGTTCTGGAGCTGGTCTCAAGCGAGTTTCTTTTCAGCAGGTTTCCGGATCTGCCGGAAGGAGAACTCACGAAACTCCGCGCCAAGCTGGTGTGTGAGCCGACGCTTGCACATGATGCGCGTCAAATCAGTCTCGGAAAATATCTTCTGCTGGGAAAGGGAGAGGATCTGACCGGCGGCCGAGAGAGGGATTCCGTAACATCTGATGCACTGGAGGCACTGATCGGCGCTGTTTATCTGGATGGCGGACAGGAGGCGGCCAGAGCATTTATTCTGCGGTTCGTTCTGGATGATATTGATCATAAGCAGCTGTTTTTTGACAGCAAAACAAGTTTGCAGGAGATGATTCAGAAAACGCTGCCGGATCATGAGATTTCCTACCGGCTGATATCAGAATCAGGTCCGGATCACGCAAAACGCTTTACGACAGAAGTGTGGATCGGCAGTATGCAGGCCGGAACCGGAACCGGATCATCCAAAAAAGCATCTGAACAGCAGGCGGCATACCGCGCAATTTGTCTGCTGCAGGAGAAACAGAATCAGGCAGACTGATAAAGGTAACTTATGTATCTGAAAAACATTGAAATGCAGGGCTTTAAGTCCTTTGCAAATAAAATCAATCTTGAATTTCATGACGGCATCACAGGAATTGTCGGTCCGAACGGAAGCGGCAAAAGCAATGTGGCAGATGCTGTCCGCTGGGTACTTGGCGAACAGAGTGCCAGACAGCTCCGCGGCGGGAATATGCAGGATGTCATCTTTTCGGGGACAGAATCCCGCAAACCGCTGGGGTTTGCCAGTGTTGCCATAACGTTTGACAATTCTGACCGCGCACTCAACTGCGATGTTCCGGAAGTGACAGTTTCAAGAAGGCTTTACCGCTCCGGAGAGAGTGAGTATAAGCTGAACGGAAAAACATGCAGACTCCGTGATATTAATGAGATGTTTTTTGATACCGGTATCGGTAAAGAAGGTTATTCCATTATCGGTCAGGGTCAGATTGATAAAATATTGAGCGGAAAACCGGATGACCGGCGTGAACTCTTTGATGAGGCCGCCGGCATTGTCAAGTTTAAACGCAGAAAAGCAGCTTCTGTAAAAAAACTGGAATCTGAGGAACAGAATCTTGTCCGGGTCACGGATCTGCTTTCGGAACTGACACGGCAGAAGGGTCCGCTCGAGAAACAGGCTGAGACGGCAGAAACGTATCTGCGTCTGCGGGATGAAATGCGCGGTGTTGATATCACGCTTTTCTGCAGAGATTCACAGCGGATTGAAACACAGATTTCCGATGCGGAGAAAAACCTGGAAATTGCCGATGCTCACCAGCAGCGGATTGCGGATGAATTCGAGCGGACACGCCAGGAGTATGACCGGATTGAGTCAGAACTTGAGGCGCTTGATCTCTCCATGCAGGAAGCGCGTGACAGGAATGCAGAGCGCCAGATGGAGAAACAGCAGGTTGAAAATGAAATCACACTGCTGCAGGAGCAGATCCGTGCGTCCTGGAAAAATCACGCGTTGTATCAGGAGCGCATGGATGCAATCGACGCGGATGTGGAACGGCGTCACGCAGACAGCCTTTCGCACGCACAGGAAAAAGAGCGTCTGGGACGGGAACTTTCCGCGCTCCGGGAACGCCGTGATGCCGGCGCGGAAAAGCTGGAAGAGATTCGAAGTGCGATCGAGCAGACCAGCAGAGGTTCAGAGGAGAGCCGAAGCGAAACGATTGCTTTGCTGAATAAACGGACTTCAATCCGGGAACGGATTCAGCGCTATGATACTATGCTGGAGCAGATCGAAATCCGTAAAGCTGAAATTAATGCGGAACAGCTCCGTCAGAAGACAGAAGCAGAGCATCAGCGTGAGATTCTGGTATCTCTCCAGAAGGAGCGTCAGGAGCTGGACAATGCTGTTCAGCAGCATGAGAAGGATCTGAAAGAAGCGGAAGATACGCTGGGTAAAATGGGCCGGGCGCTGGATGAGATGGGACGGCAGATGGAAATCGGTCAGAGCGCATGGCACAGAGAAAACTCCCGTCTGGAATCCCTGCGCAATCTGGCAGAGCGCTATGAGGGGTATGGGAACAGCATTAAGCGTGTTATGAGTCAGAAAGAAGATAACCCCGGAATTCACGGCGTTGTCGCTGAACTGATCAACACGGAACAGGCTTATGAAACAGCCATCGAAACAGCGCTGGGCGGCAGTCTTCAGAACATCGTTACAGACAATGAAAATACGGCAAAATATCTGATTGAATATCTGAAAAAAGGTCACTATGGCAGAGCGACATTCCTGCCGCTGACAGCTGTCCGCAAAGGACGTGTTTTTGAAAATGAGAATGTACTCGGCGAGAAAGGTGTAATCGGACTGGCCAGCAGTCTGGTGGAGTGTGACCGGATTTATAACGGAATCGTAGAATCTCTGCTGGGCAGAACCGTAGTGGTAGATCAGATCGATCACGCAATTGCAATCGGGAGAAAGTATCATCATTCCATCCGTATGGTTACGCTGGAAGGGGAACTGCTTAATCCGGGCGGTTCCATGACAGGTGGTGCCTTCCGGAGCAGCAGTAATCTGCTGGGTCGTGCCCGGGAGATTCAGGAGCTGGAAAAAAGTGTCCGTATGCTGAAGCAGGATATGGAACGCATGCAGAACGAGATTGTGCAGAACCGGAAGCAGCGTCAGGAAGTGCGTGAGGCACAGCAGGCACTTTCAGAAGAACTGCAGCGCCTGTATCTGAAGCAGAATACGGCAGGCATTAATCTGGAAGCGGCCAGAGCACAAAATGAACAATATGAAGAACAGTCTGTCCGTCTGCGGACAGAGCGTGCCGAGATTGAACGTCAGATCGAAGAAATCAATTCCAGCAGAAAAACGGTACTGGAAGAACTCAGTACTTCCGAGACGGAAGAAAGCCGTCTGACAGCTGCGGTATCGGAAGCGGCAGCTTCCCTGGAAGACCTGCGCAGACAGGAGGAGACCCTCCGGACCGCACACGGAAAAACCATGCTGGAATACTCCAGTATGAATCAGCGCGTGACATTCCTGGAAGAAAAGATACAGGCCTCAGCAGATGAGATCGCACGTCTTGCGGAAGAGAAAGCTTCGCTGCAGGAAAGCATTGCGGCTGAGCACGCGGAAAGCGTCGAAAAAGAGGCGCGGATAGAGACACTGCGGCAGCAGATTGATAGCCTGACGGAATCCATTGAAAAAGCGTCTTCACGTGTTGAATCACTGCAGCAGCAGAAAAATGAGATGAACCGTTCTCATAAAGCATTTTTCGAACAGAGGGACGCATTAACAGAGGAACGCAGTGAGATTGAGCGTGAACAGTTCCGCCTTAATGCGCGGATCGAGCGTCTGAATGAGCAGCGTGACCAGCTGGTTGCATATCTCTGGGAAGAATACCAGATTCCGCCGGATCAGGCTGTGTTGCAGCCGGGACTGGAAGAAGCTTCCGGGACAGAACTGAAGCGGCGTTCCGGCGAACTGAAAAAAGCGATCCGGGATCTCGGCAGCATTAATATTAATGCGATTCAGGAATATAAGGAACTGAAAGAGCGGCATGATTTTCTGACGGAACAGCATGCAGATCTGATTAAGGCGGCGGATACCCTGCGCGATATTATCAGAAAACTCGATGAAGGGATGCGGCGGCAGTTCCGTGAGACCTTCGATCTGATCAAAGTGGAATATAACAAAGTATTCCGGGAACTGTTTGGCGGCGGCAAGGGTACACTGGAACTTGTTGAAGGGGAAGATGTACTGGACGCCGGAATTCTGATCAACGCACAGCCGCCGGGTAAAAAACTGCAGAATATGATGCAGCTCTCCGGAGGTGAAAAATCACTCAGTGCAATCGCGCTGCTGTTTGCTATTCAGAACCTGAAACCGTCTCCGTTCTGTCTCCTGGATGAGATCGAAGCGGCACTGGACGATTCCAACGTCGGCCGGTATGCGGAATATCTGCACAAATTGACAGAACATATTCAGTTTATTATTATTACACACAGAAGAGGAACCATGGCGGCCGCAGACAGACTCTACGGTATCACCATGCAGGAAAAAGGCGTTTCGACGCTCGTTTCAGTCAGTCTGATCGAAAAAGATCTGGACGCATAAGGAGAGTATTTTGGCAGAGAAAAAAGGCGGTTTCTTCCGGCGGATGATGAGAGGTCTCTGGAAGAATGAGATCGACGAGGACTTTTACGAAGAACTGGAAGAAATCATGATTATGGGCGACATGGGAGTCGCAACGACGGAAGCGGTTCTGGATGATCTGCGCGGAAAGGTCGCAAAGCATAATATTAAATATGCGGAGGACTGCCGGTTTTATCTGATCGAGACGATGAAGGATCAGCTCCGTCTTCAGGAAGAGGAATATGATTTTACTGATAAAAAATCGGTGGTGCTGATTGTCGGCGTCAATGGTGTCGGCAAGACGACGACGGTCGGTAAACTCGCCTGGTATCTGAAAAATGACGGGAAAAAGGTGATCATGGCGGCCGCAGATACATTCCGCGCTGCTGCGACGGAACAGCTTCAGATGTGGGCAGACCGCGCCGGGGTCGATATTATATCGGCACATGAAGGGGCAGATCCCGGATCAGTTCTGTTTGACGCGATTACGGCGGCAAAATCGAGGAACGCGGATCTTCTTCTTGTGGATACGGCAGGACGGCTGCATAACAAGAAGAATCTGATGAATGAGTTGGGCAAGCTGTACCGGATCATTGAGCGCGAGTATCCCGAAGCACATAAGGAGACGCTGGTTGTACTTGATGCGACGACCGGACAGAATGCACTGGCGCAGGCCCGGGAATTCAATGAGGTCGCAAATCTGACAGGCATTATTCTGACCAAGCTGGACGGATCCGCAAAAGGCGGGGTTGCCATAGCCGTGCAGTCTGAACTTGGAATTCCTGTAAAATATATCGGCATCGGAGAAAAACTTGAGGATATTAAGCGGTTTGACCCGGATGCGTATATAGATGACCTGTTTGCGAAAGAAGATGAATAATGTCTCTTTCAACGATATTTGATTCAAAATAAGAGTGGAGGTTCCGGTATGCTGACATTGGATAAGTTTGAGGAAGCGACAGAGGTTGTGCGTCGTGTGACAGCGGACACAAAGCTGGTGTACAGTGAGTATTTCAGTTCCATGACCGGGAATAAGATTTACCTGAAACCGGAGAATATGCAGGTGACAGGTGCCTATAAAATCCGCGGCGCCTATTATAAAATCAGTACGATGACAGAGGAAGAGCGTGCCCGCGGTCTGATCACCGCTTCTGCAGGAAACCATGCACAGGGTGTCGCATATGCCGCGAAAGCGTATGGGGTTCCGGCAACCATCGTGATGCCGACGACGACACCGCTGATCAAGGTTGAGCGCACACGCGCGTACGGCGCGAATGTGATCCTGCACGGTGATGTGTACGACGACGCCTGTGAAGAGGCGCTTCGCCTGGCTGAGGAGGAAGGATATACATTTATTCATCCGTTTGATGATCTGACCGTAGCAACCGGACAGGGAACCATTGCGATGGAAATCGTCAAGGAACTTCCGCTGGTGGACTATATTCTGGTTCCGGTGGGAGGCGGCGGACTTGCCACCGGTATTTCCACGCTGACCAAGCTGCTCAATCCGAAGATCCGTGTGATTGGTGTGGAGCCGTCAGGCGCGAACTGTCTGCAGGAATCTCTGGAGCGGGGCGAGGTTGTGACTCTGCCGAATGTCAGCACGATCGCAGACGGAACTGCCGTCAAGCGTCCGGGCGACAAAATTTTTCCGTATCTGCAGGAAAATCTGGATTCGATCATAACAGTAGACGACGACGAACTGGTCGTAGCCTTCCTTGATATGGTTGAGAATCATAAGATGATTGTTGAAAATTCAGGGCTTCTGACCGTCGCGGCACTGAAGCATCTGGATGTCAGAGGCAAGAAGGTTGTCAGCATCCTGAGCGGCGGCAATATGGATGTCATCACCATGTCTTCGGTTGTACAGAACGGTCTGATTGCCCGTGACAGAATCTTTACGCTTTCAGTCCTGCTTCCGGACCGTCCGGGTGAACTCGTACGCGTTTCGACTGTTATTGCAGAGTCACAGGGCAATGTCGTCAAGCTGGAGCACAACCAGTTCTACAGCACGAACCGCAATGCCGCCGTGGAACTTCGCATCACGATGGAGGCTTTCGGCACCGAGCATAAGATGGAAATCATTAACAGGCTGGAAGAAGCCGGATTCCGCCCGAAACAGGTTCAGGCGCAGCTGTGATAAGGAATTGATCAGATGAATTAACCGGGAGCCGTATGCACACGATCAGGGAAAATCATAAAGAAAACTACCAGAAACTTCTGGACAGAAAGCTGGAGGAGATAAAAAGCAAAGAGCGGGTTCCGACGCTTCTGCTGCATGCATGCTGTGCGCCCTGCAGCAGTTATGTCCTGGAGTACTTATCAGAGTATTTTGCAATAACAGTTCTTTTTTATAATCCGAACATTGAACCGGAGGATGAGTACCGGGCACGGGCGGAGGAACTGAAGCGTCTGATCCGGGAGATGCCGTTCCGGCATGAGGTTGTGTATCTGGAAGGAAACTATGAACCGGAGCGGTTTCACGCGGCAGCCGCCGGCTATGAGGAAGCGCCGGAGGGCGGCCCCAGATGTGCGCGCTGTTTCCGGCTGCGGCTGAAGGAAGCGGCCGAATACGCGGACAGGCTGGGAATGGATTATTTTACGACGACGCTCACCATCAGTCCGCTGAAAAATGCACAGATTCTAAACCGCATCGGAGCGGAGATCGCAGAAAGCTGCAGTGCCGCATTTCTGCCTTCGGATTTTAAGAAGCGCGGCGGATACCAGCGCTCAATTGAATTGTCACGGGAATATGATTTATACCGGCAGAATTTCTGCGGATGTGTTTATTCAAAATCAATTGAGAAATGAAGATGTAAGATTCAAAATTCCTGATAGAGGATCTGCTGATAGAGGATCTGCTGAATCTTTACAGGATGGAAATGAAAAAAATCAAGGAAGGAAAACGCACATGGCACAGTTATGGGGCGGAAGATTTACGCATGAGACCGATCAGCTGGTTTATGCATTTAATGCTTCAATTGGATTTGACCGGCGCTTTTACCGGCAGGATATCCGGGGAAGCATCGCACATGTGAAAATGCTGGCAAAACAACAGATTCTGACAGAGGAAGAGCGTGATCAGATCATCGCCGGCCTGGAGGGCATTCTGGAAGATGTTGAGGCCGGAAAGCTGGAGATCACAGAGGAGTATGAAGATATTCACAGCTTCGTAGAGGCGAATCTGATTGACCGGATCGGCGACGCAGGCAAGAAACTGCACACCGGACGCAGCCGCAACGACCAGGTTGCACTGGATATGCGTCTGTATGTTAGAGACGAGATTGACGCCGTGAAAAATGAACTGCGTGCGTTGCTGCAGAGTCTTCTGGAGCAGATGGAGCAGCATGTTTACACATACATGCCGGGCTTTACGCATCTGCAGAAAGCACAGCCCGTTTCACTGGCACATCATCTCGGGGCATATTTCGAGATGTTCCGCCGTGACACAGAGCGGCTGACTGATGTCCGCGCCCGGATGAACCAGTGTCCGCTGGGAGCCGGTGCGCTCGCAGGCACGACGTATCCGCTGGACCGCAGCTTTACTGCTGAGCTGCTCGGATTTGACATGCCGACCCGGAACAGTATGGACAGTGTTTCCGACAGGGACTATCTGATCGAACTGTTATCGGCGCTTTCCACCATTATGATGCATCTGTCCAGATTTTCGGAAGAGGTCATTGTCTGGAATACAAATGAATACCGGTTTGTTGAGATAGACGATGCGTACAGCACAGGCAGCTCCATTATGCCGCAGAAGAAGAATCCGGATATTGCCGAGCTTGTCCGCGGAAAAACAGGACGTGTTTACGGTGCACTGATGCAGATGCTGACAACAATGAAAGGCCTTCCGCTGGCGTACAATAAGGATATGCAGGAAGACAAGGAGCTGACATTCGACGCAATTGATACGACAAAGGGATGCATTGCGCTCTTTAACGGCATGCTTCGCACCATGCAGTTCAGGAAAGACGTCATGGAACAGTCTGCCAGAAACGGATTTACCAATGCGACAGATGTGGCGGATTATCTTGTGGTAAAAGGCGTTCCGTTCAGGGATGCGCACAGCATTGTCGGACGGATGGTACTTTTCTGTATCGACCGGGGATGCGCGCTGGACGATCTTACGCTGGATGAATTCCGCACGTTTTCTGATGTCATTGAAGAAGACATCTACTCGGCAATCAGCATGAAAAACTGTGTCGATAAACGTAACACGACAGGTGCCCCCGGCGCAGAGGCTATGGCAGAGGAACTTGCGGCCTGCAGGGCATTTTTTGCAGAATAAACGAGGCAACAGACAAATACAGATAGATTCAGATCATGGAAAGGAGCTCACTGGGGCTCCTTTTGTGATATAATTTTCTCAGATTAAGAAAGATCACAGACTATTTCGTCAAATAGATGAAAAGTGCTGTGGTGCAGAAGGAAGAAATAAGATGGAACACAACGAACAGCGAATATGGATGATTAACCAGCTTCTTTCGGAGGAGGAAGATTACAGGGGCTGTCAAATTCCGGATGATACACAAGAACAGAAAAATCTTCTTCGCGCATTGATGAATGTTCGTCCTCCGAGAGCGATCAGCAAAGCGTTTCTTGATATTCAGGATGAATATCTTTCTGCAGAAAATGAAGCGGCAGGTATTGTCGATGTGGATACGCTTTCTTCCTGTTCTTCTGACAAAAGGCTCTATATCTGGCAGGGCGATATTACCACAATAAGGATTGATGCGATCGTGAACGCCGCAAACAGCGGTATGACCGGCTGTTACAGACCTCTGCACAACTGCATTGATAATTGCATTCATACCCGGGCCGGAATCCAGCTGCGCCTGAGATGTAATGATATCATCCGGCAGCAGGGACACGAAGAACCCACAGGGCAGGCAAAAATCACACCTGCCTATAATCTCCCGTGCAAGTATGTGCTTCATACGGTTGGCCCGATTGTTGATGGGAGACTGACACAGCGACATTGTGACCTGCTGGCTTCCTGCTATCGATCGTGCCTGGATCTTGCAGAAGAAAACAGTCTGCACAGTATCGCTTTCTGCTGCATATCTACGGGTGTGTTCATGTTTCCCAAAGAAAAAGCAGCCGAAATTGCCGTTCAGACAGTGAAGGATTATCTGGATGCATATTCTGGAATAGAGAAGGTTGTGTTTAATGTCTTCAGCGATGCTGACCGGGAGATATACGAAAGTATTCTTGCGTAAGCACAAGAAGGAAACCGGAAAGGAGATGACATCAGTGCAGAATAACAGAACAAATCAGCAAAACCACACAGGCGTGAAAGATGATAACCTTACCAGACTAAACTATGAAATTGATCATGCCGATGCTGTCATCATCGGTGCGGGAGCAGGTTTGTCAACATCTGCGGGGTTTATCTATAACGGAGAGCGGTTCCGTAAGTATTTCGGAGACTTCGCAGAAACGTATCAGTTTGATGATATGTATTCGGGCGGATTTTATCCGTATCCCTCACTGGAAGAAATGTGGGCGTACTGGAGCCGGTATATTTATATTAACCGGTATATGCCTGCGCCGAAACCGGTTTACGATGAACTCTTTTCTCTGATCAAAGGGAAAGATTATTTTGTGATCACGACCAACGTAGACCACCAGTTTCAAAAGGCTGGATTCAATAAGTACCGCCTGTTCTATACACAGGGAGATTACGGTCTCTGGCAGTGCAGCAAACCCTGTCATCAGCGGACCTATGACAACAAGGAGAGAGTTGTCAAAATGCTGCTGGCGCAGGGATTCCGGATGGGAGAACATGGTGAGCTGCTTGTTCCCCAGAAAGAAAACGGTGAGACGGATTTTGACCGGATCAGGAGGAAGGTTCCGGCAGATCTGGTGCCGCACTGCCCGGTCTGCGGTGAGCCGATGAGCATGAATCTGCGCGCGGATGATACATTCGTAGAAGATGAAGGGTGGCATCTGGCCGCACGGCGCTATGCGGAATTCCTGCAGGAGCACAGAGATCAGCATACGCTGTTTCTGGAGATGGGAACGGGGTTCAATACTCCTGGTATCATTAAATACAGGTTCTGGCAGATGACGGAAGAATGGCCGGATGCGATATATGCAAGTCTCAATCTGCAGGAGGCCTTTGCACCCGATGCGATCAAAGAAAAATCGATCTGTATCAATGCGGATATCGGAGATATTCTTACAGAATTGAACGGCGGGGTTTATCAAGGTTAATTTATACAATGAGGTTTGACTATGGAATTGAAGAAACTATCTTATCCGCTGACTGTCTGCAAAGTGAAATCGGAAGTAGAGATAGATCTGTCAAAAGCGTTTTATTTTGTCGGGAAGACAGACGAAGAATTGTCTCTTGTCTGCATTACGGCTGATACTCCGGAAGATACGACAGAACGTGATGACGGATGGCGCGGATTCAGAATTCAGGGTGTGCTGGATTTTTCTCTGATCGGGATTCTGTCGAAGCTCTCAGGTATACTGGCTGAAAACAAGATCGGCATCTTTGCAGTATCGACATTCAATACCGACTATATTCTGGTGAAAGAAGAAAATTTTGAACGGGCACTGCAGGTGCTCTCCGAAGCGGGCTATCAGATTGTATAAAAACATTGCAGCAGGGGCTGTTTCTTCAGACGAAAAGCTCCGGATCAAATCAAACACTGCAATCGAATGAGCAGAAAACAGCCGGGATCGATTTAGACGGTCCCGGCGTTATTTTTGAGTACGCTTATGATAAATGCAGCGTTTGTTTCAGGGCGGCTTCGATCGCCGCGGCAGAGGCGCGGAAGGTTCCCTGTACCATGACGGGCTTGCCGCCGCCGCGTCCGTCCAGCTGTTCATTCAGAACTCTGACTTTGGCGCGGAGATCAACTTCTGTGCTGCCGATGCAGTACTGCCATGTATCCGGGTCTGTTTCAGTCAGGACCGCACAGACACTTCCCTTGGCGGATTTTACAAGAAGATCGCAGAATTTGCGCAGTTCCACCTGGTTCATCTGTTCTTCAAAGCAGAGAATCAGGTCTTTTTTTTCTGTAATGCTGTCTGCTTTTGCCTGAAAATAGCGCTGATTGATGTCTGCAATCTTGCGGTCTTTATTTAGAGACTCCTGCAGGAGATGCTGTACAGCTTCCTGCGTCTCGTGCGGTTTGACAGAAAGCAGCTGTCCGACTGCTGTGGCTGCATCGCAGATCTGCTCATAGTACCGGAGCGCCTGTCTTCCGGAGAGCATGGTAATGCGCACGCCGCCGCGGTGATTCATAAGCGAGAGCAGCTTGATCAGGCCGATTTCGCCGGTCCTCCTGACATGGAGACCGCAGCATGCGCAGTCATCCGCGTCATTAATATGAACGATGCGAACTGCGCCTTCCAGCTCTTTTTTACTCCGGTAATCGATGGATTCAAGTTCACTGTCATCCGGGTAGAGGATCTCCACCGGGAGATCGGCATAGACAATCTCGTTGGCTTCCTGTTCAATTTCCATCGCCTGTTCCCAGGTAAGCGGACCGGAGAGATCGAGGGTAATCACGTCGCTCATGTGAAAACCGACGTTTTCATAGCCATATTTACGGTTTGCCAGACCGGAAATAATGTGTTCACCGGTGTGATTCTGCATCAGGGGAAACCGGAAAGACCAGTCGATTTCGCCCTGCACACGCGTACCGGGATTCAGAGGTTTTGAAAGAACATGGAGAACACCGCGTTCAGAATCCTGTACATCGAGGACTGTAATTGTCTCCCCGGGAGTGATCCTGTCGGGACAGCTGTCACAGAGACGTTCGTCACAGGTACTGCCGGAACAGTCGCTCAGAATGGTTAAAACACCATGGTCAGAAGGCTGTCCGCCGCCTTCCGGATAGAAGAGCGTCTGAGTAAGTGTAATATAAAAAGTATTGGAATCCGGCCCGGGGGTGCATGTGCAGACCTCTGCCTCAAAAGTTGTCAGGTATGGATTCCGATAGTATAATTCCTGAAAATTCATAAATACTCCATTTCCGTGCGCGGTGCGCGAGGGTGCGGTCGTCCAGTGGACGACTCGGCGAAGCCGAAGCACCGACCGAGTCGGGAGGCGAGACCTTGCGGACGCGGTGCGCGCGCGACACCATTTCCGTGCGCGGTGCGTGAGAAAAGCGCGCGTACCGGTTTTTGCTTGTGCCTCGCGGTGTATAATTATGCAATAATCCGTAGAATAGTTTAACTTTCATAGAATTTTTTTGCAACAAATAGTTGGAATGCACACCCGTTAGGTGTATAATTTCGCATGTAGAGTTTTTTAACATGTCCGTATCGTATGGAAAGGGACCTTATTATGAGTAACAAAAATATTGACTGGAGCAATCTTGGATTTGCTTATATAGCGACAGATTATCGCTATGTTTCTTATTTTACAGAAGGAAAATGGGATGACGGTGCGCTGGTGAAGGATCCTGAGATCACCATGAGTGAGAGTGCATGTGTTCTTCAGTATAACCAGTCCTGCTTTGAGGGACTGAAAGCTTACAGATGGGAAGACGGAAGAATCGTCATGTTCCGTCCGGACCTCAATGCAGAGCGTATGTATACAACTGCACAGCGTCTTGAGATGCCGCCGTTCCCGGTTGAGCGTTTTCTGGATGCAATGGATCAGGTTGTCGCTGCAAATGCAGACTGGATTCCGCCGTATGGTTCCGGTGCGACTCTGTATATCCGTCCGTTTATGTATGGAAAAAATGCTGTCATCGGTGTAAAGCCGGCGGATGAGTATGAGTTCCGTACCTTTGTAACACCGGTCGGCCCGTATTTCAAGGGCGGTGCAACACCGGTTGCACTGCGCATACCGGATTTTGACCGTGCAGCACCGCGCGGAACAGGCAATATCAAAGCAGGACTGAACTATGCGATGAGTCTGCATCCGGTTATGGAAGCACACCGCGAGGGATACGCTGAGAACCTGTACCTGGATCCGGCGACAAGAACGAAAGTAGAAGAGACAGGCGGAGCAAATGTCATCTTTATCACAAAAGACGGCGAACTGGTAACACCGAAGTCCGATTCGATTCTGCCGTCCATCACCCGCCGCTCAATCCTGTATGTAGCAGAGCATTATCTTGGTCTGAAGGTCACAGAGCGCGAGGTTCTTTTCGAGGAAGTACCGGAATTTGTCGAGTGCGGACTCTGCGGTACAGCTGCAGTAATCTCCCCGGTCGGCAGAATCCACGACCATGGAAGAGATATCTGCTTCCCGAACGGCATGGAGCAGCCAGGACCGATTACAAAGAAGCTGTACGATACACTGACAGGTATCCAGAACGGTTCGGTAGAGGCACCGGAAGGCTGGATCCGCGAAGTGAAGATCTGATACGGATCATGATTTTGGAAGGACGCGCAGTAGATACTGTGCGTCCTTTTTTCAAACTTGTACTTTCTTTGTCTCCGAACCATTCTTTGTTTTTGAGTCATGCTATGTTTCTGAACCATTCTTTTTGTTTCTGAATCATTTGTCTTTGCGGGTAAGCATTCTGTAGCTCCGGGTGGAGATTAGGGAGAATGCATCCGCAAATATCCAAATAATTAAGATGCGGATGCATGATTTGCCGGGATTTGAGAGGCAAGGATGGACTGGAGCGTAAATGATGCATCCGCAATTGGAAAAAGAAAGAGATGCGGATGTACAATTTGGCTGGAGTTGAAAGAAGATATAAAGCTGATGTGGAAAAAGTGCATCCGCAGATGCACACAAGACTGGAGTGCGGATGCATAAATTGGCCGTAGTTGGGAGAAGAGCCAGAGTATATGCGAGAAAAGAGCATCCGCAGATGCATACAAGATTAGAATGCGGATGCATGATCAGGATGATTCCAGAAATACAGATAGACCTGAAGCGAAAAAAGTGCATCCGCAACTGAAAAAAAATTAGATTGCAGATGCAAGATCAAGTATAATCCGATCAAACAGCCAATAATAATTCTGCCAACCCAACAAGATGCAAAAGGGAGAATCCTATGGATCAGACATGTACGCCTCTGATTGACGCGCTGCAGGCGTTTGCGGCATTAAATCAGGGATATTTCAATATACCGGGACATCGCGGCGCCAGGGGTGTGGATGCACGCCTCTTATCGCTGCTTGGGAAGCGCGTTTTTGAAGCGGACCGGACAGAGACAGACGGGCTGGATGATCTGCATGCCGCGGATGGTGTCATAAAAGAGGCGCAGGAACTGGCAGCTGACCTCTATGGATCTGATTATTGCCGCTTTGTGGTGAATGGAACGACGGGTGCGAACGAAGCGATGATTCTGGCTGCAGCGGGACCGGGAGAGAAAATTCTGGTACCGCGTAATGCGCATAAGTCTGTCATGATGGGGTTAATCATGAGCGGTGCCGTTCCGGTCTGGATTTTGCCTGAACGGGAGAAAGATACTGGACTGTATGGTGCTGTTTCTCCGGAGCGGATTGAAGAGATGCTGGAGCAGGATTCTGATATCCGCGCGGTGTTTCTGGTCAGTCCGACTTATTACGGAACCTGTTCGGATCTGAATAAGATAACAGGAATCGCACATAAATACGGCATTCCGGTGCTTGTGGACGAGGCGCACGGAGCACACTTCGCATTTCATGACAAGCTTCCGCCTTCCGGCGTGTCATCAGGTGCCGATCTTGTCGCACAGAGTACGCATAAGACACCGGGCAGCATGACGCAAAGTGCAATGCTGCACATTTGCGGGGATCTGATCAGTCTTGACCGCGTAGAAGACGCATTAAAACTGGTTCAGAGTACGAGCCCTTCTTACGTATTAATGGCTTCACTTGACGGCACGCGTCATTTGATGGCAGAGCAGGGAAATGCGCTGCAGGCGCGCGCTATGAAGCTAGCCGTATTGCTCCGGGAGGAATTGCAGCAGATTCCGGGAATTGAAGTATTTCATGAACCGGCATCACAAGATACAGCGAAGGAAACTTCGCAAGAGGCATCACAAGATGCAGCAGTCTTCGACCCCTGCCGGGTCGTGATTTCGCCATGCGGGGCAGGGATGACCGGAACAAAACTGCAGAAGCTTTTATTTGGCAGGCACATTACAACAGAACTGGCGGATTCCGATTTCCTTGTTCTGGTCGTCACACATGGCAATACAGAAGGAGAGATTCTGCGCTTAAGTGCGGCAGTGAGAGAGATTGTGACAGCCTCCGGGGTTCAGGAAGCATCCGGGACTCAGGAAGCATCCGAGGGACAGGAAGCATCCGGGGGACAGGAATCCTCCGGGGTTCAGGAAGCCTCCGGGGAACAGACAGCATCCGGGGCGCGGCTGGAAATTACATCCGGACACATCAGCGAGATGGTTCTGACACCGCGGGAGGCATGGTTTGCAGAGAAGAAAACAGTTCTGCCGGAGCAGGCCTGCGGTCTGATTGCCGGAGAGGCAGTGACGCCTTATCCGCCGGGAATTCCTCTGATTTATCCGGGTGAGCGTATCACACCGGCTTTCTGCGAACAGCTGATGCATATCCGCGAATTGCAGATCCCGGTACATGACGCGGCGGATCCGGAGATGGAAACAATACGTGTAATATATCCTAAGAATATTTAGGAAATGAACCCGAAAAAGCAATGCAAAAAGATGCCGCCTGTGGTAACATGGAAGTGATATCTTTTTTATAAACCGGAGGTTTCTTATGCGTTTTATTTCATGGAATGTAAACGGAATCAGAGCCTGTGTCCAGAAGGGATTTACCGATTATTTTCAGCAGAGTGACGCGGATATTTTCTGCCTTCAGGAGACAAAACTGCAGGCGGGCCAGATTGATCTGCAGACAGACGGGTATGAACAGTTCTGGAATTATGCAGAGAAAAAAGGATATTCGGGAACTGCGGTATTTACACGGCGCACACCGCTTTCTGTGGCATATGGTCTCGGAATTGAGGAGCATGATCATGAAGGCCGTGTGATTACGCTGGAATATCCGGATTTTTATTTTATAACAGTATACACGCCCAATTCACAGGATCAGCTTAAAAGACTGGAATACCGGATGAAATGGGAAGAGGCATTCCGCACATATCTGACAGAACTGAATCAGAAAAAAGGTGTGATTGTCTGCGGGGATATGAACGTCGCGCATGAAGAGATTGATCTGAAAAATCCGAAAACCAATCGCAGAAACGCCGGATTTACAGATGAGGAGCGCGGAAAAATGTCTGAACTTCTGGAGGCGGGATTTACAGACAGTTACCGGTATCTTTATCCGGACAAGATAGAGTATTCCTGGTGGTCCTACCGGTTCCGCGCCAGAGAGAAAAATGCGGGATGGCGGATCGATTACTTCCTGGTATCGAATGATCTGCAGGACCGCATTCAGGAAGCGAGAATTCATACGGATATCATGGGATCAGATCACTGCCCGGTTGAACTGGAGATCGGAGGGGACTTATGAAGGCAGAAAAGGAAGCATACGCGGTCAGAAGGGGAACACCGATGCGGCTCGGCGTGTTCCGCAACAACCGCGGGGTCAATTTTTCACTGAATGTAAAAGGAAATGAGAAGGTTGAAGTGCTGCTGTATCATCCGGGCGGAGAAGTCCCGTTTCAGGTGATACAGATGCTGGATGAGAATAAAACAGGTCTCGTTGATGCAGTGCATGTTTCGCTGCCGCTGAGACTGAAATTTGAGTACACTTACCGGATTGACGGTGTGGAGATGCCGGACCCGTTTGCCCGCGTGCTGCGGAAAAGAGTCCTCGCAGACGGCACAGAGCAGATCCGGTGCGTCATTGATCCTGATTTTACGACCGAGACACAGCCGCTTGAAATTCTCTATAAGGACATGGTCTGTTATAAGATTCATGTCAGAGGTTTTACAAAAGGAGAAGGATCCGGCGTCCGGCATCCGGGAACATTTACCGGGATCCGGGAAAAAATCCCTTATCTGAAGAAGATGGGCATCACTTCTCTGGTATTGATGCCGGTTTATGAGTTTCTGGAGACGCCTGCGCAGCCGGAAGTTCAGATTCCGCCGGAATATGCAGGGGACGAGATTGTATATTCCGTGATGAACGCAAAGACAGGAGTGGAGCCGAGAAAGAATTACTGGGGTTACACAGAAGGATATTACTATGCGCTCAAGAACGATTATTGTGCGACAGATAATCCCATCCGCGAATTCGGCGCGCTTGTAGATGCGCTGCATGACAACGGGATTGAATGTATTCCGGAATTTTTCTTTGAGCCGACTGTGCCTGGATGGATGGTCATCAATATTCTGCATTACTGGCGGATGACATTTAATCTGGACGGATTTCATCTGGTTGGATACGGTGACTGGATCACAGCGGTTCAGAATGATCCGCTGCTGTCATGGACAAAGATTTTCTATGTGAATTATGACAGATCCCGGATTTATCCATATGGAAAACCGCTGATCCGAAATCTGGCTGAGTGGAATCAGGATTATCAGAACAGTATGCGCAGATTTCTGAAAGGAGATCTGGCATCAGCGGGAGAAGCGCGTTATTTCCTGACACTGAACTCCGGGGAAGTTGCCCGGCTGCATTATTTTGCGGATCATGACGGTATGACGCTGTATGATGCGGTTTCCTATAATGAGCATCACAATGAGGCCAATGGAGAAGAGAATCGCGACGGTATTATGGAGAACCATACCTGGAACTGCGGTGCAGAAGGCCGGACGGGAAAACGGGCAGTTAATCAGCTCCGTGCCCGTCAGCAGAGGAATGCGTTTCTCATGCTGCTGACTTCGCAGGGAACGCCTATGATTTATGCAGGCGACGAGTTCTGCAACAGTCAGGACGGCAATAACAATGCGTGGTGTCAGGACAATGAAACCGGATGGCTGAACTGGAACCGCGGCAAAGCTTCACGCGATCTGCGTGCATTTGTACAAGATGCAGTTTCCTTCCGGATGCAGCATCCGGTCCTGCGGCAGCATCTTCCGATGCGCATGGTGGATTACAGATCGGTAGGATATCCGGATCTTTCCTATCACGGAAAGATGGCATGGCAGATCGATGATTATGAAATGAAGTGCGCATTTGCTCTGATGTATTGCGGAGATTATGCGAAAACTGAAGACGGCGCCAGCGATGAATTCATTTATATCGCATATAATATGTACTGGGAGCCGCAGGCCTTTGCAATGCCTGATCTTCCGGAAGGGATGAACTGGATATTTGCTGCCAATACTGCGGAGACGGACAGTTTCCATCCGGAAAGCTGGAAGGAGATTCCGGAATTCAGCGAAGATAAGTGCGTGATCGTTCCGGCGCGTTCGGTCATAATTCTCACATCCAGGCCGCAGCCTGCAGAACCGAAGATGAAAGAAGGGAAGCCGGCAGAAGCAAAGACTGCGGAACCGGAGCCGGCAGAAGCAAAGACTGCGGAACCGGAGCCGGCAGAAGCAAAGACTGCGGAACCGAAGCCGGCAGAAGCAAAGACTGCGGAACCGGAGCCGGCAGAAACGAAACCCGCAGAACCGCAGGAGAAAGGTTCTGTCCCCGATAAGAAAAAGGACAGTAAATCCGGACAGATAAAAAAGAAATGAAGTAACAACTGATACAGGAGCAAAGCGTATTACATGTATATCCGGCAGCATTTTTCCACGATCACACGGCACCGCATACTTGTGATGAAACACTGTTTTCGGGCAGGTATGTACTGGCAGGGGCTGACACATGATCTCTCTAAATATTCCTGGACTGAGTTTTCCAAAGGATGTAAGTACTGGCAGGGCAACAGGAGTCCGAATAATGCAGAGCGGGAAGATACAGGTGTCTCGCTCTCCTGGCTGCATCACAAAGGACGGAACAGACATCATTTTGAATACTGGATCGATTATGAGGTCGATTCTGAGCGGATGATCGGCGGTATGCCGATGCCCCGCAAATATATCGCGGAGATGGTGATGGACCGGGTTGCCGCCTGCAAGATCTATATGGCAGACACCTACAACGATGCGATGCCCTATAAGTATTTTATGAAGAGCTATGACAGGCTGTGGTTCGTTCATGATGATGTAAAGCGGGATTTGAAGTTCCTGCTGGGTATGCTGCGGGCGCGGGGAGAAAAGGAGACATTCCGCTATATCAGATATGTCTACCTGAAAAAGGACCGTAAGCCGAACGCGAAAGTTGAAAAACAAGGGTAAATATGATACCTTTAAAAGTGCTGATTTATACAAAAACGGTAAATCGGTACTGAATGAATAAAATGACGGGGAGATTGGTTTTGCAATGAAAAAAGTAGTCAAGTTCGGCGGCAGTTCGCTTGCCAGCAGTGAACAGTTCCGCAAGGTAGGAGACATTATCCACGCAGATGAGGACCGCCGGTATGTGGTGCCTTCCGCACCGGGAAAACGATTCGGCGGTGATGTCAAAGTAACAGATATGCTTTATGACTGTTACCATCAGGTGCAGGGCGGGGCGCGCTATGACAAGACATTGAAAAACATCCGTGCGCGCTATCAGGAGATCATTGACGGACTGGGACTGGATCTGTCTCTGGATGATGAATTCGAGATCATCGAGAAGCGTTTCTCTGAAGAAGTCGGTGAAGATTATGCGGCATCCCGCGGCGAATACCTGAACGGAATCGTAATGGCCAACTATCTGGGGATACCGTTTGTTGACGCCGCTGAAGTGATCTGTTTTAACGAAGAAGGCGAGTTTGATCCGGTGGCAACTGATAAAAAACTCGGCCTGCGTCTGCGCGGTGAAGAGCGGGCGGTTGTTCCGGGTTTCTACGGCGCACGCCCGGATGGTTCCATTCAGACCTTCTCAAGAGGAGGTTCTGATATTACAGGTTCACTTGTCGCAAAAGCGGTTCATGCCGATCTTTATGAGAACTGGACAGATGTCTCCGGATTCCTGATGGCCGATCCGCATGTAATAAAAGACCCGGTTCCGATTTCAACCATCACATACCGCGAGATGCGGGAATTATCTTATATGGGTGCATCAGTTCTGCATGAAGATGCTGTATTTCCGCTGCGGAGAGAGGGAATCCCGATCAATGTAAGAAATACAAATATTCCGGATGATCCCGGTACGATGATTGTTGAAGGCACCTGCAATAAACCAAAATACACAATCACCGGAATCGGCGGCAAAAAAGGGTTTGTTTCTATTACAATCGAAAAGGCGATGATGAACGCCGAAGTGGGATTTGGCAGACGTGTTCTGCAGGTCTTTGAAGACGCAGGACTTACGTTTGAGCATATTCCTTCCGGCATTGATACATTTTCCGTGTTTGTCAATCAGCACGAGTTTGAGCCGAAAGAGCAGCAGATTATCGCAGGACTGCACAGAGCCGTGCGGCCTGATCTGATCGAACTGGAATCAGATCTCGCTCTGATCGCCGTTGTAGGCCGCGGCATGAAGCGTATGCGCGGTACCGCGGGAAGAATCTTCTCGGCACTGGCACATGCGCATGTCAATGTCAAAATGATAGACCAGGGCTCCTCCGAGCTGAATATTATTATCGGCGTGGAAAAACGTGACTTCGAGACGGCAATCAAGGCGATCTACAGAATATTCGTAGACGCGCAGTTATAAGATGAGGCCGGGGACGATATATGTCTCTCCGGCGAATTCTACCTGAGCCGGAAGACATATATCGTCCCCGGCCTCAGAAAAGGAGCAAAAATGAAAAGAGTACTACTAAAACTAAGCGGAGAAGCACTGGCTGGTGATAAAGGAACCGGTTTCGATGAAGCAGTTGTTACGGAAGTGGCCAGACAGGTAAAAGTTCTGGTCGATGAAGGGGTTCAGGTTGCAGTTGTCATCGGCGGCGGCAATTTCTGGCGCGGCCGTTCCAGTAAAAATATTGACCGGACAAAAGCGGATCAGATCGGCATGCTGGCAACCGTCATGAACTGTATTTATACGTCTGAGATTTTCAGGTCTCAGGGAATGAAGACCTCCGTAATGACGCCAATGGAGATCACAGGCATGACAAAGGCGTTCTCAAAAGACCGCTGCAATCATTATTTTGCGCAGGGCATGGTGTTGTTCTTCGCAGGCGGCACCGGTCATCCGTATTTCTCAACAGATACGGCGACTGTTCTCAGAGCAATTGAAATTGAAGCAGAAGTGATTCTGCTTGCCAAGGCTGTCGATGGCGTTTACGATGACGATCCGAAGTCAAACCCTGACGCAAAACGGTTTGAAGAAATCACAATTGAAGAGGTTGTGGACAAACATCTGAAAGTCGTCGATCAGACAGCATCCATTCTGGCATTGGAGAATCGTATGCCGATGCTTGTATTCGGACTGAATGTTCCGAACAGCATTGTAGATGCAGCACATGGCGATGTAAGAGGAACACGTGTAACAGTCTGATAAGAAGCAGTATTCTGACAGTTTATCTATCAAATATTTTTCAGGAGGATGTAACAATGGATGCACGTATTGAGGGTTATGAGACAAGGATGAATAAGACCATCTCCAATCTGAACAGCGAGCTGGCAGGAATTCGCGCGGGACGCGCAAACCCGCATCTGCTCGATAAGATTACGGTGGATTACTACGGTGCACCGACACCGCTTCAGCAGGTCGCGAATGTGACAGTTCCGGAAGCGAGAATGATTCAGATTCAGCCATGGGAGCCTGCTCTTATTAAGGAAATCACCAAGGCAATAAACACGTCGAATCTCGGAATCAATCCGAATAATGACGGAAAAGTGATTCGCCTCGTATTTCCGGAACTGACCGAAGAGCGCAGAAAAGAAATCGCGAAAGACGTCAAGAAGAAAGGCGAGGAGGCAAAGGTCGCAATCCGAAACATCCGCCGTGACGCGATGGATAATTTTAAGAAGATGAAAAAGGCGAGTGAGGTCTCTGAGGACGAGATCAAGGATCTGGAAAATGAGACACAGAAGCTCACAGATTCCTTTATCAAGAAAGTCGACGAAGCAATCGATGTGAAGACAAAAGAGGTCATGACAGTCTGATATGAATTTACCAAATCATATTGCGATCATCCTGGACGGAAACGGCCGCTGGGCCAAAAGACGCGGGATGCCGCGCAGTTATGGACATATTGTCGGTACCGACACACTGGAGAAGATGTGCAATCACATCGCAGATCTGGGTGTTCGGTACCTGACTGTTTATGCGTTTTCAACTGAAAACTGGAAGAGGGCCGAGGAAGAAGTCCGCACACTTATGAATCTGTTCCGGAAGTATCTGAAACGGATTGAGAAGAGCGCCCATAAACGGGAAATGCGCGTGCGAATCATCGGTGACAAGACAGGTCTGCCGGAAGATCTGCAGAAACGGATTGCAGAACTTGAAAAGGTGACTGACGGTTACAGTAAAATGGATTTCCAGATCGCGCTCAATTACGGAGGCAGAGATGAGATTGCCCGTGCTATGACGCGCCTTGCCAATGATGCGAAGAACGGACTGCTGGATGAACAGCTCGCAGAAGGAAAACTGCAGGAATCTCTGCTGGCTTCCTATCTCGATACCGGCGGGATACCGGATCCGGATTTGCTGATCCGGACAGGCGGGGAGCAGCGTATCTCAAACTTTCTTCTGTGGCAGATGGCATACACGGAGTATTATTTTACGGATCTTGCATGGCCGGATTTCGACGAAGAAGCACTGCAGAAGGCCATTGATTATTACAATGGAAGAGACCGCCGGTTCGGCGATGCGAAGTGAGGATCACGTTAGGGAGTGAATTATGTTTGTTACCAGACTCATCAGCGGAATTATTCTGGTTGCGGTGGCACTGCTGACAATTATAACAGGAAACTGGGTACTGTATTTTACAGTGCTGATTCTTTCTCTGATCGGTGCTTTTGAGATTTACCGTGCATGTCATGTCAGGGATGGCGGGAAGCAGATCATCAGTCTGTTTTCCGGCAGGTTCACAATAAATAAACTGGAGCTGGCCGGATATGCGGGCATCATTCTGTTTTACGTTGTTCTCAGGGTAAATGATCCGTTTTATGAACTGATGTCCATTATAGCTGCCATGATGATTTTACTGTGTGTGTACGTCTTCACATATCCGGACTATCATGCGGAGCAGGTCATGGCATGCTTTTTTGCACTGGTATACGTAGGTGTCATGCTGTCATTTATCTATCAGACGCGGATGCTTCCGGGCGGAAAATATCACGTGTGGCTGATTTTCCTGTGTTCCTGGGGATGTGATACCTGCGCATACTGTGTCGGTATGCTGTTCGGAAAGCATAAAATGGCTCCGGTTCTCAGTCCGAAAAAGTCGGTTGAAGGGGCGGTCGGCGGTGTGGTCGGTGCAGTCCTTCTGGGAATCATTTACGCGATTGTCACAAAAGGACCGGCACTTCAATATGGTACCATCTGCGGAATCGGTGCGCTGATCTCAATGGTGGGTGATCTGGCGGCATCAGCGATTAAGCGGAATATGGAGATCAAGGATTACGGAACACTGATTCCGGGACACGGCGGTGTCATGGACCGGTTTGACAGTGTAATCTTTACTGCGCCGGTGATCTTTTTCCTGTCGCATATTTTGATTGGATAAATTAGGGGTTGTGGAGGACGCATGGACAGCAGAAAAAAAATCGCGATATTAGGTTCGACCGGATCCATCGGGTTACAGACGATTGATGTTGTCGAGCGGAATCCGGATCTGGAGATTGTCGGAATCAGCGCCGCAGGTCATAATCTGGATGTGCTTGAAGAGCAGGTGCGCAAGTTTCGTCCGAATCTTGCCGCTGTTTACGATGAAGATGCCGCGCGGGATTTCGCGGTCAGAATTGCGGATACCGGATGCCGCGTGCGCGCGGGAATGGATGGTCTGATTGAAGTCGCCGCAATGGAAGAAAGCGATCTTCTGGTTACGGCAATCGTTGGCATGATCGGAATCAGACCGACAATTGCTGCCATCCGTGCGGGCAAAGATATTGCGCTGGCCAATAAGGAAACACTAGTGACGGCCGGACATCTGATTATACCGCTCGCAAAAGAATACGGCGTGCAGATCCTTCCGGTTGACAGTGAGCACTCTGCAATCTTTCAGTGTCTGCAGGGAAGCACGCACGGGGAACTGAGCAAGATACTGATTACGGCATCAGGCGGGCCTTTCCGCGGCAAAACAGAGAAAACCCTGGCGTATGTTGTAAAGGAAGATGCCCTGAAGCACCCGAACTGGAGTATGGGGGCGAAGATCACGATCGATTCTGCGACGCTGGTCAATAAAGGACTCGAGGTCATGGAGGCGCGCTGGCTCTTCAACGTGACACTGGATCAGATTGAAGTGGTCGTACAGCCGAAAAGCATTATTCATTCGATGGTGGAATTTGTAGACGGCGCCGTTCTGGCACAGCTCGGAACGCCGGATATGCGTCTTCCGATTCAGTTCGCGCTGTTCTATCCGGAACGCCGGGATCTCCCGGGGGAACGGCTTGATTTCCGGAAACTGCATGAAATTACATTTGAGGAGCCGGACATGGACACATTTAAAGGCCTTCCGATGGCGATTGACGCTGCAGAAAAGGGCGGAACAATGCCGACTGTGTTTAATGCGGCAAACGAAGAAGCTGTGGCGCTGTTTCTGCAGGACAGGATCCGGTTTCTGGATATTTATGAGATAATCGGCGAGTCAATGGCTGCACATACCGTGACGGAAGTGCCGGATCTGGATACAATTCTGAACACAGAACAGCAGGTGCGGCAGGCGATTCGCAGCAAATGGGTCTGAAATCAGCTGATCCGGCTGCCGATGTGGGGCAGTTCTGCCTACACAAACCGATCACAATTTAATGCTATCATATCTGTGGATTTTGCAGATGGAGGCGTATTTACCTATATGAAAATCATTTTAGCACTTATTGTATTAAGCATTGTCATTCTCTTTCATGAGTTCGGACATTTCTTATTTGCAAAAATAAATCATATCGTTGTGGAAGAATTTTCACTTGGCATGGGACCGCGTCTTCTTTCGTTTCAGGGGAAGGAGACGCGTTATTCTCTGAAATTAATTCTGTTCGGCGGTTCCTGCGCAATGAAGGGAGAAGATCTTGAAGACGACAGTCCGGGCAGTTTTAATGCTGCCTCCCCGCTGGCAAGGATCAGCGTTGTTGCGGCAGGGCCGGTCTTTAATTTTATCCTTGCATTTCTGTTTGCGGCTGTAATCATCGGGATCGCCGGTGCGGATCCGGCGTATGTTGCAGAAGTAACAGAAGGTTCTCCCGCGGCAGAGGCCGGTCTTCAGGCAGGAGACCGGATCGTGCGCTATGAAGGAAACGGGATTGCCAATGCAAGTGAACTTAGTTTTGACATGAGCATTGACGGTGTTCCGACCGATCAGATCAATCTGACCTATGAGCGTGACGGGAAAAAGCAGAAAATTGATTTCGAACCGGCAACAACACAGCGTTATCTGCTGGGATTTACTTATTCTGCTGACGAAGACGGGAATAATGAGATTATCCTTGTGCAGAATAAAAGTCCGATGTATCAGGCAGGTGTTGAGGCCGGAGATCATATCACTGAGGTCAACGGGACTGCGATCAGCAGTTACGATGCGCTGATTCAGTATTTTGAAGATCATCCGATGGACGGGACTCCGGTTTCCATGAAATTCGACCGGAACGGCAGGAGTTTTGATGCAAAAATGATTCCTGAGGAGCAGACAGTCGCAGATGCCGGATTTCTTCTCAGCGGAATGCGTGAAAAGGTATCGGTCCCGACGCTTCTGAAGTACAGTTTCGGAGAGATGGGATACTGGGTGCACGTGACGCTTAAATCCCTTTCCGGACTGATTACCGGTGTCTTTTCGGTAAGAGAAATGTCCGGTCCTGTTGGAATTGTCAGTGCAGTGGGAACCGTCTATGAGAGTGCAAAATCTTACGGACTGCTTGAAGTGATCCTGTCACTGATGAATTTCTCTGTTCTGATTTCTGTGAACCTGGGGGTGATGAATCTTCTGCCGCTTCCGGCGTTGGATGGCGGACGGCTTGTCTTTCTGATCATCGAGGCCATTCGCAGGAAGCCGGTTAACCGGAAGATCGAGGGGATTGTACACTTTGCGGGCTTTGCGCTGCTGATGGCGCTGATGGTAGTGGTGTGCTTCAATGATGTGGTGAAACTGCTGCGGTAATATGGATTCTCCCGGAATCTGCAATATGGTTTTTCGAAAAAATAACCCTTTGCACACATATGCAAAGGGTTATAAATACATATGCGGAAGACGGGACTTGAACCCGTACGCCATTGCTGGCACTAGATCCTTAGTCTAGCTCGTCTGCCAATTCCGACACTTCCGCACGACAAGGTGTATTGTAACACCTTTGGGTCTGATTCGTCAACAGAAAAAAATATTATTTTGAAAAAAATTGTTAAAAAAAAGGAAATGCAAAAAATCTGCGGTAATTAATTGTATGGGAGACGGATAAAACGTATAAGCGTTTCTGTGGAAGACACCGCAGCGGGAGGTGAAACTGCATGGATATTCGGGAAATTATGGAGGAAAAGGAAAAGACAGAACTGAGTTCTTACGCTACGCTTGCCTGCAGATCCCGCGGCCGCGCACGGCCGGAAGAACCATGTGATATCCGGACGGATTTTCAGAGAGACCGGGATCGTATTCTGCACACAAAAGCCTTTCGCCGTCTGAAAGACAAAACGCAGGTATTTCTTTCGCCGCAGGGCGACCATTACCGCACGAGGCTGACGCATACACTGGAAGTTTCACAGATTGCCAGAACAGTTGCAAAAGCCCTGCGGCTGAATGTGGATCTGGTTGAAGCAATTGCGCTTGGCCATGATCTGGGACACACGCCTTTTGGTCACGCGGGTGAAAAGGTTCTGAATGAATTATCTCCGTCAGGATTTGAGCACAATGTGCAGAGTCTCAGGGTCGTGGAACTGCTGGAGAAAGATGGCAGAGGGCTGAACCTGACATGGGAAGTACGGGACGGGATTTTGAATCACCAGACCGATGCGCATCCTGCGACGCCTGAGGGACAGGTTGTCCGGATCTGTGACAAAATTGCTTATATTCATCATGACATGGATGACGCAATGCGGGCAGGGATTATTTCTGAACAGGATATTCCGCAGGAGATCAGGGACGCGCTGGGTGTGACAACACGTATGCGTCTGAACACACTGATTCATGACCTGATTGCTTCCAGTTACGGACACGGTGAAATCCGTCAGTCTGAAGAAATCGCAGCACATATGGCACAGCTGCGTAAACTGATGTTTCAGGATGTTTATACAAATCCTGTGGCGAAGAAAGAAGAAGCAAAGGTCGTGCTTCTCTTTGATGTTCTGTACCACTATTATGAACGGCGGCCGGAAGCGCTGCCGGAGAAATTCCGGGGGATGATTGACAGCGGCGAAGAGATTGCCGCCGTGATCTGTGATTATATTTCCGGCATGACGGACCAGTATTGTATCCGGACATTTGAGGATATCTATGTTCCGCATGCGTGGGATGTCCTTTGAGAGGGTGTTATGTATTACAGCGACGACATAATTGAAGAGGTCCGCGCGGGAAATGATATTGTCGATGTGATCTCCGGATATGTACGGCTGAAACGGCGCGGCAGTTCCTGGGTCGGACTCTGTCCGTTCCATAATGAAAAAACACCTTCCTTTAACGTGAGCCGCGACAGGCAGATGTATTATTGTTTCGGATGCGGACAGGGAGGAAATGTATATACATTTCTGATGCAGTATGAAAACCGCACGTTTCAGGAGGCAGTACAGACACTCGCGGAACGTGCCGGCGTGGATCTTCCGGAGGAAAGCTATTCGGCTTCGGAACGGCGTGCGGCTGATAAAAGAACAAGGCTGCTTGAGATTCAGAAAGAAGCGGCCACATATTATTATAAAAAACTGCGAAGACCCGAGGGAAAGCGGGCAATGCAGTATCTGACGGAACGCGCGCTGAATCAGGAAACAATCCGGCAGTTCGGACTGGGATATGCAGATAAACACAGCAATGATCTCTACCGTTATCTGACGGAAAAAGGGTATGACGATCAGCTGCTTTCGGAATCCGGCCTGTTTTTTATGGATGAGAAGCAGGGCGCGCATGATAAATTCTGGAACCGGGTGATGTTTCCGATTATGGATCCCTCCGGCCGCGTCATCGGATTCGGCGGCCGCGTGATGGGAGACGGAAAGCCTAAGTATCTGAATTCACCGGAGACGATGATTTTTGATAAGAGCCGCAATCTGTACGGGCTGCAGATTGCAAGGCGCAGCAGAAAAAAAGCCATGATTGTCTGCGAGGGTTATATGGATGTGATTTCCATGCATCAGGCAGGCTTCACGAATGCAGTTGCCTCGCTGGGCACAGCACTGACTTCAGGGCACTGCTCCCTGCTGAAGCGCTATGCGGAACGGATTCTGCTGCTATATGACAGCGATGATGCCGGTGTGCGCGCGGCGCTTCGGGCGATTCCGATGCTGCGGGAAGCAGGTCTGGACAGCAGGGTTGTCCACCTGGAACCTTACAAGGATCCGGATGAATTCATAAAAAACAGAGGCGCTGAGGCATTTCAGGAACGGCTGGATCAGGCAGAGAACAGTTTTCTGTTTGAAATCCGGATGCTGGAGCGGGATTACGATTTGCAGGATCCAAGAGGCAGAAGCGACTTTCTTCATGCGGCGGCGGCACACCTTCTGACGCTGGAGGATGAAATTGAGCGGGAAAGCCATCTGGATGCGGTCGCACATCAGTATCACGTGGACCGGGACACACTTCACAAGATGGTTGGAAGGCTTGCACTTTCCGGGGCAGGAAAGAGTCCGGCGAGAAATCCGGGAGCACCGCGTCCAGCGAAGACACACCGGGAGACACAATCCGATCAGGCACAGAAGCTTCTGATTACCTGGCTGGCAAATGATCCGGGGCTGATCGGACAGCTGGACGGTATTATCTCGGCGGACGAATTTACCAATCCTTTTTACCGGACAATTATGGAACTGCTCTGCGGCCAGGATTCCGGAGAACCTCTCAATCCGGCCAGCATCATTGACCGGTTTGAGGACAGTGAACAGCAGAGCCGCGCCGCGGCACTGTTCCACGGAAGCGCGGCGCCCGAAGACGAACAGGGGCGCAGCAGAGCGCTGACGGATATGATCTGTCAGATTAAAAAAGATGCGCTGGACCAGAAGCTTTCAGAACTGTCAATGACGGATCTGGAAGGATTGATGCAGCTGACGGAAGCGCGCAGAAAACTGGACCGGCTTCGTGTAAATGGTCTGAATCATATTGTATTTCAGTCATGAACAATAACCGCAGATACCTGTGAATCAATCATTAATATGAGGAGAGAAACATGGACAAAGAAAAACTCATGGAAAAAATCCACGAGCTGACAGAACTGGGCAGAAGCAAAAAAAACACCCTTGAATACAAGGAAATTGTGGAACATTTTTCGGATGTTGAGATCTCTGATTCCCAGATGGAAAAAGTCATGAACTATCTGGAGACACACGGAATCGACGTGCTTCGTGTTCCGAAAGATGATTCGGACGAGGGCGATGACGTACTCATCCTGAAAGATGATGACAGCAATATCGATGAAGAAGAGGTTGATATGGAGAAAATCGACCTCTCTGTTCCGGAAGGTGTCAGCATTGAGGATCCGGTCCGCATGTATCTCAAGGAAATCGGAAAGGTTCCGCTGCTGACGGCGGAAGAAGAGGTTGATCTTGCGCAGAAGATGGAAGCGGGAGACGAAGAAGCGAAGAAACGGCTTGCGGAAGCGAATCTTCGTCTGGTTGTATCTATTGCGAAGCGCTATGTCGGACGCGGTATGCTGTTTCTGGATCTGATTCAGGAGGGCAATCTCGGACTGATCAAAGCAGTCGAGAAGTTCGATTACCGCAAGGGATATAAGTTTTCCACGTATGCGACCTGGTGGATCCGGCAGGCAATCACGCGTGCCATCGCCGATCAGGCCCGCACGATCCGGATTCCGGTTCATATGGTTGAGACGATTAATAAGCTGATCCGTGTTTCGCGTCAGCTGCTGCAGGAACTGGGAAGAGAACCCACACCGGAAGAGATCTCCAAAGAAATGAACATGTCTGTCGATCGTGTCCGTGAAATCCTTAAAATTTCCCAGGAACCGGTATCGCTGGAGACACCGATCGGCGAAGAGGAAGACAGCCATCTCGGTGATTTTATCCGGGATGACAATGCGCCGATTCCGGCAGATGCAGCCGCATTTACTATGCTGAAAGAACAGCTGGAAGAAGTGCTTGACACACTGACAGAGCGTGAGCAGAAAGTTCTGCGTCTTCGCTTTGGTCTGGACGACGGCCGCGCGCGTACACTCGAGGAAGTGGGACGTGAGTTTAATGTCACACGTGAGCGAATCCGTCAGATTGAGGCAAAGGCACTGCGTAAACTGCGTCATCCGAGCCGCAGCAGAAAGCTGAAGGATTATCTGGACTGATGAATAAGCTTTCGGAAAGACTGCAGGTGATCTGCAGTATGATCCGGGGTTCGGGAACACTTGCAGATATCGGATGTGATCATGCCTATGTTCCGATCCGGATGGTAAAAAGCGGACAGTTCAGCCGTGCGGTCGCATCAGATGTACGACCGGGACCGCTGCAGATTGCTGCGGAGCATATCCGGGCGGAGAACTGTTCGGACAGGATTTCAGTCAGACTGTCAGACGGTCTTGCGGGATTTGTTCCCGGAGAAGCTGATACAGCTGTCATTGCCGGAATGGGAGGCAGACTGACCGGACGGATTCTTCTGGCGTCCCCCGCAGTGACCGGCGCAATGAAGGAACTGATCCTTGAGCCTCAGTCAGATCTCGCATGGGTGCGGCATACACTTCTGGAAACCGCTTTCGGCGGGCAGTACTTCCGGATTGCGGATGAGGATATGGTGGAAGAGGACGGAAAATATTATCAGGTCATCCGCGCTGTTCCTTCAGAAGAAAAAGAAGTGCTGTCATTTGCGTATGAATACAGCTATGGACCGGTATTGCTGCAGAAACGGCATCCGGTGCTGCGGCAGTTCCTGATCAGGAGGGAAGCACAGCTGCAGAAGGTTCTGGTGAATCTCGAAAAAAAGGAGTCGGTCCGCATCCGTCTGCGGATCGGGGAATTAGAGCAGGAACGGCAGATGATCCGGGCCGCAAAGGAGCGATATGAAACAGCAGATTTATGTGAGTGACGTGATCGAAAAACTGGAACAGTTATTTCCGCGGGATGCAGCGGAGGACTGGGATAATCCGGGACTTCTTGCCGGCAGATTCGCAGCGCCGGTCAGCCGGATTTATGTGACGCTTGACGTATCGGACCGCACACTGGCAGAAGCCGCTGATTGGAATGCGGATCTGATTCTGTCACATCATCCACTCATTTTCGGAAGCATCCGGAGTGTCAATGACGGGGATCTTGTCGGCCGGCGTCTGGTGACGATGCTGGAGAAAAAGATTGCGTATTACGCAATGCATACAAATTATGATGTCTGCCGGATGGCAGATCTGAACGCTGCCCAGCTGGAACTGCGGGATACGGAAGTACTTGAGCAGACCGGCGAGCGGAACGGGCTTCCGGAAGGAATCGGACGCGTCGGCATACTCCCGGAAGAAATGTCTCTGGAAGCACTGGCTGCTTTTGTCAGAGAGAAAATGAAACTGCCGCATGTCATGGTATATGGAGACAGAACCAGAATCATCCGGCGTGCCGCTGTATCAGGCGGATCCGGGAAAAGCATGACAGGCCATGCAATGGAAAAACGGGCGGAAGTACTGATCACGGGCGATATTGATTACCATACGGCAATTGATGCGGCTGCGGACGGGCTGTGTATTATAGATGCAGGACATTACGGAACAGAGTATTGTTTTATCGACGATATCGTCGCGTTTGTAGAGAGGACATTTCCCGGCTGTGCCGTGAAAGGCGCGAAGATTGAACATCCGGGATTTGTAGTCTGAAATCATTGAACAGCCGGCACAGAGAGGGCAGTTAAATGGATAAGAAGAAAGTTACTATTTATATCAACGGTGTTACATATGCATACCCGCAGGGAACAACCTACGGGGTAGTTGCCGCAGCACTTCAGCCGGAATATGAGCATCAGATTGTGCTCGTTCTGGAAAACACGGTTTTACGGGAACTGCACCGGCCGGTTAAAGACGGCGCGGAGGTAACGCTGGTCACGACAGCAGATGACAGCGGACATAAGACTTATAAACGAAGTCTGAATCTGCTGATGTTCAAGGCAATCAAGGATGTGACAGGCCTGCCCGAAATCCCGCGCATCGTTCAGGTATTAAGTATTTCAAACGGATACTTTTTCCAGATGCACGGTGCGTTTCAGCCGGATGAAGCATTTTTACAAAAAGTCAAAATACGTATGAAGGAACTGGCCGAGGCAGAGCTTCCGATCATCAAAGAGCAGATTCCCCTGAAGGAGGCGCGCGCCATGTTCCATGCGCGGGGACTGACTGACAAGGAAGAACTGTTCCGGTACCGTCTCGGCTCAAATGTCAATCTCTACACGCTGGATGATTACCAGGATTATTTTTACGGTTACATGGTAACCAATACAAAATATCTGAAGTGGTTTGATCTATGCCTGTATGATGACGGTTTTCTTCTTCTTACTCCGGAGAAATCGGATCCGGAGCATGTCGCACCTTTTGTTCCTTCTGAAAAAGTGTTCCGGATTCAGAAAGAATCCGAAGCGTGGGCTGAGTGGATCGGCATCGATACGGTCGGACGTCTGAATACTTCTATCTGTCAGGAAGGCATCAGTCATGTCATGCTGGTGGAAGAAGCGCGCCACGAAGGAAGAATTGCCGAGATTGCAAAGGAGATTGCATCTCATAAACATGTGAAATTTATCATGATTGCAGGTCCGTCTTCCTCCGGAAAAACCACATTTTCCAGAAGACTTTCGACACAGCTTTCAGTCAACGGACTGACGCCGCATCCGATCAGTGTTGACAATTATTACAAAGAACGATCAGAAACACCGCGCAACCCGGACGGATCCTATGATTTTGAATGTCTGGAGGCACTGGATCTCGAACTGTTTGAAAAGCAGATGACGCAGCTGATGAACGGGGAAGAGGTTGAACTGCCGCGCTACAGTTTTGTGACCGGAAGCAAGCAGTACAAAGGCGATTATATGCGTCTGGGCGAAGGAGATGTGCTGGTGATCGAAGGAATTCACGGGCTAAACGATAAGCTGAGTGAATTTATTCCGTCGGACTGTAAATTCAAGATCTACCTGAGTGCGATGACGCAGCTGAATATCGATGAACATAACCGGATTCCGACAACAGACGGCAGACTGATCCGCCGGATCGTGCGTGATTACAGAACACGTGCAACTTCCGCGCAGGAAACGATAGCAATGTGGGATTCTGTACGGCGGGGAGAAGAAAAGTATATTTTCCCGAATCAGGAGCGCGCGGATGCCATGTTCAACTCGACACTGATCTATGAGATGTCGGTGCTGAAGATCTACGCGGAACCGCTTCTGTTTCAGATTCCGGATACGGCAAAAGAATATGTCGAGGCCAAGCGCCTGCTGAAATTCCTGAGTTATTTCGTGGGAATTCCGTCGGACGGGGTACCGAATAATTCCATCTTAAGAGAATTCATCGGCGGAAGCTGTTTTGACGTATAAACAGTCATCCTTTATGTATGATTGTTTTGATGACAACTATTTAAAACGATTAAAAACCAGATCACACGGATCTTAATGTGCGGAGTAGAGTGTATGATCGCGGCCGGAAGGATCGAAAGAGACCGGCTGAGGAAAGTCCGGGCTTCACAGGGCAGGATGCCGGATAACGTCCGGCGGAGGCGACTCCAGGGATAGTGCAACAGAAATAAACCGCCTGCATCGCGCAGGTAAGGATGGAAAGGCAGTGTAAGAGACTACCGCTGCGGTGGTGACACGCGCAGGCTCTGTAAACCCCATTCGAAGCAAGACCGAACAGAGAACCATGAGGCGGCCCGTCTCGTTCTCAGGTGGGTCGCAGGAGCCTGCCGGCAACGGCAGGACACAGATAGATGATCATACAAGACATAACCCGGCTTACAGCTCTGCTCTGCACAATAGATCGCTGGAGGAATCATTGCATGCGGAACATTATACTTGCATCCGGTTCGCCGCGCAGACGCGATCTTCTGACAACAGCGGGGATTTCGTTTGAAGTACGGACCAGTGATGCAGATGAAAGGACAGAACTGACAGATCCGGCAGAAGTGGTACAGGAACTATCCTGCCGCAAGTGTCTGGATGTTCTGCGGCAGATGCCGTCCGGAACGGTCGTTCTCGGTGCGGATACGATTGTAGCAATGGATGGTACGATTCTCGGAAAACCGGAAGATGAAGCAGACGCGCGGAATATGCTGCGGCGGCTTGCCGGACGCGCACATGACGTCTATACCGGCGTTACAATTGCAGAACAGACAGCAGACGGAAAGCTGATCAGAAAGCAGTTTGCTGTCAGGACAGCTGTTCTGATCGGACCGCTGACTGAGGAAGAGATCTCTGCTTACATCGCAACAGGAGAGCCGATGGATAAAGCGGGTGCCTATGGAATTCAGGGGGTGTTTTCCAGGCATGTCGAACAGATATCCGGCGATTATTTTAACGTAGTCGGACTGCCGGTTCACGCGGTGTACGAGGCACTGAAAAACTGGTGATCCGGTGAGTTGCAGAGAAGGTTTACCGGTAATTATTTTGACCGGATGGATGCTGCATCCGGTATTGGGGAGAAGCATATGGAATTTGTAAATGAAGCGATCAATCAGATTGATGCCCTGAATATTGATAAGGTTGATGAATTTCGTGAGTTCCGGCAGGAATACACACATCTGATGATGGAATACCGCTGTGCGATCATGGAAATCGAGACGAAGCTGAATGTTCTGAACAATGAGTTTGCGCTTTCCTATAACAGAAACCCGATTCAGACCATCAAATCCAGACTGAAAAGGCCGGACAGTCTTTTGAAAAAACTGCGGAGGAAAGATCTGGATGTCACGATTGAGAATATTGAAAAGCACATGTCTGACATTGCGGGCGTTCGGATTGTGTGCAGCTTTCCGGAGGACATTTATTCGATTGCAGATCTGCTTCTGCATCAGGATGATGTCCGGATGATTGATATTAAAGACTATATCAAGCACCCGAAGGACAGCGGTTACAGAAGTCTGCATCTGATTGTGGAAATACCAATCTTCCTGTCAAGGGAGAAGAAGATGCGCCGCGTCGAGATTCAATGCCGGACCATTGCGATGGATTTCTGGGCAAGTGTGGAGCATCAGCTGAAGTACAACAAAGATCTTGAAAATACGGAAGAGATCACCGAAGAACTGCGAGAGTGCGCGGATGTCATTACGGCAGTTGATTTCCGCATGCAGGAAATCCGGGGAAAAATCGAGTATGCGGATACGCCGCAGCCTGAGACAAAAGATGTGGAACCACCGCCGACCGATCAGCGGATTTTCAAATTATACAGGAAAGAACGCTCGATGGGATCTTCGCATGATTATCTGCAGGATCTGATTGAAAAGGGAGAATAAACCGAAATGGGCAGAGTCATCGGTATTGACCTCGGAACGACAAACAGCTGTGTCGCCTGCTTTGAGGGCGGCATGCCGGTCGTGATCAGCAATTCAGAAGGAAGCCGGACAACGCCTTCTGTTGTGGCGTTTTCAAAAATCGGAGAACGTCTGGTGGGAAGCACGGCGAAGCGCCAGGCGGCAGTCAATGCATCCAGGACGATTACATCTGTCAAACGGCAGATGGGGACAGATTATCGTTTCCGGGCAGAGGATCATGACTATACGCCGCAGGAAATTTCCGCCATGATTCTGCAGAAGCTGAAAAAGGATGCAGAAGCATACCTCGGAACAGAGGTAACGGGTGCGGTAATTACGGTTCCGGCTTATTTCAATGACGCGCAGCGGCAGGCGACCAAGGATGCAGGACGCATCGCGGGACTGGAAGTACTGCGTATCATCAATGAACCGACTTCCGCGGCACTGGCTTACGGACTGGATCACGCAATGCCGCAGAAGATCATGGTTTTTGATCTGGGGGGCGGCACATTTGATGTATCCCTGATTGAAATCAGCGAGGGACTGATTGAGGTACTTGCCACAGCCGGAGATAACCGGCTCGGCGGAGACGATTTTGATCAGCGTCTGACAGACTACATCCTTGAAGAATACCGCAGGGAAAAAAGAATCAATCTCGCGAAGGATGTCTCTGCCGTTCAGCGGATCAGGGAAGCATGTGAAGCTGCAAAAAAGGAACTTTCCTCTTCCGTGCAGACGTCTATTAACATTCCTTTTATTGCGACGCTGAAGGGGGAGCCGATTCACCTGTATTTTGATATCACGCGGGCGAAATTCGAGGAACTGACAGCCGATCTGGTAAGCCGCACCGAGGCGCCGGTGCAGCAGGTGCTGCAGGATGCCGGTGTAAAAGCATCGGAACTGGGAATGGTTCTTCTGGTGGGCGGATCGACCAGGATGCCTGCTGTGCGGGAAAAAGTGAAGCAGCTGACGGGAAAAGAGCCCTCCGGAAACGTCAATCCGGATGAATGTGTCGCGCTGGGCGCGGCGATCCAGGCTGCGAGACTGGCAGGAGAGGCATCGGACAAGTTTGTGACGGATCTGATTCTGATGGATGTGACGCCGCTTTCACTCTCAATCGAAACAATCGGCGGCATCGCGACGAAGATCATTGACAGAAACACCACGATCCCGACGAGTCACAAACAGATTTTCTCTACGGCCGCAAACTTTCAGACGTCAGTTGACATCAAAGTGCTGCAGGGAGAGCGGCAGTTCGCGCGGGACAATAAACTTCTCGGGAATTTCCGGCTGACCGGCATCAAACGGGCACCGGCCGGGGTTCCGCAGATTGAAGTGACGTTTGATATTGATGTCAATGGAATTGTCAATGTATCTGCAAAAGATCTGGGAACCGGAAGAGAAAAATCGATCACGATCACGGCAGGGACAAATATGTCTGAAGACGAAATCCAGCGCGCGGTTTTTGAGGCGAAACAGTTCTCTGCGGATGACGGAGTCAGGAAGAAACGGTTCGATGCGGTTTCAGATGCCGGACGGATGGCAGCGGTCGGGCATCAGTATCTGAAACAGAATAAAAAAGATCTGGAACGGGAAAAAAGACGGGAGCTCCAGCGCCATACAGCAAATCTGGAACGTATGTCCCGCAAAAAGGCGGAACGTCTGACAGATGAAGAAGTTGATGAGATTCAGGCGGAGATCAGTGCATTGCAGACACTGATCGGGACAGGGCTTTAATATCATTATTGAAATGTTTTCGGGATACCGTTTTCTTAGAAGCAGGAAGAAAACGGTATCTCGATTTTTGAATTGAAACAGATAGATCAGCGCATCGCCTCGCGTTTGCGGAGGCGGGAATCGAGCTGACGCTTGCGGATGCGAAGGGATTCGGGTGTGACTTCCACAAGCTCGTCCTGATCGATGAATTCAAGTGCTTCGTCGAGGGAGAGTACCTTCGGCGTTGTGAGCGTGAGTGCTTCGTCCGCAGAGGATGATCTGGTATTGGTCAGATGTTTTGTCTTGCAGACATTCAGCTCGATATCTTCAGGTTTCGCACACTGTCCGATAATCATGCCGGCGTAGACACGCACACCGGGTCCGATAAAGAGTGCACCGCGCTGCTGTGCCTGAAACAGACCGTATGCGACGGATTCGCCTGTCTCGAATGCGATCAGAGAACCCTGTTTCCGGAAGGAGATGTCACCTTTATAAGGACCATATCCTTCGAAATTCGTGTTCATGATACCGGTACCCTTTGTCATTGTCAGAAAATGTCCGCGGAAACCGATCAGACCGCGTGAAGGAATCGAGAATTCCAGCCGTGTATTTCCGTCGGCCCCCATGCTCATACCCTGGAGTTCGCCTTTGCGCTCGGACAGGCGCTGGATCACCGAACCGGAATATTCCTCCGGAACATCAACGTAGACGATTTCCATCGGCTCAAGAAGTTTGCCGCGCTCGTCGTGCTTATAGATAACCTCTGCGCGGCTGACTGCGAATTCATATCCCTCGCGCCGCATATTTTCAATAAGAACAGAGAGATGAAGTTCTCCGCGTCCGGACACTTTAAAGCAGTCCGGTGAGTCTGTTTCTTCGACACGAAGGCTGACATCTGTGTTCAGTTCGCGGAAAAGGCGGTCACGGATGTGGCGGGAAGTGACATAGGTACCTTCCTGTCCGGCAAACGGTGAATCATTCACCAGGAAATTCATGGCGATGGTCGGCTCGGTTATTTCCTGGAAAGGAATCGGATCGGGATGGTCCGGATCACAGAGGGTATCGCCGATATGCAGATCAGGAATACCGGTGACTGCGACGATTGCACCGACATCTGCTTTCTGCACATCAATCCGGTTCAGTCCGTCAAATTCATAGAGCTTGCTGATTTTTACTTTTGCTTTTTTGGACGGGTCGTGATGATTCATCAGGAGCACTTCCTGATTCACGGAAATCCGGCCGTTATCTATTTTGCCGATTCCGATCCTGCCGACATATTCATTATAGTCGATTGTGCTGATCAGAAGCTGTATGCCTGCATCGGGATCTCCTTCCGGCGCAGGAATATCACTCAGGATGGTCTCGAAAAGTGGTGTCATATCAGCACCCGGTTCGCCGGGTTTTCTGGTGCAGTATCCGTCACGCGCGGATGCATACAGGAAAGGCGCATCAAGCTGTTCGTCAGAAGCACCGAGATCCATCATCAGTTCCAGAACATCGTCTGTCACTTCCTCGGGCCGCGCATTCGGGCGGTCGATCTTATTGAGACATACAATGACCTTCAGCTGAAGATCCAGTGCTTTCTGCAGGACAAACCGTGTCTGCGGCATTGGTCCTTCAAAAGCATCGACCAGAAGAATGACGCCGTTAACCATTTTCAGTACGCGTTCAACTTCCCCGCCGAAATCGGCGTGTCCGGGCGTGTCAATGATATTGATTTTAACACCGTTATACGTTACAGCGGTGTTCTTGGAAAGAATGGTAATTCCGCGCTCACGCTCGATATCACCGGAATCCATTACGCGTTCCTGCACCTGCTGGTTCTCGCGGAAAACACCGCTCTGACGAAGCAGCTGATCGACCAGTGTGGTTTTTCCGTGGTCGACATGTGCGATGATCGCTACATTTCTGACATCTTCACGTTTCATGTGTTCAATCCTCAAAATCATACTTTTATTTGAAAGCTTGAGTAGAGATTATACCACGCTCCGCTATTCTTGACAATACTTGGTATGCGTGATATCTTTTACAAAGGTATGGTCTTTTGCAGGTCATATTCTGGTAAAAATGATTTAAAATATAATAAGAAAAGTATCGTACATAAGTGCCGGCCTGTCTGCAAAGCCGGAGGGATGTATTAAAAGGAGGAGTATCTCATGGCAATTTTTAAGGGTTCTGGTGTCGCAATTGTTACGCCGATGTATGAAGACGGCAGCGTTAATTTTGACAAACTCGACGAACTGCTCGAAGAGCAGATTGCCGGCGAAACAGATTCGATTATTATATGCGGAACAACAGGTGAATCTGCGACGATGTCCATCGAGGAGCATCTTGTGGTAATCGAGCACTGCGTCAAGACAGTCAATCACCGGATTCCGGTTGTTGCAGGAACGGGTTCCAATGATACTGCAGTTGCGATTCAGATGTCTCAGGAGGCAGAGGCGTTCGGCGTAGAAGGTCTGCTGATTGTCACACCCTATTATAATAAAGCAACCCAGCGCGGTCTGATCAAACACTACAGTATGATCTCCGATGCAGTTAATACTCCGATTATCATGTACAATGTTCCGAGCAGAACCGGTGTGAACATTCTGCCGGATACAGCTGCTTATCTCGCAAAGAATGCGAAAAACATCGTAGGTATTAAAGAGGCATGCGGAAATATTTCCCAGATTGCCATGACAAAGCATCTGGCAGGCGATGCGCTGGATGTATATTCCGGTGATGATGACCAGATTGTTCCGATCAGTTCACTCGGCGGCATCGGCGTTATTTCCGTTCTTGCGAATGTGGCACCGAAATACACACATGATCTCTGCATGAAGTGTCTGGAAGGTGATTATACTGCAGCGGCAAAGATGCAGCTGGACGCAATTCCGATCATCAAGGCACTGTTCTGTGAGGTCAACCCGATTCCTGTTAAGGAAGCAATGAATCTGATGGGCAAGGGAGTCGGACCGTTCCGTATGCCGCTCTGTGAGATGGCGCCGGAAAACCGTGAACTTCTGATCAGAGAGATGAAGAATTTCGGTCTGAAGCTGGCAGAATAACGGATGGCAGCAGCCTTTTCCGGGTGTGTGAAGTGCCGGTACCTGTGTGTAAGACCGGCGTATAAAGGAGTAGTACAAGATGACAAAAGTGATTATAAATGGCTGCAGCGGTTTCATGGGCAAAGTGCTCACTGATGTAATTGCAGATGACCCGGCAGTGGAAGCGGTTGCGGGAATTGATGTAGTTGACCGCGGCGACAGACCGTATCCGGTATTTACCAGTCCGGAAGCATGTGATGTTGAAGCAGATGTCGTGATTGATTTCTCAAACTATAAGGCAGTGGACGGCATTTTAGAGTTTGCAAAGGAAAGAAAAATGCCTCTGGTCCTCTGTACGACAGGTCTGACAGAAGAGCAGCTGCAGAAGATGCGCGACTACAGCAGTGAAGTTGCCATTCTCCGTTCTGCAAATATGTCCCTGGGCGTTAACCTGCTGATGAAGCTCGTGCAGGAGGCGGCGCGTGTTCTTGCAAATGCGGGATTTGATATGGAAATTGTCGAACAGCATCACAACCGCAAGCTGGACGCACCAAGCGGAACAGCGCTTGCGCTGGCTGATTCGATTAATGCGGCGATGGATCAGGCATATACCTATGTGTTTGACCGGAGTCAGCGCCATGAGAAACGCGATGCAAAAGAAATCGGTATTTCCGCAGTGCGCGGCGGCAGCATCGTCGGTGTGCATGATGTGATCTACGCGGGAACGGATGAGGTAATAGAGCTTCGTCATACGGCCTACTCACGCGCGATTTTCGCGAAGGGTGCTGTTGCGGCTGCGAAACATCTGGCAGGAAAACCGGCCGGCATGTATGATATGGCGGATGTGATCGGATGAGATCATAAGTAATAAGTAAGAATGTAAAAAGCTGCGGGCTTATGATATGCTACCCCCAAGTAGGACACTGAAATATAAAACCTACTTGGGGGTATTTCTATGTCCAGAAAAAGTAAGATCGATCCATCACTAAAGGTTGAACTTGTAGAAAGGTATCTTGAAGGAGAGATTAGCGTCAAAGAGGCCGGGCGGTTGGCAGGGCTAGCCGGAAACGGGGCAGATACTTTCCATAAATGGGTCAATATCTATCGTAATGAGGGACCAGCAGGCTTGTTGGAACAAAGTCATAACAGGCGCTATTCTGAAGAAACCAAACTGCAGGCTGTCTATGATTATCTTGACGGAAAGGGATCTCAGATGGTTATAGCAGCCCGGTATG
>JNKK01000012.1 GCA_000702845.1 Lachnospiraceae bacterium FE2018
CAATTATTGCGGGGTTTGGAATGCCTATTTGCATGGCTAGCTGCCGGTATGAGAGTTCACTTGATAGATATAACTCTATCACATGCAGCTTGAATTCAGTAGTATAAACTTGATTTTGTCTGCTTCGTCGCAGACTGTCTTCCCCAAAACGTTTATAATTGTTGACCCATTTTTGAACGTCCGTATGATGAACTCCGTACTTTCTTCCTATGGATCTCATGCTCCCATGGCTATTCAGAAACTCTTGAACCACTTTGAGTTTAAACTCAAAACTGTATTTTGCCATAACAAAACCGACCTCCAATCGTTAGATTCTTGGTCTAACTTTTGGGGGTCGGTTCAGAACGTGCCGGTGGTTTTTTTATAAATTATAATTCCCTTTCGAACTAAAGAATGATTGAAAAAGACTGAATTGTCAGTTCTGCACAAATTTTAGCGTCTAAAAATGGGCAAAACAGAGAAACCAACGTAGGATGTTGACATTCCAAACGTAGGATGATAGGATAAACCCATAAAGAGGGCGCGCCTCATAAAAAAGAAACAAATGGAGGGTTTTGAAACAGTAGGAGAAACACAAATTATGAAGCAAAAGAAATTTGCACGTGTGATCCGTATGGCAGTGCTGCCGGTTTTGATCACGGCGCTGACCGGCTGCAGTGGAAACAACACTGAATTGCCGGCAGATACCGCCAGTCAGTCGGGTGCTTCTGAAGCGGTTCAGGAATCTGCCGCATCTTCAGAGGCGGGAACAGCGGCTGAGAGCAATACGGAGTATATCATCCGGCTGGGTCACAGTGACACAGAAGACAATCTTCTGCATATTTCCCTTACGCATTATGCCGAATGGGTAAAAGAACAGACCGATGGACGCGTTCTTGTCCGGCTGTATCCGAATGAGGAATTGGGCGACAACACGGAGATGGCGCAGCAGCTGGTCACCGGAGAACTGGATGCCATGATGATGCCGCAAGGTGTCGAAGCAACATATGCACCGAAAATCGCGACGCTGGGATTGCCGTTTCTTTTCAGCAGCTATGAACAGGCATGGGCTGTGATGGATGATCAGGAAGTTGCCGAAGGGCTGACAGAGGGGCTGGATGACTACAATCTGGTTCAGCTGGCTTTCTGGGAAAATGGTATGCGGCAGATCACAAACAGCGCCCGCGAAGTGAATACACCGGAGGACATGGCAGGTCTCCGGATGCGTATTCCGGACGACAGCATGACAGCTTCCATTATGAAAGCGTTAGGAGCTGCCCCGACCACGTTTTCCTGGAGCAGAACCTATGAGGCATTAAAGCAGGGCACATTTGACGGTCAGGAAAATCCGATCGCGAATATTTACGCCAACAGCATCCAGGACGTCAACAAGTATATGACGATCACAAACCACAAATATGAGTCCAAAAATCTGGTCTTCTCCAGCGGAGCGTGGAATAAGCTTCCGAAAGATATTCAGGCGGTTCTGCAGGAAGGTGCGAAAACCTTCGGACAGGAGCACAGGGAAGCGGTTGCTTCTGCACAGGATGAGCAGCTTAAGGAACTCAAGGATGCAGGAATGATCGTCAATGAGACACCGGAAATCGATGCATTCAAAGAAGCGACCCGAAGCGTTTACACCAATTTTGAACTGCAGAATGAGTGGACAGTAGATCTTGTGGCAAAGATCCGTGCGATCACAGCACAAAAGGAGAATTAACATGTTTGAAACGATACTAATGGATTTCGCCTGGGCCAGCATGCTGCTCCTCATCGGGTTGTTTCTGCGGGCAAAGGTTAAGGTATTTCAGAAATTATTCATTCCGGTTGCAGTTATCGCCGGTCTTGTCGGTCTTTTACTCGGATCGGAAGTGCTCGGAAAATTCTGCCCGTACTATATTCACTGGTCGGACAATGTCAGCGGTTTTGCAAATCCGCTCCTTGCAATTCTGTTTGTGACACAGTTTATCTCACTGTCATTCAACAGAAAGATGATCAAGAAGTGTTCTCTGATCTTCCTGATCTCAGCGACCGTTATCAGCGTACAGGTCCTCTCGGCAATGGGACTCGGAAGAGTATTCGGACTGCCGGACGGAGCATCGCTGCTTCCATTCGGAGCTTTCTACGGCGCACACGGAATTCCGCAGGTTATCGCCGGTATCTTCGATACAGTCGGATACTGGAACTATGATGAGGCTTCTGCATTCGGAACGACATACGCGACGATCGGTATGCTTTACGGCATCATTGCCGGTATCGTAATTCTGAATATCGGCATCCGCAAAGGATGGGTTACGGCAGAAAAATCCGGAAATCTGAGCAAAGAAGATTACACCGGTATTCTGGAAAAGAAAAACCAGAACAAGTTCATGAAGGCGTTTACATCAGATATTGCCTTCGATCCGCTGACACTGCATTTCGGCATTGTTCTTGCAATCATGATTGTGGCCTATGGCCTGCTGAACATTCTGCACATGGTGCCGCTGTTCTCCGGATTTGCGATTTACGTACCGGCGATCATTGTTTCACTGATTTTCGGAATTATCGCAAAACGGACACCACTTGATAACTTCATTGACGCAGAATCCCTGGCACATGTCGGATCGCTTGCACTTGAGTACCTGATTGTGACAGCAATCGCGACTATGAAGCTGGACGTTATCATGAATAATGCGGCGGCAATCCTGACAATCTCGTTTGTCGGTCTGGCCCTGACCACCATCGTTCTGATGACACTGCCGAGACTCTGGCTCAAACAGGCATGGCTGGAAAACGCCATGGTTATGTTCGGCGCATGGACCGGTTCCACGGCGACAGGCATGATGCTTCTGAGAATTGCCGATCCGGAGCTTGAGACAGATGCAGGTCCGAACCTTATCACGGCGACGCCGCTCTGGCAGATCAGTACACAGAATTTCTACCTGACAATTGCACCCTATATCATCGTTACCGCGGCGGGATTCCACACGCTGGCGCTTGGTACAGCCGGTTTGCTGGTGGTGGCGCTGATACTCGGGTTTATCATCGGCAGGAAATAATCAGCGGGAGAGGCTGATCTGAAGAATGAATCAGCCTTCTCCATAAAACATACAGAAATGACAGCATACAAGGAGAATGAAAGTCATGAAAGACATTTCCATGAAGGAATTAAAAAATAAAGCAACAGAAATGCGCATGAAGGTCATTGATATGATCTACAAGGCACAGTCAGGACATCCGGGCGGATCTTTGTCAGCGGCTGAATTTGTTACAGCATGCTATTTCAAATATATGAATATTGATCCGAAAAATCCCAGATGGGAAGACCGCGACAGAATGGTCCTCTCCAAAGGTCATGTGTGCCCGATCCAGTACGCATGCCTCGGAACACTCGGATATTTTCCGGAGGAAGAACTCGATACACTCCGCCAGGAGGGATCCAAACTGCAGGGTCATCCCTCTATGATCAAATGCCCCGGCATTGATATCTCCACAGGTTCGCTCGGACAGGGAATGGCATGCGCAGCAGGCATGGCAATTGCCGGAAAGATGGACAATAAGGATTACAAGGTATTCTGTGTCGTCGGTGACGGAGAGACCCAGGAAGGTGAAATCTGGGAAGCTGCCAATACCGCGCATAAATATAAACTGGACAACTTTATTGTGTTCGTAGATGTCAACAACCTGCAGCTGGACGGCACGACAGACCAGGTTATGCCGAACGGAGATCTCGGTGAAAAATTCAAGGCGTTCGGATGGGATGTCTACTATTATGACGGCAACGACATGGAACAGACATGTGAGGTGCTTGATAAGTGTTATGCTGCGCAGAATGGTCTGCCGAAGGCGCTGATCGGAAAAACCGTCAAGGGCAAGGGCGTCAGCTACATGGAAAATCAGGTCGGCTGGCACGGTGTTGCACCGAATGATGAGCAGTATGCACAGGCTATGGAAGAACTGAAAGCGCAGATGATTGACTGACTGGAGGGTCATACAAATGAGTGAAATGAAAAAAATCGCAACACGCGAAGGATTTGGTGATGAAATCGTTGCTGTCGGAAAAGATCATCCGGAAGTCGTGGTTCTGGATATCGATATCGGAAAAAGCTGCAAGACAGCTGCATTCAAGAAGGAACTTCCGGATCAGTACATGAATGTCGGCATTGCCGAGCAGAACGGAGCAGGCGTTGCGGCAGGTCTTGCAACATGCGGTAAGATCCCGTTCGTCGTAACTTACGCTGCATTTGGCTCCATGCGTATCTGCGAGATGATCCGTCAGGAGATCTGCTATACAAACCTGAATGTAAAGATCGCATGCTCACACGGCGGATTTACCCCGGCAAATGACGGCGCTTCTCATCAGGCAATTGAAGATATGGGCATTCTTCGTACCATTCCGAATATGACGGTTATGATGCCGGCAGATTACAATGCGACCCGCAAACTTGTGCGTGCGGCTGCAGAGACATACGGACCAATGTATCTGCGTTTCACCCGTGATGCCATGGAACAGGTATACGGACCAGATGTTGAGCTTGAGATCGGTAAAGCATATCAGATCCGGGACGGAAAAGATGTTGCAATCATCGCGAACGGCGATACCGTCATTCTGGCAGTAAAAGCCGCAGCAGAACTTGAAAAGAAGGGAATCTCCGCGCGCGTGCTGGATATGCACACCATTAAGCCGCTGGATGTGGAAGCTGTTAAGGCTTGTGTCAATGACATCGGCAAGATCATTACAGTAGAAGACCACAATATTCTGAACGGCCTCGGCAGCGCAGTCTGTGAAGTGGCAGCTGAGATGGGCAAAGGAATTGTCAAGCGTATTGGCATTCAGGATCAGTTTGGTGAGTCTGCTCCGTATGAGAGACTGCTGGCAAAGAATGGCGTAACTGTAGAAGATATCGTAAACGAAGCGGTGAAGCTTCAGTAAAGGAGGAATATATTATGTTTAATTTTGAAGGTCAGGTAGTACTTGTCACAGGTTCCGGTTCTCCGAGAGGTATGGGACGTATTTTCGCACAGAAGTTTGCAGAGCTTGGAGCAAAGGTTGTTCTCTGCGATATCAACCAGGAAGGCATCGATGCAAATGTGAAAGAACTGAAAGCAGCCGGCTATGAGGCGACTGGTTATACAGGCAACCTCACCAATGAAGATGATGTCAACAGCATGGTGGATGATATTGTCGCAAAATACGGAAGAATCGATGTCCTTGTCAACAATGCCGGCATTTCCCAGAAGGTGACAGTTGCCGACATGACACTGGCAGACATGCAGAGAATTTTCAGCGTCAATATGTTTGGCCTGTTTGTTCTGACAAAGAAAGTCTGCGAAGTGATGAAGAAACAGAATTACGGCCGTATCGTTCATCTTTCATCCGTTTCCGGAAAGCGCGGCGGCGGTGTGTTCGGCGGCGCTCATTATTCCGCATCCAAGGCGGCAGTTCTCGGTTTCTCTAAGAACCTGGCAAGAGAGGTTTCCCAGTATGGTATTACAACAAACTGTGTATGCCCGGGTCTGATCAACACAGATATCTGGAAGAGCATGTCGGAAGAGCAGGCAAAGCCTGTCATCGACGCAATTCCGATGGGACGTCCGGGTGAGCCGGAAGAAGTTGCGGCTGCAATCGTATTCCTGGCATCAAAGGAAGCTTCCTATATTACAGGAGAAGAGATCGACATCAACGGCGGATCCCACATGGATTAATCCATAGGATATATCAAAAACCTTCCTAACCAATTTTTTTTAAAGCAGATAGTCATGGGAAGCCTGTTATGAAATGGCTTGTACCTTGAATAATCCTCTTTGCTCAATGATGGCTTCCCATGGCCTGTCTGTGCTGTGTTGTTCAAATATTTCTGATGTGCTATACTGAAAACTGATCAAAACCATATTGATTTTTTAACCAACCGCTCTCAGCATGAAGCTGAAAAATCTCTGCATATAACCTCGTTAACGCATCAGATCAGAAAAGTATATTGCATCAGAATTTTTGAAAGGAAGGAAACCATGGCCGGAAAATATGTCGCTTACGCGGGAACCTATACAATCGGCAGCAGCGTCGGTATTCACCTCTATGACGTCGATATTAACGAAGGAACGCTGACGGAACGCAAGGTCTTTCCGGTAAACAATTCCTCGCACATCTGTCTGTCCAAGAACGGAAAATACCTGTATTCGATTGCCGATGAAGGCGTCGCAGTATTTGCAATTCAGCCGGACGGTGATCTGGAGAAAATCAACCAGATCGAGCTGACCGGCATGCGCGGCTGTCATCTCTCTGTTGACAAGACAGGGAAGTACCTGTTTGTCGCAGGCTACCATGACGGCAAGGTCACGCTGATTCATACCCACCACGACGGCCGCCTCGGCTCGGAAATCGACGGCGTGTTCCACCGGGGGCTCGGCACTGTGACAGAGCGAAACTTCCGGCCGCACGTTTCCTGTGTTATGCCGACACGTGACGGAAAATATGTCTGCGCCGTGGACAACGGGATTGATCAGGTGAAAATCTACCGGATCAGTGAATCCGGAAAACTGGAGCTCGCGGACATTCTCCGCTGTCAGCTCGGCTCCGCGCCGCGCATCCTGCGGTTCAGTCCGGACGGACGCTTCGCGTATCTGATCTGTGAGCTGCAGAATGTGGTACAGGTGCTGGCCTATCATCCGGAGCGGAAAGACGATATTTTTGAGGAAATACAGACGATCAGCACCGTCAGGAAGAACAGCGACCGGGAGCATGATGCGACCTCGGCACTGTGTTTCGCGAAAGACGGCAGGTATCTCTTTGTCTCGGTCGCAGGTGAAAATGCGGCGACCATGTTTAAGGTCGATCCGGAGACAGGACTGCTGACCCGGGAGTTTACACTTCCGATCAGCGGCAATTATCCGAAAGACATCCGCCCGTTCCCGGGCGGCGAGTTCCTGGCTTCGGTCAATCATGAATCCGGATCGATTACCACTTTCCGTATTGATTACGAGAAAAAGCTGATTGTCATGAAGGGAAAACCAGTCAGGCTGGACACCCCGAACTGTATCGTTTTTACGGAGGTAGAGGAATAACAGCAAGAAATGAAGAAATTGGTTGTTTTTTTCATGAAACAACCAATTTTTTGTGCTCATTTGTGTAATTTAATGGTATACTGTATTTTGATTGGACTATCGTTCTGTCGGTTTGTCCTGCATCAGTGGAAGATCAGACTTCCAGCTGGTTCAGCATTCCGGCAGTTTGCATAGCGAACGCTTTGCTGCCGGACAATCCGTACACCATGGCAGCCGGCAAATGTAATCAGCCTGACCACCGCTTATTGACATCCTGGCATGACATCTTAAGGAAGCGGTTTTCAGTGCGAGTTTTTTAAACCGTTGGAACTCAGATATGATTTCGGCTGTTTTTTGCTGGTCTGAGTTCCGCGGCGATGCTCGCAGAAAGGATGCAGACGGCTCCACGGTTCCGCGTTACAGCGCAAGAACCGGCGGGACACCTGAAGACATCCGGCAGGCAGTACAGAAGCCGCTGGCAGCAGGTGGACAGGCGGCCGGACAGACCGCGCAGCGCAGCAGCAATAACAACCAGTAGTGATAAGGAGGAAACACGATGGCAAGAAAAATGAAAACCATGGATGGTAACACCGCAGCGGCTCATGCGTCGTATGCATTTACCGAAGTGGCAGCAATCTTCCCGATTACCCCGTCCTCACCGATGGCTGAGGCTTCCGATGAGTGGGCAACCCAGGGTAGAAAGAATCTGTTCGGACAGGAAGTTCAGATCACAGAGATGCAGTCTGAGGCAGGTGCCGCAGGTGCTGTTCACGGCGCACTTTCCGCAGGTGCTCTGACCACAACCTACACCGCTTCCCAGGGTCTTCTTCTGATGATCCCGAACATCTACAAGATCGCCGGCGAGCTGCTTCCGGGCGTTATCAATGTTTCCGCGCGCTGCGTATCCTCACACGCGCTGAACATCTTTGGTGATCACTCTGACGTTTACGCATGTCGTCAGGCAGGTGCTGCAATGCTCTGCGAATCTTCCGTACAGGAAGTTATGGACCTGACACCGGTTGCACATCTTGCAGCAATCAAAGGTAAGGTTCCGTTCATCAACTTCTTCGATGGTTTCCGTACTTCCCACGAGATCCAGAAGATTGAGACATGGGATTACGAGGATCTGAGAGATATGCTGGATATGGAAGCACTTGCTGAGTTCAGAAAGAACGCCCTGAACCCGAATCATCCGGTTCAGAGAGGTTCCGCACAGAACCCGGACATCTTCTTCCAGACAAGAGAAGCATGTAACCCGTACTACGATGCGATGCCGGCAATCGTTCAGGATTACATGGATCAGGTCAATGCCAAGATCGGCACAGACTACAAGCTGTTCAACTACTACGGCGCACCGGATGCTGAGCACGTAATCGTAGCTATGGGCTCCGTATGCGAATGTATCGAAGAGACAATCGATTATCTGGCAGCACAGGGTCAGAAGGTCGGCCTGATCAAGGTTCGTCTGTACAGACCGTGGGCAACTGATGCGTTCATCGCTGCAATTCCGGATTCCTGTAAGAAACTCTCCGTACTTGACCGTACAAAAGAGCCGGGTTCCATCGGCGAGCCGCTGTACCTCGATGTTGTCGCTGCACTGCGCAACACGAAGTTCAAAGATATCGAAGTCTTCACAGGACGTTACGGCCTCGGTTCCAAGGACACCACACCGTCCGAGATCGTTGCTGTCTATGAGAACAAGGACAAAGAGCGTTTCACCATCGATATCGTCGATGATGTTACAAACCTCTCCCTGCCGGTCGGCGAGCCGCTGGTTACCACACCGGAAGGAACAATCAACTGCAAGTTCTGGGGACTTGGCGCAGACGGTACCGTCGGTGCAAACAAGAACTCCATCAAGATCATCGGTGACAACACCGATATGTATGCGCAGGCATACTTTGATTACGACTCCAAGAAGTCCGGCGGTGTTACAATGTCTCACCTCCGCTTCGGCAAGAGCCCGATCAAATCCACATACCTGATTCACAAGGCAAACTTTGTTGCATGCCACAATCCGTCCTATATCACCAAGTACAACATGGTTCAGGAACTGGTTGACGGCGGCACATTCCTGCTGAACTGCAAATGGGATATGGCTGGCCTCGAAGAGCATCTCCCGGGACAGGTTAAGGCTTACATCGCAAACCACAATATCCAGTTCTACACCATCGACGGTGTCAAGATCGGTATCGAAGTAGGCATGGGCCCGACACGTATCAACACAATCCTGCAGTCCGCATTCTTCAAGCTGGCGAACATCATTCCGGAGACCGAGGCAATCGAGCTCATGAAGGCTGCAGCTAAGAAGACATACGGCCGCAAGGGTGATGATGTCGTTCAGAAGAACTGGGCAGCAATCGACGAAGGCGCGAAGCAGGCAATCAAGGTTGAGGTTCCGGAAAGCTGGAAGAACGCAGCAGACGAAGGCCTTGAGTGGAAGCATCATGAAGGCGCAAGACAGGATGTTGTTGATTTCGTAAACAACATTCAGAACAAAGTCAGCGCGCAGGAAGGTAATACCCTGAAAGTCAGCGACGTTGCTCCGTACGTAGACGGCACAACACCGTCCGGCGCATCCGCATTTGAGAAACGTGGCATCGCAGTCAACGTTCCGGTATGGGTATCCGAGAATTGTATCCAGTGTAACCGCTGCGCATACGTCTGCCCGCACGCAGTCGTACGTCCGGTTGCAATGACAGAAGAAGAAGCAGCAGGCCTTCCGGAAGGCGCAGCAGTTCTTCCGATGACCGGTATGGCAGATTACAAGTTCCGTATTTCCATTTCTTCCCTGGATTGTACAGGATGCGGATCCTGCGCAAATGTATGCCCGGGCAAGAAGGGTGAGAAGGCACTCGTTATGAAGCCGCTCGACCAGACACTGGATCAGCAGCCGGTATTCGATTACACCGTCACACTGCCGGAGAAGGCAGATGTCGTCGAGAAGTTCAAACAGAACACGGTTAAGGGCAGCCAGTTCAAGAAGCCGCTTCTTGAGTTCTCAGGCGCATGCGCAGGCTGCGGCGAGACACCGTATGCACGTCTGATCACACAGATCTGCGGTGACAGAATGTACATCGGCAACGCGACAGGATGTTCCTCCATCTGGGGCAACTCCTCACCGTCCACACCGTACACCATGAACGACGAGGGCAAGGGCCCGGCATGGTCCAACTCTCTGTTCGAGGATGCAGCTGAATTTGCATATGGTATGCTTCTTGCACAGGATGCACTCCGCAAACAGCTGTCTGACAGAATCGCAGCAATCAAGGCTGACGCTCCGGCTGACGTAGCAGCAGCTTGTGATGAATATCTTGACACAATGGATGACGGCCCGGCTAACTCCATCGCAACAACAAAGCTCGTTGCACTGCTTGACGGCATGGACAGCGAAGATGCCAAGTATGTTGTTGAGAATAAGGACTTCCTCTCCAAGAAATCCCAGTGGGCATTCGGCGGAGACGGATGGGCATACGACATCGGCTTCGGCGGCCTGGATCATATCATTGCCAGCGGCAAGGATATCAACGTCATGGTCTTCGATACCGAGGTTTACTCCAACACAGGCGGACAGTCCTCCAAGTCCACACCGACCGGCGCTGTTGCACAGTTCGCTGCAGGCGGTAAAGAGACAAAGAAGAAAGACCTTGCTTCCATCGCTATGAGCTACGGCTATGTATACGTTGCTCAGATCGCTATGGGTGCTGACTTCAACCAGGCAGTCAAGGCAATCGCCGAGGCTGAGGCTTACAAGGGACCGTCACTCATCATCGCATACGCTCCGTGTATCAACCACGGTATCAAGAAGGGTATGGCGAAGGTTATGGATGAGGAAGCTCTTGCAGTTAAGGCTGGTTACTGGCATCTGTTCCGCTTCAACCCGGACAACGTCAAAGAAGGCAAGCCGGCATTCACGCTCGACTCCAAGGAGCCGACAGAGTCCTATCAGGACTTCATCAACGGAGAAGTTCGTTACAACTCCCTGATGCGTGCAAATCCGGAGAAGGCAGAGCGCCTGTTCGCGAAATCCGAGGCAGAGGCGAAAGAGCACTATGCTTACCTGAACAAGCTGGTGAAACTGTACGGCGTCGACGAATAAATAGACGCAATTTACATTTCGATGCAGGCACGCTCTCGCTACTTTCGGCTGGCAGCGGTACTAAGCTTCGTAAACTCAGCAAGTACCGGCCGCCTCAAAGTACCTGCATCTGAAATTGTAAATCGCTTATAGAAAAGAAATGCACCTCCTCTTGCAGGAGGTGTATTTCTTTTACAGGCAATTTGTGTTATAATAAATCGCAGTTGAATTTATTTCATATTTGGTATGTATGTACAGGAGGGTTTTGATATGAGTAATATGCCGGAAAAGGGCAGCAAGATCATTTACAAGGGTGTCCCGTTTGAGCTGGTCAGTGATCTGAGAAAGTATCACGATGAGATCGGCGGCGGCTGCAGATTCAGAGCAGACGGCGTTATCGAGGGAGATACCAGAGATGATACAATCTTCGAGATTGAGTGGACATCTGTTCCTGCATATGACGTGTGCCGCAGAAAAGTTATGGCTCGTATGCGTAACATTGAGTCTCTGGAGCATGTCAATGAGGAAGAACTGTATGAGCGCTACGGCGGCAAACAGTTCTATCACAACGATGAGTTCATCTGCAACTGGGACCAGCCGGCAGGCGTATACCGCACACAGGTTGTTAAATCCTACGTTCCGTATCTTGACTGATCCTGTCAGCATGGCAGACAGATCAGTACTGCACAGACGGAATCCTGTTCTGTACAGGAAATGTCTGCACATGGTGAAATGAATACAGAGTCGTCAGCGTAAGAGAATACTCCGGGTATGAGCAAACTGTTCATATCCGGATTTTTTTCGCTTATCCGGTGAAATGTATCTGCAGCAGACTTCCATTGACTTAACCGGCCGGAAAGAAGTATTATGTAAAAAACAAAAGGAGATATATGATTATGACCAGAAATGAAGCATTTGATCTTTTGAAAAAATACAACAGGGACCCGTTCCACATTCAGCACGCGATTACCGTAGAAGCTGTGATGAAATGGTTTGCTGAAGACCAGGGGTATGCAGATGAGGCTGAACACTGGGGTCTCGTCGGTCTTTTGCATGATATTGATTTTGAACTGTATCCGGATCAGCATTGCATAAAAGCGCCGGAACTGCTCCGTGACGGCGGTGTGAGTGAAGATATCATCCGCAGCGTGGTCAGCCATGGATACGGGATTACCGTGGATGTGAAACCGGAACATCAGATGGAAAAGGTACTTTTTGCCTGCGACGAGCTGACCGGCCTGATCTGGGCGGCGGCGCTGATGCGTCCGTCAAAGAGCACGAAGGATATGGAACTGAAGTCCCTGAGGAAAAAATACAAAAGCAAAGGCTTCGCGGCCGGATGCAGCAGAGAAGTGATCGCGCAGGGGGCGGAGATGCTCGGCTGGGAGCTGGATGAGCTTTTGCAGAAAACACTGAATGCAATGCAGGCCTGCGAAGATGAAATCAATGCACAGACAGCGGCGGAAGCCTGAATAATACCTGCGCATTTTCGTGCCTTCAGTCATATGAGGTTTACATATGATGAATGAAACAGAGAGAAAAATGTATGCGGTGATCTGCCGGCATGACGGGATCAAGGCGCGGGAAATTGCGAAAGCGATCGGCGCGGACAGAACCGGCATCAACCGTCTGCTTTATAATGCGCCGTTTATTCACGAACTCTGTTATCAGGATGCGGATTACAACTGGCATGGTCTGATCCGGCAGATGCATCCGCATACCGGGCTGGCTGATTTTTGCGGATATTACGGGAATGCAGGAAGGTTTCTGGAGCAGCCGGAAGAGGAATGGCTGCAGGAACTGAAGAGTGGCTGCAGAAATATCGGGCGGAATCTGAATGATACACGCGGGCTGATTCATTCCTTCCGCGACGCGCGGGAAGTCCTGATCAGACTGTTTTCTGATCTGGAAGCGTTAGACGATGCGATTGATTACGATTCCTGGGAAATCTGTTTTGAACTGCGGATCAGGCGGGCGCGCCATGTGCGGATCTTCGCGGATGTGCTGGTGATCACGGAGGATAAGGTGTTTTCGCTGGAATTTAAGATGAAAGATACCATCGATCCGGAGGAAGAACAGCAGGCTGTCAAATACGCGGAATATCTGGATGTGATTTTTGGCGATGCGTATGAAGTGATTCCTGCGCTGGTACTGACCGGAGCAGCCGATCTGTATTCCTGGGAAAATCTTCCGGGAACCACGGCAGAAGTACCGGTCTGTTCCGGAGATATGCTGTTCAATTTGTTTGATGAATTTATCGGATTTCTGGATTAGGAAAGGTGTCGGTTCTCCTTTTCGGATTCACTTTTCAGCCCGCGCCGGAGCCGGATTATCGTTAATTATTGATATGAAATGATAGGATTGACGTTTATTGTGACAGATTCCTACTATAATTAATGTGTAATCTGCCCTTATTTATTTTTGTGTCACGTTGAGCGTGAAGCAAACGTCAAATGTTGCAAAAATCGTGGTTATCAAACGGGGAATTTCATGCTATAATGTCTCATAATGCAGGCTTATGATTCACAATTCGTATTATGGGATTCGTGCCGAAGTAGATCTTGGGAGTTTGATGTGGCAGTGACAGATAAAGGACAGCCGGAAAATTTATTATATGTGAAAACGCTGGGCGGTTTTTCTCTGTCATGGAACGGAAGGGAGATTGCAATCGGTCCGAAGGGCCGGGATTCCCAGTTTGTCCGTCTTCTTGAAGCAGTGATTCACAACCGGGAGGAGGGTGTCCTCAGAAGCCAGATGGAGGAAATCCTGTTTGAAGACCGTGAGATTGACGATATTGCCCACGGTATGCGCACGATCATATATAATGCCAGAAAACGTCTGGAAAAAGAAGGACTGCCGAAAGCTAATTATATTGAAAACATAGACAACCGCTATTACTGGAGTGAAGAGATTCCGGTACAGGAAGATGCATGGGAATTCGAAGCTGCTTATAATGCAGCGGAGAACGAAAAGGATCCCGATGTCCGTCTGCGGCTGTATCTTGAAGCGTGTGATTTATATACCGGTGAGTTTCTTCCGCAGCAGACCAGAATGATCTGGGTGGCGCAGGAAGACCGGAAGTACAGAACGATTTATGAAGATTGTGTTCATAATGCCGCGGCACTTCTGCGGATGAACAAAAATTATCATCAGCTGGAGATGCTCGGAAGGCAGGCATCCCGGCTTCAGCCGCTTGCCGAGTGGGAAGCGCTTATTATGGAGGCGCTGATCGCGCTCGGGCGCGATGAAGAAGCAAGAAGGCTGTATGAGGTCACCGAGAATTACTATATGGATGAGCTCGGTTTCAAGCCGACCTTCAGCACCGTCGAGCTGCTGGAGCGTCTCGGCAACCAGCTGGAGCATCAGTATGCGCTGCTGGATGAGATTCAGATGGAACTGTCCGGAATCAAGGATAATATGCCGGGCGGGTTTATGTGTTCTTATCCTGCGTTCCGCGGTATTTACCGTATGATCGAGCGCATGGCAGAGCGCGGCGGTCAGTCGATCTATCTGATGCTCTGCACAATCGTAGATAAAAAAGGTGTTCCGATGCGTGAGAACGCGACCCTGGAGCGCCTTTCCAATAAACTTGGCGACGCCATCTGTCACTCCGTTCGAAGATCAGACGCGATCTGCCGTTATGGCAAGGGACAGTATCTGGCACTGCTGATTAACACAACCCGCGAAGACTGTGCCATCGTACAGAAGCGTATCAATTACCATTTTCTTACAGGAACACAGCGCGCGGGCGTTGAGTATTTTATTAACAGTGTAATTCTTACACCGGAAGGAACAGTATTTTAATGGCAAACGACCTGTACATCGGATGTCCCAACGGTATCGTGCTGTGTGTGGACGAAATTAATCAGATGGGGTGCAGCGGCCGGTTCTATCATTCCTATCAGGAAGAAGCGGTCTCTTTTGTGAGCCTTGGAGAAATGCTGTTTCGCATGGAGGCGTTTTTTGACAGTCTGAATTTTCCGCGAAGAGGAAATACAGACCGTAATTTTACGGAGCCGCATACAGTGAATGCCGGATGGCAGAAGGAAAGGGAACGGATTATGGCTGACAGGGAAGTACTTGATCATAAAGGCAGGCAGGAAACTTTTATTGTCCGTGTGCAGCACCGGCAGAATAATACCTGGCAGGGCAGAATCACGTGGGCAGATAAAGATAAGACGCTGACGTTCCGTTCAATCTGGGAAATGGTTCACTTGATGGAAAATGCTCTCTATGAGGATATGGCGCCTGAAGATATACCCAACTACCAGTCATGGGAAGGGGAATCTCAGTAAACCAAAGTTTTTATTGAATAATAACCTGACGTGGCGTAAAATACGGTGTATAGGGGTGGGATTTTGCGCATTTTTATGCCTTTTTCCGCCCTTCAGAAGTTTGATGATCTCACGATTTGACGCTTTCTGTGATGAAACCCGCTGTATAATATGTGTATGAATCGGTAACTCTAAAGATTTCATATGATTATTAAGAACTTGCCGCTATGGTTAATTATTGACTTATGAATAAGAAAAAAAGAAGAAGCAGTACCCGCTCAACGATCATCCTGTTCATGATCCTTCTGGCCGGGATTGCAATCCTTCTGTATCCGACGTTTTCCAACTGGTGGAATAATTTCCACCAGACACGCGCGATCGCAGGCTACGTAGAGGCGGTAGCCAACATGGACGCGGAAGAATACGAGCGGATGTGGAATGATGCGGTGGAATACAACACAAATCTGTTGTCCAAATCAAACCGCTACAATATGACAGATGAACAGCGCGCGGAATACGAATCCATTCTGGACGTAACCGGAACGGGCATCATGGGCTATATTGAGATCCCGTCCATCGATGTCAGTCTGCCGATCTATCACGGGACAAATGAATCTGTCCTGCAGATTGCGATCGGTCACATCGAGAGTTCGTCCCTTCCGGTCGGCGGAATCGGTACGCACTGTGTCATTTCCGGACACAGAGGTCTTCCGTCAGCAAAACTGTTCACGGATATCGACCAGCTGCAGAACGGCGACCGGTTTCTGATTCAGGTTCTGGACAGAACCCTGACATACGAGGTGGATCAGATCCGTATCGTACTGCCGAGCGAGCTGCAGGATCTTGAAATCGATCCGAATCAGGACTACTGCACACTGGTCACATGTACGCCGTATGGTGTCAACACACACCGTCTTCTGGTGCGCGGACATCGTGTCGACAATGACGTGGAGCAGGCGAATGTCACAGCAGAGGCGATCCAGTTCGAGCCGGTTATCATCGCGCCGCTGATTGCTGCACCGCTGTTGATGATATTAATCATCTGGCTGTTTGTTTACACAAGCAAACGTGCGAAACATAAAGACGCACTGCGCGAACAGAGGGAACGCATGCTGGATGAAGAAAAGAAAAAAGAAGCAGATAAACAATAACGGTTTTAATGTAGCAGTTCAGGAGGGAACCCGTAAATAGATCTGTATACCGTACAGAAGGGAACCGTAGTTTCTCATAAAAAGAGAGGTACGCATATGAAACGAAAAAGCTTATCGAACAGACGAAAAACAGGGAAAGGACGCATCGCTGCCGTGCTTGCATTGGCGGTGCTGCTTGGTGCAGCGCCGGCAATTAAAACGGACGCCTATCCGGAGGGACCATACAAAGTAACACTGAATGCCCCGAGCGATGAAGCATATGCGGACCTGGTAAATGCAGATGTCATTGTTGATGTTTACAAAGTTGCCAGCGCAGTACCGCAGGAAGGAACAGATGCATATACGCTTTCGTTTGAGGATGCATTTAAGTCGACCGAACAGTACTATATCGATAACATCCAGAAGCCTTCCGAGCCGGGCGGCGCCGGGGTGGAATCCACGAGTGTTGATACGTTTGCGCAGACGCTGGAGGGGATCGCGTTAGATCCGAATAAACCGGTAAGTCACGGGAATGCCACAGTTTCAACAGCAGGAGATAAGTTTTCTGCAGAGGTTAATATCGGCAAAGGCGAAGCCGGCATGTATCTTCTGATTCCGCACGGAAACATGGCTGATTACATCTATGTTTCTGAGGATGCACAGAGTACTTACAAGGCAACGATCGCGAACGGCACGGCAAAACAGTACATCTTCGCTCCGATTCTTGTAACGGTACCGAACAGAGGATTAACCGATCTCGGCACCGGAGTAATTGATGCCAGCGAATTCGAATATTCGATAGAGGCAGGAAATACTGCAAACAGAAACGAGTGGGATGCGAATGAGATCGCCATTGATCTGAAGATCGGCTGGAAGGATCTCCTCACAAAGTTCCAGATCAACAAGAATCTGGTTAAATATGAGACCATGTCAAACCGGACAGATCCTGCGGTATTCGTTTTCCGTATTGATGCGGTTGATAAAAAAGGCAAGAACGTCTTCAGCGATGTCAGATCCATTTCTCTGACAGCGGCGACCGGTGAAGCGGGAAGCGAGCCGATCACCATTGACAACGTTCCGGTAGGAGCAACGGTTACGGTATCTGAGGATTATCCGGGCGCTGATTATAAGTGCATTGGTGCAACAATCACCGGAACAACAGGTAATGTAGACAGTAATTATGTTGTAACATTCACGTCAATTCCTGCACCTGCAGAGGAAGAAGAGGACGGAGCGCTTGTTCTGGTAACATTTAAAAATGACTATACTGATACATGGAAAGACAGCGGTTCTGTGACCAATAAATTCACCAGAGAAAAGAATGAAGATGACGGTGAGATTTCCTGGAAGTGGACACCGGAGAACACCCATAAGACGACTGAAGAAGCTACAGAAAAATAGGATTAAGGAGGAACCATGATGAAGAAAAGAATATATGGCATTCTCATGGCCGCTGCGATCCTGTCAGTCGCAACAGCCGGTCTGGGAAAGGCAAACGCATATTTTACGACATATGCAACTGCAGCCGGCGCGAATGTCATCAAGTTAGGTGATGAAACAACGGTCAAGGAGAATTTTAAGGACAGTCAGAAAGAGCTTCAGTTTACAAATGACGCGAAATCAAGCCAGGCTGTTTATGTTCGTGCCCGCGCGTATGCAAGCACCGAAATAGAGCCGTTTCTTACTTATGAAGAAAGCGGTGAAAAATGGAAAGAGAAAGACGGATGGTGGTATTATACGCTGCCGGTAGCACCGGGAGAAACCGCTGATACATTATTTGTTAAGATTAACAAGTACCCGGCGGATGAAACAGAAGGCAAAGAGTTCAATGTAATCGTTGTATACGAGACAATTCCTGCTGCCGATGCAAGTTATGATACGGCAGACTGGAGTCAGGCAAAAGAAAACGGCTGGACGGTTGATGAAGGATAATTAAGGAGGCGGAATGATGAAAAAATCAAATAAATGGTTGCGCTCTCCAATCGTGACAGTCGTTGCATTTGCGGTTGCAATTGTTCTCCTGCTGGGCGCGGGAATCGGAACGACGAGAGCGGCACTTACCTATTTCTCTGAGGTTTATTCAACACAGATCGGTATGGATAATATCGGTGTGTCTCTGTTGGAAAACGGCGACGCTGTTTCCTGGAGAAATTACGACAGCAGCAAGGCGAACGGAACATGGATTGAGGCAACCGGAACGCTGTTGTCCAAGATGGTTGATACATCAAAGAATGAAACAGTTGAACTCGGAAAAAACTATACGGAAAAGCTTTCGGTAAAAAATACCGGGATTGCATCCGGTGACAAAGCGGCCATTAACGAATATGTCCGTGTAACAATTTACAAATACTGGACAGATAATTCAGGAAAAGAGCGCACACTTGCTCCGAAACTGATCAGTCTGAAGCTGGGAAACAGTGATCTGTACGATGCCGGTGTTACGAACTACGGCAACTGGATCAAAGATGCATCATCGACAACAAATGAGCGCGTCGTTCTGTATTATAATCAGCTGCTGAATGCAGGCGCGGAAACAGATGCGTTTGCTGATTCCATTTCCATTGACAAAGGCGTCATGAAGGGAGCGAAGCAGACCAGATCAGGTAATAAGATTATTACTACTTATGCATATGATGGTATGCAGTTCAATCTGGAAGTTCAGGTTGACGCAGTTCAGGAACATAATGCACAGGATGCAATTACCAGTGCGTGGGGCAAAAAAGTTACGATTAACGGCACTTCGTTAAGTTTATAAAGAAAGAGGCAGAGTATGAAAAAGAATAGTTTGAAAACCCTGCTTCTTGCAGGTGTATTAGCAATCGCGACAGTGATCGCAGGCGTTCCGGCTGAACCGGTTCTGGCGAATACGGTTAACGGAAGCTCTGACTGGGCTGTTACTTTCACCGAAAAAAGCAAAATGGAGAGTAACTTCAAGACAGGTGATTTCGATGAGGTCATCGGTCACATGCAGCCTGGCGACAATGCGATTCTTACCATTAAAGTTAATAATGCAAATGAAAATACGACGAACTGGTATATGGAGAATAAGGTTCTGAATTCTCTCGAAGACAGTGTTACGGGCGCAAACGGCGGTGCGTATACATATAAGCTTACATATACCAGTGCGGGCGGAACAAACACAGTTCTGTTCGATTCAGAGAGAGTCGGCGGTGATGCTGACAGTGTAGCAGATGAAGGACTGAAAGAAGCGACCAACAATCTGGACGACTGGCTGTTTCTGGATGAGCTGGATCAAGGCGAAAGCGGTCAGATCACTTTGGAAGTAGGTCTTGAAGGTGAAACACAGGGTAACGCATATCAGGATACACTGGCTGACCTGACAATGAACTTCGCTGTTGAGCTTGCAGAAACAAGACAGGGAACACCGACACCGACACCGGGTACCAGAACAAGAACTTCTTCCCCGGGACCGTCACCGCGTACATCTGTACGTACCGGTGACACAAACACGCCGATTTTGTATCTGGTTCTTATGGGCGTGGCCGGAATTCTGATGCTGATGATTGCGATTTTCAGTATGCGTGCGCGCAGGCAGGAGAAAGCAGAAGCAAAGAATCAGAATACGAACAACAGAAGAAGGGAGGGACGCTGAATGAAAAAGCAGGTACGATTCCTTCTTCGGAATCATAAAAGAAGAATTGGTTTACTGCTGGGTCTCTGCCTGACAATCGTGATGTTCTGCGGATCTGTCTTCACCTATGCAGCAGATGAATACAAATATACAGTTCGTATTTATGCAGGTGATAAAGGTACATTCAGCAGCAGCCCTGCCGGCGGAACAATTACCGACGGCGGAAAGACAATCGTTATTGAGAATTTAAATCCCGGAACGATGCCCGCTTTTTCAAATGAAATGGTATCAGTCACCGATGATAAATACTATGTAAAGGGTATTCGTGAAGCGGGTAAGGATAACAGCACAGTCGGATCTTCGGCGCCGACAATCAGACAGGATTCTGATTATGTTGTCGCGTACGGTATCAAAGGTCAGTCTGTACAGTATACAGTAGAATATGTTGATGTCGACGGAAATGCACTTGCAAACAGCCAGACATACTATGGTAATGTCGGAGACCGCCCGGTCGTAGCATATCTGTATATTGACGGTTATTTTCCGAATGCATACAACATTACCGGAACACTGAGAGAGAATGCGTCACAGAATGTGTTCACATTTATTTATCAGGAGATTCCGGAAGAAACAGCTGAAGCACCTGCACAGCAGCAGCCGGCAGCAGCGACTACGACTACCGGTGGAACTACAACGACGACAGCCGGTGGAACAGCAGCCGGAACAACCGGTGGAACAGCAGCCGGTGGAACAGCAGCCGGTGGAACAGCGGCAGGAACAGCGGCAGGAACAGCCGGAACGGCAGCCGGAGCAGCTGGTGGAACAGCAGCCGGTGGAACAGCAGCCGGTGGAACAGCGGCAGGAGCAGCCGGAGCAGCAGCCGGCGGAACAGCGGCAGGAGCAGCAGGCGGTGCGGAAAACGCAAATCTTCCGGAGACCCCGCAGGCAGTACCGGAGGTAATTGATCAGGATGTTCCGATGGCAGTACCGGAGAACAGCTCCAGCAGCAGCTCAAGCAGCAGCGCAGCTTCTTCCAGCAGCAGTTCTTCAGCCCCGACAACGGAAACAATCAGTGAGAACGACACACCGCGTGCAGGAATGACCGGCGGTAAGATTGCGGGCATTGTAATTGCAATTGCAGCGGCTGCAGCGGCAGCGATCTTTGGCGCACGGTACGCGATGAATAAAAATCGTGGTGATTATACCGAATCTTCAACAGATTCCGAAACTTATAAGTTTGATGATGACGGAAATCTGAAGAAGAAAGATTAATACAAGTCAACCAGGAGTCATTACGCAGCCGTACAGAGTCTATGATTCTGTACGGCTGCTGTGGAAATAACATATGGCAAAGAAAAAAGCAAAAAAAGATAAAGGGCGGATGGCGGCGGTCATCTGCCGTCTTCTTGGCTGTATTATCCTGATTGTGGTCATAGGCGCACTGCTTCCGATTACATTGCCGCATTACATGGGTTATGAAATATTTAATGTTGTCAGCGGAAGTATGGAACCGGATATACCGGTGGGCAGCATCATTTATGTGAAGCCCGTAGAACCGGAAACAATTGAAAAAAATGATGTGATTGCATTCAAGACCGGCGGCACAATCGTAACGCATCGTGTGGTCGGTAACCACCAGGTTGAAGGTTATATGACGACCAAGGGAGATGCCAATAAACAGGAAGATCTTGGAGAAGTCCTCTATGCGAACATTATAGGAAAAGTCGTTCGTCATGTACCATATCTCGGACAATTAATGTGGATTCTTTCCAGTAATGTCGGCAAGGCACTGATGATGACGCTTGCACTTTGCGGCGCATTGCTCAATATTCTTGCGACGCGTCTGCATATTCAGTGGAAAGAGCGGCAGCAGGAGGCAGGACTATTACCGAAAAAGAAAAAGAGATGAAAAAAGACAGATACATCCCGGGCGGTTTGTATCTGTTTTTCTTTATCTGATAAGAGCCGGCTGTATTTTGATAAAATTACAAATCTGTCATCTTTTTTATGGCGGTTATCATGAGTTGTAGTATATAATAAATCTATGCGTAACAGAAATTCCGACAACTGCATAAGAAACCGGATCGGCATAATACTTCTCACGGTGGTATTGGCCTTTTCGCTGTTTGCCTGCGGAAGCAGTCAGGAAGCGGATGCGGCCTCGAATGGTATGTCAGGAACCTCATCCTCTGCGGCAAGTGCGATTTCATCCGCTGCAAATCCGCAGAAAGCGCTGTTTGGCATCGGGGGCTCTAAATCTTCCGGAGGAGGAACATCTTCCGGCGGAAAGTCTGCATCAGGGAAGTCTGCAGCCAGTGCGCAGAAACCATCTTCTGCTGAGACGAAAAAGGAACCGGAAACAAAATACGAGATTCCTCCATACCGCGGCATTGAATTCAACGAGGAAGCTGCTGAGGGAAACGGATTTGTGACGATCGACTTATCCTCAACGGACAAAGGTTATATTGTGATGCTCTGCAAGGCAGAAAAACAGATGCTGCTTCAGGTGATCAAGGATGACTCGACCTATAACTATGCGGTCGTGAACGGAGAAGAGCAGGTATTTCCGCTGCAGATGGGGAATGGTCACTACACCTTCCGGGTAATGGAAAACATCGGCGATAATAAGTATGTGGAATACTACAAGGACGAGGCGGATGTAACCGTTGCGGATCCGATGGATCCCTTCCTGCGGACAAATACATATACGAAATATAATGAGCAGTCAGAATGTGTGAAAAAAGCGAAGAGCTTCGCTGAAGAATCCGCAGGCGTCGATGATTTTATCGGAAAAGTCTACGATTACATCTGCGACAATATCACCTATGACCGTGAATTTGCAGAGTCAGTACAGTCAGGCTATCTTCCGGACCCGGACAAGACAATGTCTTCGAAAAAAGGGATCTGTCTGGACTACGCAAGTCTTGCAGCTGCCATGCTGAGAAGCCAGGGGGTGCCGACAAAGATTATCTTCGGATACGTTGCGCCGAATGATCTGTACCATGCATGGAATAAGTTCTACACCGAAGAGGGCGGCTGGACACTGGTTGAATTCAAGGTCGTCGGAAAAGACTGGAACCGGATTGATCTGACCTTTTCCGCGAATGGCGCGGACAGCAAGTTTATCGGCGACGGATCTAATTACATGGAAACATATACGTATTGATTCAATAAATGGTGAAGCACAGGATAAGAGAGGATGCGCGTATGAGTGCAGACAAGAGAATCAGTAAAGCAGCACTTGGCTATGCGGAGATGGGTTCCTTCTTCGAAAACATGGCAATGATGATCAAATCCGGAATTACGGTAAATGAAGCCGTCGGTCTGCTGAAAGAAGAGACAGACCGCGATAACCAGGTGATGATCACTACGCTGACCGGTCTGAATGATCAGATGTCGGTCGGTGTCTCCTTTGGAGATGCGATGCGTGAAGCCGGAACATTTCCGGATTATGCGGTGGATATGGTTACCGCTGCGGAGTATACCGGACGTCTGGAGGACACACTCTTCCATCTGTCGGAGTACTACCGTTCAGAGGAGTCCATGCACAAGACGCTTGTTTCAGCAGTCAGATATCCGATTATTTTACTGGTGATGGTAATTGCGGTGCTGGTTGTTATGCTGAAGCTGGTGTTCCCGGCATTTTATGGTGTCTACAATAATCTGACAGGCAGCCTGTCAGCATCGTCTTACCGTTACATTGATATCTCATTTGTGATCTGCAGGATTATGCTGATCGTTATGATTGTCCTTGTTGCACTTCTTCTCATCGGCGTAATCATGTGGCGCGGCGGCAGACAGGATACAATCCGCGGGATTCTGATGAAATTCCCGGCTTTTGAACAGCTGATCAGCAATCTGGATCTGTACCGGTTCACATCCTGTTTCGATATGTTTATTTCCAGCGGCGAGCTGCAGGATGAAGCACTGAAGAAGAGTCTGTCTGTCGTCGAGACAGATGTCCTCCGGGGAAAGATTGAGCGGTGTGTCAGAAAGATGGATGAGGAAGGCAAGAGTTTCTCGCAGACAGCCTATGAGGAGCAGCTTTACGATGCCATCAATAACCGTATGCTGATTCCGGCGGAACGAAGCGGCATGCTCGATTCGATTCTTCAGAAAATCATGCGGAATCTGAAAGATAACAACGACGCCTATATCAGCCGGATTGCAAATACAATCGAGCCCCTGCTGACCGGCATCCTGATGATTTTTATCGGGCTGATGCTGATCAGTCTGATGATTCCGCTGATCGGTATTATGAACAGCATCGGCTGAGGCTCTGTCAGAGAAGGTATTTTCCATGAACAAGAAAGATCATTCCACAACCACTATCCTCATCTGGGCGATTTTGGCTGCCGTTCTTCTGATTGGCGTGCCGATGTATCGCAGCGCAGCCGCAGAGGGCGGAGATGACAGCATCCAGTCCATCCGGGAAACTGTGATGGAACGTGCACTTCAGTGCTATGTCATTGAAGGGGCATATCCGCAGGATCTGGCATATCTGGAGGATAATTACGGCCTGACAGTCAACCGGGAAGACTATCTTGTAGTTTACACACCATTCGCGGAGAACCTTCCGCCGGAAGTAAAAGTGATTGACCGTCACGCCGGCGATGAATAATGTTGGGAGGTGCCTGACCCCATGAAAAAAATATTCGGCGATATAATTTCCACGGTTACCGTTGCCGTGCTGTTTTTCGCGATATTAATGCTGGTTGTATTTTCGGCAGTTTCTTATCAGCGATCTGTTAAAATCTCTGATGCGAACGGAAATACACGCGCCGTGCTGTCGTATATTATTACTGCAGTTAAGGCGGATGAAGCGAGCCGTGTGACCATTCAGGATTCGGACGGCATGCAGGTTCTGGTGATTGAGAATGAATCAACGGGCTATGGACAGCAGATCTTCTACAGGGACGGAAAAGTGCAGGAAAACTATGGCAGGCTCGGCGAGCCCGTCGCAGTGGATGATGCTCTGGTGATCGGTGAGGCAGGTCTTTTCAGGCTGGATCTGAAGGCTGACAACCTGCTGCAGATCACGACAGATCTCGGAAGTTCTTACGTTCATCTCAACAGAGGATAGATTCTATGAAGAGGGAAAGAAACATTGCATTCATTGTGGAGCTGCTCCTTCTGTTTGTGATACTGCTGTTTGTGATTGTTGTGATCACGCAGACGTTCATGAAATCCAGAGGTCAGAGCCTGTATGCAAGGCATCTGACGGAGGCGGTCACACTGGCAGAGGAAGTAGCTGAAGTCTCTGCTTCGGCCGCGGATCTGACGGACGCGGCTGACCGGTTTGACGCAATGGAGCAGGTGCAGGAAATCAGCAGTCTGTCCGGCGAAGGTCTTGATCTTGTAATGGATTTCGCCGCAGAAAACGGAGTGCATGACCGGTACCGCGTTGAACTGGACTGGCTGGAAGAAAAGGCGGCAGATAGTTCTGCAGGCACATCAGCCGGTTCGCGATTTGTAACCAAACAGATCCGCGTTTATTTTGCGGAAGAGACAGTTCCGATTTATACATTGGATTCAGGGGATTTTAAGGAGCAGGCATGAGTCACAAAATACGACTTGGACCAATTGCAATATTTCTGACAGTAATCGCTGCCATGCTGGCAACGCTTGCGATGCTGACAGTCGCTACATCCCATGCTGACGCGGTTATGGCGGAGCGTTTTGCGAAAGTTACTTCCGTTCGTTATGAACTTGAGACGGACGGCAGCCGGTTCCTGCAGCAGATTGACAGCAGCCTGCAGTCAGGTGAACCGCTTTCGCTGCCTGACGGCGCGGAACAGCTGGAAAACGGAAATGTGCATTACAGGATTGAGAAGGAAGGATACCATCTCGATGTTGAAGTTGCTGTTTCATCTGATGCCGGTATTTATGAAGTGACTGAATGGAAAATAACCAAGATCTGGAAGGGTGCGGACCCGTTCGAAAATATCTGGCCGGGATTTTAAGACGTTTTTGATGATTCACAAAGGAGACTCGCAGATGACATTACATGAAATACTTCAGCGCGCCACGGATATCGGCGCTTCTGACATTTTCCTGATCGCCGGGCTGCCGGTCACTTATAAAGTAAAAGGCGCGCAGCAGCGTGTCGGCGAAGGGATCATGAAGCCGAACGACATCATTCCGCTGGTTGATGAAATCTATGAAGCGGGACGCCGCGCGAGGACAAATTACGACAATGGCGTGGATGATGACTTTTCATTTTCAATTCCGCAGCTTGGAAGATTCCGTGTGAATGTATTCCGGCAGAGGGGTTCTGTGGCAGCGGTTATCCGTGTGATTAAATTCGGTATTCCGGATCCGGAACAGCTGGGGATTCCCGAGAGCGTTCTGTCGCTGGCAGATAACAAAACAGGTCTTGTGCTTGTGGCAGGTGCTGCAGGTTCCGGTAAATCTACGACGCTGGCCTGTATGATTGACCGGATTAATCAGCGGAGAGAGTGCCATGTCATCACGATGGAAGATCCGATCGAGTATCTGCACTCGCATAATAAGAGTATCGTCAGCCAGCGGGAAGTATTTATTGATACACCGGGCTATCTGGAATCGCTTCGTTCGGCACTGCGTGAAAGCCCCGATGTCATTCTTCTGGGCGAGATGCGTGACTATGACACGATTTCATCTGCGATCACCGCGGCAGAAACAGGTGTGCTGCTGTTCAGCACACTGCATACAAGCAGCGCGGCAAATACGATCAACCGTATTGTTGATGTATTTCCGGCAAATCAGCAGCTGCAGGTGCGCGGACAGCTGGCGCAGCTGATCCGCGGCGTGATCTGTCAGCAGCTGATTACAACGAAAGACGGACATCTTCAGCCGGTGTTTGAGATACTGAAGTCCAATCCCGCGATCCAGAATATGATCCGCGAGGGTAAGATGCATCAGCTGGATTCGGCAATGCAGGCAAATGCGGCGGAAGGTATGACGACAATGGACAACAGTCTGTTTGAACTGTACCGGAAGGGTATGATTTCAAAGGAGACAGCGCTCTCTGTCTGCAATAATTACGAATTCCTGAGCAAGCGGATCCGGTGATCCGGAAACGCAGAGCACCCGGTGTGTTCTGCGGAGACATCGCAGAGCTGCGCAAAGAAAGATACACAAGTGTGTCGCGCAGCTCGCGCGCGATCAGAGATCGCGATTGAAACTGGTTTACATGGAGATTCATTACAAAAAAAGCAGCAGGTTTTGTTATGAAGAAAAGACACGTACGCAGTTCTATTATTTATGTTATTTTCACAGTGATTGTCGCAGTACTCGGATGTCTGGCCCTGGTCAGCCTCGGCCGGCTGAAAAGCGGCGTCAGACAGATGCAGGATATTACTGAGCGTTATATTGAGTCGCAGCAGGCGGTCAGCAGTATGCGCGAAGGCTCTGACTATCTGACCATGCAGGCGCGTGAGTACGTGATCACCGGAGATCCTGAAAATCTGCGGGGTTATCTGCGGGAAGTAAATGAGACGAAGCGCCGTGACAACGCACTGAAGGTGCTGGAAAAAAACCAGGCGGAGGGAACGGCTTATCAGCAGCTGACAAATGCCGTTGAAAACTCCAACGCGCTGGCGGAGATTGAGATTTACGCCATGCGCCTTGCGTCTGAAGGCTATGAAATGTCAGAGACGGAGCTTGAGAATTATTTTCCGGATATAGAACTGACTTCTGAAGATCAGGCATTATCCGGGGAAGAGAAAAAGGAAAAAGCCATTGATCTGATGTTTAACCAGAATTACACTGAGATGAAACATGTGATCATGAACGATTCCTACAGCAGCCTGGAGGAACTGATCGGTACGACAAGGGACAGTCAGATTGCGAGCTATGAAGAAACGGAACGGCAGGTGAGGACAGTACTGTGGTTTACGATTATCGCACTTCTGGCTGTAATTGCGCTGCTGGCGATCAACATGGTTCTGGTTGTGATTCCGATGAATAAGAGCGTCTCTTATATCCGGAATGCAAAACCGCTGCAGTTGAAAGGTGCGGCAGAGTATGTGTATCTGGCAGAAGCATATAACCTCATGCTGGAAAAGACCACCGAGCATCAGGAGAAGCTTTCTTACGAAGCATCCCATGACGAGCTGACGGATCTGTACAACCGCAAGATGTTTGAGGAGATGCGGCTGGAGCTGGTAGACAAAGGCATTGCCATGCTGCTGATCGACGTGGATTATTTCAAGAGCGTCAATGATACTTACGGGCATGCGGTCGGTGATCAGGTGCTGAAAAATGTCGCTTCCATTCTGGCGCACAGTTTCCGACTGGAGGACTATGTCAGCCGGATCGGCGGGGATGAATTTGCCGTTATCATGCGCCATATGGATTCAAATCTAAAATATGTCGTAGAAGCCAAGATTCAGCATGTCAGGGAGATGCTGGCAGCAACAGAGGATCTTCCGCCGGTTACGTTAAGTATCGGCATTTCATTCTCGGAGCGGGATAACCGTGAGGACGTATATCATAAAGCAGATCTGGCGCTGTATGATGTGAAGGAGCGGGGACGCAACGGCTATGCATTTTATGAGCCGTGGATGAGTGAGAAAGAGATCAAAGAAAAGAATCTGACGCATTGATAATAAGATGAAAAAAAGGTAGAATTAGCAGAGACAATCTTTTTTGGCGGTTTAAGTATCGGGGTGCGAACACTATGCTGAAAAGTCATGTGAAATTTCATTCGACAGCAGGAAAACGGCTTGTACTGATTGTTGACGATGAGCAGGTCAACCGCGAGCTGCTCGGTTTTATCGTGTCTTCGGATTTTGATGTTCTCTACGCGGCAAGCGGTGAGGAGGCCATGCAGGTTCTGAAGGAGAACGCACAGCATATTTCCCTTGTTTTGCTGGATCTGATGATGCCGGGTATGGACGGGTTCGACGTGATGCGGATCATGCGGAATGATTCGAAGTATGAAGAGATACCGATTCTGGTTTTGACAAATGAGGAAAAGGCAGAGGTAGAGAGTCTGCGTCTTGGCGCCTCGGATTTCATTATCAAACCGTTCCGAAATCCGGAAGTGATTATTGCCCGGATGCAGAAGGCAATTGAGCTGTTTGAGGACCGGCGCATCATTGAGTCAACGGAGCGTGAACCGCTGACGGGACTGTTTATTAAAAACTATTTCTACCGGTATGCCGAGCAGTACGACCAGTATCATTCTGACACAGAGATGGATGCAGTGGCACTGGATATCAGTCATTTCCATCTGATCAATGAGATGTATGGCAGAGATGCCGGCGACGGAGTCCTGCGGCATCTCGGTGCATTCCTGAAGGACGTCATCGAGCGGACAAACGGTCTGGCATGCCGGCTTGAAGCGGATAAGTTTCTGGCATATCTGCCGTGCGGGACAGAAAACTATGAAGAAATGTTCTTGAAAATCAACGAACACTTTAATTCTTACAGCGATATCAATGTTCGTGTGCGCGGCGGCATTTATAAAAGTGTGGATAAGGAACTTGATATCGAGCGGCGGTTCGACCGCGCCATGCAGGCTGTAAACCAGATTAAAAGCGATTTTACAAAAAGCTTTTCGTATTATGATATTACGAAACATGAGCGGGAAGTTTATGCAGAGCGTCTGATCAGTGAATTTGATACGGCGATCGAAAGCAGGCAGTTTAAGGTTTATTATCAGCCGAAATACAATGTTCAGGGAGATGAGCCGGTACTGACAAGCGCGGAAGCGCTGGTGCGTTGGAATCACCCGGAACTGGGAATGGTAAGCCCCGGGCTGTTTATTCCACTGTTTGAAAAGAACGGACTGATCCAGAAACTGGATTATCATATCTGGGCGAGAGTGGCAGAGGATGTCAGAGGATGGAAAGAGAGGTTTGGCCGGAGTGTGCCGGTATCTGTCAATGTCTCCCGTGTAGACCTGTATCATCATGATCTGGTTACTTATCTGCAGAAGATTCTGGCCGAAAACAGCCTTTCCACGAAGGAGATGTATCTGGAGATTACAGAATCTGCCTATACAGAGAATTCAGATCAGATTGTGTACGTCATTGATCTGCTGCGGAATAAGGGATTCGAGATCGAGATGGATGACTTCGGCACGGGTTATTCTTCGCTGAATATGCTGGCGGATATTCCGGTGGATATTCTGAAGCTGGATATGAAATTTGTACAGAATCTGCGTACAAACCAGAAACAGGAGACACTTGTCCGGCTGATCATGGATATCGCAAAATATCTCAAAATGCGTGTGGTTGCCGAAGGTGTGGAAGAAAAAAGTCAGGTGAGGTTCCTTAAGGAAGTAGGCTGCAATATTATTCAGGGATATTATTTTTCAAAGCCGCTGCCGGAGGAGGAATTTGCACAGCTGCTGCAGCGCTGCCTGACAGTTTCTCAGAAATAAAAGAGACAGAACGATTCGAGGACAGGAACAGGGGAATTCACCTGGTGTGATTAAAAGAAGGAGGACAGTATAATGATCACAATCGATGCATTGAAAGAACTTGGTGCCGATACAGAAGAAGGACTCACCAGATGTATGAACAATGAGGCATTTTACCTGCGGCTTGTGGGAATTGCATTGCAGGATGCCAATTTTGCAAAACTCAGAGCGGATATAGAGGCGGGCAATCTGGATGCGGCATTTGAGAGTGCGCACGCATTGAAGGGAATGCTCGGAAATGTTTCGCTGACCAATGTGGAGACACCGGTTGTGAAAATCACCGAGGCACTGCGGGCGAAGGATCAGGATGCTGATTATGCGGAATGGCTGACACAAATGGAAACAGAACTGGAAAAACTGCGGGCGCTGTAAGCCCGCAGTTTTTTTACGATGTCAGGTTTCTGTTTCATTAAGATTACGCACGGTCTCTCCCTGCACCAGCTCGGGACGGAACGTGTAATTTGCGTCGAACAGAGGGTCGTGGATCAGACGCAGCAGGTTCTCGGCCGCCTTTCTTCCCAGAAGTGCTTTTGGGTGCTGGATTGAGGTAAGCAGGTGGTGTTTCCCCGGGAATTCGGCGTGATCATATCCGACAATTGAGATATCTTCAGGGATCCGCAGTCCGTGAAGTTCTAATACTTCGATCAGATCTGCGGCCACCTGATCATTGTAGCAGGTGACTGCGGTACATTTGGTCAGAAGATCGATGATCGCAGAGGTGCCCGGGGGTTTGAACAGCATCGGGTAAGTGTTTAATGTATACCAGATCATCCGGTTGGGTTCCACACTGATATTGTTATTGATCAGAGCCTGTGCATAACCCATTCCGCGCTTAATCCCCTGTCTGTATTCTCCGCGGCCGACATAGGCGATTTTTCTGTGACCGTTTTCAATCAGATGACGTGTCGCGAGATAGCCGCCCAGTTTATCATCCAGTGATACACATGGAAGATGAAAGCCGGAATAGCGTGAATCCATCATGATGCAGGGAATTCTCTGGATCACCTGACGGAAAAGGGTTTCATCCAGCCGGGGAAGTCCGCTCTGCGTTCCGTCCATCAGCATGCCGGCATAGTCGCCTTCAAGAAGCGCATGCAGGATATGCAGTTCCTTTTCGCTTTGATTGTCAGTAAAAAAGAGATTGATGATGTAGCCGGCATTTTCGAGGGTTTCGTAAATGCCGCTGATTTTATTCGGGAAGATATAATCCTCATAGTTCGTTAAAACCAGCGCAATCTGTTTGGAAGATGTGGTGCGGAAATGACGGCCTGTCTGTGAAGAATGAGCCTTTGCAGGCTTGTTGGATTGTGCTGTGTAAATACCGCTTCCCTGGATGCTGTAAAGAGTACCTTCGTCTACAAGTGCCTGAATTGCGCGGCGTACTGACTGCCGGCTGACACCGAACTGTTTCATCAGTTCCATCTCTGTCGGCAGTTTGCTTCCGGGTGAAAAAGTACCGTTATTGATCTGGTCCCGAATCCAAAGGATTATTGATTCGTATTTAAACATATGGAATCTCCCTTTTTGTTCTGTGAGAAAGAACTCAACGGTAGAGTGCCGGCTTTTCTCCCAGTGTAATCGTTTCAATCTGTTCGCTTTGCTGAGCGCGGATCAGCGCATCAGCGGTCACTGCAGCCGCATAGCCATCCCAGGCAGTCGGTCCGGGCAGGTTTCCGGTGCGGACACCTTCAAGAAAGGCAAGAAGTTCGTCATCAAATGCGCCGTCAAACCGCAGTACCCAGTCGTTCTCAAGAGATTCATGGCAGGCACCTTCCGAACGGATGAACAGGTTCGAAGGCTGCGGCATCCGGAGCACGCCGTCCTCACAGACGACTTCGCATTGTACATCGTAGCCGTAGCGGCAGCTGATATAGATTTCCAGATTGATGATAATACCGCGTGATGTTCTGAGAATGATGAGTTCCGGATCGCGGAAAGATTCGGCGTTTTTCGTCTGCGGCGGATAAATTACCTGCGCGCTGACGTATTCATCGTCCAGAAGCCAGCGGGAGATATCAATTTCATGGATGGCTGTCTGTGTGATGGCCATATCGGTGGTATATGCAACATGTGCCTCGATATTCCGGTGCGCGCATTTTACAATCAGCGGCGCGCCGTATTTTCCGCCCGTTACAGCTTCTTTCAACTGCAGATATCCCCGGTCAAAGCGGCGCATGAAGCCGACCATGACAAGACGTTTGCCGGCCGCCTGTTCTGCCTCCATGATTTTGCGGCAGCCTTCAGCCGTGACAGCGAGCGGTTTCTCACAGAATACGTATTTGCCTGCGTTAACGGCTGCCAGAACGTGTTCTTCATGTAGTTCACTGGGAGACGTAACCATGACGATATCGACGTCGTCTGCCTCTACAACTGCCTGATAGCTGTCTTCGACACGTGCTCCGCAAAGTGCAGCCGCCTTTTCTGCCGGTTCACGCCGGCGCGAGGAAACAGCTGTGACCTGTGCGCCGCCCATACGCGCAAGCCTGTGGATGTGATCAACAGCGATGTGTCCGGTTCCGATAATTCCGATTCTGAGTGCGTTCATTTCGTTCATTTCTCCTGTAATAATGCTGGTCGATAAAGAAATAATAACGTTCAAATAAGTACAAATAAACTTTTGTAATTATATTATATCCTGTTAAAGTTGAAATCTCAAGGAAAAAATAACAAATTTGTATTTTAAAATTAAAAAAAGAAGCAAATTTCATAATAAAAAATGGAAACATGAGAATTTTTGGTATTGCAATTTGTTTTTTATGTGTTATGATTTGTATATCGATCGATATTACTACGAAAACATATCAAACGGGCAAAAGGAGGATATAAATAGTGAAAAAGCTGAATATCGGCGTAATCGGGCTGGGACGGCTCGGTTATCAGCACGCTGAAAATGTCAATAAGTGTATTGGCGCAAACCTGGTTGCAGTTTCAGATCCGTTTCCGGCTTCACTCGAGCGGGGCATTAATGATTTCGGCGTAAAGGGATATGCTGATTATAAGGAAATGCTCGCTGACGAGGAAGTTGAGGCTGTTGTTGTTGCGACACCGACACAGACGCATTTTGACGTACTGCAGGATGTCATTGCGGCAGGAAAACCGATTTTCTGTGAAAAACCGCTGACATTTACAGTTGAAGAGTGTGAGATCATTATGAAGGAAGTTGAGGAAAAGAACCTCTACCTTCAGGTCGGATTTATGCGCAGATTCGATCCGGGCCATGTTGCGGCCAAGAAGATGATTGATGAGGGAAAATGCGGCAAACCGATTTATCTGCATGACTGCCAGAGAGATCCGAATGGTCCGCCGCCGGCATATGTTCCGCAGAGCGGAGGCCTGTTTGTAGATATGGCAATTCATGATCTTGATGTTGCCCGCTGGATTATGGGCCGTGAGATCACAGAAGTTTATGCAACGGGCGCGGTTCTGAAGCATGAGTTTCTGAAAGAGCTGAACGACGTTGATGACGGTCAGATTCTCCTTCGTTTTGAGGACGGAGGCATGGGCCTGATCGAAATCAGCCGTAACGCAAATGATGTCTATGATGTCCGCACAGAGGTAATTGGTCTCGAGAAGAGCGTGTTTGTCGGACAGGACCAGATGACACCGTTCAAGGTAGTCGGCGGACAGGAAATCACTTATGATATGTCCAACTGGGTACTCGGACGTTTCAAGGATGCCTATGTCAATGAACTGCAGGCATTTGTCACAAACGTACGCGAAGGAAATCCGTCACCGGTCAATGCTTATGACGGCCTGATGGGCATTAAGCTTGCCCTTGCTGCGACAAAATCCTTCCGTGAAGACAAGTGGATTAAGATCGAGTATTAAAAACAGGAACAGAATCAGAAACAAAGGAGCTGCCGCCGGCAGCTCTTTTGTTATTCCGGGAGTTCCGGGGGCTGATGCAAGGGCAGACTTTGTTCCGCTGTTAAATCGTGTTATAATGATCAGGCAGGACATATTTTCAGGATACGCGCCGCACAGCGGCAGTTGCGTGTCGGCATGAGAGGAGCACGATATGGCAAATCAACCCCTTGGAAGGAAGAAAAATACAGGTACAGGCGGAAGCGGTGTGCATCGCCGCGGTGAAGGTCTCGGCGGCGGTCCGGGCGGCGTACAGCGCCCGGGAATGGGAGCATCCGGAAAAGGATCAGGTACCGGCGGATCCGGTTCTTCGGGAGGATCGGGATCTTCGGGCGGTCAGGGACCGCGAAGAGCGGGCAGCCCGCAGCGCGGCGGCGGGATCGGAATTCTCGGCGTGATTATTATTGTCGCGCTTCTCTTTTTTATGATGCGGAGCGGTGCCTGCGGCGGAAGCTATGACAGCGGAACCGGAACGGGTACGGCCGGCGGTACGACCGGCGGCACAGCCGGCAGTGCATCTGCAAATAACGGCGCACAGGCCGGAAATACTTCCGGTGCACAGACATCAGGAAGTTCAGGGTTTGACCTCTCCAGCCTGTTCGGCGGCAGCTACACCGGAACGGCTTCCGGCGCATGGGAGGGCGGCCAGTCCAATACCGGCACCCTGGATACGACAGTCGCGTCCGGATCCCGTGAGAAGCGGACAAAACTTGTCGGGGGCGGCAATGACCAGGTGACCATTCTGATCTATATGTGCGGCACGGACCTGGAATCCCGCAGCGGTATGGCAAGCCGGGATCTGCAGGAGATGGCAAACGCGTCCCTGAGCGATAAAGTAAATCTGATCGTCTATACCGGCGGATGCGCCAGATGGCAGACCAGCGGCATCAGCAGCAGCACGAACCAGATCTACCGTGTAAAATCCGGCGGAATGGAACGTCTGATGGATAATATGGGCAATAAGTCCATGACAGATCCGGCTACGCTGTCTGAGTTTATCAGATGGGGAAAACAGAACTTCCCGGCTGACCGCTATGAGCTGATTTTCTGGGATCACGGCGGCGGCTCCAACAGCGGATACGGCTACGATGAGAAGAACGCGCGTGCCGGCTCTATGAATCTGGCAAATATCAGCAAGGCACTGAAAGACGGCGGTCTGACATTCGATTTTATCGGATTTGACGCGTGCCTGATGGCGACTGTCGAGACCGGATTTGTCTGCGAGCAGTATGCGGATTATCTGATCGCCTCTGAGGAGACAGAACCCGGTGTCGGCTGGTATTACACGACATGGCTGACAGAGCTTTCCAAAAACACATCGATCCCGACACTGGAACTGGGAAAGATTATTGTTGATACCTACACGCAGGCGTGTGCTTCCGGAACACCGGGACAGGATACAACCCTTTCGCTGGTAGACCTGGCGGAACTGGTCAATACCGTGCCGGGGAAAATGGCAGAGTTTGCTAAGGATACTTCCGGCCTGATCAAAAACGACGAATACCAGACAGTATCTACAGCCCGCAGCGGAACGCGTGAGTTTGCGCCAAGCAGCCGCATCGATCAGGTTGATCTGGTGCATCTGGCAAAGAAAATGGGAACGGATTCCGGCGCGGCGCTGGCAGACGCGGTTCTCGGCGCGGTAAAATATAATCAGACATCCGCGCGGATGGCAAATTCTTACGGCGTATCGGTTTATTTCCCGTATAAAAAGGTATCCGGCGTGGACCAGATGGTCAACACCTACGAGGCCATCGGGATGGACGAGGATTATACAAGATGCATTCAGGAGTTTGCGTCGCTTGAAGTGGCAGGTCAGGTTGCATCCGGCGGATCCGCGGCAGGTTCTCCGCTTGCAGGCCTGTTCGGCAGCCTTCTCGGCGGATCCGGCAGTTCCTTTGGAACAACTTCCGGAAGCAGTCCGTCTGCTTCACAGGCATCGCAGGCATTCGGAAACAGCGATGCGATTGCGCAGCTGCTCGGCGCGTTTATGAGCAGCGATTTCTCAGGTATTTCAGGACTGACCAGTGAGAACACCGGTTTCCTCGGACGCACGCTGGACATTGACTATGCGTCGGAATACATCGCAAAACATCAGTTTGACGGCGCGTCGCTCGCATGGGAGATGCCGGATGCGGACGACGGAGATACAGAGGGCAGTCTCCCGTTCATCCGTCTGACAGAAGAACAGACGGAACTGATCCAGGATCTGGATCTGTCTGTCTACTACGACGACGGCGAGGGATATGTCGATCTCGGTCTGGATAATGTATTTTCCTTTGATGACAACGGCAATCTGCTGGCGCCGGAGGACCGCACCTGGGTTGCAGTCGGCGGCCAGATTGCTCCTTATTACCGGATTCTGAGCAGCGGCGACGAAAATGATTACACCATCATGGGACGTATCACGGCAAGACTGAACGGCGATGACGTCAATCTGATTGTTGTATTTGATTCGGAGCATGAGGATGGATATGTCACAGGCGCGGTTTATGACTATGTCGACGGAGAGACTGACACCATCGCGAAGAATCTGACGGAACTGAAGGCCGGCGACGAGATTGATTTCGTCTGCGATTATTATAATTACGACCAGACGTTCCAGAATCGTTATTATCTGGGAGATACGATCGTGCTGAAGCACGGTATGGATGAACTGGAAGTTCAGAATCTGGACGTCGGCAGCGGCGATATTCATGCGGCATACTGTTTCACGGATATTTACGGACAGAGTTACTGGAGCGACTTCCTGGTTTATTGAACTCAGTGGAACAGTCCCCCCGCCTCTGCGGCGGTGGGTTTGAACGCATTGTGTAAAAGTTGCAAAGAATAACGCCTTATGGTAAGATAATTCAGTATTTTTCGAATAATAATCCTGCGTAAAGCAGCACCTAATAATAATCCAGGAGGAAGGTTACATGATTTATGTTGCAGTCTTAGGCTATGGAACCGTCGGTTCCGGTGTCGTTGAAGTTATTGAGCGGAACCGTGACAGCATCAACAAGCGCGTGGGCGATGAAGTTGAAGTCAGATACGTGCTGGATCTGCGCGAATTCCCGGGCAATCCGATTCAGGATGTCCTGGTGCATGATTTTGATATCATTGTCAACGATCCGGAGGTTTCCGTTGTGGTCGAGACAATGGGCGGCCTGAAGCCGGCGTTTGATTTTACAAAGCGCGCGCTCGAGGCAGGCAAGAGCGTCTGCACTTCCAACAAAGAACTGGTTGCGGAGCATGGTCTCGAGCTGATGCATGTGGCAGAAATGCACAATGCCAATTATTTATTCGAGGCAAGCTGCGGCGGCGGTATTCCGATTATCCGCGCGCTGAACTCTTCTCTGACTGCGGATGAAATTGATGAAGTCAGCGGAATCCTGAACGGAACGACCAACTACATCCTGACAAAGATGGCCAGAGACGGATCTGATTTCGACACCGCGCTGAAAGAGGCACAGCAGAACGGTTATGCGGAGCGTAATCCGGAGGCAGATATCGAGGGAAGAGATGCCTGCCGCAAAATAGCGATTCTTTCATCGATCGCATACGGCCGCGATGTCCGCTATCAGAAGGTTTATACTGAGGGAATCAGCAAAATTACCGCTGAAGACATGAAATATGCCAATGCCATGGGCTGCAGCATTAAGCTGCTCGGACAGAGCCGGATTGTCAACGGAGGCATTTACGCGATGGTCTGCCCGACGCTGATCAATGTCGATAATCCGCTGTACAGTGTGCAGGGCGTATTCAACGCGATTTTCGTACACGGCAACGTACTCGGCGACGCGATGTTCTATGGAAGCGGCGCAGGTTCTCTTCCGACTGCAAGCGCGGTTGTTGCCGATGTGGTCGACTGCGCGAAGCATAGAGGCGACAATGTAATGAATCAGTGGAGCGACGAAGAGATCAGCCTGATCGATATCGACGAAGTCCGCGGCAGATTCTTTGTCCGCGTTGCGGGAAGTCTTGCGGGCGAGCTGAACAACGTAAAGGAAGTTTTCGGCGATGTTGAACCTGTCAGCATTCCCGGAACAGCAGGTGAATTCGGATTTATTACAAAAGAAATGTCTGAACGCGAATATAAAGAGAAAGCAGCGAAACTGCCGGATATCATCACGATGATTCGCGCGCGGGTGTAATCCTGTATCGAAGCGGAAACGCTTTTGACGGGACAGAATCAGAAACACGTTAAATACAAGGAAGACAACTATGAAATATATTTTGATGCTTGGAGACGGCATGGCCGATGAGCCGATTGAATCACTCGGTCATAAGACTCCGCTGGAGGCTGCTGTCACACCGGTTCTTGACGCGTTTGCATCAGAAGGTGAAATCGGTATGGTCGCCACGATTCCGGAGGGAATGAGCCCCGGTTCCGACACGGCAAATCTCTCCGTAATCGGGTACGATCCGAAGCAGTATTATACCGGCCGGTCTCCGCTGGAGGCACTTTCCATCGGTGTGCCGATGAAGGATACGGACGTGGCGCTGCGCTGCAATATCGTGACGCTGTCAGAAGAGCCGGATATTCCGTATGAGGAGCGCACGATCATCGATCACAGTTCGGATGAAATCAGTACAGAAGACGCGGCTGTTCTTCTGAAAGCGGTCGCTGATGAGATGCAGGACGAGACCTACCAGTTTTACGTGGGCACCAGCTACAGGCATTGTGTGATCTGGAATCACGGCAGCGTTGTTCCGCTGACACCGCCGCATGATGTTCTGGGGATGAAGATCGGGCAGTTTCTGCCGATCGATCCGGTACTTCGCAAAATGATGGAAAGGAGCTACCGGATTCTTGAAAATCACCCTGTGAATGTGGCGCGCCGTGAAAAAGGTCTGAAACCTGCCAACAGCTGCTGGTTCTGGGGAGCGGGTACGAAGCCGGCACTCTCTTCATTCTATGAGCAGCATCATAAAAAAGCGGCGATGATCTCCGCAGTTGACCTCCTGAAAGGAATTGCGGTTGGCGCCGGGATTGATAATATCGATGTGCCGGGTGCAAACGGCGGCCTCGGGACAAACTATGAAGGTAAGGCGGATGCGGCAGTGAAAGCACTGCTGCAGGACGGCTATGATTTTGTGTATATCCATCTGGAAGCACCGGATGAGATGGGGCATCAGGGCAGCGTAGAGCGCAAAGTTTTATCCATTGAAAATATGGATCAGAGAATCCTGAAGCGGATCAAGGAAGCAATGGACGCGTCCGGAGAGGATTACCGGATTCTGATTCTTCCGGATCACCCGACGCCGATCCGGCTGCGGACGCATGTCAGTGATCCTGTTCCGTATCTGCTTTATGACAGCTCAAACCCCCATGCTGAGAAATGGCACTATAATGAACGCGAAGCGGCAGCAAGCGGGCATCTCTTTGCGCGCGGCTGCGACATGATTTCGTATCTGTTTTCTCGTTGATTTTGATCGGATGAAGAGGGAGTCCGTGTGCGGGCTTCCTCTTTTTTTAAATCGGAATATGAACTACATCATCTTCGACCTCGAGTGGAACCAGTGTCCCTATGGCAAGGCACGCGAGAATAAAAAACTCCCTTTTGAGATCATCGAAATCGGAGCGGTTAAACTGAATCAGGACCTTGCGGTAACGGACAGTCTGCATCTGCTGGTGCGGCCGAAGATCTACCGGAGCCTGCATTTTCGCACGCGCGAGGTGGTGCAGATGCGGGAGGCGGATCTCTACAACAAGGGAATTCCCTTCCCGGAGGCCGCGCGCCGTTTTCTGACATGGGCCGGCGGAGATTCTGTCTTCTGTACCTGGGGAGAGAGTGATCTCGCGGAACTGCAGCGGAATCTGAAGTTTTACAATATGCTCGGGCAGCTGCCGGGACCGCTGCAGTTTTATGATGTTCAGAAGCTGTATGCCATTGCATATGACCCGGAGCATGAGCGCCGGTCGCTGGAATATGCCATTGATTCCCTGCTGATCGAAAAACACAGGGAATTTCACAGTGCGCTTTCCGATGCGTGGTACACGACTGCAGTGATGCAGCGGATTGATGATAAGACGATCCGGGAAAACATTTCGATTGATGTGTATCAGAATCCGAAAAAAAAGACGGACGAGATCTATATGGTCTATGCGGATCATTCTCTGTTTATTTCAAGAGAGTTTCCTAATAAAGAAGAATTAATGCGTGATTCGGAGATACGCGCCGTGCACTGTTGTTTCTGCGGCAAGCGGACACACCGGAAAATTCAGTGGTTTTCGGCAGGCACAAAACGCAGTGAGTGTCTGGCGGTCTGCGCCGCGCACGGTCAGCTGAGCGGAGAAGTCCGGATCCGGCACAGTGATTCCGGCGGTGTTTACGGGATCAAGACGGTCCGTGCAGCAGAGCTGCAGGAAGAGGAAGAATTGCTTGAACGGAAGCGCGTGCTGCGGGAAAAACGGCGGAAGAAAAGGCAAAATTGAGCGCGGAGACTGCCGGAACGGCGGAAAAAAGGAACAGAAATAGACACAATCACTTGACATGGGTGACAGAAAATTCCTATACTAGAGTGTTGGATACTATATTTCAGCGGCAGATTCCAACTCGGATGGGGAGTCCCCCGCCTATAGGCGGTGGGTTTTGAATCTGCTGCCGGGATATACGCTGCGCGGGCATGCGCGGGCGAGACTTGAATTTGCAGGAGGAGATATGTACCAGAAAGTTGACCCGAAAATGAACTACGTCGACCGGGAGCGGGAGACGGAGGCTTTTTGGAAAGAAAACCGTATTTTTGAAAAAAGCATGGAGCAGCGGGAAGGAAGTCCGCGTTATACATTTTACGACGGACCGCCGACGGCAAACGGTAAGCCGCATATCGGCCATGTGCTGACCCGTGTCATTAAAGATATGATTCCGCGTTACCGCACCATGAAGGGATATCAGGTGCCGCGCAAAGCCGGCTGGGATACTCACGGGCTCCCGGTTGAGCTTGAGGTCGAAAAGAAGCTCGGACTGGACGGCAAAGACCAGATCGAAGCATACGGCATGGAGCCGTTTATTAAAGAATGTAAGGAAAGTGTCTGGAAATACAAAGGCATGTGGGAAGATTTCTCCGGCCAGGTCGGTTTCTGGGCAGACATGGACCATCCGTATGTCACATACGAGAATACCTTTATCGAATCCGAGTGGTGGGCGCTGAAGGAGATCTGGAATAAAGGCCTTCTTTATAAGGGATTCAAGATCGTCCCGTACTGCCCGCGCTGCGGAACACCGCTCTCCGCGCAGGAAGTTGCGCAGGGATACAAGCTGGTGAAAGAGCGTTCTGCAGTTGTCCGCTTCAAGGTTAAGGACGAAGACGCATATTTCCTGGCATGGACGACGACACCGTGGACACTGCCGTCAAACGTCGGCCTCTGTGTCAATCCGGATGATACTTACTGCAAAGTCAAGGCGGCAGACGGCTACACCTACTACATGGCAAAAGCGCTGCTGGATACCGTGCTCGGACCGCTGGCAAAGGAAGAGGACGAAAAGGCGTACGAGATTCTGGAAGAATGTCAGGGAAAAGATCTGGAATACAAAGCGTATGAGCCGCTGTTCGACTTCGGCGGTGCAGCTGCCGCAAAGACAGGAAAGAAAGGGTTCTTCATTATCTGTGACAACTATGTCACCATGTCAGACGGTACCGGAATTGTTCATATCGCGCCGGCTTTCGGTGAGGACGATAACCGCGTCGGCGCGCGCTACGACATGCCGTTCCTGCAGTTTGTCGACGGACAGGGCAATATGACAAAAGAGACGCCGTATGAGGGGATCTTTGTTAAGAAGGCAGATCCGGTCATTCTTCAGGATCTGGACAAGGCGGGCAAGCTGTTTGCAGCTCCGAAGTTTGAACACGATTATCCGCACTGCTGGCGCTGCGATACGCCGCTGATTTACTATGCGCGCGATTCATGGTTTATCCGTATGACCGCCGTGCGTGATCAGCTGCTGGCGAACAATGCGACCGTTAACTGGATCCCTGCCGGCATCGGCGAGGGACGTTTCGGCGACTGGCTGAAAAATGTGCAGGATTGGGGTATCTCCCGTAACCGTTACTGGGGAACACCGCTGAATATCTGGACTTGTGAGGACTGCGGCCATATGCATTCCATCGGAAGCATTGAGGAGCTGAAGTCCATGTCGGATGACTGCCCGGATGACATCGAGCTGCATCGTCCCTATATCGATGACGTGACAGTTAAATGTCCGGAATGCGGCAAAACAATGCACCGCGTGCCGGAAGTGATTGACTGCTGGTTTGATTCGGGCGCAATGCCGTTTGCGCAGCATCATTATCCGTTTGAAAATCAGGAGATCTTCAAACAGCAGTTCCCGGCGCAGTTTATTTCCGAGGCAGTGGACCAGACCCGCGGATGGTTCTATTCACTGATGGCGATTTCCACGCTGCTGTTTGACAAGTCCCCGTATGAGAATGTCATTGTTCTCGGACATGTTCAGGATGAGAACGGCCAGAAGATGTCAAAGTCCAAGGGCAACGCAGTCGATCCGTTTGACGCGCTGGATACCTACGGGGCAGACGCAATCCGCTGGTATTTCTATATCAACAGCGCGCCCTGGCTGCCGAACCGTTTTAACGGCCGCACAGTGAGCGAGTATTCCCGCCGGTTCATGGGAACACTGTGGAACACCTATGCGTTCTATGTGCTTTACGCAAACATCGACGGATTTGATCCGACAAAATACACGCTGGATTACGAAGCGCTTCCGGTTATGGATAAATGGATTCTTTCCAGACTGCATTCTACGATCCGTGAAACCGATGAGAATCTTGAGAATTACCGGATTCCGGAAGCGGCACGTTCTCTGGAAGCGTTCGTCGATGACATGAGCAACTGGTATGTACGCCGCTGCCGCGCGCGTTTCTGGGCAAAAGGCATGGAACAGGATAAGATCAATGCCTACATGACGCTTTATACGGCACTCGAAACGATCAGCAGGCTGGCAGCGCCGATGATTCCGTTTATGACAGAGGAAATCTACCAGAACCTCGTGCGTTCCGTGACGCCGGACGCGCCGGAAAGCATTCATCTGTGTGATTATCCGGTCGTAAATGAGGCGTGGATTGATACACAGCTGGAGGAAGACATGCGGCATGTTATGCAGATTGTTGTCCTCGGCCGTGCGGCAAGAAATAAATCCAATATCAAGAACCGTCAGCCGCTGGCAGCGATTTACGTGAACTCCGATTTTGAAATGAATGCATTCTATCAGGAGATTGTCCGTGATGAGCTGAATATCCGCGCACTGGAATTTGCGGAAAAGGCATCCTACACGGTTAAGCCGAATTTCCGTGTGCTGAAGACAAAATTTGCGAAACTGATGGGTCCGCTCCGCGGCGTAATCGCAGGACTGGACGGCAGCAAGGCTGTTGCAGAGCTCCGCTCACAGGGCGCTCTGAAGCTGGAGGTCGGTGACGAGACAGTTGAACTGGTAGAAGAAGATCTTCTGATCGAGACAGCAGAGGATGATAATCTCGTTGCGGAATCCGACAATGGCGTTACAGTTGTGCTGGATACCGTTCTGACAGACGAACTGGTCGAAGAGGGATTTGTCGCCGAACTGATCAGCAAGATTCAGACCATGCGTAAAGAAGCCGGCTTTGAGGTCATGGACCGGATTGCAGTGTACGCAGACGGAAATGACAGGATTGCAGCTCTGCTGGAAGCACACAGCAGTGAGATTGCAGAAGTCGTTCTTGCGGACCGCATTGAAACAGGGAAGACAGCCGGCTACGAAAAAGACTGGGATATCAACGGAGAAAAGGTACGTCTCGGCGTAGAAAAACAGGCATAATTGAGATATTTAGAAAGGGAACGTGAAGTATGATTAACCCGATTTTTGAAAAAGAAACATTTAAAAAGGAACTGAAAGAAGCGCTGAAGAATTTTTTCAGAAAAACACTTGAGGATGCGACACCGCATCAGATTTATCAGGCGGTCTGCTATGTTGTAAAGGATGTCATTATTGACAACTGGATGAAGACACAGAAGCAGATGGATGTTTCGGATCCGAAAATTGTCTACTATATGTCCATGGAGTTTCTGACCGGCCGTTATCTCGGCAACAACCTGCTGGATCTGACGGCATACCAGGAAGTTAAGAAAGCACTTGAGGAACTCAATATTGATCTGAATGCGATCGAAGATGAAGAGCGCGATCCGGCACTTGGCAACGGCGGCCTGGGAAGACTGGCAGCCTGCTTTATGGACTCTCTTTCTACACTCGGCTATGCGGCGTACGGCTGCGGAATCCGCTATCACTACGGCATGTTCCGTCAGAAGATTGAGGACGGACGTCAGGTCGAGAAGCCGGATAACTGGCTGAAAGACGGAAGCTATCCGTTTGAGCTGAAGCGTCCGGAGTATGCAAAAGAGATTAAATTCGGCGGTTACGTAACATCTACATATGATGAAAAGACCGGACGCAGTTTCTTCAGGCAGGAAGGATATCAGTCGGTTCTCGCGGTTCCGTATGATCTGCCGATCCTCGGCTATGACAACAACGTTGTCAATACGCTGCGCATCTGGGACGCAGAGGCAATTAACGACTTCGAACTGGCCTCCTTCGACAAGGGTGATTATCACAAGGCAGTCGAGCAGGAGAACCTGGCACACACAATCTGCAGCGTTCTGTACCCGAACGACAATCATATGTCCGGTAAGGAACTCCGCCTGAAACAGCAGTATTTCTTCGTATCCGCGACGCTGCAGGCAGCGACAGCAAAGTACATGCGCATGCATGATGACATCCGCAAACTGCACGAGAAGGTTACCTTCCACATGAATGATACCCATCCGACGCTCGCAGTTGCAGAGCTGATGCGTCTGCTGCTGGATGAGTACAACCTGACATGGGAAGAGGCATGGGCAGTTACCACAAAGTGCTGTGCATACACAAACCATACCATTATGTCTGAAGCACTTGAGAAATGGCCGCTGGAGCTGTTCTCCCGTCTGCTTCCGCGTATTTACCAGATCGTCGAAGAGATCAACCGCCGGTTCTGCCATCAGATCCGCGAGCATTATCCGCAGAACAGCGAAGAGAAGATCCGCTCCATGGCAGTTGTATACGACGGCATGGTCCGCATGGCAAACCTGGCAATCGTCGGCGGTTATTCCGTCAACGGTGTTGCGGCATTGCATACAGAGATTCTGAAGCAGCGCGAGCTCCGCGATTTCTATGAGATGATGCCGGAGAAATTCTCCAACAAGACCAACGGCATCACGCAGCGCCGCTTCCTGCTGCACGGCAACCCGCTTCTGGCGGACTGGGTCACAGACCACATCGGCAAAGAGTGGATCACTGACCTTTCCAAGAACATCGGCTTGGAAGTTTACGCAGATGACAAGAAGGCGCAGGCTGAGTTCATGAACATCAAGTACCAGAATAAGGTCCGTCTTGCAAATTATATTCTGGAGCACAACGGTATCGAAGTGAATCCGCGTTCCATCTTTGACGTACAGGTAAAACGTCTGCACGAATACAAGCGTCAGCTGATGAACATCATGCATGTCATGTATCTGTACAATCAGATCAAAGAGCATCCGGAAATGGACTTTTATCCGCGTACCTTCATTTTTGGCGCAAAGGCAAGTGCCGGATACAAGCGCGCGAAGGATATTATCAAGCTGATTAACAATGTCGCTGATCTGATCAACAATGACGCGTCCATCAACGGCAAGATCAAGGTTGTCTTCATCGAGGATTACCGTGTCAGCAATGCAGAGTGGATTTTTGCGGCTGCAGATGTTTCCGAGCAGATTTCTACGGCCAGCAAAGAGGCATCCGGCACCGGCAACATGAAATTCATGCTGAACGGCGCGCTGACGGTTGGAACACTTGACGGCGCAAACGTTGAGATCGTCGAAGAGGTCGGCGAGGAGAATGCATTTATCTTCGGTCTGACCGCAGAACAGGTCATGAACTATGAGAAGCACGGCGGCTACGATCCGATGTATTACTTCAACAATGATCCGGATATCCGTCAGGTTATGATGCAGATGGTAAGCGGTATGTATTCCAACGGGGATATGGAGATGTTCCGTGATCTGTATAATTCTCTGCTGCAGCGTCAGAGCTCCGATCCGGCTGACCGTTACTTCATTCTGGCAGACTTCAAGTCTTATGCAGAGGCACATAAGAGAGTTGAAGAGAAGTACCGCGATGAAGCCGCATGGGCAAAGAGCGCGATTCTGAATACTGCAAGAGCAGGAAAATTCAGTTCAGACAGAACCATCCAGGATTACGTCGATGACATCTGGAAACTGGAGAAGATTACAGTTAAGTAAAGGGTATATATTCAGGGGTTAACAGAGAAATCAGCAGCGTGCAACGGATGCAGGCAGGAGGGGAAAGCGTATGGATAAGGCCGAATATCAGGCAAAACTCGAAGAACTTACTTCGTATGTAAGGGACAGGGACTACGAGAGTGCGCTTACGATTGTTAATGAGATCGACTGGAAGCGCGTGAAAAGTGTGCAGACGCTGAGCATGGTTGCGGATGTTTATGAAGCAAACCGGCAATTTGACGATGCAAAACGTATTCTGCAGATTTCGCTTGAGCGTTCGCCGGGAAGCCGTACGGTTCTGGCTCAGCTGACAGAGGTCAGCATCCGTCTCGGCGAAATTGATGACGCAGAGAGCTATTATGCGCGTTTCTCGGAAGTTGCGGGGAGCGATAATGCTCGATATCTGCTGCATTACAAATTGCTGAAGGCAAAACGCGCACCGCTGGAAGAGCAGATTGCAGTGCTGCGCGAATACCGGGAGCACGAGTATACAGAGGAGTGGGCTTATGAGCTGGCTTCTTTGTATGCCAAAGCCGGTGATGAAAAGCGATGCGTGGAAGAATGCGATGACATGATTCTCTGGTTTGGAACCGGAAAATATGTTCTGCGCGCACTGGAACTGAAAATGAAATATGACGGTCTGACACCTGCACAGCGAAAACTCTACAATGAAGAGATTTCACGTGATTCCCAGACCATAACGCCGCAGATCAGTGAAATGTATGCGGCTCCTGTAAAGAAAGCTCCGGCGGATGCGGAGGATGAAGAGGATGAGATGAAAGGAAAACTCAGGGAGAGTTTCCAGGAAGTATTTCACGGCATCCGAAGGGAACCGCCCCGGGAAGAAATACATGTCAGCAAGACAGACAATACATTGTCGCTTGATGATCTTAATATTTCTGATCTGGAACCGGAGCACACAGATGACACAGTTGTAGAACCGGCATATTCCGCGGAGACGATTGTATCTCTTCCGGATCCGAAACCGGAAAAAGAAGTGCAGGAACCGGAACCGGAGGAAGAGAAGGTCTGGACAGATATCGGACTTACCCGCAGAAAAACCGAGGAAGAGATCGCGGCTGAGAAAGTCGCCCAGTTTGATCTGGATTCTCTTCTGCAGGAAACTGCAGGTACATTTTCACAGGAAATCTCAACCGGTGACTACGAAAAGACAACCGATGAAGATTTTCTTAAGGGCATTCCGGAACTCGAGACAGAAGAAGAACTGGAAGATACAGCAGAGAAATCTGAAGCGGCAGCCGCTGCATTTGAAGCGTCACTGGCTTCAGACGGCCGGAATCTTTCTGCAGAACTGGCGGATGCAGCCGTTCAGGAAGAGCCGGACATTCCGGAAGAACCGGTGGAAGAAGAATCAGAAAAAGATTTCCGCGGGGCAGAAAGCAGCGGACCGGCAGATGAAATCGCGGAAGAGCCGGCAGAGGAAACTGCGGAAGAGCCGGCAGAGGAAACTGTGGAAAAGCCGGAAGAAGCCGCCGCGGAAGAACCGGAAGAAGAAACGGCAGAAGAAGTCGAAGAAGAACCGGAAGAAACAGAATCAGTTGTCAGCGGGCTCTTTAAACGTCTGTTTGGAAGAGGATCCAGATCTTCTGAGCAGGTACGCAGTGCAGAAAGTAAGCGGCAGGAAGAACCGGCAGATTCAATCGATGATGCCGCTGAAGAAGCTGAAGAAGGAACTGCAGAAGACATCGGTGAAGCGCTCGCAGACGAAGTTGTTCCGGAGACAGCGGCAGAAGCGGAAGCTGATGAGACAGCTTCTGACACAGAGGCGGAGATTATACGCGCAGAGCCTGATTTGGCGGAAACAGACAGGAATATGATGAAAGAAACAGACGAAATCGTAAGAACCGGCGAACAGATAACGGCACAGAATCAGGAAGCAGGAGCAGAGCCTGTCAGACAGCGCAGTGCCTTTGCAGAAAGTATCCGCCGTGCGGTTGAAACCAGAGAAGCAGAGCGTAAACAGCGCCTTGCAGAGGAAGAAAAACGCCGCCAGGAAGAAGAACGGCTTGCAAAGGAAGAAGCGGAACGCCAGGCACAGGAGAATGCAGAGCGTCTTGCACGGGAAGCTGCAGAGCGGGCAGCCCGCGAAGAGGAAGAACGCCGTCGTCGTGAGGAAGAAATTCGTCTGGCCCGCGAAGAGGCGGAGCGTCTCGCAAAAGAAGCAGAAGAGCGTCGGATTCGAGAGGAAGAAGAGCGCAAAGCCCGCGAAGAGGCGGAGCGTCTGGCAAAAGAAGAGGAAGAGCGCAGGGCCCGCGAAGAGGCGGAGCGTCTGGCAAGAGAAGAGGAAGAGCGCAAGGCCCGCGAAGAGGCAGAACTTCTGGCGAAGGAAGAGGAAGAGCGCAAAGCCCGCGAAGAGGCAGAACTTCTGGCGAAGGAAGAGGAAGAGCGCAAAGCCCGCAAAGAGGCGGAGCGTCTTGCGAAGGAAGAGGAAGAGCGCAAGGCCCGCGAAGAGGCGGAGCGTCTTGTGAAGGAAGAGGAAGAGCGCAAGGCCCGTGAAGAGGCGGAGCGTCTCGAGAAAGAGGCGGAGAACTCTTCGGATGATCTTCAGGAAACGCTTGATTTCGCGCTTGACAGTGAGGATCTGCAGGCAATCAAAGAAGCAATTGACGCAGAACCGGAATTTGAGGAGCAGATTCGGGAGCCGGAAGAAGTGACACCTGCCGAAGAAGCAGCACTTGCAGAAGCCATTGCGGCATTTGACAGACAGAATCCGACAGAAGAAACTGTTGTTGAAAAAGCAGAAGAGAGACCGGAATTACCGGAAGAAAAAGCAGAAGAGGAAGAGAAGGCAGAAGAGGAAGAAACCGCAGAATCCGGTGAAGCTTCCGAAGATTCCGGACAGGCAGAGCAGGAAGAAGTATCAGCGCGGAAAAAACCGCTTTACAATGAGGAACTGGAAGTTCCGGATCCGGAACCGACAGAGAAAGAAAAACTTTCTCATTCCAGAACACTTGACCTGAGCAAGGTAGGCGAGAATACTGTTCCGGTATCTCTGGATGAAATAATTTCGAATGAGACGCCGGAAGAGCGCAGAATCCGAATCCTGCACAATGAGGAGCAGCTGCGCATGAACGATGAGCAGCGCAGAATCTTCACCTATTTTGCAAGAATTCCGGGAATGGATCATCAGATTCTGAGTGCGATGAGTGCAGTTTACCAGCATGCGGATGAAAAAACATCTTCACGCGGCAACCTGGCAATCATGGGCGCGCAGGGCAGCGGTAAATCCAAACTGGCGCAGAATATGATTTCCGCGATGTGCCTGGATCTTGGCATGGACGCGGCAAAGATTGCCCGTGTGACAGGTTATGTTCTGAATAAAAAGGATCCGGCGGAAGTCGTCAGCAAGATGGCAGGCGGATTCCTGATCATCGAAGAATGCAGCGAGATGGAAGAAGAAACGGTCGAGAAACTCGGACAGGCAATGGATTTCCGGACCGACCGCATGATTCTTATTCTGGAAGACGAGAAATCTGCGATGCGCGGATTCCTGCGGAAAAATCCGGAATTCTCAAAGCGGATTGAAAAGGTTATCTCCATTCCGATTTTCACAAATGATGAGCTGATCTCATTTGCACGTACCTATGCGGAAGAGAACGGATGCACGCTGGACGACATGGCAGTGCTTGCACTGTACACAATCATCGGCAATGACCAGTCCTATGAATCACCGATGACTATTTCAAAGGTGAAGACAATGGTAGACGAGGCAATTACCAGCGCAAAGAAGGGACCGAAGCGCGGCCGCCGCGGACGCCGCAGAGGAAAAGAGGATAATCTTCTGGTCATTCACGAAAAGGATTTTGAAGGCAATTGAGAAATGAACCATGGCTTCTGAAGCCACAGAAAACAAAAGAGATCTTGCAGCGGTACGGTATACGCATGCAGAAAAAGTTCGGACAGAATTTTCTGATTGATTCACACGTACCGGAAAAAATAGTTGCGGCAGCAGATATCAACGGGACCGATTTCGTTATAGAGATCGGTCCCGGAATCGGTACGCTGACGCAATATTTGTGTTACGCGGCGGGAAGTGTGGCTGCGATTGAGATCGACCGGCATCTACTGCCTGTATTGGATGAGACATTGGCAGACTGGGAGAATGTTGAAGTGATCAGCGGTGATGTCATGAAGCTGGATCTGTCAGCATTGATTGCGCGGAAAACCCGGGAACTTGAAGAAAGCCCGGGACAGGAAGCCGGAGCTGCAGACAGGCCGTCTGCGTCATTGCAGAACGACAGGGCAGTTTCAGTCAAGGTCGTCGCCAACCTGCCATATTACATCACGACGCCGATTCTGATGAAACTGCTGGAGGAGGAGCTTCCGATCGATTCCATCACGGTCATGATTCAGAAAGAGGTTGCAGACAGGATGCAGGCGGCACCGGGGACTTCTGCCTACGGCGCACTTTCCCTTGCGGTGCAGTATTATGCAGAGCCGAAACTGTCTGCGATTGTGCCGCCGAATTGTTTTGTGCCGCGTCCGAATGTCGACAGCGCAGTCATTCATCTTGCGCGGCGGATGCCGGAAGAGCGAATCCATGTACAGGATTCCCGGAAAATGTTTGCCATCATCCGCGCGGCGTTTTCGCAGCGCCGTAAAACGCTGGTTAATGCGCTGCGCAATGCGGCGGATCTGCGCAAACCGGATGGAACGTCTTATACCCGGGAAGAGGCAGAACAGGCGCTTATGGCATGCGGACTTCCGCTGACCGTTCGGGGAGAAGTACTCGGTCTGCAGGAGTTTGCCCGCCTTTCAGACACATTGTGATTATATTTGTGAATTACGGTCCCCTGCTGATAAAGCCTGATCGGCAATGTGAGCAGGGGATTATTACCGGATGTCACAGTTTTTACACAGATTTCGTGTAAAGTAAATGACACCTGAGGTAATTTAAGGATGCGGAAACCGGACAGGAAGGGAAAAACCGGTTCCGCAGGGGAGGAAAAAAAGAAATGAAAAGGAAAAAAACAGTTTGGAAACAGCGCAGATGGACAGCACTGCTGCTTGCAGTCCTGATGATGACTGCAATGTTCGCAATGCCGCTTACAGCATCGGCAGCGGTTGCAGAGGGGCAGACATTCGTCTCACTTGGCGAAGATCTCAGTCCGGAAGGCCGTGCAGAAGTGCTTCGTCTTTTCGGACTCACTGAGGCAGACCTGGAAGACTGTACGGTGATCAGCGTCAGCAGCCAGGAAGAACATGAAATGTTTGACAGTTATCTGCCGCAGGATGTGATCGGAAATGTATCAAAATCCAGTTCCATGATTACCACACGTGAAGAAGGATACGGAATTCAGGTTCGCACAGAAAATATTACATGGTGCACTGTTTCCATGTACCAGAACGCGCTCGCAACGGCAGGAATCAAAGACGCGGACGTGGTAATTGCATCTCCCGGCGGCGCAACCGGAAGTTCTGCACTGCTCGGCGTCACGAAAGCTTACAGCGAGATTACCGGTGAGTCACTGAAGGCTGAGAGCCTTGATGCGGCGGCAGAAGAACTGATTCTGACCGGTGAAGTCGGCGATGAGATCGGCGACCAGGATAAAGCGGCAGAATTAATCGCATCTGTCAAGGAGGCGGTTGCATCAAAAGATCTGAGCACGGAAGAAATTGAGGACGTGATTGATGAGGCTGCACAGCAGCTCGATATCGATCCGGATTCCATTAATACAGATGATATTACCGGTCTGATGGAGAAGATCGGAGATCTGGATCTGGATTCCGGAAGTCTGCGTGAGCAGGCCGGAGCGGTTTATGATAAGCTGAAAGAAAAAGGTGTCGACCTCGGTCTGACAAAGGAAGAAGCGCTGAACTGGTTCCAGAAGATTATGAAATGGTTCCAGGATCTGTGGAACCGTTATGTTGGATGAATATCATATACGATCACATGACCCCCGCGAGAAGCGGGGGTCTTTTATTATAAGCAGAAAAATATGTCTGAAAAGGTCTGAAAACAACCCGGAAGATTTCTGACAAATGCATAATTAGTGTTGACTATTCATGCTCTGGTGGGGTAATCTAACAATAACAAAAATAATTACTATTATCAAACAAGGAGAGATGGATGGCTCTGAAGTACAGCAGACAGCGCGAATCGATCAAGGCGAATCTGATGGACCGGAGGGATCATCCGACTGCGGATATGGTTTATGCTGATATCAGGAAGATATTTCCCAATATCAGTCTCGGAACCGTATACCGGAATCTGGCACTTCTCTCCGATCTGGGCGAGATCCGGAAATTCGCCGGGGAAGGCGGCGCTGAACGATATGACTGGAACACGGAACCGCACAATCATTTTACATGCAGAAAATGCGGATGTGTTCAGGACATAGACGGACAGCAGATCAATATGCTCAGAGAACAGGCAGATCAGCAATTTGACGGCAGAATCGATGACTGCAGCATTATGTTCTACGGAGTATGTGCCGGTTGTCTGTCAGAGGAGCAAAGTAGTAATTATTCGCAGCTGGAGACAGGACAGATCTGACAGACAGTTCTGTCTTAAAGAATACCGCAGCCGGTATTCCTTCAAAGATTTTTCAAAGAAAGGAAAAGATGATTATGAAGAAATGGGTTTGTAATGTATGTGGTTACGTTCATGAGGGAGATACACCGCCGGAGGCATGCCCGGTATGTAAGGCACCGGCATCCAAGTTCACAGAGCAGGCAGAGGATCTTGTATGGGCAGCTGAGCATGTAGTCGGCGTTGCTTCTGATGTACCGGATGACATCAAAGATGATCTTCGCGCAAACTTTGAAGGCGAGTGCTCTGAAGTTGGTATGTATCTTGCAATGGCACGTGTCGCACACAGAGAAGGTTATCCGGAAATCGGACTGTACTGGGAGAAGGCAGCATGGGAAGAAGCTGAGCACGCTGCAAAATTCGCAGAACTCCTCGGCGAAGTTATCACAGACAGCACCAAGAAGAACCTTCAGATGCGCGTAGACGCTGAGAACGGCGCAACCGCAGGCAAGACAGATCTGGCAAAGAGAGCAAAAGCTCTGAATCTCGACGCAATCCATGACACCGTTCATGAGATGGCACGCGACGAAGCAAGGCATGGTAAAGCACTCAAGGGACTGCTTGAGAGATACTTTGGCTAAGCCGAAAACCGCATAAACAAAGGAATTTTGAAGGAGTGGCTTAACGGCTGCTCCTTCTTGTTTTGTGTCTGAATGGATTCAAAATGGTAAAAAAACTTGTAAATTTTTTCAGAAATCTATTATCAAAGATCAAAACTGTAAATTCCAAACTTGTAAATTTGAAACACCATAATTATAAGAAAAAGATTCTATTTTATCAACTCTATTAATACATTATAAAGCAAGCTAAGGAGAGATACAGGAGGGATTTTTTTATCAAAACAGAACTTAATATGAAGATTATCTATAACATGCGTCTGGCTGGTTTTCTGATGGAGCGGGGCTTTGTTTTGGTCGATATGATGCCGGACAAGCGGTCGAAAAAGAGAAATGTATTCTATTTTCGAAACACACCTGAACTGACTGCCGCAATGCACGATTTTTGTGTGCAGAAACGTAATTGATTTCTTTAGTTTATCAGGTATAATATGAGTGTATTCATGTGAGAACAATCTGATCACTAATGGCTAGGAGGACTGTGACATGACAAGAACAGGGAAGAGGCTAACTGCCCTATTACTGGCGGTGGTGATGGTTGTAGCGTTTGTGCCTGTGCTTGGGACAGAGACAGTATATGCAGCAAACCACGGGCTTTCCAACCCCCGCGTATCGGACTTTGTTAACAGCGATGGCAAAAACGATGTTGCCGCTACATGGGACTGCATCTGGTTCGGCAGATATCCGCAGAGCAGCAGTACAGGAATGACGTTCGAGAGAATTAAATGGCGGGTACTGTCCGTAAACGGGGATGATGCGTTTATCCTGTCAGATCAGAACCTGGACTGCAAGCCGTACAATACGAATTATACAGATATTACGTGGGAAGACTGTACCCTCCGCTCCTGGCTGAATAATAATTTTTATAAAATGGCATTTAACGATGCCGCAAAGAGCGCGATCAAAACTACGGCTGTAGTCAATTGTGACAACCTAACATATGGTATAGAAGGTGGAAAAAACACTTCTGATAAAGTTTTCCTGCTCTCCATAGAAGAAGCGCGCACCAGAGCATATGGATTTCCGGAGGATCCTGATGTTCCATCTGATTCCCGGCAGGCGCTGAATACGAAATACGCGAAAGCACAGGGGGCATGTACAGATACCAGCGATCCCGCATACAGCGGTAAAGGATGGTGGTGGCTGCGGTCGCCGGGCTATTATCAGGATCGTGCCGCGGGTGTCAGTATTTACGGCTGGCTGAACGACAGAGGTGATGATGTCTTCTACGACTTTGATGCCGTTCGCCCTGCTTTGCACATTGATCTGTCCTCTTCCGCGTGGAGCTATGCGGGGACGGTCAGCAGTAAGGGGCCGGCAGTGCCGGAGAGTCCGCCGGCAGGCCCGTCGGCTTCTCCATCATCTCCTTCGGTGGAAAAGACGATCCTGTCCTGGCCGGATGATAATGATATAAACGGATCTACATTTTCTTTGCTGCAGGCAAAGGGAGTTCCGAAATCCAAAACCGCCGTTAAACTGACCTGGAAGAAAGTCAGCGGCGCCACAAAATATGTCGTTTACGGCAATAAATGCGGCAAGAAAAACAGATATCAGAAGATCCGGGAAGTAACCGGAACATCCTTTACACAGAAGAAGCTGAAGAAGGGCACTTATTACAAATATCTGGTTGTCGCAATGCGCGGGGATCAGTCCCTCGCTGTCTCGAAGACAATCCATGTGGCGACGAAGGGCGGCAAGGTCGGAAATAACAAAAAAGTTACCCTGGGCAAGAAGAAACTGACCCTGAAAAAAGGCAAGAGCAAAAAGGTCAAAGCAAAATTGAAGGCGGGAAGCCTCAAGGTGAAAAGCCACCGGAAAGTCGCCTGGGAATCCGATAATGAAAGCATTGCCAAAGTCAATAAAAAAGGTAAAATTACCGGCGTGAAGAAGGGCACCTGCAACATTTACGCCTACGCGCAGAACGGAGTCTTCGCGAAAGTGAAGGTTACGGTTAAATGAGCGTACATCCCCCGGCAGAAAAGTCAGCTGCCGGGGATTCTCATGCTCATTTACGATGATTCAACAGCAGCATTATTGCGCGTTCAGTCAGATACGAACACGGCGGTCGCCCCATCTCAGGGATGGCCGCCGATTCTGCCATCATCTGCAGCAGTCGGGACAGATACAGAACCCGCCGCATGCCTGATCGATCGCGCCGCTCCGGATCCAGGCGGGCACGTCAGGAAACAGATCCTGCAGATAGCCCATGCGTATAAGACGGGACTCTATAAAGTCGGCGGGACATTAAAATATTATGAAGAAGGCACGTTTAAGAGCGTCACGGGGCTTGTAAAAAAACCATCCGGCGGGAAGCTGTATTATGTGAAAGACGGCGTATATGCGAAAAAATTTACCGGTGTTGCCCAATTAATAAATACAAATAAATATTATGTTGTGCATAAAGGGAAAGCGGATCTGAAAGCAAACGGCCTGCTGTGTGTGAAGGAATATAAATACAGCAATGGGTGGTATACGCCCAAAATGGTTCTTTATAAAGTGAAGAAAGGGAAATTAACCAAAAAAGCAGCACTTCCCAAATTGTCTAAATCAGTTAAAGGAGCAGATAAAAACACCCAGGCAAAAAATGTTGCCAGAAAGATTGTTAAGAATATAATCGGATATAATAAAGAGCAGAAAATCGATCAGGTAGCGAAGATTGTATCGTTATACAGTAATAAAGCCCGCTATACAATGAAAGGAAAAGATTATTCCACTGCTTACGGGGTTTTCGTAAAAGGAGAGTATTCCTGTGCAGGCTCTACAAGGGCTCTGGGGATGCTTCTTGATCTGATGGGGTATAAATGGAAGCATGTTAATGCAAATCAATACAAGCATCAGTGGGTTGAGTTAAAGATAAATGGAAAAAAGGCGTGGGCAGACGGTCAGATTGGCGAAATAGGTTATGGCAAACGGTTTTAAGGATAAAGGAATGGATTTATCAAAATTCGATAAAAAGTACGTCTTTATAAAGGATATATATGGAGGCACTTTTACAGGGCTTGCAAGATATGAAAATTACGAGTTTCTGATGTGTGAGTACGGCGGAGATGAAGACGGTATTTTTATCGAAGATTTCCTGCTTTACAACTCTCAGATCCAGTCGATCGAGGAGATCGAAATACACGGTACGGCAGAATTATGGACGGAGCAGCTGATCTTGCGCAGATACCGCCCGGAAGACGCGGAACCGCTTTACCGGTATCTGGGAAGCGAACCGGAGATGTATCAGTACTCAGGATGGAATCCATATGCGTCTCCGGAACTGGCACGGGAGACGGTACGTCAGTTTATTACACACTATCATGATGAACATTTTTATTCGTGGGTGATGGATATTGATGATGTTATTGTCGGAACGATCGGAGCCTATGATTACAAAGATAACCGGATAGAAGTCGGCTTCAGCGTTGTACAGGGCTGGCAGGGGCGCGGGCTCGCGACGGAGGCACTGGAAAAAGTGCTGGAATATCTGACAAAAAACGAAGGGATCGCCTGTGTGACTGCGTGGTGCGCCGCAGAGAATGCCGGATCGCGGCGTGTGCTTGAAAAGGCGGGGATGCAGCATGTTCGCACGGATAAGAATGGACTCACTGTCGGTGATAAAGTATACGACAAAATGATATACGAATATCGGCAGGATTCATAAGCTGTGCCGGAAGTCGGTCAGCAGACAGAAAAAATCGTGGATTGAATCCACGATTTTTCTATTTCTCCAGCAGATCAGTTCTGCTGGAAATTTTTTTGATTATAAGGGCTGCCGTCGCTGTGGAAGGTGATGGTTCCGTCCGGATATAACCAGTAGGTCTCATCCGCATCCTTTGAAAGATGTGCCCGCAGTTTCGACGGAAGACCATTTACACCGGTTTCGATTTCAAATCCGATATAAGAGTGGTCTACCTTTTTCTGGTTATCATCGTAGAGCGTCATGTTCAGTTTGCCGGCAGACATCATAAGTGTCATATCGACTGCACTGTCATCCATGCAGATCCAGGAGCCGAGATACGCGTCGATACCGGTTCCGCCTCTGAGCGGCGTCTCGGAGTTCAGGTATACACCGCCGACCGTGACTTTTTTCTCCGTTTCAAACCAGCTGGTTTCATTGACGGTAACTGTGTAGTCATTTGACCAGCGCAGCGTTGCAGCGGTACCGGCATCGGTGCCGGAGTCGACGATCAGCTGTGTGTTGTCTGTTTTTGCCTGATAGGTCTCGCTGAATTCTTTGTTTTTGGAATCCTTTGTGTGGAAGGTTATCTCATAACCGTCTCCGGTTTTGGCTTTCGCGATTTCCATCCAGTTTTCATGGGCTTTTTCTGTGTAGATACCGATGATCCGCTCTTCAATTGGAAGATCATCGGCTGATGTGGAATAATCGTAAGAAGCCGCAGGCCCTGCCTGCGCGGCGGCAGAATCTGTTCCGCTGCTGCTGCCGGCTGCAGCAGCACCCGCTGCCTGTCCGTCTGCACCTGCATCCGTTCCTCCGCTGCCTGCCGCAGCCGCCTCTGCAGCCGCAGCTGCTCTGCGCTGTGCCCGCTGTTCCTGCGTGTGCATGATCAGGAAGACCAGACCGGTTACGGTCGCTGCCAGCAGCAGAAGGGCAAATGCAATTCCGAGCCGGGTGCGGATCCGTCTTGCCCGGCGTCTTTTTTCCAGCCGTACCTGCTTTTCCCGTTCTTTGCGCGCCGTCTCTTCTGCGTTTTCTTCCTCCGTCTGTATGACGGGGCGCTGCTGTAAATCATGCTGAATCATCTGCAGGAGATTTTCCGGCGGATTTTTTTGCGCGATCAGTTCCTCATACTTGTGGAACAGAAATACCATAAAAGAAACGGCATTGCGCGTCCGGAATCCGTACAGATTAACGTCATTCTGTTCCAGTACACGGACACGCGCCTTGATTTTCCATTTGCTGTAATTCAGCCGGCTTCGGACCGTATCTTCGGAAATGCCGAGTTCACGGGCAATTTCATTGACAGTTTTCCGGCTGTAGTAGTAAAGAACCGTACACAGACGCTGGTCGTCGGGAAGTTCCCGCATCAGATCGAGCAGCAGTGCCGCCGCGACCCGCTCCTCCATCTCAATTTCCGGAATCTCTGCCGGATATTCGTCATCAAAATCCTGCGGTTCGGTATGATCGATCGTCAGCCTGGAGAAGAGTGACTGTGACCGTTTCCGGAGCCAGAGCGTCGACCGCGTGTAAGCGGTAATGTGCATCCAGTGTTCGAGTTCTTCCGGATTTTGCAGCATGCGGAGACCCTCGATCCCGGAGACATAGGTCTCCCGCAGAAGATCGCGGGTGACATTTCCGTCCTGGACGAGTGCGCGGATAATGCAGTACACTTTGGTGTAGGTCTGCTCATAGATCGCGGAAACCGCCTGCGGATCGTGCAACGCCGCCTGATGAATCAGTTCCTGTGTGATTTCAGTCTGTTTTTGCTGCATAAGCTTTTACCCTGTTAATTAACCCCTTTTTAATGGTTTCTAACCCATATGTCCCTTAGTATAGTAAAGATCCCGCAAAATGTCGAACATTTTTTCGCTTTACAGGAAATTCCGCTGTATAAGATGTCCGCATGCGGATTTGTTTTTAATTCTGGACTTCGTGGTGACACTCAAAACATCCGTATGTAATCGGCAGGAAGGTGTAGCCGTTTTCCAGCGCCCAGCGGATGGCATCTTCAATGCCGTCTTTGGTATATTCCTTGATGTCGTGACAGAGCACAACAGAGATCGACTGCTGCTGGATTTCATCTATGATATTCTGTGAAATCTGTTCGGGGTCTGTCGTCTCATAGACATCACCGTCATAGGCATTCCAGTCATAATAATCGTATCCCTTTTTCAGCGCCTGAACGGTCAGGCGGGTCATGAGTCCTTCATTTCCTGCGCTGACGGTATTGGAACTTCCGCCCGGGAACCGCATGATATTGGTGCGGCTGCCTGTCTGCTGTTCAATAATGTCATTCATGGCGTCGAAATCTTCCCAGAATGCGTCTTCATCTGCATAAATCTTATCGTAGTCGTGCGTGAGTGAGTGTACGCCGACGGTGTGGCCTTCGGCTGCCTCCCGGCCGATCAGATCCAGATAATCGCCTGTACCGGTGACAAAGAAGGTTGCCTTAACATCATATTTTGCCAGAATGTCCAGCAGTTCCGCCGTATATTCGCCCGGTCCGTCATCGAAGGTCAGGAAAATGATTTTTTCTCCGTTGACCGCAAGGGAAGGATCATTTTTCGGAAGCGGTTTTACGGTTACAGTGCGCTCTGCTGTCGACGCATTTCCGTGCGCGTCTTCACTCTTGTATTTCAGGGTGTAAGTTCCTTCTTTATAATTATCGACTTTTCCCTCAACCTTGACTTTGGAGGTGATATCGCCGTCCAGATCATCGACAGCAGTGAATGAATCTTTCCAGTCATCTCCGACAATGATTTCGAGCGGGACATCGTCCTTCAGTGTCAGAACCGGCGCGGTGCGGTCATCATAGACAATGGCGCGGTCTGCCGTGGCTGTATTGCCGGATGCGTCACTGACAGTGTAATAGACATGTCCGTCCTTTTCTTCACTTTTTACCTGAGGCGTCAGATCGCCGTCGTGGTTATCGGAAGCTGTAAATCCTTCTTCCTCATAAGGATGTCCCGGCAGTGTATAGGCGTCCGGATTGGTTGTCAGCGTCAGTTCCGGCGCGACGGTATCGACGACATGGACGATGCGCATGGCGCCGGCCTTCATATCTTCGTATTCAGCGGAATACCGGATGATGTAGGTGCCGAGATCTTCCGGAGCCTGTTCCATCGTGGTTTCAACCGGCAGATCAGCCTGATCATTTGAATGAATTACACTGCCCCTGTAAGAGGCAGCCGCGCCGGGCTCTTCATAGGCTGTTCCGTATTCCAGCACGACCGCGGGATCTCCGTTCAGTGTGACATCCAGCGTATATACATTTTTACTGCGGAGCGACGCATAGGTGATGAGTCCGGCAAGGACAAATACACCGGCGGCGGCCGCAATCACAAATGCCGGCCGGATGCGTCTGCCTGCTGACTGCCGGATGCGTCTGCCCGTTGTCCGCGGGGGACGTTTGCTCTTTGTCTGCCGGATGCGCCTGCCTGCCGTCTCCTGGATGTTCCCGGCAGCCGTCCGGAACATGTGCTTCAGCTGCGTAAAGATGCTGCTTCTGTTGTTTTCAGGGCCGGCAGGTTTCTGCCGGACAATGTTCTCGGTCGGAAGTTTGCCGATATCCGGATTCAGATCGCGCGGATAGACAATATCAAGTGATTTTTCATTCTGTGAGAGGGTCTTGCCGGAAGCGGCACGTTTCCTGTCACGCCGCCGTGAATAATACCGGCTGCGGGATTCTTTCAGACGTTTAAAATAATTAAGAACAGACAGAAAGACCTGCCGGACTGCGGCAAGCAGACTGCTGATTAAATGCAAGAATTGCTTCATATTATTTATTCTCCCCGCAAAGAGTATAGCACCGTCTCATTCCGGTTGACAAGGTCGATCACTGCAATTAAAATTTACAACGATCTGATGATAATTTTGTGAAGACGGAGCAATAAAATGCAGCACGGGAAGAAGATTATCAATTTTACAGAAGGCAGAATCGTAGGACCGCTTCTGCGGTTTGCACTTCCTGTCATGTTTGCGCTGTTTCTGCAGTCCATGTATGGTGCTGTTTGCAGCACCCTTTTCCGGCGCGCTGCATGCGCCGGAGGAAGCATTTGACCAGACAGCTGCATACGTCAGAATCTGCGGCGCGGGATGTATTGTCATTACTGCTTATAACCTGATCGGCAGTATTTTCCGCGGGATGGGAGATTCAATCACACCGCTTGTCGCGGTTCTGATTGCCTGCGTGGTCAATATTGCCGGAGATCTTTTTCTGGTTGCCGGCCTTCATATGGGATCAGCCGGCGCGGCAATTGCAACGGTTGCCGCACAGGCAGTGAGTGTCATTTTATCACTGCTGATTATCAGCAGAAAACAGCTTCCATTTAAATTTTCACGCAGGAATATCCGGCTGAACCGGAAAATAATCAGTCGTATTTTCCGATTGGGCGCACCGGTTGCGCTGCAGGATACACTGGTCGGATTTTCCTTCCTGTTTATCCTGGCTGTCATCAACTCAATCGGTCTGATTGCTTCGGCAGGCGTCGGGGTAGCGGAAAAAGTCTGCGCATTTGTCATGCTGGTTCCTTCTGCCTTTATGCAGTCAATGTCTGCTTTTGTCGCGCAGAACGTGGGAGCGGAAAAATACAGACGCGCGCGGCAGTCACTCAGGTATGGAATTCAGGTCTCATTTATATTCGGGGTGCTGATGTTCTATCTGGTGTTCTTCCACGGTATGACACTCGGCGGGATTTTCTCGAAGGACAGGGAAGTAGTGAGCGCGGGTGTTGAATACCTGAAAGCCTATGGAATTGACTGTCTGCTGACGGCGTTTCTGTTCTGTTTCATCGGATTCTTCAATGGATTCGGTCTGACGCGGTTTGTCATGGTGCAGGGCCTGATTGGTGCTTTTCTGATCCGTGTACCCGGTTCATTTTTGATGTCGAAGGTGCAGCCGGTCAGCCTGTTCCGTATCGGTCTTGCAATTCCGGCTTCGACGGTGGTGCAGATTGTACTGTGTTTTGTCTGTATGCACTGGCTGAAAAAACAATATAATTTCCGAAAGGAATAAAACCGGTGAAGTTGTAATGCGCCCCCTCTGGTGTTAAAATTAGGAATAGGATAAACCCCGGAGGAGGAGCAGGATGTATCCGTTAATTTATGCCATGATTTTCGTGGGCGCCGCGCTCATGATTTACAATATCATACAGTACGTTCAGTTCATGAAAAAGATGAAATGGCTGCAGCATTCATCCAGAGACAGAATTGTGCTTTATTTTCCGCTGATTCTTCTGATTCTGTTTTTCGCGGGATACCTGTTTGTTGGCATTCTCGGAGAGCCGGATCTGGTAATCGGCGGAATCTTATTTGGAGGCAGTCTGTTTGTCCTGATCATTATGCGTCTGCTGCATTTTATCATGGAGCGTATTAACCGGGATACCCGGCTGAAGGAGGCGCTGGATGCGGCACAGCGCGCAAATCATGCCAAAACAATCTTTCTGTCAAATATGTCACATGACATCCGGACTCCGATGAACGCAATCATCGGCTATACACAGCTCGCGAGACGGGAAGGTGTCAGCGCGGATGAGATGCGGACATTTCTGGGCAAGATCGACGACTCGAGTCAGTACATGCTGGCACTGATCAATGATGTACTGGAAATGAGCCGGATCGAGAGCGGAAAAATGGAACTGGAGTACAATGAAGTAGATCTTTGCTGCGTTATGCGGAATATCCGGGATATGTTCACGGAACAGATGGCAGGGAAGCATATTACTTTTACAGTTGCTTATGAACAGCCGGAGGACAGGTATGTCATTTGTGATGTGCACCGCCTGAACCGCATCCTGATGAACCTTTTGAGCAACGCATATAAATTCACACCGGAAGGCGGCGAGGTATCAGTTTCGTTAGCACAGACCGGACGGACAGAACTGCCGGTACAGACCGGGAAGGGGATCCCTGAACAGGAGAACGGAAAAGACACAGCCGGTATCTATGAACTGCATGTCAAAGATAACGGCATCGGCATGAGCCGGGAATTTGCAGAGCATATTTTTGAGGCGTTTGAGCGGGAGCGGAATACAACCGACAGCGGAATTCAGGGCACCGGTCTGGGCATGTCCATTACGAAGAATCTTGTTGAATTGATGGGCGGAACGATTACGCTGGAGACGGAGCCGGGAAAAGGAACAGAATTCATTGTCCGTCTGACGTTCCGGCTCGTTTCGGATCCTTCCGGCGTACGGAGCTGCTGCGACACGCAGGAAAGTGACATCCGGCAGGAATCATTTACCGGCAGACGGCTGCTGCTTGCAGAAGATAATGAAGTGAACCGGGAAATTGCCTTAATGATTCTGGAGGAGAAAGGATTTCTGCTGGAGGTTGCCGAAAACGGCCAGATCGCAGTCGATCTGATCAGCAGCGCAGAACCAGGTTATTTCGATGCTGTACTGATGGATATTCAGATGCCTGTGATGAACGGATATGAGGCTGCGAAGATGATCCGCGCACTGCCGGATCCGCAGCGCGCGTCTGTTCCTATTATCGCCATGACGGCAAATGCTTTTCAGGAAGATATTCAGACAGAACGGAAAGCCGGGATTGAGACGCACATCACTAAGCCGATTGATGTGCGGGAACTGATGCAGACACTGGCAGAGGTTTTTGAGGATTAAGTTGGGATGTTTCTTTGTCTCCCTGCTCAGGAGGAATTCGCATTGAGACAAAGAAACATCCTTTTGATGATCAGGTAGAATTCTCATTGAGACATAGATCTGCCCCTTGCTGCGTTGGTTTGCGTGTGGAGTGGAGAGTTAGTGAAGAATGGCAGAAATGATTACTGGTTTGGATATACGGATTCTCACTTATGTCCAGGAACATTTTCAGACAGCGCCGGCGACGGCGTTCTGGAAGTTTATCACATTGTTTGGTGATTATGGTCTGTTCTGGATTGCGCTCACGCTTCTGCTGGTGATCTGGAGCAGAACACGCAGGACGGGATGCGCGGTTATGATTTCACTGGCATTGGATTTTATGGTCGTGAACCTGATCATTAAGAAGGTTGTCGCGCGGCCGAGACCGTATGATACGTTTTCGCATATCGGGCTGCTGATTGATCGGCAGAGTGATTTTTCATTTCCGTCCGGGCATACAGCGGCATCATTTGCCTGTGCGCTGGTACTGGTACGTATGCTTCCGAAGAAGTACGGTGTCCCGCTGGTAATACTGGCCTGTCTGATTTCTTTTTCGAGAATCTATCTGGGGGTACATTATCCAAGCGATGTGTTTGCCGGATTTCTGATCGGGCTGCTTACCAGTCAGATCGGGTACTATGTGGTGCAGCGGTACGGAAACGCCGGTGAAGGAGAATAAAACAGAAAGAAGAAAAGAATACCGGCCGCAGCAGAAAACTGTGTTCCGAAGAAAACCGGGTATCACACAATCAGTAACGTGTGATACCCGGTTTTCTTCGGAACACTGTCATCAAAGGACAACTTCAGTACCGCAGCGATGCGATAGATTCGTAGATCGGGATTTCGTAATTGAATTCCTCGAGTGTTTTCTGGAAACGCATGCGGCTGGCGTCACCGTGAAGCCACGGATTAATCCGGATGCTCTGCGGCAGAAAGCGGTTGGAGCCGCCGACATGAACGGCAATGTAAGGGATTTCCTTGTGAAATCCCTCTTTGTTCCGGTAGCGGATTTCCACGGCTTCTTTGTCGGCAATGGCAAACGCGATGCGGAATTCCTGCTCTCCGCTGTAGATGCTTTCCTTCATGAACATAGCGTAATAGCGCATGACCAGCGCAATCTTCTCCAGATACTGCCGGAATTCACCCCAGTCGGTTCCTTTCTGAAAATGCTGCAGATAGGTATCGGCACTGTCAAATGCCGGGTCATCCATAACAATCCGGAAGCAGTTCCGCAGAATCTGCAGCTGTTCTTCCGGATCATAGACGACTCTGCCGGGCATGACATCAACTGTCTCGTCAGAGGTGCAGCAGATATCCTCCCGGTTAAAACAGATGGCACAGCCTGCTGCCGCAGAGAATTCTGACCAGAGCAGCAGATTGTCATCACTGACGGAAAAACTTGTGATGTAGTAGCTCTCATTCAGGCGGCGGCTTAAGTTCTGGTGCTGGATTTCCTGAACGAGCGCGCCGGCTGCGATCAGGGCGAAATCACGGTTCAGATCAAAAGAGCAGAGTGCCTCCGGGATCAGCTGCTCAATCAGACGGAATTCATTCCGGTCATTCAGATGCTGGTACTCAGTCGCCCAGAGGGTCCGGGACTGAAGGATTCCGCGGAAACCTTCGTTATCTGTGTACTGGTAAAGCTTTGCATGTTCGGAAAGATCTGTGTGGGAAAATGTGTTTTTATGAATGGCTTCGATGATTTCCTGCTTTGTCATGCGTTTTGCTCCTGAACTGCCATGCGTGATTTGTTTTAAATGCTATTTTTTAATAATAAACCCGCTGGACTGCAGTGTCCCGAGAAATGTGACGGTCCGGTCCAGCATGCGGTCTTTCTCATCCGGGAATGTCTCTTCCATGATCCGGACAATGTCGCCGTTTGTATGATTTCCGTCCAGATGCTTCCAGACAACGGAGCCGTACCGGTCGAGTGCGATGTGACTGACTTTCGGTTTCTTAAAAAAGGTCTGTGCAATGCGTGCAAAAAAACCGCGATGCGTCAGATCTACGACAGCCATACCGTCTGAACGGGTCTCCCAGTGTTTTTCCGGATCGCGGATATAGACCAGATCCAGATAATTCGGCGGGAGATTTACAGGCTTTTTTTTCGTTTGCTTTTTTTTCATAAAGGAGTCCCTTTGCTGCGCAGCATTTTACTTCCCGGATTTTTTCGTCCGGACAGCGAAAAACAGGGATGCGATGATCAGTATAAAGAAGATTACGCCGCCGGTATTTCCAAGCAGACCGCCCATATTGATTGCTTCGCCAAGCGAGCCGCTTCCCATGGGGATTACCGCAAATACTGCAAGCAGAATACCGACAAGTCCTTCTCCAGCGATCAGACCGGAACTGAACAGTGTGCCGTGTTCAAGGGTATCTTTGGAAGCCTTGCGCTTTTCGAGGAACCAGCGGACCATTCCGCCGGCGAAAATCGGTGCGGAAAGGTGGATCGGCAGATACAGACCGATTGCAACCGGAAGAATCGGAAGTCCGAGGACCTCAATTACAATGGCAACGCCAATACCTGCGAATACAAGTGCCCACGGAAGTGTCCCGCCCATAACACCTTCTACGACCAGTTTCATCAGCGTAGCCTGCGGAGCCGGAAGCTGCGTGGAGCCATATCCCCATGCACTGTTCAGCAGATACATAATGCCGCCGATTGCAATTGCAGCGGCGATACTGCCAATGACTTCTCCGTACTGCTGTCTGACAGGTGTTGCGCCAACAATATAACCGGTTTTCAGATCCTGTGACATGTCACCAGCCATTGCGGATACAATACAGATAATGGTTCCGATGCAGATCGCGGAAGTCATGCCCGCGACGTTGCCACGCCAATATCAATACAATCTAACGATTATGCTTATCCGCTGAAGTCCTTGATTCCAAGGGGTTTAGCGGATAAATCTAACTGCAGCCGTTTCAAGACGGTATCTTATCCGATCCCCAAACAAAAGAAAACAGAATAAACGATTCTACCATGTGTATCATTTAACGATAGGTCTTTATGCCTTGAAGGGCATAAAGGGCCTTTAAATCGCTAATCAGAGCGTAGGAAGGGGTGTTCTATGAAGAACCAGAGGAAACTTAAAGTCCACGAAAGAAAAAACAGTAAGTGGGATGAGTCGATTCCGGAGATCCTGCTCAAAGGAAA
>JNKK01000013.1 GCA_000702845.1 Lachnospiraceae bacterium FE2018
ATGGTGCTTGCATATGCCCATACATAAGCGCCGCTTCTGACATCCGGACGGATCTGGATCTTGGTTCCGTTATAGATCTTTCCGATTTCATTTTTGTCATCGTATGTCGGTGCAGTTCTGATTGCCAGATAGTGCTTGGTACCGGAAACGGTTACCCATTTCCATGATCCTGCTGATGCTGCGCCGCCTGCTACCTGTTCGAGTTCCTGTGCATTGATTTTGTTCATTTCTGTCATGTTTTTTCTCCTTTATTTCTAAATAATTTTTGCTGTGTTGTTATCTTTTGTGATTGTAGAATATCAGGCCAAGTCATACGGATGTCCAACAAAGCAGAAAAGAAAATCAAAGTTTTTTCAGATGATTTTTCTAAGAAACGTAAAAAAGACTTATATGGTATTGACATGCGAACGGACGGTCGTTTTTACTTTTGAGGGTTGACAATGGCTAAGGATACGAAAGAACTGGTATGTGCAAACAAATGCACACCCCAATCCCTGATAATAGATGAATCAAGTAACACAACAATAGAAAAGAAAACAGAAAAATAGCTGTAAAAACGGGGAGGAAAATAATTATGAGGAGTTTGAAGATATTATTTGCGGCATCTGCGTTATGGTTTGTGTTTACGTTGGCAGTATCTGTTGTACTGGTGTTCTGATGGCGCAGGAAATGTAATCGGTTGACTATGCAGAAGCGGATTTGATAAGATTGAATCATAAGGAAATGACGCAAATAGTGATGTAATAATACAGGAGGCACTTATGAAAAAGGTATTGAAAATCATGCTGTTTCTCACCATTCTCGGTTGCATCTGCTGCTTGCTCTACGTTCATCGCAGAGTTATTAAAGCTATTATTACAGGAGAGGAACTGCCTGAGATGCCTGCCGGGCATTTCAAGTGCATTTGCTATGATATCTTGAAAAAGAAAAGGGGGTAGGAAAATATGCTGACCCCAATACAGAAAAAAGTACTGAAGCTGATTGGCGGTGTATTCGTCTCAACCCTTGCAGGAATCGGCATCGAGGCTATCTCGAGATTGCAGTTGCGTTTCGACGCGGAAGGTTATGACAGAAACGGCTATAACAGTGCAGGATACGACCGCCAGGGATATGACAAAAATGGATTTGATATCAACGGATTCGATCGAAACGGATATGACCTGGAAGGCAGGAATCGAAACGGAATAACGAGAGAGCAGTGATTGGGAAGTCACTGCTTTTAGATTAGTATGATTCTCGTGGACAATGTTGACAAAAGAAAGATATCGATCTTGATGGAGGAAAGAGATAATGAACACAAAACAATATTTCAGATATCGAATTGTTCAACGATCAGGATTATTGGCAGCGATCGTTTTCGTATCGCTATTGTTCACAGGGAATGTGGTAAAAGCGGATATTAATAAAACGGTTTATGCCAGTGAGCTGGCAGGTTCAGTATGGGAAGCTGAATATAATGATAATGCAAACATAACATTGATTCTAGATAAGGATTGCAAAATACAGGGAATTCGGCAGAGTTTTTCAGATTGGGAAAACGAAGGAAAATTCAGAATCATTGGAAACGGTCATAAAATGAAAGTCGGCTCTGCCGGAATTAATTTGGACGCATCAAGTTTAAAAATAGAAAACGCAATCATAGAGATTGATACAACGCAGAAATATAACGGTAGTTATCAATATGGTATTTTCACCAATACTGGGTATCCCATAGAATTTTCAAGATGCAATCTCGATATAAAGACATCAAGCAGAGCAATAGGGGATAATTATCCAGTATTATCGGAGTGTGCTGTTGAATCCGGTTCACCAGGCGGAGAGAATGTTTCGATCAGGGCGACCAATTTTATAGAAAGCGCAAGAATCACCGTAACAGAACCAAAAGAAGGAGAAACGGCAAATCTCATGTGTTCTGTTGATGATGAAAATATTATCGTAAGCAGGATGTTAAACAATGACAAAGGGATCACCTGGTCGGAAGGCGAAAAAGTATATGGTTTGGGAGAGGATTGTGTTTTTCAAACCGGACACACATATCGATGCACAGCAGGAATTCAGGCGAAGCTTGGTAAAGTGACATCTGCTACAAAGGTAAAAATCAACGGACATGATGCAGTATTTGCAGAGGAAAAAAGCGGTCATTCATGGTTTTATTATGATTTTGTAATTCCTGTTCCGCAAAAACCATCGGAAAACGATAATCCTGATTCTGCTGCGAAAAACGATATCAAACCGGTTACTGTTGGAGTGGGAACCTACACCGTCCAGAACGGCGAAGCTGCCTTCACCGGTCCGGTCAAGAAGACAGCCAGGACAGTCACAGTTCCCGCAGCCATCAAAGTCGGCGACCAGACAATCAAAGTTACAGCCATTGCTCCAAACGCTTTCAAAAGCATGAAGAAGCTGACCACTGTGACCATCGGCAAAAACATCAAATCTATCGGTGCCAAAGCATTCTATAAATGCAAAGCCCTGAGAAACATTAAAATAAAGACAAAGAAACTCACAAAAAAGACCATCGGTTCCAAGGCTTTCACCGGCATCAATAAAAAAGCGGTAATCAAATCCCCGAAGGCGAAAAAGAAAGATTATAAGAAAATTCTTCTGAAAAAAGGAATGAAAAAATCAATGACGTTCAAATGAGATATTACGCACGTGCTTCCATGAAAACGTGAAGGGGGCGTTGATGATGAAAAAAATATGGGCAATAATCATAGCTTTGTTCATATCGGGGCTCGCCCTCTTCCATTTGGCAGGGGCAGGAGAAAATAGCAATACCGGTCTGGAAAAGGATCTGAAGATTCTTTATACCAGCGATGTGCACTGTGCGATCGATCAGGGCTGGGGGTATGGCGGCATCTGCGCTGTGAAGCAGAGCCTCGCAGAGGATTATCATGTTCTGCTGGTGGATGACGGCGATGCCATCCAGGGTGAGCCGATCGGCCTTATGACCAGAGGAGAGGCAATCATAGATATTATGAATGCCACGGGATATGACATTGCCATACCCGGCAACCATGAGTTTGACTATGGAATGGAAACTTTTCTTAAGCTGGCAGAAAAAGCGGAGTTTCCTTATATTTCCTGCAATTTCAACAAAAAAGGGGCGCTGGTATTCCCGCCCTATGTCATTCGGGAGTTTGATGGTGTAAAGATTGGCTTTATCGGTGTGACTACGCCCATGACGATTCGCGACTCCGCTCCGAAATATTTCATGGATGAGAACGGAAACTATATCTATGGTTTTTTTCAGGACAAGACAGGAGACGGCGTTTATCAGGCTGTGCAGAAAGCCGTGGACGGAGCGCGGGCGGAGGGAGCCGATTACGTGGTTGTCATGGGACACATGGGAGATGAGGAAGAGGTTTCGCCATGGATGTACACCGATGTCATCTCCCATACTTCAGGTATTGATGCCTGGCTGGACGGACACAGCCACGATGCGGAGCAGGTTGTCATGAAAAATAAGGACGGACAGGGCGTTTATCGCTCAGCCTGCGGTACAAAGAATGCAAACATTGGTGTTCTGACCATCTCTGCGGATGGTGCACTGAGCACCGAGCTTTACAGCTGGTCCGCCGGCATATCGGCACCAAAACTTCTGGGTCTTTCTAACCCGGCTACGGAAAAAGTCGCAGAAGCAGCCGACACGCTGGATCAAAAAATGAATGCAGTAGTTGCCAATACGGCTTCAGATCTGGTCATCAACGAACCGGGGGCAAAAATGAGGGACGGAAAGCCGGTCAGGATCATCCAGAATACAGAGACAAATCTGGGAGATCTGTGCGCAGATGCTTATCTGAACCATTTTGAAGGTGCGGAGATCGCCATTGTAAACGGCGATGGAATTAGGGCGGATATCAGTAAGGGCAGCATCACAATGAACGATATCATGGAAACGCTTCCCTATGGCACAAAGCTGGATCTTGTAGAGGTGACCGGTCAGCAGTTGCTGGACATTCTGGAATGGTCTGTGCACGCTATGCCTTCGGAGTTTGGAGGATTTGAACACGTGGCCGGTCTGACTTATGAAGTCGATCCTGATACGAAAACTCCGTGCGTGGAAGATGACGAGAAGATGCTTTCATACATAGATGAGTCCATGCGGCGCAGGGTCAGCCATGTCAAGGTCGGAGATGAGGAGCTCGATCCGAATGCTGTGTATAAACTTGTCACCAATGACTTTATCCTGATGGACGGGGACGGTTTTACCATGTTCAGGCAGGCGACTGTCCTGCAGGAAACGGAAACAACCGACAGCGAGGCATTGTACGAATATATCACCGGAACATTGCAGGGCAGCATAGGCGAAGAATATGCCAGCCCTTATGGTCAGAGCCGTATGATTGATGCCGGTTCAGGAAAAAATCCCTGACGGTGACCGGAGGAAATATATGCAAAATAGATTACGGAAAAGCATAGCAAAAACTGGAAAAACTGCACAAAAACGGTACTTCCGATTATTGCAAAATGAATATTGACATACGAAGAAAAAGTGTTAATATATTGTCAATCAAAGATAAAAGGGAGTAGCGAAACCGCCTCGGCGGGAACTGAAACCGTCATGACGATGCCAGGTTGCATCCGTATCAGTTGAGATTGCGAGACTTTTATCGTGGAAATCATCCGCGGTAAGGGTCTCTTTTCTATTCTAACCGCGGATCACAAAACGGAGGATATGACCATGACAACAATATACGATAGAACAAAAGAAATCCAGGAAGCGATCACGGCAGGAGAGCGGGCACTCGTTTCTCTGCGAAATGCAAAATCCAGCATGGATTCCGCCAGAGGATGGGGGCTTCTGGACATTTTCGGCGGCAATGGATTCAGTGGATTTGTGAAACATATGAAGATCGGCCGCGCTCAGCAGAGCCTGAATCAGGCAAAGTATGATTTGGAACGGTTCAGTCAGGAATTGTCAGATGTAGAGGATCTTCAGGGACTGAACATTGATATCAGTGATTTTCTGATTTTTGCCGATTTCTTTTTTGATGGTTTGCTGGCAGATATCTACGTGCAGAGCAAAATCAGGCAGGCGCAGAGCGATATTGACAATGCAATTTACAGAGTGGAAGAATTGCTGAGACGTCTCCGGGCGTCTATGTAACAGAAAGGCAGGTGAGAGAAATGTTGATTATGATATTGATGCTTATGATTGTTGCAGGAGTGATACGTCTGGGTCTGAAACTTGCGTGGGGTGCAGTTAAGATTCTCTTTGGACTTGGATTGTTTGCAGTCTGTCCGATGCTGTTAATTGCTCTTGTGTTCTTTGGGTTTTACAGTTATGGCTGGCTGATACTGATTGTACTGGGATGGATCTTTGGACGTGGATTCGTGAAAGCGTAACTGAATATTTGTGGTCAGCACCTGAGTGTCTGATTAATAGTATCAGAACGAGATATGATGAGGAACAGGAAACGAATTGAGGGATTGTTATGCTGAACACCATGATTTTTGAAACAGAAAGACTGATCCTCCGCCCGTGGAAGGAGACGGATGCTGAAAGTTTATATGAATACGCAAAAGATGAGCGGATAGGTCCGATCGCCGGCTGGCCGGTGCATACGAGCGTGGAAAACAGCCGGGAAGTCATAAAAGCGGTACTGTCAGCACCGGATACCTATGCAGTCTGTCTGAAGGAAGACAATAAAGCGATCGGCAGTATCAGTCTGATGGTCGGCAGGCAGAGCAACATCGGCCTTCCGGATACTGAAGGCGAAATAGGTTATTGGATCGGTGTTCCTTACTGGGGAAAGGGACTTATTCCCGAAGCAGCCCGGGAGATCATCCGTTATGCATTTAAGGATAAGCATCTTGAAACACTCTGGTGCGGCTATTTTGAAGGGAACGAAAAATCCAGACGTGTTCAGGAAAAATGCGGTTTTACCTACCATCATATGAATAAGGATATTCACTGGAAGGTGATGGACGATATCCGCACTGAGTATATCACAAGGCTTACAAAGGATGAATGGAAAAAATACTTTGAAATGCAGAGACTGTCCGGGGACATTGAAGGTAAAAAGGGTGTTGAAAATGAGAGTTCATCAGATAAAAATTGATTTTCATGTGACAGAGCAGATCAGCCGTTTTGTGTATGTTTATATCCTTGAAGCGGACTCATTATATCTCATAGATGCCGGTGTGTATGGGTGTGAAAAGCAGATCATGGGTTATCTGGAAAATATTGGCAGAGACATATCCGAAATAAAAGGAATCTTCCTTACACATGCACATCCCGACCATATCGGATCAGCGGCATGGGTTCAGGAACATACCGGATGCAGGATCTATGCAAGTGAAGGTGAAAAACGATGGATTGAAGATATTGATCTTCAGTTCAGGGAGCGGCCTGTTCCGAATTTCTACCAGCTTGCAGGAAAATCGTCAAAGGTTGACGTTGTGGTAAAGGACGGGGATAAAATCGAACTGGAGGACAATGTTGCGGTGAGCGTCATACGGACCGCAGGACATTCCTGTGATGAGGTTTCTTATCTTATTGACGGCAATCTGTTTATTGGAGATTCTGTCCCTGTGAGAGGGGATATACCTATATTTGTAAATGAGCAGGAGATTAAAAAAACGCTGCATATTCTGAAAGAGGTGGAAGGAGTAAAAACATACTTTCCTGCATGGGATCAGATTTATACAGCGGAAATGATGGAAAATAAGCTGAATGAAGCCGGTGCTCTTATAAATCTTCTAAAGAAGACTGTTCTGGAATTGGATGATGGTGCCGGACTGCCGGTATTGATGGAACAGGTTTGCAATGAACTGAAAATGCCCAGGCTGAAGAATAACCCGCTATTCAGCAGAACACTGGAATGTTTAAGACAGCAGGGGGTGGATTAGATGTCTTGTTTTTTTATTGTTGATGTATACATTGACAAAACCAGAGGACGCGGTTCTTATGATGACTATATCGAAAAAGTGAAGCCTGTAGTTGAAAGTTACGGTGGAGAATACCTGGTGAGGACGGAGAATGTGACAGCTCTTTCTCCGCTTCGTAAACCGGATCGGGTAATAATCATCCGCTTCCCATCAAGGGAAAAACTGGATGCCTGCTTTGATTCAGAAGAATACAGACGGATCATGCATAAACGTATAGAAAGTGTTGATGCAAGGGCTTTAATTGTCGAAGAAAACAGGGCTGAGCTTCAGCTTTCGAATGAGGATACAAATGATTATATCATTCGTTTAGAAAGCACCGAAGACTACAGAGAAGTTGAAAATCTTGTCAGAGAGTCATTCTGGAACATATACCGTCCGGGATGCAGCGAGCACTATGTGATTCACACACTCAGGGATGATCCTGCTTTCATCAAAGAACTGGACTTCGTCATGGTGAAGGACGGCGGCTTGATTGGGCAGAATATGTTCATGAGGACGATCATCGAAGCTGATGACGGCAGGGTGATTCCTGTTTTGACCATGGGACCGATCTGCATCACACCGAAACGCAAACGCAAAGGCTATGGAAAAGCTTTGCTCGATTACTCCCTGGAGAAAGCAGCGGATCTTGGATATGGTGCAGTTCTGTTTGAGGGCAATATCGGTTTCTATGGCAAGTGCGGTTTTACCTATGCGCGTGAGTTCGGTATCCGCTACCACGGTTTGCCAGAAGGGGAAGATGATTCATTTTTTCTCTGTAAAGAACTGATTCCGGGATACCTTAATGGCATTACAGGAGTGTACCAGACGCCGCAGGGATATTATGTGAGAGACTGTGATGTGGAGGAGTTCGATAAAGAATTCCCGCCCAGGCAGAAACTGAAGCTGCCGGGTCAGTTGTTCTAAATCACGTATAGAGCTGAATCTGGTGTTGAAAACGATTCTGCCTGTCGGATATACTACTGTGGAATCTGATAATAGCGAGGTGTACAATGGAAGCGAGATCAAACTACGAAAAAATGCTGGCTGAGAGTGAATATATGCCGGATCAGAAACTGGCAGAAATGGCATATGAATGCAGTAAAAGTCTGGTCAAAATCAACTCTTTGCCTCCAAGAGATCCGGAGAGGCAGGCAACGCTGAAAAGACTTTTGAAACACCTGGGTGAACATGTCACAATAAAAGGAAATTTCAATTGCGACTATGGACGTCATATCAGCATTGGCGACGGAACAATTATCAATTACAATGTTACCATACTGGATACAAATCATGTGACAATTGGGAACAACGTTTTCATTGCACCGGGTGTCGTAATCAGTGCGGCCACGCATCCGCTTAATGCTGAGCGGAGAGTGACAAGGCACTTTCAAAGTCATCCGGTTATCATTAAGGACTGTGCATGGATCGGAGCAAATGCCACGATTCTGACTGGCGTAACAATCGGGAGAAATGCAGTCATAGCGGCCGGATCTGTAGTTTCCAGAGATGTTCCGGATAATTGTCTCGTCGGAGGAATTCCGGCAGGCGTTATAAAAATGATTCCGGAAAACGAAGAGAAGAATGGAAATGATTTTGTTTTTCATGATGATTATGGATTGTAAATGAATGGCGGGCGTTAAAGATGATAACAAAAAAGGGCGGTGACCGGATAGTCATCGCCCATGGTTACAGGTTTCTGATTTATTGACATGCTGTCTTTCATTTACTATTTGCTATTTTCAAACAGAAGCCGACAATACTTCCGGCAAATGCGCAGATACTGATCGTCATAATCTCTGTACTGACCAGCTGGTTTACGAAGGTCGTATCTTTGTGAATCAGACTAAATACGAATGCCAGCAGAATCCAGCATACCATACCGTTCAACAGGGACATCATAATTGTTTTTTTCATTTCCATCATGGTTTTTCTCCTTTGATTTATCTCGTTTTTTTTGATTGCCGGCTGTTTTTTTGTTTTCAAGGGCAGAATAACAGGTCTGGTCTAACAGATGTCCAACAGGAGAAAAGGAAGATCGATAAATATTATAAGTTGATTATTGAAAACAGCTGTAAAATCTGATAGACTACTGTTTACAGTAAACATGAAAGAGAGGTTGTCCGGGAGGACAGCCTCTTTCAAATGTTTTGGTCTGCTGTATGATACGGTTTTTTGGGTAAATAAAACCTTAAATGAGACAGGAGGATCAGACAGAATTATGACGGCAACTTCCAGAAAGCGGCGTGCGTCATCTCATATTTACGGTTTGGACGGTTTGCGTGCGCTTGCGATCATTGGCGTGACGTTTTTCCATATGTTCCCGCAGACAATTAAAGGAGGATATCTTGGTGTATCCTTGTTTTTTGTGGTTTCAGGATATCTTCTCGCTCTTACCAGTGAGAGACGGAGTCAGCAGGGAACCTGGCGTATATTACCATATTATTTAAAGCGTATCCAGCGTATCTATCCCGGTCTGCTGATTATGCTGTTTGTAACGGTTGGTGTATATTTCTTCCTGATCCCGCAGGCAATCGGCGGAATCCGACCGGAGCTGCGCAGTATCATTTTCGGATATAACAACTGGTGGCAGATTGCGCAGAATGCGGACTATTTTACCAGGATAACAAATGCATCACCGTTTACACCGATGTGGTTTCTTGGTATAGAAATGCAATTTTATCTGATCTGGCCGCTGCTGTTTGGCATATTCACACGATTGTCAGACGGAAAAAGCGATCGTGCAGGGCTTGGTTTTATACTGGCACTGACACTGATCTCAGCAGTCCTGACGCCGGTTCTTTACCGGCCGGGCAGCGATGTGACACGGCTCTATTATGGAACAGATACAAGAATTTACGGGCTGTTGTTTGGCGTATTGCTGGGAATGCTGCAGAATCGCGGGATGATTCCGGTCCTGCGAAAACAGACGGCACGAAGAATTGCGCTTCCGCTGACTGCGGGTGCAATCATAATTACGCTGGCTGCATATATAAAAATGGACGGACAGCGGGCGTTTGCCTACAGAGGCGGGATGCTTCTGATGACATTGCTGTTTGGTGTTCTGCTGATTCTGGTAACAGACAGCAGGCTTCCGGTGGGAAAATGGCTCGAAATACAGCCGCTTCTGTGGATTGGAAAGAACAGCTATGAGATCTATCTCTGGCAGTACCCGGTCATTTTCCTGTTTATGTACAAAAGATGGGGTGAAAATCCTGTCATGCCGGTTCTGGAAATCATTTTGATACTTTTGCTGGCGGCCTGGCTTCACTGGCTTACCGATATCATTCTGAATCGCAGGATTCCGTCATCGGTAAGATATACGGAGAACCGGGGACGCATTGCTTTTTATATTTCTGCAATGCTGTCAGTTTTCCTGTTTACTACAGGCGTTGCAGGTGCAGCATTGGCACCGGCAGAAAAATTCGCCCAGAAAGATGAACTGGAGCAGCGGTTAAAAGATAATCAGAAGATGCTGGAAGAAACGCAGAATGGAAACGGCGCAGACGGCACAGGGGCACCCGCTGGTTCGGGAACAGCGTCTTCATCTGATACAGATGGTGTACAGACTGAACCGGGCAGTACAAAACCGGTATCAGAGATGGATCTGCTTTATGCAGATTCCTCGCTGACTAACGCGGCAGATGTATCCACGGAAGGTGTTCTGATGATCGGCGATTCTATTATGCTGGATTCTTCACCTGCAATTAAAGAACAGCTGCCGGATTGTTATATTGACGCAGTTCAGAGCAGGCAGCTGGTCAACAGTGTTGACGTTGCACAGGATTTGATTAACGAAGGATATCTGAACAAGACCGTTGTTATTTCTCTCGGAACAAACGGCCCCATCCAGGAAGATGACGCACGCGATATTCTCGACGTATTCGGACCGGATGTCAGTGTCTTCTGGGTAAATCTGTTTGGACGAACGGTAACATGGGAGAAAGAATCCAATCAGCTCCTGCTGGATCTTCGGAATGATTATCCGAATCTTACAGTAATCGACTGGGCAAGTCTGATTAAAGTTCATGATGAATGGCTGTGGGAGGATGGAGAACATCCGAATCCGGAAGGTTCTGAAGTATTTGCGACACTGATTCGTGAGAGCATCGAAGTATGTGCGGCAAATAAAGGAAATACAAACACTGCCGTTACTAATACCGGCAACACTGATACAACTGACGCAAATATTGCCGGGACAACAGATACTGTTAACACGGATACCGGCAATACAGATACGGTCGATATAAATACGATTGATAATTGAGAGTTCGGTTAAAGAAAAGGGACTTGCACACCAGTGTGTAAGTCCCTTTGACGATCAGCGCATATAGTAGTCTGATGCTGATTCCTTTTTGATCAGTCGAATGATTACAATGTACATCACGATCACAAAACAATAGAATACGACAGATGAGAGCGAAGTCTGCAGCATTGCACAGCTGTCATAGAAGCCATGCAGGAAAACTGCCAGCAGATACGCCCAGAGCAGATTGGAAGATTTTTTTGATTCCATGCCGCGCAGTTCGTAGTCTTTTGCACGCCCGTAAAGTGCACCTGCAACAACGGCGAAGCCCATATGTCCCGGAACGGACAGGACAGCACGCGGAAGTGCCACACCAAGACCATAACGGAAAACGTACATGACATTTTCAATTGCTGCAAATCCCAGGGAAGTAAAGACCATGTAGACAATGCCATCGAACCGGCAGTCGAAATTCGGGTCTTTCCAGGTTCTCCGGTAACAGAAGAAAAATTTTGTGCCTTCTTCAACGACTGCGACAACGATAAATGCAAGGATCAGTGTATGGCGGACACTGCCTGTTTCCGGCACAGTATAATTCAGTACTGTTTCGCCAATTCCTTCCAGAAGCATGGAAACACCGGCTGCCAGAATTCCGCGGAGGAAAAGTGAACCCAGAAGACCGGCAGGTTCTTTTTCTACCGTATCTTTCTGATAGATATAACGCATCAGAAAAACAGCAGGTACAATTGCTGCAAGAACATACAGCCACAGATAGACATTAAAAATGAGTGGAAAGAAAAACATAACGACATGCTCCCTTCAAATTCAGATTAATAGTATTGTATCGAATTCGAAAGTGTTTTACAAGGAGTGTGATTTCCTGATAGAATAAAAAACAAGGTACAGATTAGTTCAGCTTTGGCAAAGAGCGGAGGAGAGATATGCGGTATTCGATTCAGTTTGAGACAGATTCTTATCTGCGGATTCGTTTATCATGTGGCAGGATCAGTGAAGGAGAGGAAGAGGTTCTCAGTTATGCTATTTCACAGATGAAGCCGGTGAAGCATGTAAAGATCTATCCTGCAACCGGGGGTATTTCCATTTCTTATGAGAAAGACAGGGATCTGATTCTGGAAAAACTGTCGGCACTGCAGTATCAGAATATTGAACTTTTTGCAGATAAACTTGAGAAGCGCATTGATGTTGAAGAAGTGGAGCGAAGAAAACTCAGCCCTGCTCTGAAGCGGAAAATGCGCAGCAGAATGCTGCTGGAAACGGTGGCGGATATTGCCCTTCCGATGCCGGTTCAGGTTGGATATCATGTTTATCAGCTGGTGACGCTGAAGGGTCTGTAATCCCAGGACAATAGAAGGATACAGATTACCTTGATTTGCGAATCGCAGCAATATGAAAGATATTCGCAAAATGGTGCGATATACACTCAAATATAGTATATTTACTGTTATTATTAGCAATAGCCAAATATTATCTGACAAATGTTGTAATTGACTAATGTTATTGACGCGCGATATACTGACTCCAACAGATAAAAAGTTGGAGTCTTTTTTATTTTGGACAAATGATAGCTATTATGATTCACGTCTGTGCGGCAGAAGAATACTGCAGGTATTGACGTCATATGATAGAAACGGAGGAATGAATTATGAAATATGGAAAACTTGGACTTTTGGTGGGCGGATTTCTTCTGGGTACCTACGGAACAAAGATCATTGGCAGTTCAGATGCAAAGAAGCTTTATACGCACTGTACAGCAGCAGCTCTCCGGGCAAAGGATGAGGTTGTGAAGGATTTTACAGTCATTGGTGAAAACTGCGGAGATATCGCAGCAGCTGCAAAAGACATCAATGAGAAACGTGCAGAGGCACGTGAGGAACAGATGATCCAGGATGCGAAGGATCTGCTGGCACGTGCTGCTGAAAAGGAGGCGGCAGAAGCATGAAGTGCCGGTTGCTGCATGAATCAAACGGCCGCATGCGGGTCCGGGTGATCCGATACCGCATGACGCCTGATCAGGCAGACCGGCTCGAATTCTACCTTAAGCAGCTGGAGGGCGTGCAGAAAGTATCAGTAAATGAGCGTTCCATGGATGCAGTAATACATTATGGAGAAGGAAGACGTGACGCCGTCATAGATGCGCTGTCTTCCTTTGATTTTGTCTCCACGGAAGTTGCAGTTCCGGAGCATACCGGAAGGATACTTCGCCGTGACTTTGAGAGTGGTCTGTTTTTCACAATAGCCAGGCGGTGCGTGACGAGATTTCTTCTCCCGCTGCCGATTGCCACGGCGTACAATGTTGTGCGCGCCGTGCCGTTCGTCGTAAAAGGGATCCGTTCTCTGATGCAGAGAAGGATCGATGTTGCAGTACTGGACGCGACAGCAATCTCTGCATCCATGCTGACAGGAGATATTCAGACAGCAGGAAGCATCATGTTCCTTCTGGATATCGGGCAGAAGCTGGAGAACTGGACGCATCGAAAATCAGTAGATGATCTCGCACAGCGTATGATGCTCAATGTGGATAAAGTCTGGGTCAGATCCGGACAGACAGAAGTACTGGTTCCGGTTAATGAAGTACAACCGGGAGATGTAATTATTGTACGGACCGGAAATCTGATTCCTCTGGATGGCACGATCCTGGAGGGCGATGCCAGCATTAATCAGGCATCCATGACAGGTGAATCCATTCCTGTGCACAAGACGGCAGGCGGATATGTTTATGCAGGCACCGTTATTGAAGACGGGGAGATTGCCGTGACAGTAAACAAAGCTGCCGGTTCTGGAAAGTATGACCGGATTGTCAGTATGATCGAAGATTCGGAACGGCTGAAATCTGCGACGGAAAGCAGGGCGGCGCATCTGGCTGACAGGCTTGTGCCTTATTCACTCGGCGCAACCTTCCTGACGTGGCTGATTTCACGAAGCGTGCCGCGGGCACTTTCAATTCTGATGGTGGATTACTCCTGTGCGCTGAAACTGGCCATGCCGATTTCTGTGCTTTCTGCAATGCGTGAATGCAGCGATCATCACATCAATGTGAAGGGTGGAAAATTCCTTGAGGCAGTTTCTGAAGCGGATACACTTGTATTTGACAAAACCGGAACACTGACGCATGCGACACCGCATGTACGGGAGATTGTGACATTCGAATCGCACAAACCGGAAGAAATGCTTCGGCTTGCGGCATGCCTAGAGGAACATTTCCCGCATTCGATTGCGAAGGCTGTTGTGGAAGAGGCTAAAAGAAGGGATTTGCGGCACGAAGAACGCCATACGAAGGTAGAATACGTCGTAGCGCATGGAATTGTCAGTACAATTGATGGAGAACGTGTTCTGATCGGAAGTCATCACTTTGTGTTTGAGGATGAGAAATGTGTCATTCCGGAAAATGAACAGGAGAAATTCGATCAGCTGCCGGCAGACTGCTCACTCCTGTATCTTGCAATTCACAACCGGCTCGCTGCGGTTCTCTGTATTGAAGACCCGATCCGCGAAGAAGCACCTGCTGTGATTGAAGCACTGCATGCCCTGGGACTGAAGCGGATTGTAATGATGACCGGTGACAGCAGAAAGACTGCAGCAGAGGTTGCAAGAAGAATACGAATTGATGATTTTCAGGCTGAGGTTCTGCCGGAGGATAAAGCATCCTTCATACGTGCAGAGCATGATGCGGGCAGAAAAGTCATTATGGTAGGCGACGGAATCAATGATTCTGTTGCGTTATCTGAAGCAGATGCCGGGATTGCAATTTCTGACGGTGCGGCGCTCGCACGTGAAATTGCCGATATTACAATCTCGGCGGATAATCTGCATGAACTTGTGATTCTGCGAAAGGTCGGCGATGCCATGACAAGCCGGAACCTTAATAATTACCGGAAAATCATGGGATTTAACACAGTCCTGATCGTTCTTGGTGTTCTGGGCATTCTCCCGGCGGCAACATCTGCATTGCTGCATAATGCATCAACACTGCTGTTCAGCCTGCAGAGCATGCAGAATCTTCTGGAAGAACGCTGAAACAAAAAAGAAAAAAACAGCACCTTATTCCATCAATTCCTTGGTGAAATAGGGTGTTTTTTTTTGCATCTTAATCGAAAGCATGATACAATATGCTTCGTATACGCTCAATGGCTCATTGTTCATAGGTGGTGGTTATGCGAACAGCGGTTATGACGGATACGAATAGCGGCATATCTGTTCCCGAAGGGAAGGAACTGGGGATTCAATTGAATACCTGAAAAAGAGCGGGCGTATAACATCTGCGACACTTGCACTGGCGGCACTTTTGAAGATCAAACCGGTTCTGACCATTCAGGGAGAAAAACTGGATGCATCGGCAAAAGCACGCGGTATGCGGTCTGCCGTGAAAAAGATGCTGAATGCGACTGCATCTGATCTCGAAGAAAAGTTTCCGGGGACTGCAAAGAAGAAGATTCTGATCGGAGCTGCAGGTACGCTGACCCGCGAAGCGGATATTGAGCAGTGGAGCAATCGTTTCAGAGAAGCATTTCCGGGGTATACATTCCTGTATCATCCCCTTTCCTGCAGTGTGGCCTGTCATACAGGGCCGGGTGCACTCGGAACCGGATTTGTTGTGATGGAACGTTATAAATAATTATATTTTTCCGCAGGCGGGATTTGAATAGATTGAGGGAATCATACAAAAAGGAAATAATAAAATGACATAATTAATAATGTATGAGGAGGTAGTGATTAAAATGGAAAAACAGGAGAGAGGCTCATTTGGCGGACAGCTGGGATTTGTCCTTGCTGCCGCAGGAAGTGCAGTTGGTCTGGGAAACATCTGGAGGTTTCCGTATCTGGCGGCGAGAGACGGAGGCGGTCTGTTTCTGGTGGTCTACCTGGTACTTGCACTGACATTTGGTTTTGCACTTCTGACGACTGAAGTAGTAATCGGACGCAAGACGAAACAAAGCCCGTTGACAGCTTACCGAAAACTGAGCAAAAAATGGGGCTGGATCGGTATTGTCGCGTGTATCGTGCCGTTCATGATCATGCCGTATTACTGTGCAATCGGCGGCTGGGTAGTCAAGTATTTTATTGCATTCCTGACAGGACATGGAACTGAGGCGGCTGAAGACGGGTTCTTTACCGGATTCATCACAGGAAATGTTCAGCCAATTGTTTATATGCTGATTTTCCTTCTGGTCTGTGCTGTAATTATTTTTAAAGGCGTTGAGAGCGGTATTGAAAAATATTCCAAGGTTATTATGCCGATTCTGATCATTATGGTTATCGGAATTGCTATTTTCTCGCTCACAATTAAGAATACGGGCGATGACGGAGTTACAGTCAGCGGAATGCAGGGCCTGAAGGTTTATCTGGTTCCGAATCTGGAAGGAATCGGCGTGAAGCAGTTCTTCTATGTCGTGATGGATGCGCTGGGTCAGCTGTTCTACAGTCTGAGTGTTGCGATGGGTATCATGATTGCTTATGGTTCCTATCTGAAAGATGATACGAATCTCGTTAGATCAATTAATCAGATTGAGATTTTTGACACGCTGGTCGCATTCCTTGCGGGTGTTATGATTATTCCGGCAGTCTTCGTGTTCATGGGACCGGAAGGCATGTCTGCCGGTCCGTCCCTGATGTTTGTCTCACTGCCGAAGATTTTCGCTGCAATGGGCAAAGCAGGAAATGTGATCGGAACCATTTTCTTTGCCATGGTATTGTTTGCTGCGATTACCAGTGCAATGTCGATTCTGGAAGCAGTTGTTTCCAGCCTGATTGACCGGTTTGGAATGGCCAGAGGAAAAGCAACGGTTCTTGAGACCACCGCAGCGGCAGTGATCGGTATTATCGTCTGCCTTGGTTATAATGTATTCTACTTTGAGAAAACATTGCCGAACGGTGCGACTGCACAGATTCTGGATATCCTTGATTACATCAGTAATAACGTATTTATGCCGGTTGTTGCGATCGGAACCTGTATCCTGGCCGGCTGGGTTCTGAAACCAAAGACAATCATCGCGGAGGCGACGAAAAACGGCGAGCGGTTTGGAAGAAAAGGTCTGTATATTGCAATGATTAAATTTGTTTCGCCCGTTCTGCTGGTAATTCTTCTTGCAATGTCACTGGGCATTGTCTGAGAACACTTTTCTTGATTTATCAGAAAAGATTTTGTAATATGAATGATAGCAGCGCCCCGGCAAGACGGCCGGGGCGTTCTTAGATGATAATCGTTTTACATCGGAGGAAAGACATTGCAGCAGGAAATGATTCTTGTTCTTGATTTCGGAGGACAGTATAATCAGTTAATTGCCCGGCGGGTGCGTGAATGTCACGTTTATGCCGAGGTTCACCCGCATACCCTTTCTGTAGAAAGAATCAGGGAAATAAACCCGGCGGGTATTATTTTTACCGGCGGGCCGAATAGTGTTTTCGGAGAACAGGCAGTTCTCTGCGACCCTGAAATATTCACACTCGGGATCCCGATTCTGGGCATTTGCTATGGAGCGCAGCTGATGGCACATATGCTTGGCGGCTGGGTTGCGACTGCACCGGTAAGTGAATACGGGGAAACGCTTGTACAGGTTCGTACAAACACCCCGCTTTTTCGTGGAATCATCTCTGAGCGGGCATTTTCCGCAAAAGATGAAATGGCAGATACTATCTGCTGGATGAGTCATACGGATTACATTGCAAAAGTTCCGGATGGTTTTGAGATAACGGCACATACAGATCACTGCCCGGTTGCAGCGATGCAGGATAACAGCCGTAAATTCTACTCCGTACAGTTTCACCCCGAAGTAAACCATACGCGGGAAGGTGTTAAAATGCTGGCACATTTTGTGCATGATGTCTGCGGATGCAGGGGCACCTGGCAGATGGGTTCCTTTGTTCAGAGTGCCATTACAGATTTGCGGGAGAAGATCGGAGACGGGCGCGTGCTCTGTGCATTATCCGGTGGTGTTGATTCTTCCGTCGCGGCTGTCCTGTTATCCAGAGCAGTCGGAAAGCAGCTGACATGTGTGTTTGTCGATCACGGCCTTCTGCGAAAAGATGAAGGCGATCAGGTTGAAGCAGTTTTCGGACCGGGCGGAAACTATGAACTGAACTTCATCCGCGTCAATGCGGCAGAAGAATTTTATGAGAAATTGAAAGGTGTCGAGGATCCTGAACAAAAACGGAAGATCATCGGAGAACTATTTATACGTGTCTTTGAGCGTGAAGCGAAGAAGATCGGTGCTGTAGATTTTCTGGGACAGGGTACGATATATCCGGATGTGATTGAATCAGGTCTCGGAAAATCCGCGACAATCAAGTCTCATCATAATGTCGGCGGACTTCCGGATCATGTTGATTTCCGGGAAATTATCGAGCCGCTCCGCCTGCTCTTCAAAGATGAAGTTCGTCAGGCGGGTCGTGAACTCGGCATTCCGGAATCACTCGTCAGCCGTCAGCCTTTCCCGGGACCGGGACTCGGCGTCCGTATTGTAGGGGAAGTTACACCTGAGAAAGTCCGCATCGTGCAGGAGGCAGATGCAATTTACCGGGAAGAAGTCGAGAAAGCAGGCTGCGCCGCGACGATGGGACAGTACTTTGCCGCACTTTCCAACATGCGCTCAGTCGGCGTCATGGGAGACTTTCGGACCTACGACTATGCAGTTGTGCTCCGCGCAGTCAACACCAGCGATTTCATGACAGCGGATGCTTCGGAGATTCCGTTTGAAGTGCTGCAGCGCTGCATGACCAGAATTATTAATGAGGTTAGAGGTGTTAACAGGGTCTTATATGATTTGACATCGAAACCTCCGGGAACGATTGAGCTGGAGTGAACGCACTTGTCCCTGCAAAACTCATTTGGCTGAAAAGCAAAAATCCATTTTCGCTCCAACAAAAAAGCGAAGAAAAATAAACCGAAGAAGACCTTGCGAAAAAGAGAGCCGATTCCACTCTCGATTTTGCAAGGCCTTTTCGTATTTTCAAGCAGGGCAAATCACTTCGGACCACATCAAAGAAGCCGAAAACATCAACAATTTCTTTGCCGTTTTTACGGTTTGTTCGTCAATGGATATTTCGGTCAGGAAATGTTACACTTAGGTTAGCGTAATTTACGGCGTAGAAATGAAGACTGATACAGTAAAAATGAAAACGGGTAGATTCAGACGGAGGGATTTGCAAATGAAAATGAACAGGGAGATAGACAGCAGGCTGTGTCTTCGATTTGTAAGAGCATGCTTTATTCTGGCGGCACTGGTGCTGGCGTTTGGCATGGGCGAGTGGATGCACATGGATGTATATGCGGGTGATAGTTTGCCTGCGGGAACTTATAAAGTCAGTGAACTTGCAGGTACAAAGAATTGGGTATTTAATGGTGATGTCACGATAGAAATGGATACAGATGCCGAATTCTTGTCTTTTGATGCAAGTAATCATGACCTTACAATCAGAGGTAATAAAGCACTGACACTCATAGGAAATACAAATCTGATAAAAGCGAATAATCTGACGGTTGAAGATACGACATTGAACCTGAAAGTGAGGGAAGAGGCAGGAGAGGTCGACGCGATTCATGCAGAAAAAGACATTGCATTAAAAAATGTGAATCTTGAGATAAAAAACCCTGTGGATGAAGGAGTGTTTTCCGCCTTTGGCAACATTCTAATTGAAGGAGGAAGTATATCTGTTGATTCAAAAAACTGGTGTATATCTTCTGATAGCGAGACGATTACCATAAATGATTCCCTGTTAAACTTGAAATCAGATGTGGATGACGGACTATGGGCAGAGAAAGACATTAATATATGGAATACAACTGCGAATATAGATTCAAGTGAGGGGATTGTTGCAAAAGGAGATATATATATTGAAAGAGGAAGAATATCTGTTAGTTCAGAATATGGTTGTATATTTTCAGGTGGTGATATAATTACTATAAAGGAATCCCTGTTAAACTTGAAATCAGATTCGGAAGGCGGACTATGGGCAGATAAAGAAATTAATATACAGAATACAATTGCGAATATAGATACAAATTTTGGAATTAGAGCATATGAAGACATATGTATTGATGAAAGTGAATTGGATATTACCTGCGATAACTATTATGCGATTGACTCATGTTATGGTCATATTATTCTTTCGGATAATATATATGTAAAATCACCTGCCAATACTAAATTTTGTTCTGCAATGGTTCAAGGCAATGAAGATAGCAGTGTCATTTGCAGCGCAGACGGAAAGCCTGTATTAAACTGTGTCATCGCAAAGAAGCGTGTATCGGATGACATCTGCAAAATCTCTTCAATCCCTGATCAGAATTATACCGGTGCAGCCATCACCCCGGCCGTGACCGCGACCTGGAATGGAACAGCGATGAAAGAAGGCACGGACTTTACCATTACTTACAAGAACAACACCAACGTCGGCACGGCAACAGCAACCGTCACAGGTAAAGGCATTTACACCGGAACAAAGGATATCACTTTTAAAATAACCGATTCCATGCCGGCAGGCACAAAATTAAAAGCAGGAGGCCAGGAGTATAAAGTACTGAATGCCACGGCAGCAGCATTCACCAAAGCAAAGAACAGAAAATCCGTCACCGTCCCCGCAACAATCGCAGTCAACGGCCGTACATTTGCTGTCACGCAGATAAGCGGGAAGGCATTCAAGTCAAAAAAGATTCGCACCATTACCATTGGAAAGAATGTCGCGAAGATTAAGGCAAATGCGTTCAAGGGAAGCCCGGCGACAAAGCTGATACTCAAGACGAAGCTGCTGAAGAAGAAAACAGTGAAAAATGCGCTGAAAGGTTCGAAGATCAATACCGCACAGGTAAAGGTCGGAAAGAAGAGCATAAACAAGAAGGTAAAGAAAGCCTATAAGAAATTCTTCACGAAGAAGGTTCTGGGCAGAAATATTGTACTTAAGTAGGAATTGAACTTGATCCAGGAGCATAAGAATGAAGGCGCTGACATCTCTGTCAGCGCCTGTTAAATGTCTGTGTTCCGTATTAAGCCTTCTGCTCGAGTTGTTTTTCAATCTTGCGAAGTGCCCGTGTGAACCGGCAGTTGAGCATGTCATCCAGTTTGCTGTTTGCGTTTTTGATTTTCCACTTTCCCTTGTACTTCTTAAAGGAAATGGACACTGTTTTAGTGATGACATTGTCTCCGGATTGTTTAATATACTTTTTTGCGTACTTAGCCAGATATTTGTCGACTTCATTATCGCTCAGGTTGGGATGGGTAAGAGCGTATTTAACGACGTCCCAGAAAGCGTAGGTAAAGACATCGTATCCATCATAATAAGTGGCTTTAATTTTCACGGTTGCATTGTTTCCTTTGACAGATATCTTTTTGATTTCGTATTGGAAATACTTCTTGTGCAGGGAACGGACAACCTGTCCCTGTTTCGAAGACTGCGGGTAAATGTCGAGTGATTTCCGCATGTTTTCCGGAAGGAAGCAGCTGGTGACGCCTTTCTCATTGTACTTCTTGACTTGTTTCAGGAATTTGACAGTTTGTTTTCTGACAGCCGTTTCTGCTTTTGATGACGCTGCAGATACCGGAAGAGGCAGCAGTGTTAACACAAGCAGCAGGCATAAAAAAGCACGGAGCAGTTTTTTATATAATCTCATTCACGTTCCCTCCTCAGATACGATTAGATAAATAAATTATATCATGTTGTAATTCTGAATTCGACAGTATTTTTGACGGCCGGATCTTTCCGGATCTTCCTCTGAATCAAAATATAAGATGATATGTTCTGTGTGTTTGAACCAATAAAAAAACGTGTTAAAATCAACACAGGTATCTATATATTTCTGAAAGTGAACGCAGTGGAACAGCCCCCGGCCTCAGACGCGTGGAGCGTCAGGCGGTGGGTTTGAATCTTGCCAGACGACTCAGTGGAAGGAGTTCCAACCATGATATACGTTACGGGAGATACACATGGCGATTTTCATCGTTTCAGTTATGAAAACTTTTCGGAACAGAATAACATGACGCGGGATGATTTTGTGCTGATTGCAGGAGATTTCGGCGGAATCTGGACCATAGAAAAACCGTTTCCTCTGATTGATGAGGACAAACGGCAGCGGGAATTGAAAAAAGAGAAGGATACGCTGAAATGGTTTGAGACGCTGAATCCGACGTTCTGCTTTGTGCTCGGGAACCATGAAAACTATAACCGCTATGACAGCGGGGAGTTTCCGGTTGTCGATTTCCATGGGGGGAAAGCGCAGCAGCTGGCGGATAATGTATTCCATCTGATGAGCGGATATGTGTTCGAGCTGTGCGGAAAGACCGTTTTTACCTTCGATGGCGCTGCAAGTCTCTTTATTATTCACGAAGTTCTGGATCGCGGCAGGTATCATTCTGATGCTGAATTCTATGAAGAATATTTGAGAATGACCGGCGAACACCGGCTGTTCCGTGTTAAAGATCTGGAGTGGTGGGAGCGTGAGACCAGACCGACAGAAGAAGAGAAGTCCAGAGGTCTTAGTAATCTTGCAGAATATGGTAATAAGGTGGATTTCATTCTGACGCACTGCCTGCCCCAGTCGATTGCGTCATACTATTCAAATGGTGTTTATAAACCGAATGAAATAACAGAATTTCTCGATGTCGTTAACAGGCAGGTACAGTTTGGGAAATGGTTCTGCGGGCATTATCATGAGGATCGGATCGTCCTCGGAAAATATCATATTGTGTATCAACAAATTATGCGATTATCTCAACGGTAAATAATATGTTAAATTCCTCCTATACACTTGCCTTTGCCAATCTATGGAAGTATAGTAAAAATAAGAAGTTTACTTTTCAAGGATTGGAGGTGTATCGATGGGTAAATATGTTATTAAGACAACGAAAAACGGCGGTTATAAATTTGACCTGAAAGCAACAAACGGACAGGTCATTGCATCCTCACAGATTTATAAAGCTCTGAAATCCTGTAAGGCAGGAATTGCAAGTGTAACTGTAAATGCTGCGATCGCGGCAGAAGAAGATCAGACAGCAGAAGGTTTCGCAAAAGAAAAAAACCCGAAGTTTGAAATCTATGCCGACAAGGCAGGGGAATTCCGTTTCCGTCTGAAAGCGAAGAACGGACAGATCATTGCCGTGAGCGAGGGATATACGACAATGAAGTCATGCAAAAACGGTATTGCAAGTGTTCGGAAAAATTCAGTCGATGCACCGACAGAGATAGCAGAATAACAGAATAACAGAATTTTAAAAACAGCGTCTGTGGTTATGAGTTGTACAACTATGCCGGGGCGCTGTTTTTTTGATTTTTTATATTCAATACGGGATTCAATCGCAGTCTCTGACCGCGCACGGACTGCATGGCGCGCCTGTGTCTCTTCCACACGCATTTGCGTTTCAAACAGCGGCGTTTTATAATGAATTCTGAGGTGAGAAGATATGTTGAAACGTGAAGATATGCTGGAATTAACCCGGCGCATGACACCGGCAAGGACATCGATTGACCGGATCGCCGGATGTTATTTCGATGAAGACGGATATGTGGACGGGAGTTTCAATACCGGTTTTTTAAAGCTGAAAACATCAGAAAAAGAGAAGAATCTCGGCATCGCTAAAACGATTCCGTTTTCAGAAACCAACCGACAGCTGATCGAACTGGATTTTCCGGGGGAAACAAGAGAATCAGGTGACATGATGCGGCTTCTGGATGCAATTATGGAGTCCGGTCTGAAAAATGACGCGATGCTGGATACCTTTTACGATATTGTCGGAGAACAGATGCCTGCAGGGCGGCCGTTAGCGGTTGTTCTGTTTCATGGGGTTTATGACATTCCGCGTATAGGCAGTGATAAGGCTGAGCAATGGGAATCGGAAGAAGTATATGAATATCTGATTTGCAGTATCGGACCGGTTATGGATGATTATGAGATCGGTACACCCGAATGCGGCTTTTTATATCCGTCCTTCTGTGACCGCAGCGCAGATATTTTTCACATTGCATTATATGAAAAAGAGCCGGGTGTAAGCGGTGAAGGACTGATTCAGGCGCTCGGATGTGATAGAGAATCGTAGTTTTTTCATTGTATTCATAGCAGTACTTTTGGAAACCTAATCAACTGATTAATGATGTACAGGGTCATACGATCCGCGTGAGTTTCAGGAAAACAGTATCAGAAAAAAATAGAAAGACGGACAGGAGATAATGAACAAACAGGACAGAAGTGAGCTGGAATGGAAGGAAGTCAGAAGAGAACATATCATACAGGACAAATGGATAGATTTTCGGAAATCTGTATACCGTTTTCCGGATGGTACAGAATACGGACCGTTTTACAGCTATAGCCGGCGTGACTATGTGGTGATTGTTGCGACTGATCCGGAAGGCAATTATATCTGTGTGCGGCAGTACCGGCAGGGAATCAGGGAAATCACAACTGAATTTCCGGCAGGCGGAATTGAGCGGACAGATGGAAAAACCTATCGCGTTAATGCGGATTCTGTGAAATCTGCGGACAGCAGTGTGCCGGCGGATACATCCGGAGCGTCAGAGGACGCGCTGAACACCGCCAGAAGAGAACTTCGGGAAGAAACAGGCTACGTATCTGATGAGTGGAGACACCTGATCACGGTTCCTTCTAACGCAACCATCTCGGATAACTATGCTTATGTATATCAGGCATTGAATTGCAGAAAGGAAAAAGAGCAGGATCTGGACGATTCAGAGTTTTTAAATGTTAAACTCCATTCCGATGCGGAGATTGCTTCCCTGATAAAAAACGGCGCATTTCAGCAGGCCATCCATATTATGGGATGGCTGCTGGCGAAACAGGGATGATGCCGGATCAGTTTTCTCCCTCCTGCACCATGGAGTCTGCATCAAAAAGAAGCTGGATCAGTTCTCTGGTGAAGATAAACGGTGCTTCTCCCCAGGGATTGATAACGAATCCGGGCGCATTCATATCGATGCAGAACTGAAGAGATTCTCTGATCCCGTAAGTGAGCGTTGATTTTGCGGGGATTTTCTCTGCTTCTGTCTGAGAAGTAAAGAAAACGAGCCACTCAGAACCGTCATTGAGCCGGACAGTATTGAAAGCGAATTCAGTGTTGTCTTCTGCAGGAACAGCCGGAATGAACAGCTGGCCGCCTTCCAGCATTCTGGTGCGGATTGCGTTGAGCAGGTGTGCAAGAGATTCCCGCTGCTTTTCATTATCAAATGACAGAATGGCATCTTCGATTAACTTGTTTTCAGTAAATAATTCGGACATGAGGACCTCCATGGTTCATTGGTTAACAGTTATCAAATATCGGCACACGCCTGCAGCCGGATTGTGTCTGAAACAACAAAAACAGTATAACAGAAAAACTGCCGGATCCGACAGGGGTTTATACTTTTTTTAGATGAATTGTACGGAAATGAGTACAAGATCCGTCCGGACTATTGTATAATAGTACATATAGACAGAAGTACCTGACCGACAATCATTTCAGTACTTTTGGCGACCCAATCATTTAATCTATAAGGGGAAAAAGAATGACGATTTGTTATTTCACGGCGACGGGGAACTGCCTTTATGTAGCACGGCAAATTGGAGGAACGCTGTTGTCTATTCCGCAGCTGATGAAGACGGGACAATTCGAAATTACGGACAAAGCTGTGGGAATTGTATGTCCTGTTTACGCGGTGGAAATGCCGATGATGGTCCGTGATTTTCTGAAAAAGGCAAAGATTCAGACTGACTATTTTTTCTTTATCTATACTTATGGATCCGGATACGGAGAGGCCTTCTGTCACGCAAAGCTGGCCGCTGAAGAGGCGGGGCTGACGCTGAATTATATCAATGCAGTCGAGATGGTTGACAACTATCTGCCCGGTTTTGAGATGAAAGAGCAGATCGCATTGCTTTCGAAGAAGGACGTGGACGGAAAGATCAGGAAAATCTGTCAGGACATTGCCGCAAGGAAGCAGGTAACAGTCACAGTGACAGAAGCCAGCAGACAGCAGATGGAAATGTACAGCAATATTCTTGCAAAACCGATCCTGAAAAGGACGACGGCGCAGAAGTATGTGATCGATGACACCTGTATTCGCTGCGGAATCTGCGCAAAGGTGTGTCCGGCGGACAATATCACGGTTGGAGAGAAGGTTGTTTTCTCGGATCACTGTGAGGTATGTTACGCATGTCTGCACAATTGTCCGATGAATGCACTGCATATTGTACCGGAGCAGAGCTCCGAGCGATTCCGCAATGAGCATATTGAATTAAAAGATATTATTGAGGCGAATCAGTAAAGAAACAGGAACAAAACAGAAGAAAACACATCAATGCGCTGCGCTGCACACGTGCGGTCAGAGGCTGCGAACAAATAAGAAAAGACAGAGTGTTTACTAAAAGGCATACACTCTGTCTTTTTTTGTCTGCGTGTCATAGATGCACAGAAAGCTATTAAAGTGTATTCAGGTCTGCAGCCAGCACTGCGGAAAATCTGTCTGCTGCTTCTTCATGCATATGACCCTCAAGATCAGAATAGTTTTCAGTCGCATCGTCCAGGCGGCTGTCACCTTTCCAGGCATAATCCAGAAATGTAATATCATGTGAAGCAGCAATGTCTTCCATCAGCTTGTGGGCCGCCTCATAATAATCAGTATGAGCATCCCGCGTTTCGGCAGGAATGGGGGTGGTTACAATAACCACAGGGATTCCTTCCCTGTTACAGAACCGGAGAACACGGTTCAGATCATCCAGATTATCCTGTATTTCATCAGGTGAAAACTGATTCAGATCAGGAGGCGCAGGATTGAATTCAGAGGAAGCAATTCGCATCTGACCCTGCTGCGTCATTCGCTGCCTGCCGTCATCGAACGGTTCGATTCCATACTTTTTCCAGGCATCGCTTTTTTTGATTTGAAGGTTTCTGCGGATTCCGTTTAATTCACCGCGGTGTCCGATCCAGGGCATGAGAGCAACCCGGAAGTCACTGTCAAGTGCACAGTCTGTAAAATATTTTAATTTGACGAATGAGGGCGCCATGCACTGCACAAAATAACGTTCATTGACAAATGCACGATCTGCGTCTACGAGATATGCCGGGTCATACTCAAGAATAATTCTTCCGGGCCGGTGGCTGCGGCAGGCATCCATCAGCAGATAAAGTGTATCCCGCGGAAACTGGCTTCCGACAGAAGCATTATAGCAGCTTCGTCCTGTTGAAGAAGAGAGTATTTCCGGGTTGATGGCGGAAAACGAGTGAGAAGTTCCGACGACCAGATCATCGAAGGTCTGTGTTTCAATGGTATGTATTTTTACCCGCGGATACTGATATGGAATCAGTGCATCATTCAGCAGGAAATTGATCAGAACAAACAGGATCAGAAAAACAGCTGCCGGACAGAGACGTTTAAAAATTCGCATAGATAAACCCTCCGAAATCGTTATAACAACCCAGCATTCCAAGTATAAATACAAACATAAGAAGCAGAACCACGCGTGAAGAAACCGGAAGCGACAGAATTCTGCCGCGCACATCGATGTTCCTTTCGCGCAGTATGCTGATCAGAAAGACAACGGCACAGCCAGAGAGAATTGTCGCAAAATGCAGGAGACATTGTCCGGGGGCTTCCGGATTAACAAAGGTAACGGAAAAAAACGGCGCGTGCAGACTTGCACGCATCATGCGAAAAGCCTGCCCAAGCGTTTCAGAACAGTCAAAATACCAGCTGATATTTACCAGAATGAAGGTGCGGATGATCTGAAACAGATGAAATGCATTACTTTTATCATTGATATGGAGCGCCTTTTTCCAGGTACGGTATGGTTTGGCAAGAAGTCCGGATACAGCGATAATAAGACCGTTGTAAAGACCGTACACGATAAAATGCCACGCGGGACCATGCCAGATACCGACAACCAGAAAAACGATGATATTTGCGACACAGACCGGCATCGCGCGGCCGGTTGTTTTCCCGAGATGTTTTCTGCACCATTTTCCAAAGCGTCCCATCCAGGTGGACAGTGTCAGCGGAATAAAAAGATAATCTTTCATCCATGTGCCGAGCGTAATGTGCCAGCGGTGCCAGAAATCCGTGATCGATGTGGCGAAAAAAGGCTGTCTGAAATTTTCGTCCAGTGTAATTCCCAGAATCTCGGCAGCGCCCAGAACGATGTCGATGCCGCCGGAGAAGTCAGCGTAGAGTTCTGCGCTGTACATGAGGACGCCGAAAATTCCGTAAGCATAGAATGCCGATGCGGGATCAAAAATGGTATTGACGTACTGCGCCGCATAGTCAGCAATCAGCATTTTTTTAAAGAATCCCCAGAGAATACGGATCAGTCCGCGCTGAAACCGGTTCACATCAAAGGAATGTGCCGTATACAGGGAAGATGAAAGCCGGTCGTATCTGCCGATCGGTCCCTGCATAATCTGCGGGAAAAAAGACACAAACAAGGCATAGCGGAAAAAATTCCGCTCTGCCTTGCATCGCTTCCAGGTTACATCCAGAAGATACCCGGCTGTCTGAAACGTATAAAAGGAAATGCCCAGCGGAAGGAACAATGTCCGGATACTGAGATGTGTTCCGAAAATCGTATTCAGATTCAGGACCAGGAAATTTGTATATTTCAGTGCCGCAAGCATTCCGAAATCGAGAAGCAGCGTCACCGGAACAGCAGCTTTAAATCCGCGTTCCGCAAACAGACCGCCGCACCATGTTACGGCAGTTGAATAAATCAGAAAGATGATCAGGCCGGGACCTGCCGCGAGTAAATAATACAGCCAGGAAAAAGCAAGAAGCCAGATCCATTGCATTTTTCCGGGCAGAAGATAATACCCTGCAAAACATAACAGAAAGAAGAGTATAAAACCGAGAGAGACAAAAGAAAGCATAACCGTTCTTCCTGTCTGTGTTACTTCTGCAGCCGCTGAATCAGATCATAGATGGCCTGTGCGGAATTGAAATTCGAAGGAATCAGATCCACCGGCGTAATGCGGATTTCGTAGGTTTCCTCCAGTTCGCTCACAAGAGAGAGCAGTTCAAAAGAGCTTAAGAATCCGTCGTCGATCAGTGTCGTACAGGTTTCGTAGTCAGCATCCGGCTGAATATCTTCAAGTATTTCCAGTAATTGTTCCATTGTTAAATCTCCATGTAGGTTGTTGCTGTCTGACTTTATTCATAGTTCCTTTCGTTGACAGGTAAACAGCCGGCAGATCCCGCGAGAGAAACAGACTGATTCCTTCTGTGACAGAATATGCACCGGTGCGGGTGAAGACCAGAAGGTCTCCCGGTTCCGGTGCAGGCAGTGTTATTTCCCTGACCAGAACATCGGCTGTCGTGCATAGTGAGCCGTAGATGGTGCAGGAAGGCAAAGAAGAAGTCTGGTCACAGGTGCGTGCATCGGCGGAAACGGTCTGTCCGGAAGAATCTGCAGCTTTTGTCAGAATGTGCGGTACTTTCATTGCCATCGACTGCCCGAAATAATTGAGCTGGTGTACACCGCCGTCGGTGATACAGCAGGTTCTGCCGCTGATCTGTTTGCAGTCGGCAATCCGTGTCGCGTAATACCCGCAGTACGCAGTGAGAAAACGTCCCATCTCCAGTGTGATCTGACCGGTAAACTGCATATTGTTTAACAGTTCTTTCAGATTGCCGATTGTTTCGACGGGATCACAGTCCGTTTCATTGATGAAATACTGAACGGACAGTCCGGGACCATATTCCAGTTCTTGTGTCGTAAATCCGGTTTCCAGACCGAGGCGGGTGATCAGATCGTCAAGATATTCGATTTCGCTTTTGATCTGTCGCGGCAGTTTCTGGGTTCCACTGTAGTACTGAAGACCGCACATGTCAATTCCGTGAAATGAATCTCTGTGCCGGATCAGGTCAAACAGATCCGGTTCATCCATACCAAACTGATTGCCTGCAGTCACGCGCAGCAGAACGCGGAATACAAGATTCCGCTCCAGTGCGATCGTATTCAGCAATTCCAGCTGTGCCTTCGATTCGGCAGTATAAACAGGTGCATCACCCCAGCGGTCTGCTAGCATCCTGAAATTGTCCGGTTCTTTGTTGACGCCGGAGAGGACAAGTTTTGCAGGAGAAATGTCTGATGCTGCACATATCTCTGCCTCACCGGGAGAACAGACTTCCAGTGCATCCACATGCGGCAGAGCCGGCAGAATCAGAAACGGGTTTGCCTTCATCGCATAAACGAGACGGATTTCAGGACCGAGCGCGGTGCGGATTGTTTTCAGCCGTTCAGTCAGTTCGTCAGCAGAAAACACATAGCTGGGAGTCGGAAGATTTATAAAATCCTGATATTTCATCGGCCTCTGCTCCTCCGGTTTGTATATTGCAGTTCCAGTGCACGGCGGTCAATCTTGGCATTCTTGGTTAAAGGAAATGTCTCACAGGAGACCCATGCATTTGGAATCATGTACTGCGGAAGTGCTTCTGAGAGCTGATGTGCAAGCTCTTTTTTCTCGCCCGTACCAATATAAAATGCGACGATCCTGCCGCGCAGATACAGGCAGCAGGCCCGATCGATTTCACGGATTTTTTCCAGCGCTGCTTCGATCTCCCCAAGTTCAATCCGGTGTCCCATGTGTTTGATCTGAAAATCCCGGCGTGACGCAAAGCAGAGCTCACCCGATGAGTCATAACATGCCAGATCTCCGGTGCGGTAAATCCGTTCCGGGAAGTTGTCGTTCAGCGGGTTCTGGGTGAAAGCGCGCGCCGTCATCTCGGGATTGCGGTAATAGCCGAGTGCCAGACAGCTCCCGGCGACGCACAGTTCTCCGGTGACATCCGGTTCCGTGATCAGATGATCCTGTTCGTCGAGCAGGAAAACTTTTTCGTTCGGAAACGGTTTTCCGATTGGAAGACTGTCTCCGGGTGAAAACGGCCGGTCCACGATATAATACGTGCAGTTACAGGTGATTTCCGTCGGTCCGTATACGTTTACGAAGAAAGCATCCGGAAGTACTTCGCGCCAGATGTTCAGCTGCTTTACCGGCATGACTTCGCCGGAAAAGATTACCTTTCTGACATCGGAAGGAATCTTATAATCAAATCCGTGCAGCTGCGAGAGCATGCACATGGCGGATACCGCCCAGATCAGTGTCGTCACACGATGTTCCGTGAGATAATCCAGAAGTTCTGTCGGAAATGAGAAGTACCGCGTGGGTATGATCCGTACGGTAGCGCCGGTCTTCAGCGCCGAGTAAATATCTTTCACAGAGACATCAAAATCAAACGGTGCCTGATTTCCGATAATATCCGTTTCAGTAATCTGAAACAGGGATGTAAACTGTTCGATAAAATCGATGACTGCGCGGTGCGGAACCAGCACCCCTTTCGGAGTTCCGGTAGAACCGGATGTAAAATTACAGTAAAGAGGGTCCAGATCTGTCGACTGTGCACGGATCTCGTTCAAAAGCGTATCATCCGCATCAGCTGCGGCAAGCTCCCCGATCAGAAGCACGGTACCGGTAAACCCGGTTTCTGAAAGCCGTTCTGCATGTTCCGGATCGGTAATGATTACATCCGGATTTAGTGTATCCAGAATCTGGCAGAGTCTGGCTGCCGGCTGGCGGGTATCCATCTGTGAATAAAAACAGCCTGCGGTAACAATCCCCATGAAGGCACGGATTGCCGCGACACTCTTCTCCAGATAGACTGCAACGGGAGAGCGTGGTGTAGTTTTTCCGGCCAGCGCAGCTGCGATATGCCTGCGGTCTCTGTTGAGCGCAGACCAGGTGATGGAACAGTCCGGATCTGCAAATGCGATCTGATCCGGCAGCCGTCCGGCTGTCTGTTCCAGGTATTCTAAAACATTTGTCATTTATATCTCCGTAATATTCAATCACGATATCCGATCGCGTGCGAGCTGCGCGACGCACTTGTACGTCTTCCTCTGCGCAGCTCTGCGATATTCACGCTTTGCGTCTGAGCATTTATGCCTGCCCGCCAAGCCCGATCAGCCGGTCGAGAAGATGCATTGCGACATCTTCCTTGCTCATCAGTTCCAGCTGTTCCGCGTTTTCAGCTGTAATTATGGTTACGACGTTGGTGTCGGTACCGAACCCGGCACCTGCAACTTTAACATTGTTTCCGACGATCATATCGAGATTCTTCTTTACCAGTTTTGCGCGGGCTCTTGTCTCCAGTTCAGAGGTTTCCATCGCAAAGCCGCAGAGCAGCTGCCCGGGCTTTTTATGATCACCCAGATATTGCAGCGTATCCGGCGTGCGTTCCAGCTGAATCGAGAGATCACTGTCTTTTTTCTTAATCTTCTCATCGGAAATATCAGCAGGGCGGTAGTCGGCGACGGCTGCCGCTTTTATAATGATATCCTGCTCATCGCTTCTTGCAGTTACTTCGCGGAACAAGTCCTGAGCACTCCGGATCGGCACATATGTTGTGAAGAGCGGCGGCTCCAGCGCGGTAATGCCGCTGACAAGCGTGACGTCAGCACCGCGCAGGGAAGCCATTTTTGCAATGGCGTAGCCCATCTTTCCGGAAGATCGGTTTGTGATATAGCGCACGGGATCCATCGGCTCCTGTGTCGGACCGGCAGTGACGAGAATCTTCTTTCCGGCAAGATCTTTAGGAAATGCGATTTCGTGCAGAACATATTGGAGGATCAGATTCTCATCCGGGAATTTTCCGCTGCCTGTATCACCGCATGCGAGCAGACCGGAAGCCGGTTCAATCACCTTCCAGCCATAATTGATCAGCGTCTGTCTGTTCGCCTGTGTGACAGGGTTTTCATACATACGGGTGTTCATGGCAGGTGCAATCATTTTGGGACATGTGCTGGCCAGGATTGTGGTCGTCAGCATATCATCCGCGAGGCCGTGCGCAAGCTTTGCCATGATATTAGCGGTGGCCGGCGCAACCAGAATAAGATCTGCTTTTTTCGCCAGTTCAATATGGGTCACCTCGAACGGATGATTGCGGTCAAAGGTGTCCGTCAGGCATTTCTGTTTTGTCAGAGTTTCAAAGGTGAGCGGGTGAATAAAATTTGCGGCATTGTCTGTCATGATGACGTGCACTTCCGCGTGCTGCTTCATCAGAAGACTTGCCAGACCTGCCGCTTTATACGCGGCAATTCCGCCTGTTACGCCAAGAACGATGGTTTTTCCCTTTAACATTTCTGCTCCAGTCTGTCCTTTAATAAACATAAAGTGTAGGTGTTGTTTGAGACAGGATTATTAATACACAGTATTCTCTGGAAATGTCCCGGATTTCTGTGTCTCCTGTCAGTAAAACAGTGTAGCATTCCATGAAAGTGGATGCAAGTTTATCTGAGATTCTGCTAAGAATTCACACAAAATTCGTTTGTACTTATCGCTTTAATATGATACAATTCCAAAGGATCAAGAAAGATCCAGGATGTATTGTATCCCGGAAAGCTATTTGATCAGGCATATTTCGGCCGGATTCTTCCTTTCGGATCCGTCGTACCGGTGCATCGGACGGCAGGAGAAGAAACAGCAGGTGCAGAAGAGACGGACAGAACGAATCTTGCTCTGATACAGGTGTGCGGAGGGAATAATAACAGGAGGACAAAAAAATGAAAAACAACACATCTGGAACAGTCAAACTCGTTACCATTGGGCTTCTCACCGCCATCTTGCTTCTGATGGCATACACACCGCTTGGATATCTGAATATCGGACCGCTGGCAATCACATTTAATATGATTCCTGTCGCAATCGCGGCGATCACACTCGGACCGGCCGGCGGCGCAGCAGTTGGAGCAGTTTTTGGACTGACTTCTTTCCTGCAGTGCATTGGCGTCGGCGGAACTTCTGCAATGGGCGCAATGCTGTTTTCCATTAACCCGTTCCTGGCATTCATCCAGCGTATGATTCCGCGTGTACTCGACGGATTTCTGCTTGGATTCATTTTCCGGGGCGCAAAGAAGCACACCAACGGATTTGTGGCATCTTCCATTACCGGATTCTTCGCCGCATTCCTCAATACCGTATTTTTCATGAGCTCTCTGGTAATTCTGTTTGGAAACACTTCCTACATTCAGGAAATGATGGGCGGAAGAAATGTGATCGTATTTATCTGCGTAACCGTTGGAATTAATGCAGTCTTTGAGATGCTTGCATCCACAATTATTACAGGCGCTGTCGGCGCTGCACTGATCAAAGCGCGTCTTGTGCAGGCTCCTGCACAAAAAAAAGCATTTGCTGAAGCCTGAGCGGCATTGCGCTGACAGAAGCGCGGAACGGGCGAACGGACTTCAGCGAATCCGGATGAACTGCAATTATTTATGAGGCGATTCTATGATATTGCTCATTGATATCGGGAACACCAGTATTGTACTCGGCGGGATGCGGGAAGGAGAACTTCGATTTTCCGGACGCATTGCGACGCATGGAGAGGATCTGCGTGAAGCCCTGAAAATATTTTTAGAGAAAAATCATGCTGCACCGGGGACTATCTCCGGTGCAGTGCTGACTTCCGTGGTTCCGAAGGCGACCGAACAGGTTCTGGAGGCGCTGTGGCAGTATGGCATAGCAGATACGATGGTGGTTGACTGTCACACGAATACCGGTCTCACGCTGGAGGTGGATCATCCGGAGACGGTCGGAACCGATATGATTGTCGGAGCGGCAGCGGCTGTCAGCCGGTGCGGCGCGCCGGTCATTATGATCGATATGGGGACGGCCACAACATTTTCGTATGTGGACGCGCAGAATCGTTATCAGGGGCATATCATTATGCCCGGGATCCGCGTTTCTCTGGATGCACTGCTCGATAAGACGGCACAGCTGCCGCCGATCGAACTGGAGGTGCCTCCGCATATCATCGGGAAGAACACGCCGGATGCAATGAAGAGCGGCATTATGTTCGGGAATGCGGCCATGGTAGACGGAATTCTGGACCGGATTATAGAAGCATACGGTCTTTCAGAAGAAGAGGTCGGGATCATTGCGACCGGAGGACTGAGCCCGTTTGTCATGCAGCTCTGCAGGCATGAGGTGATCGTAGATAACGATCTGCTGCTGAAAGGACTGTATGAGATCTGGATGCGGAATCGTGATAAAAAATAACAGGATCAGGCTGTCTCATAAGAGGCAGCCTTTTTATGCGGAAAAAATGGAAGAGATGATGAGCTTATGCTATGATAGATAACAGCACAGATTTATTAAAGGGAAAACAACATGCAGGGAGCATTTTCAAGAACAGAACTTCTGCTCGGCGCAGATGCAATGCGCCGTCTGGCAGATGCGCGCGTTGCTGTCTTCGGCCTCGGCGGTGTCGGCGGATATGTCGTGGAAGCACTGGCCCGCTCGGGTATCGGCGCACTTGATCTGATCGACAATGATACTGTCAGCGAGAGCAATCTGAACCGACAGATCATCGCGACGCGCAGCACAATCGGGCAGTATAAAACAGATGCAGCGGCTGCGCGCGTAGTAGAGATTCATCCGGAATGCCGGGTGCGCACATACAGAGCTTTTTATCTGCCGGAGACCAGAGATCAGTTTGATTTCACAGAATATGATTATGTGGTGGATGCCATCGATACCGTCAGCGGCAAACTGGCGCTGGCAGAACAGGCACAGGCTGCAGGCGTTCCGGTTATTTCTGCCATGGGAACCGGCAACAAGTTAAATCCGGCTGCGTTTGAAGTGGCAGATATCTATGAGACATCCGTGTGTCCGCTTGCAAAGGTTATGCGGAAAGAATGCAGGAAGCGGGGGATCCGTGCCCTGAAGGTCGTATACTCAAAGGAAGAAGCGCTGACGCCCGATCCGGCGTCGGTGCAAAAAGAGCTGCAGGAGCTGGCAGAGAGCGGATCAAGCCGCAGATCCATCCCCGGATCCGTGGCATTTGTCCCGTCGGTTGTCGGACTGATCATTGCCGGGGAAATTATAAAAGATCTGAGCGGAATCGGAAATCGTTAAACATAAGGATAATTCATATGGATCTGTTATACAAAAAATACAGAAAACTGAAGGAGATTCTCAGGTCATACGGAACCATCGCCATTGCGTATTCCGGCGGCGTGGATTCTACCTTTCTGCTGAAGACAGCGGCAGATGTTCTGGGAGAACGTGTTCTTGCTGTCACAGCATCTGCGCCATACGTTCCTGAAAGAGAAATGACAGAAACAAAGAAGTTTTGTGAAGCAAACAGCATTCGGCAAATCATAGTGGAATCGAATGCGCTGGACAGTGATACATTCCGAAAGAACCCGCCGAACCGCTGCTATTACTGCAAGCAAGATCTGTTCGGGAAAATGATTGCGGAAGCCGGAAAGAATGGGATCAGCTATGTGGCCGAAGGATCCAACATGGATGATACCGGTGATTACCGGCCCGGTATGCAGGCAATCCGGGAACTTGGGGTGAAAAGCCCGCTGCAGGAGGCAGAGCTTTATAAATACGAAATCCGCGCGCTCTCCAGAGAACTGGGACTTCCTACCTGGGATAAGCCGTCATTTGCCTGTCTCGCGTCGCGGTTTGTGTACGGGGAATCGATTACGGAAGAGAAACTTGGGATGGTTGACCGGGCAGAACAGCTGCTGCTGGATCTGGGATTCCGGCAGTTCCGTGTCCGGCTGCATGGGAAACTGGCACGGATCGAAGTGCTTCCGGAGGAGATTGAACATCTTGCCGCTTCAGAGACGCGGGTAGGCCTGTATGCCGGGATGAAAGCGATCGGGTTTGACTATGTCACGATGGACCTGGGCGGATACCGGACAGGCAGTATGAATGAGACACTGGAAGGTTTTCCGGTCTGTAAAGACAGACCGGCTTTAGACAAAAGCAAAGTAGTTTGATCAGAGACACATCTGGTTGACACTGTATTTTTAGGTCGGTATTATGATAGTAATACCGGCCTTATTTTTGCAGTTCAGACAGGTGCGTGATGGAGAAATCATACGAAAGAGTAGTACAGTATGTAAAAGATGAAATACTGGCGGGAAGGCTTCGTCCGGGTGATAAGCTGGCAACAGAGCGTGTGCTGGCAGAGCAGCTTTCTGTCAGTCGCAATTCTGTGCGGGAAGGTCTGCGGATTCTGGAAAATATCGGCGTGATTTCTTCACAGCAGGGATCCGGCAATTATATTTCGCTGAACTTTGACGAGACAATGTCGGAAGTGCTTTCCTTCATGTATTTTCTGAAAGGAATGGATGAGCGGCAGGTGACGGAGTTCCGATGGTTTATCGAGCGTGAGGCAATGCTGCTTGCAGTTAAGCGCGCAGACAGAAAGCAGAAGCAGCGCATGATGATTCATCTGGATGGTCTTGAAAAAGCAATCACCGAAGAGAATCGCGTGCTGCATGATAAAGGGATTCACCGTGTTCTTGTAGAGGCCAGCAGAAATGATTTTCTGATCACAAATTACCAGGCACTGACCAATCTGATGGACCGCTACATCAGCTCCATGCGTACGCGTATCATTTCAGGTATGCAGAGCCGCAATAAGCTGGAATATGCACATCGTGTGCTGGTGGAAGGTGTTGTTGAGAGTGATTTGGAAAAAGGTCTGACGGGACTTCGGGATCACTTCGGATATATCGAACAGTATAAGGATCTGATCTGACAAAGAGCCTCTTAATGATATGGGTTAATATATTTAGGAGAATTGCACAAAATGCACGATTCGAATCCGTGCATTTATATGAAAAAAAGTTACACTCTTGACGCGTTTTTGCCAGAGGTGTATTATTTAGTATAAGATTGGTACTACCAATCTTACGTAACACATCTATTGCTTCGAACCGTTTTTCTAAAAAAATCATTTCTTCGAAGCACATCCTGAACAATTGCAATATCTGATCAGGAACAGTCTTTTTTGCAGGGGGAATATCTATGCTGGTACTTAAATTTTTGCTTGCGATGCTGCCGATTATCTGGCTGATGATTGCGCTTTCCGTTCTGAAAATGCCCGGATTCAAAGCATGTGCAATCGCTGCGCTGATCGCTGCAGTTCTCGCCCCGGTATTCTGGAAACAGCCGGTCGCATGGACAGGTGCGGCAGCACTCGAAGGTGTACTTAACGCACTCTGGCCGATCTGTCTGGTCATTCTTGCAGCACTTTTCACTTATAATCTGACACTTGAAACGAAGGCCATGGAAGACATTAAATATATGCTTTCCGGTGTCTCGATGGATGGCCGCGTTCTGATTCTGATCATCGGATGGGCCTTCGGAAATTTCATGGAAGGTATGGCCGGTTTCGGAACAGCAGTGGCGATTCCGGCGGCAATTCTCGTTGCGCTCGGATTTGATCCGGTCCGCACAATCGTAGCATGTCTCGTAGTCAACTCCATGCCGACGGCATTCGGTTCTGTCGGTGTTCCGACTGTCACATTGTCAGCGGTTACCGGAATTGATGCAAACATCCTTTCCTCAAATGTAGCAATTATTGAATGCGTTCTGTTTGTTCTTTCTCCATTTATTATGGTCGCTATTTTCGGCGGCGGACTGAAGGCGCTGAAAGGCGTGTTTGGAATCACAACGATTGCGGCGCTGGCCTTTGTGATTCCGGAAATGATCGCCGGCCTGTTTATGGGTCCGCAGCTGCCGGATATCATCGGTTCTGTCTGCAGCCTGATCTGCACGGTTCTTGTGGCAACTAAAACAAAGAATAAACCTGTTCCGAAAGAGTACGTGGTTTCAGCCGGCGGCAGAGAGAAGCGTACCCTGACCGCCAGACAGGCTGTCATTGCGTGGTCTCCGTTTATTCTGATCCTTGTCTTCCTTCTGATTACCACACTGGTACCGTTTATTCATGACCCGCTTGCGGCTGTGAAATCCAGTGTTCAGATTTATCCGGAAGAGGGTGCATCAAAACTGTCATTCTCGTGGATCAATACTCCAGGAGTCATTATCTTTATTGCTGCCTTTATCGGCGGCGTGATTCAGAAGGCTTCCGGCTCTGCGATGCTGCGCGTTCTCGGCAAGACGCTCAAGAGCAACTGGAAGACCGTATTTACGATCTGTTGCGTCGTGGCCTGTGCGAAAATTATGGACCACAGCGGCATGACGACAGATATATCCAACCTCCTTGCGAGAACAGGATCTTTCTTCCCGTTTGTATCTCCTCTGATCGGTGTACTCGGTGCATTCATCACAGGAAGCGGGACGAGCACCTGCGTCCTGTTTGGAAGCATGCAGGCGATGACAGCACAGCAGATCGGCGCAAGTCCCGCCTGGCTTGCGGCGGCCAATGTGATGGGGGCGGGCATCGGCAAGATGATCAGTCCCCAGTGCATCGCCATCGGCCTTGCTGCCGTCAACATGATTGGCGAGGAGAACGTAATTCTGAAACATGTAACAAAATACTGTGTACTGTACTTTGTAATCGGCGGCATCCTGTGCTTCTGCCTGCCGCATATATTACCTGCTATAATCTAAGAAAACGCACATTTGCAATGGAGAAAATCACACAATAACCACAATGGCACGGGTCAGCTGAGGATAAATGTCTCACGCGAATTCCACCTGAGCAGGGAGACATTTATCCTCAGCTGACCCGTACAAGAAGTTTATAAATCTACAGCAAGGAGGGTAACTATGGCGAACTACAACACACTGACACCCGAACTGATCGAACAGCTCAAAGCTGCCGCACCGGGACATCTTCTGACCGGCGACGAGATCAATGAGGACTACGCGCATGACGAAATGCCGATTTACGGCAAGCGTATGCCTGACGCACTGCTGATGGCAACTTCCACCGAGGAAATCGCTGCAGTTATGAAGATCTGCAACGAGAACCTGATTCCGGTTACACCGCGCGGTGCAGGCACCGGGCTGGTCGGCGGATGTGTTCCGATGTATGGCGGTGTTGTCATCGACACAACCAAGATGAAACAGATTCTGGAGTATGATCTGGATAACTTCATCGTTAAAATCCAGCCGGGCGTGCTTCTGCAGGAGCTGGCTGATGACTGTGCAAAGCAGGGATACCTGTATCCGCCGGATCCGGGCGAGAAACTTGCAACTGTCGGTGGTAATGTATCCACAAATGCAGGCGGCATGCGCGCAGTCAAATACGGCGCAACCCGTGATTACGTCCAGGCAATGAAGGTCGTTCTTCCGAACGGCGAAATTACAGATTTCGGCGCAAGCGTCAGCAAGACAAGCTCCGGTTACAGTCTGCTGAATCTGATGATCGGAAGCGAAGGAACACTTGGTATTATCACTGAGCTTACCCTGAAGATCATTCCGGCTCCGAAGAAGGTTATCAGCCTGATTATTCCGTTTGAAGATCTTGAGAGCGCAATCGCAACAGTTCCGAAACTGAAAGCTGCAAATCTCGGCCCGCAGGCTCTGGAGTTTATGGAGCGCGAGATCGTCCTTTCCAGCGAGCGCTACATCGGCCGCGCTGTATTCCCGAAGGAGATTGAGGGCGCAGAGGTCGGCGCATATCTGCTTGTCACATTTGACGGCGAGGATGAGGATTCTCTGTTTGATCTCGTTGAGAAGGCAAGCGACCTTGTTCTTGAAGAGGGCGCAATGGATGTTCTCGTAGCTGACACACCGGCTAAGATCAAAGATGCATGGGCAGCACGTTCCAGCTTCCTCGAGGCAATCGAGGCAGAGACCAAGCTGCTTGATGAGTGCGACGTTGTTGTTCCGGTTAACAAGATTCCGGATTTCCTGACTTTCTCCAAGAAGTGGGGCGAGGAATGTGATCTGATCATTAAGAGTTTCGGACACGCAGGCGACGGAAACCTGCACATCTACCAGTGCTCGAATGATCTGGAAGAGGATGAGTTCAAGCGCCGTGTCGACATTTATTTTGAAAAGCTGTATGAAGAAGCAGTTGCCTGCGGCGGACTGGTATCCGGCGAGCACGGTATTGGCCGCGGCAAGGTGAAATATCTGAAAGAGTCCGTCGGTGAGACAAATATGGCTCTGATGGAAGGTATCAAGAAAGTCTTCGATCCGAACCTGATTTTGAACCCGGGCAAAGTTTGCTACACACTGTAAACAAAAGGCAGATATGAGACTGTACTGAAGAAAGGGACAAAGTATGGCATATTTTATTACAGATGATTGTAAAGATCTGATTAAAGATATCCGTAATTTCTGTGAGAATGAAGTGAAAGAGCAGGCTTATGAGGCTGAGAAGCTCGGCTACTCTGATGAAGAAGCTGCGGATGAGATCATTATGGAAATCCTCGGCGGTATTCAGGAAATGGGTATCGGAACGCTTCCGATTCCGGAAGAACTCGGCGGCCCGGGACTGTGCAGGATCGACCGTGCGGCAATCATTGAGGAAATCTCCAAATATGATTCCGGTATCGCAATGACATTTATGGCAAACGAGCTTGCGCTTGACTCTGTTGAGATCGCAGGTACCGACGAGCAGAAGGAACGCTGCTACGAGATTCTCGGAGAAGGCGGCTACGGCGCGTTCTGCCTGACTGAGCCGAATGCAGGCTGTGATGTATCCAATGCATCCACAACAGCAGTAAAAGACGGCGATGATTATATCCTGAATGGTTCCAAGTGCTTTATCACAAATGGAACAATCGCTGATTTTTATGTTGTATATGCAATCACAGATAAGACCGTTCCGGCTGCAAAGGGCGGCTACACTGCGTTCCTGATTGAGAAAGGAACCAAGGGTCTTTCTGCAGGGTCCATCGAGAACAAGATGGGTATCCGCAACAGCCATACCAGCGACGTTGTTCTGGAAGACTGCCGCGTACCGGCAAGCTGCATTCTCGGCGAAGTAGGCAAAGGATTCCAGGTTGCTATGGGAACTCTTGACATTGCCCGCGTATGGTGCGGAATCGCTGCACTTGGCGTCGCACAGCGCGCAATTGATGAGTCTGTTGAGTATGTAAAACAGCGTGTACAGTTCGGAAAGCCGCTGGCAAAGAACGAAGTTATTCAGTTCAAGATCGCTGATATGCAGATGAAGACAGAGGCAGCGCGCCAGATGTGTGCATATGCCCTGACCCTGATCGACAGAGGCGAGGACTTCTCACTGGCTGCTGCAGAAGCAAAATGTCTGGCAGGCGATGCTGCCATGGCAGTTGCAACAGAAGCAGTTCAGATCCACGGCGGATATGGCTACAGCAGAGAATATCCGGTTGAGAAACTGATGCGTGATGCGAAGATCTTCCAGATTTTCGAGGGAACCAACGAGATTCAGAGACTGGTTGTCGGAAGAGCTACGATTGGAAAGATTTGAAGATAGAAAGGAAAGCAGTATGGAAATTTTAGTATGCATTAAGCAGGTTCCGGATGATTCTGTAGAAATCCGTCTGGGTGCAGACGGACAGCCGGATCTGTCCGCTGCGGATCCGCAGGGAAATGCGTTTGATACGTATGCACAGGAACTCGCAGTTCGTTTTGTGGAAGAGAACGGCGGTGCTGTCACAGTTGCTTCTGTAGGTCCCGAAGACAATAAGACCTGCCTGAAGAATGCACTGGCAGTTGGTGCAGCAAAGGCACATCATATTTCTGATGATGGAATTGCAGGCGCAGATGCAGCGGTTACCGCTAATCTGCTGGCAGCAGGTATCAAAAAGATTGAGGAAGCAGACGGCGTGAAATTTGATCTGATTCTCTGCGGAAGAGAGTCCACAGACGCCATCGGCGGTGAAGTCGGTGAACTTCTGGCCGAGGCACTCGGTCTTCCGTTCGTTTCTGATATCGTTGAGGCAGTTCCGGATGCAGCAGGCCTGAAGGTTAAGAAAGAACTGGAGTCCGGCTATCTCATGGTAGAAACGCCGGTTCCGGCAGTCATGACTGTTTCAAAACCGGATTATGATCCGCGCTATCCGACAATTAAGAGCAAACTGGCAGCCAGAAAGGTGAAGATTCCGACGATCGCAAAAGCAGATACAGGAATCTCCGCAGATGCGGAAACACCGAAGGTTGTATTTGCGGGCTTTGAAGAGCCGCCGAAGCGTGAAGCAGGCGTCAAGATCCAGGAGGATGAGCCGGCAGATGCAGTCGCAAAGGCTTTTGAAATCATGACAGCAGATAAGGTGCTTTAAAGGAGGAGATCGAAGATGAAAGCATTGATTTTTATTGAAACAAAAGACGGATCCCCCATCGGCACCAGCCTTGAGCTTTTTACGGCAGCAAAAGAAATCGGCGCGGAAGCAGTCGCAGTTTCCGTAAACGGCAAAGAAGGTGTTCTGGAAGAGGATCTGGTTGCAGCAGCGCTTGCTGACAAGGCAAAGGCAGAAAATGCAGAACTGATTCTGCTCTCAGCTACAACACTCGGCAAGCTGGTAACTGGACGTGTGGCAGGACGTCTCGGCGGCGGTTCTGTCAACGATGTTATCTCGGTCGCAGTAGAAGACGGCAAAGTTGCTGTCATCAGACCGGTTTACGGCGGAACCATTCGTGAGAAGATCGTTGTTCAGGCATCTCCTGCAGTCATCAGTGTCCGCGGCGGCAGCTATGAGGCACCGGAAGATGCACCGGCAGCAGAGACAATTGACGCAGCTGACGGTGACATCCGCACAAAGGTCGTCGAGCTGATCGAAGAGGCAGGCGAGGCAGTCAACCTCGAGGATGCTGCGATCATCGTCACCGGTGGACGCGGCATGGGCGACGAAGAAAACTTCCAGCTCTGTGCACAGCTCGCAGAAGCACTCGGCGGTGTTGTCGGCGCAACCCGTCCGGCAATCGAAAATAACTGGATCGGCAGAAGCCATCAGGTCGGACAGTCCGGCAAGATCGTCAATCCGGATCTTTATATTGCCTGCGGCGTTTCCGGCGCAACCCAGCACGTTTCCGGTATGATGGGCAGTAAATATATCATCGCAATTAACAAAGATGAAGATGCACCTATTTTCTCGATCGCGGATATCGGAATTGTCGGTGATGTAAAACAGATTCTTCCGCTGATGATTGAGGAAGTCAATAAGCGTAAGGCTTAATAAGTCAGGCGGTTAAAAAAGCGAAGAAAGAAATATGTTCAGCTGAAATCCCCGCTGCTTCAGGCAGCGGGGAAAAACTTATAAGGAATGACTTGAATGAAGACAATTAAATTTTTCTACAGAGATACTACAATGGATCTTGCTGTGCCGGATGATACACCGGTGCTGACTTCGGGTGTAGACCGCCTTGCAAGTGATAGAAACGGACTGGATATCGTCCGTGAGGCTATGGAACATCCGATTGATTCTCCCCGTCTTTGTGAGCTGGCAAAAGGAAAACCAGACTGTGTAATCATTATCAGCGATCATACCCGTCCTGTCCCGAGTCCGGATATTCTTCCGAATATGATCCGGGAACTGAGAGAGGGAAATCCTGACATTAAGATTACCCTGCTTGTCGCAACAGGATTCCATCGCCCGACTTCAGCGGATGAACTGAAGAGCAAGCTCGGCGACGCACTATATGAGGAGTTTAAGGATTCCATCATCGTGCATGACGCGCATGATCCGTCCCGCAACGTGAAAGTCGGCGTACTGCCGTCCGGCCCGGATTGCATCATTGACAAACTGGCAGAGGAGACTTCTCTTCTGGTTGCAGAGGGCTTTATTGAACCGCATTTCTTTGCGGGATTCTCAGGCGGTCGCAAGAGTATCCTTCCGGGAATCGCGGATGCGGTTACTGTTATGGGCAATCACTGCTCGAAGTTCATTGACAGCCCTTATGCGCGTACCGGAATTCTGGATAAGAATCCGATTCATGAGGATATGGTGGCAGCTGCAAAGATGGCGAAACTCGCTTATATCGTTAATGTTGTCATCGATGAGAATAAAAAGACCGTAGCTGCATTTGCAGGAAATTTTGAGACGGCACACAGAAAAGGCTGCGATTTCATCGCGGAATACGTGTGTGTGAAGCCTGAACCGGCAGATATTGTTATCACAACAAACGGCGGCTGGCCGCTGGATCAGAATGCTTACCAGTCACCGAAGGGAATGACAGCCGGTGAAGCAACTGTGAAAGACGGCGGTGTCATCATCATGCTTTCATCGTGTACGGACGGAAATGGCGGCGAATTCTTTTATCACATCATTGCCGATGAGCCGGACATCGAGACTGCATACCAGAAATTCCTTGCAACTGCACAGGAAGAAACCAGGCCGGATCAGTGGTGCTCACAGATTCTTGCCCGGATCGTGCGGAAATACACAGTTATTTTCGTGGCAGAGCCGGAACAGCAGGAGATGGTCGAAGGACTGAAAATGACCTACGCGCCGGATCTTGATACAGCTTATAAGATGGCACGTGAAATTAAGGGTGAGGAAGCAAGCCTCACCTGTATCCCGAACGGTATTTCGGTCGTCGTACGCGACTGATTGAAGCATGAATCGTTGCTGAAAAAAAGACCACGCTGAGATGTATTTCCCAGTGTGGTCTTTTTTTCGAATAATGATCCCTGCAGATCAGATTTTCATCGCAATATCCCATGCACCCCAGATCGCGGTTCTGACGTTTCCGACCTTCCGGCAGTCACCGAGCAGATGCACATGTTTTCCTTCTTCCATGAGCGGAACAGGATGGTAGCCGACCGACATGATGACGCTGTCAGCGGGAAGATTCACAATGCTCTTATCCTGACATTCTACCTCAACTTCGGTATCAGTGATATTCTTGACACCGGCATTCAGATAAACCGGGACATTGTTGGTTTTGAAGCAGTCCCTCAGATAACTGGAATTTGCCAGACACATATTTTTGACTGCAATCAGATCATCTTTCATTTCTACAATTGCCGGATGTTTTCCTTTGCGGAAGAGATCCAGTGCAATTTCACAGCCTGTCAGTCCGCCGCCGATAATTACGACGTTGTCGCCGGCTTCTTTTTTGCCCAGAAGATAATCTGTGGCATCCATTGCATAATCCGCAGCGCCCGGAATCGGAATCTTGTTCGCTTCCGCACCGGTAGCGATAATGATTTCATCCGCATCCAGATCGGTATCTGCGTTTACTTCTGTATTCAGCCGGATATCGATGTGGAGTTTCTTCAGCTGCCGGATCATCCACTGAATCAGCTGTTTATCTTTTTCCTTAAATGCAGGCGCCGCAGCAGCAATAAAGATACCGCCCAGTTCACCGCTCTTTTCATAGAGTGTTACCTTGTGGCCGCGCAGTGTCAGAATGCGTGCCGCCTCCATGCCGCCGATGCCGCCTCCGATGACAGCGACTTTTTTCGGATGCTTCGCCGGCCGGACGTAGTATTTCATGGACTGCATTGAGATCGGGTTGACCGCGCAGCGGCACATACCTGCAGTTTCAGAGAGATCCTGGTCATTTGCCGTTCCGTTGTGTTTTGTGAGATTGAAGCACGCTGTGTGGCAGCAGATGCACGGTCGGATATCCTCTTCTTTATCCTTTATCAGTTTGGTGACCCAGCGCGGATCAGCCAGGAACTGACGGCCGACAGCCATTGCATCAATACCGCCTTCCGAGATTGCTTTTGCTCCGTCGGCAGGCTGCATGCGGCCGGCACAGACAACCGGGATATCCACGAACTGTTTGATATGTTCTACATCTTCGAGGTTGCAGTTCTGCGGCATGTATTGCGGCGGATGTGCCCAGTACCATGCATCGTAGGTGCCGTTGTCGCAGTTGAGCATGTCATATCCGGCATCCTGCAGATATTTGACGGCACGCTCGGATTCCTCCATGTCCCTGCCGATTTCCTCGAATGTCTCGCCGGGCATTGCGCCGTACTGGAAATCCTTAGTCATGGAACGGACAGAGTAGCGAAGTGAGACTGGAAAGTCTTCGCCGCATTTTTCTTTGATCTCCTGGACAATCTCTACTGCAAAGCGGTAGCGGTTCTCGAACGATCCGCCGTATTCGTCCGTGCGGTGATTAGAATACTTCAGGGTAAACTGATCAAGAAGATATCCTTCATGGACCGCATGAACTTCCACGCCGTCGACACCGGCTTCCTTGCATAGGCGGGCCGTTTCACCGAAGGCATAGATAATATCCTGAATTTCTTTATAGGTGATGGCACGGGTGGTTACGTCATCCGCCCAGCGGTTCGGGAGAACGCTTGGCGCGGCGGTGAGATATTCTGCATCAATGATCGGGCTGGCGATCTTATTCAGGACTTTGTTTTTGGCCAGCATCGCCAGCGGTGCGGTTAAGGCCATCGAGCGGCCGAAGCCTGCGGTCATCTGGACGAAGAATTTTGCGCCGGTCTTATGGAATTCATCCATAAATTCCTTCAGTTCCTTGAATTTGCGCTTATTCTGGTAGAGCCATTTTCCGCCCAGCATGTCCTTGACCGGCGCGATGCCCGGAATGACAAGACCGCAGTTATTCTTTGCGACATTCAGAAGAAGACGCGCTGCCTCTTTGTCAAAATGGCTTCCCATCGGTTCCATCCATCCGAAAATACAGGTACCGCCCATCGGGGCAAGCACAATTCGATTCTTGATTTCCAGATCCCGGACCTTCCAGGGGGTGAATAAAGATTCATATTGCTGTTTCATGAATATCCTCCTTAATGGGTTTCATAAATAACAGATCGTTGCTATAATCGAATTACATCAGAGTCATTATTAATCATGGAGGTGTCTTATGGATCACGCACATAATCATGATCATCCTCACCATCATCACACACATGCGCCCGGAGACAGCGAAGGAAAAGACAAAACACAGATTCTTCTGCAATATACCGCAGAGCACAACGAACATCACGCAGATGAGCTGAATCCGCTTATCGAAGCGATGCGTGCCGCAGGACGGGACGAAGCTGCGGATCTCGCGGAGCAGGCACGCGCGGCATTTACGCGCGGAACCGAACTCCTCCGTGAAGCACTCGACGCATATACGCAGGAATGTTGATCTGAACAATGTAAATAACCAAAACGAAAGGACCGCCATATGTGCTTATCGAATGTTTACAGAGAACAGGATCATACGCTTCTCATGGACAATACCAGCCGGATTGATGTCGACGGCGACAGGATCCATCTGCGGGATCTGTTCGGCGATGTCAGGGAAGTCAGAGGAACGATTGTTTCAGCTGACCTGGAACAGAATGAAGTCGTAATCCGCTGCGAAGAGGCCTGAGAGCCTGAGCTGCAGGTGTATTTTATTTGCCTGCCTTTTTGCCCAGATGCATTTCCCGCATTCCCTCTACTTCATCACAGACTGCCTTCATCTGACAATGTCCGCAGTCTGTGGGAAGTCCGTCCAGAATGTGGGTCAGTGTTTTTGTGATGCCATCCACCTTTTCAGCGCATGGAACCAGTGCCGCAACGGTATCCGGATCCGTAACGAATATAATCCGCACATGACGTACCAGAGGGAGCGTATGGTATTTGCGGATGTACGTGCCGCCTACATAGGAGAACCGAATGCCTGCATCAATTACTTTTCTGCTGATGCGGACCTGTTCTTCGTTGCTTGTGGATGATACACGGACCATATAGCCTGCCGGAAACACGTGATATCGGATGAATTCGATCTCACGGATGTTCCGGTAGGCTTTTTCTGTATCTGTCGCTTCCTGAAGGTCTTCCGTTTCCAGGAAAACAATCCGGGCAAACGGGACGTCTGCATGGATGTCCGGAAGATCCGGTCCGCAGACAATGATTTCATCAGAAGAAATCAGCCCGGGCGTAGTTGTCGCACAGGTATAATTGACCGATTCATATCCTTTGCCGCCCAGTTCAAATGCAGCGTCGCGCAGCATAACCAGTTCGCTTGTCCCCCGGTCTTTCCAGATCCGGGAAGGATCAGGCGGATAGTGTCTGCAGCTGCGCTGCTGAAGAATGCTGTTCGTCTGATTGATAATTGCATCGTATAACTTCATAGACAAAACCTTCTCAGAAATTCAGATCCTGCTTTTTCCGGTCAAAAATCTGGTTGACTAGCCGGTATGCCCAGGCCATCAGTTTCTGGTCCAGATTCCAGAAATAGACGACAAACAGAATGCCGAGCGCGGCCAGCAGGAGTTTCACCAGCTTTCCGCAGAGTTTCAACAATAATTTCATTTCTTTGCCAGTCCTTTCTGCCGTGCGAATTCTGCAGCGCCAAGTGCGCCCATCAGCTGAGGATCAATTGCGAGATCGACCACTTTCAGCTTCAGCACATGTTCAATCGCTGCTTTCAGACCATCATTTTTCGCACATCCGCCGGTCAGCGTAATGGAATCGGTTGCGCCGGCCTTTTTGGCCATGACGAAGCAGCGCTTGGCAACGGCCATCTGAATACCTGCCGCAATTTCATTCATCGGTTTTCCCTCGCCGACGAGCGTGATAACTTCTGATTCAGCAAATACCGTACACTGCGCCGTGATCGGAATTACGTTTTTTGCGGAAAGAGAAAGTTTGGAAAATTCCGGAAGCGTCATCTCGAACGAGCGCGCCATCGCCTCGTAAAAACGTCCGGTACCCGCGGCGCATTTATCATTCATTGCGAAATTTTTGACCGTTCCGTCAGTATCAATTGCGATTCCCTTGACGTCCTGACCGCCGATATCGATGATTGCCTTGACAGATGGGTTGGTGATGTGAACACCCATTGCGTGACAGGAAATCTCGGAAATATTTTCATCTGCAAACGGAACCTTGTTGCGGCCGTAGCCGGTGCCGATCAGATAGGAGAGATCCGCCTGACTGTTCAGATCCGGCACCTGGGAAATAACTTCCTGCATCGCCATCTCGGCAGATTCTTTTGCAATGATTTTGCTCTTCAGTGTCGTATCGGCAACCATCCTGCCGTTTTCATCAAGTATGACTGCTTTCGTGTAGGTAGAGCCTACATCACAGCCGCCGAAGTATTTCATAATTACCTCCTTCTCTCCTGTATGCTTATTATTTCCCTTTACAGAAAGAGGAGTCGCGCGCGCACCGCGTCCGCAAGCTCCTCGCGCACCGCGCACGGAAGTTACCAGCTCGCATCATCTTCAAAATCAACCAGTGACGGATCCAGCGGTTCTTCGCGCATAACTGTGCGCATATATTCATTGACTTTGGAACGCATATCCTTGCGGGAGACGGTACGCGGATCCATCAGGTCGTGTTCGATCCAGATCAGCCGCACACCGCGTTCTCTTGCCTGATCCTCAAACAGGCCGTTCAGTGTGGCCATGTTCTTGCAGGATACATGCTGATACATAATAACAATGTCTGGCTTCCATGCTTCCACCTGACGCCAGAGTTCTGTCAGTACGTGGTCATAGCCGCCGTTGGTGTGCCGGCGCATAACCATACGTTCATAAAGCCGGGCCATATCTTTCAGGGCTTCTTCGTGATCTTCGGTTTCCAGCGGCTTTGTGAAGTTCAGAGATTCCATCTCAACCAGAACATCGATGCCCCAGCAGTTAGCAAGCCAGTTCGAGAAATTCGCGTAGTAGTGTGCCGGGACGGACCAGACGATTGCCCGGTGGCGCATCTTGCCGCGCCACGGTTCTTCGCGGTTCTCATAGGCCTGTTTCATCAGCCTGTCCACTTTTTCAAATGTTTTCAGAATGCGCGGATCGATGCCGCCGTCCATTTCGTAGTTCCATTTGCGGAAGAGTTCATAACAGGGACCGATGAGCTGCGGGTAAGGTGTCTGATTGACTTCCCATTTTTGCAGTTCATACGCGGTTTCCTGGTTAAACCGCTTCATGGCGGCGAAATATGCATCCCAGTTCCATTTCGCACCTGTCTGTTCTTCAATGAACCGGATGCAGCCTTTGATATCAGCCACCGCAGCGTCCATGATGGATTCATCTTCATAGCGCACCGGAAATGCCAGGTGGTAGGTCGGCAGATCCTTAAAGCGGCGCGATGTATAGGAAGAAGCCATGACAGAGCCGTCGCACGGCATGGAGCTGGAAATAAAGCATGCGCCAAGGTGAGGCAGTGCGTCAATGACACAGGCACCGCACTCGGAGGTCGGAACCGGACAGGTATCAGAAGGAAGTCCGTAGGATTCAACCGCATCGATGTATGGTTCACATGCAAGCTGATCAATTTCCGAGAGCAGGAAGACCGGCATCAGCTGGTACGGGATGCCGATCAGATCCGGGAAACCGGCCATGATCTGTGCCATCGTCATTTCGTCTAGCAGAACCACTTTCTTTGAGAGATCGGTGCTGTTGCCGACTTTTTCATCACCCTTCATCAGCAGGACAAGGTTCTCAGCCACGTAGCGGAAAATCGCATAAATCAGCTCGTGATGCATCTTCAGCGCTTTGCCGCGCAGACCGAGCGTGTTCTTATCCATGAAGCTGTGACAGCAGAAATACGAGATCATCCAGCGGTAATGAACCGCGCCGCCCAGTGCGGGCACCAGATCTTTGCTGAATGTTCCGAGCAGCATACCCCACATGCGGAGCCACTCATAATAATCCGCAGCAGTATCTTTCAGACCGCGCCACTCCCGGCGGACAGTTGCCATCTTGCCGGAGCGGTAGAGTTTGCCGAGCTGCTTCTCACCGTTCAGAAGAAAATCTTTCCGCTCGGCAGCTGACATTTTCTGCAGCAGAGAAGCCTCATAAGAAGCCCGCTTTGCGAATGCCTTCACGTCATCTGCAACGGATTTGCCGGCGTCTTTCCAGTCTGTTTCCTTCAGGATGTCTTTGACAATTCCGCCGATCTCCTTCAGGTTTTTCGCTTGTTTTTTCCAGTCGATGTGATCTTTGTATTTAAAAAATTTCGGATCTGGATATTTCACACCCATCAGATCACCTCCTTTGCACGCTGGATCCGCTTGATCTCCAGTGCCTCGACAAATGCCTGGAATCGTGTGCGGAGCTGTCCGGATCCGCGCACGTTGTAAGAGCGGTCAATGGAGAGAACAGGCCAGCCATATTCCTCCTGCAGAATGTGACTTGCCAGCGGGCGTTCGAATGCCCAGAAATCACAGTATTTCATCTGCTCAAAAACAATTCCGTCCGCATGGTATTCCCGGGCGAGACGGTCGATTGTGTCTCTGCGCTGCTGAATCTTGTCATTTGCCATATAACGCGCGCACTCGGAAGTCTTCATATAATGTCTGCAGATCTGCCGGAGAATATCTTCATTCTCGTTCAGTTCTATGACTTCGCGGCCCGGGGTGGAACCATAGCAGTAGCGGTCTCCGACGATCAGGGCGCCGGCTTCTTCCAGCAGCCGGGAAAAATCCAGATCGTCCACTTCGGAACCGGCCACGACGACACGTGCGCGGAAAGCTGATTTCGCGTCAGGTTCGCGCGTTTTGATCTCTTCGAGCGTTTCTTTCAGTTTTGGAAGGATCAGCGCGGTCGGACAACAGTAGGAGACCAGGTTCAGCACATGGAATTCATATCCGGTGACAGGCGGGTTATCCAGTTTGCGCAGGTTCCCGATCTCCGTCATGATGCGGCACATCTCATTATGTTCTTCCACAGCCTTCAAAAGTGCTTCGTCCGAGGTATCAGTGCCGAGTTTTTCATGCATTACATCAAGCAGACGGAGACGCATCTGGATCTGCACCTGATCAATGGTATATTCCTCGATTTTGTACGGGACATCCGTGTGCGTCACAAAGAAATGCGGTTTGCTGTTGCATTTCAGAATTTCCATGTGCTCATAACAGCGGTTCATGGCAGAACAGGCATCCACGCCTGCAATCCCGTCCAGAAATTCATAGCCGCCCTCGATGGCGCGTTCAAGAAGAGAGCGCGCATATTCGCAGGTGTAGTTGGACATGTAATAAGTGGCAATATCAATGGATGTACTTCTTGGTGCCCTGATCCGGGTCGAGAAACAGTTATCCACGTTCAGCAGAACTTCGGGCATGTGATAACAGGTGTAGCCGATCGCGTACTGCCCGTCTGCCTGTGCCTGCCGGACGAGCGCGTTGTCCGCGTCCTCCAGCAGATTCTCAAATTCCAGAAGGTATCTCAGATCTTTCAAAGTGGGGCGGCCTCCTTTCTTTTAAATAATGTGCAGATTCTCAAGCGCGCGCCGTGCCCCGAGAAGTATTGGGGTGTCGGGCGGCAGTTCGAAGATGCTTCTTCCGGCAATGTCATTTTCAGTCATGGCATCGTCCTGGCCGATCACCGCTGTCAGCGGAATACCGCCGTATTCTGTTTCGGTAATGCGGTCCGGCAGCGGTGCGCGATTGATGACAAGGCCGATCTCGTCATATAAAACCAGTTCTTCCGCGACCTTCCGGATCGTCTCGACGATCTGGAGTCCTTTGCGGCTCTGGTCCGAAACACACAAAAGATGCGTGACTTTCTCCATGACGCGGCGGTTGATTTGTTCGATGCCTGCTTCACCGTCAATTACGACGTAGTCGAATTCATCCGCAAGCATGCTGATGACCTGCCTGAGATATGTATTGACGGCACAGTAACAGCCTGCTGCTTCCGGACGCCCGATTGCAAGAAATGCAAATCCGTTTTGTTCTTCCATCGCCTGGAAAAGACGGAATTTTGCCTCGGCCAGTATGTCCTGCGTATCGTGCAGTTTTTCTGTGACATCTGATGCGACCCGGCGGCGGATATCGTCGAGTGTCTCTGTTACAGAGACACCCAGCGCGACGGAAAGGCCGATTGCGGGATCGGCATCAATCGCCAGAATCCGGGCATCAGGATGACAGGCAGATAATTGTCTGACAATCGCGGCGGAGAGGGACGTTTTCCCGACGCCGCCTTTTCCTGTCAGGGCGATTACAGTTGCATGATTCGACATTTGTGTAACCCTTTTGCTGAATGATGGATAAATTGACAAGCTTATAAACATATTCAATCATATTTGTGAATCATTTACAAGAAATAAGTCGTATATTTTTACGAATATAAAACATATCACAAAATATAATGATAATCTGGGAAAATACGCTGTAATATGTTACGATAAAAAAGAATTAACCTGCGAAAAATCAGACAAAACAGCAGTAGTGGGCTTTTATCGTTTAAAGGAGTGCGTGTATGAGGGATCTGGTACATATCTTTGAATTTGAAGAACTCCTGCAGGAGGCATATAACGATCTTGTAAGAAAAGGAAAGGAAGAAGGCAGACGGGCACTGGGATATACCTGCTATTTCATGCCTGAGGTCCTTCTGGATCTGCCGGGCTGCTTTTCCGTTCACTTGCGGGCGCCAAGAAGCGGATCTCCGGATCTGGCCACATATTATATGACCAACCGGACCTGCATGTACGGAAGATGCCTGCTCGAGCGGGCGCTGGAAGGCGGATTTAACTTCCTGGATGCACAGATGGCAACAGAGACCTGTACAGTGACCTGCCGGTTCCAGGAACATCTGCAGCTGATGGATATCATTCAGAATCCTGATTTTTTCTGTGAATTTACAGATGTTCCGTTTAAGAAAAATGAGAACGCAATCGATCACTATGAAAAGCAGCTGCAGGCACATGTACTGGATCAGCTGGAGAAGCATTTTGGAATTGACACATCAGATGCGGCACTGCTGAAAGCGATCCGGGAACACAATGAACTGTGCGCGCTGATCCGTGAGATCGGAAGTTACCGGAAGCTGGAACAGCCGACGATTACCGGAACAGAGTTTTCCATGATCCAGCTGGTGACGCAGGTCTGCCCGAAGGATATGATCATGGAGCAGCTGCGTGATATCGCCGAAGATCTGAAAACCCGGGAACCCGATGAGAAACCTGCTTACAGGTGCAAGGCAGTGCTGGCCGGGTCGGAAGAAGATGATCCCTACTTCATTCAGCTGATTGAGGAATGCGGAATTCTGGTCGTGGCTGACCGGCATTGTTACGGTTCCATCCCCGGCAGAGAAGAAATTGTTGTGAAAGAGGGAGAACGGCCGCTGCGGGCGATTGCAAGGCATTATCTGGAGACTTCCATGTGTCCGCGGTTTATGGAACAGCACATTATGCGGGAGCGGAAACAGTTCCTCGCAGATCTTGTCAGAGAGTACGGTGCGGACGGAATTATAAACTGCCAGGTGAAATTCTGTGAATACTGGAGTTATGAGCGCACGATCAATACACTGATTATGCCGCGGGATTACGGCATTCCGGTCTGTTCCATTGAAAAGGAATATGTAAATAATGCAATCGGACAGCTGCGAACCCGCTTCCAGGCATTTGCAGAGAGCATCGAATATAAAAAACTGCAGGAAGGAGGGAGCCGCGGATGAAGATTTCCGGAATCAAAGATAAATTTAAAGAATTGTTCGTTGTCGAAAAAGAACAGAACCGGAATCCGGAGGAGAAGAGAAATGTAAAAAAAATACTCCGTGATTTCTGGTGCGGAAAACCCCATGAAGAACGGCGTCTGGGTGATCTTTATGTGGGGGATACCGGCCTCTACAAGCACAGAGAGTGGCGCGGTGTTCCTGACACCATGTATTACTTCAATATGATCTGGCTGTACAACTATATCCACATGGTGATGGATATCATGAAATTCGGCGGCGGTCCTGTGAAGGGACTTGTCAATTTTGCGAAAGGAACCATGCGCTACCGCTGGATGGGACAGACTTATCTGACCGTCATGCACTGGTTTGACCGCGGTCTGGAAGGAATGCGCGGACCGGTTCTGCGTGGATCCGCCTGGCATTACCGCGCGATGTGCTGCGAGACAATCCGGCAGTTCCAGCAGATGTTTGCCTCTGACAAAAATCTGCACGGCGGCAGAGAGTCAGAGCAGTGGCGTCATAACATTGCCCACAACGAAACCGTAAGCGGAAGTATCTTTTATGGATTCCATGACGTGCTCGAAGATATTCCGCTGGAAATGATCCCGTATTTCGTCTCCTGCCACGTTAATAACCACACGGTTCTGAATTATATTGATGCAGCCCAGTCGATCGGTCTGCCGGCAGACCCGTGTCCCATGTGTCAGGCAGAGTATGGCCTGTTTGTTCTGGATGATTATCCAGATTATGCACCCGCCATGATCACATCAAATGAGGCATGCGACGGCTCCGTGGCAACCTCTATTCTTCAGGACTGGTTTCTGAACCGTCCGCTGTTTGCAATGCCGCAGCCCATGCGCTATGATGATCCGCTCGTACAGGAACACTGCCAGCGGGAGATTGAGGCGTGCTGGAAGTTCATCGAAGAGCAGTACGGGGTGGCATTTGACTGGGATATGTTTGTGAAATATGCGGAGCAGCAGAATCAGCTGACTGCATTTGAACACGAAAAATGGGATGTTGCTGCAAATACGCCTTATTATCCCATTAACGGTGTCGCACAGGCATTGTACCGCATCTATTATTCACAGGACGGCAACCGTCCGATCTGGCACGAGACGGATGACCGCGTGCGGCGTCTGATGAATAAGACGGTAAAGAACAAGATCAACTGTCTGCCGAAAACGCGCCACCGGGCGATCGCGTGGAGCTGTGCGCCGCTGTTTTATTCCAACTGGTGCACATGGGCATACAACTGCTGGGGCATCAATTGTGTAATCAACATGGATTCCCTGATGTTTGACCAGTATATCCGGACGGACACCTATGAGCATGCGCTGGAAGACCTGTCCTGGTACAACGAAAAAGCGCCGATGCGCGCCATGGCAGTCGGCGGGCATGAACATATTCTTTCTCTGTGGGATTATATGGAGCGTTTTAACTGTGATATGGTCATTATGTACGATCAGATTCAATGCAAAGGTATGCAGGGCATTCACGGTGTGTTTGAAGATGAGTTCCGCAGGCGGAATATACACGCAATCTGGGTTCCGCATGCACTGCCCGACAAGCGGACCGTATCGCGAAAGGAAATCCGGGGTATCATCAATGAGTACATGATGACAGTCATGCGTGAGGAACCGCTGGATCCGACCCTGGTAGATTTTGAAGATGATGCAAGCTGGTAACTTGCGAAAACAGGGTCAAGGGGCCTGAACACATCGCAGACTTGTCTGTGAATGTGGAAGGGACATTGACCCGCCCCGACATGAGGACGAAGTGGTGTGCAGCGCCACGGGAGTCCGAATGGCAGGAGGATTGCGGGAGTGCTGTGCACGGAGCAATCCGTGTTTTCGCAATAAAAACGGAGCCTGCGGACGCGGTGCGCGCGCGACTCCTATCCCTGTAAAGGGGAGTAAACCATCATTCAGGAGGCAAACACATGAAAAAACTGCTTTTAAAACTGATTACCTTTGCGGGCATCCTCTACGGCCTGCTGTTTCTCATCTTTTATTTTGATCTGGATGGGAAACTGCTGTATTACATCTGGGAACCGATGATGACGCGCCGGTATGATAAAATGAAGCGGCGTGATAATACGGCGACGCCGTACGAAATGAAGGAAGACGTGGGATAAGTACAAAGTCCCTTAAAGCAAAGGAAACGGAGACCTCAGCGGTCTCCGTTTTCATTTGCAGATTTCAGGGAATCAGGTACGAGTCTGCCGACTGTCTTGGCGAGTGATTTTACGGTACTCTTGACACCGGTTGCTTCCGGCTGCTGTGCAGCAGGTTTTTCAAAACCGATCAGCAGACCGCCGCGCTCTGCATAATAGCTGCAAAGTGCCGTTGTTTTCTGGATTTCAATCGGAACATCTCCGAATTTTTCCTGAAACATGGATTTCAGGGCGCTGGCTGCGGACGGATTCTGATGATGTGCGATAATAATTCTGCCTCCCTCGTAATGACAGCGCTCCAGATAAGAAACGATGTACTGCAGTGTTTTGCGCGTACCGCGTGTTTTTGAGAGCAATTTCAGTTTACCTTCTTCGCTGGCAGTTCCGATAAAACGCATGCCGAGTATGCCGATGGTTTTCGCGAGAAGCGCGTTCATGCGGCCATTGCTGACGAAGTTCTGAACTGATTCCAGTACAAACAGGAGATCTGTGGAGTTTCGGTACAGAATTGTCTGTTCATAGGCCTGCTCGCAGTCTGTTCCGAGAAGCAGAAGCTTTTTCAGAAAATCAATCAGCAGAAGCATGCGGGGACCTGTCGCCAGAGAATCGATGACGTACACATGACGGTCAGGGTGCTGTTCCTCATAGATTTTTTTTGCGGACATGGCGCTCTCATAACTTCCCGAAAGCGTGTGTGTGATTGTGATGCAAAAGACATTTTCAGCGTCGCCGAATGCATCAAGCCATTGTCCCGGCCCGGGACAGGAAGTTGATGATTTACCGGAAGTTGTATAAAGTGCTTCTGTCATCCCGTCTACGTCATTGCCAGGTTCATCTGCCCAGTCCTTTCCGTCAATTACAATATGCATTGCGACGGAAACATAATGCGGGTCATCGGTTTTTAATATATTTGACGATGAATCGGATACAATACGGAAGTCCATCTGACTATAACTCCTTTATCTGAACAGGTTAAGGGTTTATAACTTCTTTTGATCGGTTTTTAAAAAACCGATATTTAGTATTATCGTAACGGAAGCTTACCAATCTGTCAAGTGATTAAATGATTGCGATCGGTTTTTTAAAAACCGAATTGAAATCATTAGAAGTCTATAATATAATTATGAAGAACCTGTGAAAAGATCGGAAAAGGATTTAGATGCAGCAGGGTCATCACAACAGACAGCAGTATAACAGCAGGTGATAATATATGGATATTACAACATTCAAAATGCCGCGGTACCATGAGATTCCAAAAGTCGGTCTTTATCTGGAACAGACAGTAAAATATATTAATGACAGTCTGGCACCGCTTGGATGTGTAGAGATTACCTCATCGATGGTGAGCAACTATGTAAAAAAGAAATATATAGAACGTCCTGTGCGGAAGCAGTATTCGGAAGAGCAGATCGCAAGACTGTTTTTTATTGTGATCGCAAAGCAGGTTCTTTCTATGGATAACATTGTGCTTCTTTTTGGCCTGCAGAAAGAAGAGTATTCTGTTGAGCGCGCTTATGATGCATTCTGTTCAGACCTGGAAGAGATGCTCCGGTCTCTCTTCGGAATGCGGCAGATGCCCGAAGAACTGGATGCAGAAGCGCCGGAAGAAATCCGGATGCTCAGAAGCGTTATCATTGCTGTTTCGCATATCATTTATCTGAACTACCGGTTCCGGATCGTCCGTGAAGATGCTGACAGTCAGATATAACAGCTCCCCTCAGGAATCAGGTTTTCTTAATCATACCTGATAGTCCGGAGGGGAGCGTTTTTTGCATCTTCAGGATGCATTCAGCATTTTATTCAAATATTTCGTAGGTTTTCTGCAGGATCGGATCTGTATACTTTGTGACAGAAGTATAGATCGGAAGCATTTTTTCATAAACAGCCGCATTCTCAGCAATTGGTGTGAAGGTATCTTTGATGCGTACCATGTTTTTAATGGCATCGTCAAAGCTGTGATATACATCAGCTGCGACGGCTGCACAGATGGCAGCACCCAGACCCGCCGCGCCGTTTACTTCATTTCTGCATACAGGCATCTGAAAGACATCGGCAAAAATCTGCATGAAAAGATCACTGTTGGACCCGCCTCCCGTGATAATGATTTTGTCGAGAGAAGCGTTGACTTCATTGCACATATCTGCAACATGCCCTTTCATGGTCATTGCGACGGCTTCCAGAATGGAACGATAGATATGTGCCCGTGTATGTCTGCCGTCGAAACCGATCATGATGCCTTTCTGGTACCGTGCATCTACATTTGCAAGCCAGTTCAGGATGGTCATCAGACCGTCAGATTTGGCAGCGCCACCCAGTTAAGTCCCGCACTGCAAAGAAAGCAGCCCAGAACGCAGGATATTATTTTTTTGTCATTTGCTTCATAGTTCTTCTTTCTCACTTTGTCTGTCTGTTTAATGATCCGGAAAAAAAGAGGCAGATTCAGCAGATTCGGATTCAATGCCGTTCTGCTGAAACTACCTCTCTCTGGTTCTCTTCAGTAATTTCCAGTTTATTATAGCAAGTGTTTATTTCATTCGTCAAGAACAGGTATTCTGAATAATGTAAAGATATCAGGCTTCTTCCACACGGTGCCAGCCCCAGCCGCAAATGCTGAAGAATGCAGGACCTGTATGCGCGCCGATGATCGGAGACATGTTCTGGATTTCAACAACGGTGCCTTCTTCGACCACGTCCTCTACCATTTTTTTAAGCTGTTCAGCCTCCTCATAGAGCGAGGTGTGTCCGATGTAGACGAGTTTCGGGACATCCGGGACACCCATCTCATGTTTGTAACTCTGAATCAGCCGTTTCAGAGCAGGTTTCTGTCCGCGCGCCTTTGCGACAACCTGCAGTTTGCCTTCGTCGTCAATGATCAGAAGCGGTTTGATATTCAGCATGGATCCGACGATCGCGACAGCTGCGGAAACGCGGCCGCCCTTGTGCAGATAATTCAGATCTCCGACCATGAAGCGGTGGCAGAGATACGGGCGTTTTTCGAGCAGCCACGCCTCGTTTTCTTCGATAGACATCCCGTTTGCGCGGTTGAGCAGAGCGGCGTGAACAAAGACGCCCTGTCCGCTGGTACCGGCCAGTGTGTCAACGACGACAACTTTCCGGTCCGGGTAATCGTCCGCGAGCTGATTGGCTGCGTTGCACGCGTTTTCGTAAGTCGCTGAAAGTCCGGAGGAAAAAGCGAGATAGAGAATATCGTGGCCGGATTCCAATTCCGGCGTCCATGCCTCGACATAGTTGTACGGGGTAATCTGTGAAGTATGGATATCAGCGCCTTCGCGCAGCGCCGCATAGAGCCGGTCGCAGTATTCATCACGGTCTGCTGCTTCGGTGCGGAATGTGATCTGTTCCCCGTTCAGTGTGTATTCCATCGGAATGATCCGGACATCATATTCATCATAGAGGTGCTGCGGCATATCACACGCAGAATCTGTAAAAATGAGATACTGTTCCATAAACAGTGTGCTCCTTTCAGGAAAGATGTTGACATGTCAACATTTCGTATTTGCATGTATCATTCTACAGAAAGCCGCGAACGTTGTCAACGGTCGGTTGATTTTTCAGATGTTATCTAATATAATGTATTAGAAATCTGCGTTTACAGAAATATCAAAACATAAGGGGAGTAAAATATGAAGGCGAAATATCTGAAACGTTTATTTTGTGCTGCGCTGACAGTGGCTCTGGCTGCCGGCACACTGACCGGCTGCGGTCAGAAGAATGTTGTCGATGCACTTGAAGATGTCAGCACAGTCGCGGCATCGGAAGCGGAGCCGACACCGGCGCCGGAACTGGAGCCGACACCGGAGGAGACACCGGCAGCAACACCGGAAGTGACAGAGGAGCCGACGCCGACACCGGAACCGGAATCAATTGCGCCGGACGGCATGTATTTCAGCGAACTGACCGGTGAACCGATCCCGCTTGAGATGAAGGATCAGCGTCCGGTCGCAGTACAGGTTGACAACGAGACGACAGCATATGATCACTTCGGAATCGCAGAGTGCGACGTCGTCTACGAAATCATGAACAGCCAGAAGAACGGCTATATCACACGTCTGATGTGTCTGCGGAAAGACTGGCAGAACATTAAACAGATGGGAAGCATCCGAAGCGCCCGCACAACAAATGTGTGGCTTGCAGCTGAATGGAATGCGGTGCTGGTTCATGACGGCGGTCCGCACTATCTGAACAAGTGGGTCGATCAGGATTACTGTGATCATCTCTCCGGCGGATTTGCCCGCATCAATAACGGCAAGCCGCGTGAGTTTACAGAGTACATTACGACCGGTGAACTTGAGTCCAGAATGGCTGCTGCCAATATCAGCACGACCTATAATGAGTATAAGCCTGAGAGAGAATCTCATTTCCTGTTTGTTCCGTATGAAACAGAGACCGATCTGACGGAATACAAGAAAGTTAAGAATGCTACAAGCATCGGCATTCCGTACGAGCATACGGGTTCCCGCCTTGAATACAATAAAGAGACCGGAACCTACGATTTCTACTGCTACGGAAAGCCGCACGTTGACGGCGAAGACGGCGAGCAGCTGACATTTAAGAATGTCATTCTGCAGCACGTCAGCTATATTCTGTATGATGATGCGGGATACATGTGGTTTGATGTCTGCAACAATTCCAGCGCCGGCTATTATATTACGAATGGCCATGCGATTAAAATCACTTGGAAGAAGGATGGAGAAACAGGCATTACCAAGTATTTTGATAAAGACGGAAATGAGATCAAGATCAACCGCGGCAAAACCTATATCGGAATCATTGCGCATGATCATTGGAAAAATCTCACACTTGAGTGATTTATGAATCGAACATTTTTACCTGTTAACAGAGAAGAAATGCAAGCTGCCGGGATCCGGCAGCTTGATTTCGTATATATTTCCGGAGATGCCTATGTGGATCATCCCAGTTTTGGCGCTGCGATTATTTCAAGGATGCTGGAGGCATATGGTTATTCCGTCGGTATGATCTGTCAGCCGGACTGGAGGGATCCTGAAAGTATTGCGCGTCTGGGAGAGCCGCGGCTGGCCTTTCTTGTAACTGCCGGAAATATGGATTCAATGGTGAATCATTATACGGTGGCAAGAAAGCGGCGGGGAGCAGACGCCTACAGTCCGGGCGGAAAGACAGGATGCAGGCCGGACCGTGCCGTGACGGTATACTGTAATCTGATCCGGCAGCGGTATAAAAAGACGCCGCTGGTTATCGGCGGCATCGAGGCAAGTCTGCGGAGACTCGCGCACTACGATTACTGGTCTGACAGGGTCAGGCGGTCCATTCTTCTGGAGTCCGGCGCCGATCTGATTTCTTACGGAATGGGTGAGAAGAGTATCCTGGCAATCGCAGAGGCGCTGGATGCCGGGATTGCCGTCAAAGATATTACTTTTATTCCAGGAACTGTTTACAAGACCAGAGATGCCTCTCTGCTGAAGGATGCCGTGCAGCTGCCGGCGTTTGAGTCACTTTTGCCGGAGCATGAAGAAGCGGGACACAAGGCTTACAAAAAAAACTACGCGGAGAGTATCCGGATCCAGTACCGGAACACAGATCCGTTTTCTGCAAAAACACTATATGAAACGTACGGCGGCGCCACCTATGTGGTGCAGAATCCGCCGGCCATGCCTCTGACGTCTCAGGAACTGGACGATGTTTACGACAGAGCGTATACTTATACGTATCATCCATCTTACGAAAAGGACGGAGGAATCCCTGCGCTTAAGGAGATCCGGTTCAGTCTGACAGCCAACAGAGGGTGTTACGGCGGCTGCAATTTCTGCGCGCTTACCTTTCATGAGGGCCGGATCGTTCAGGCGCGCAGTCAGACTTCTGTTCTGAGAGAAGCAAAAATGCTGACGGAACTGCCGGATTTTAAGGGCTACATACACGATGTCGGCGGTCCTACCGCACAGTTTACACAGCCCGCATGCAGAAAACAGATGACAAAGGGCGCATGTACGGATAAAGGATGCCTGTTTCCGAAACCATGCAGAAATCTGGAAGTGACACACAGCGCCTATCTTCAGCTGCTCAGAAAACTGCGTCAGCTTCCCGGTGTAAAGCAGGTATTTGTGCGTTCAGGAATCCGGTATGATTATCTGATGGCAGACCCGGACCGGACATTCTTCCGGGAACTGTGCAGGCACCATATCAGCGGGCAGCTTCGTGTCGCGCCGGAGCACATCTCCGAGCAGGTTCTTCGCCATATGGGAAAACCGTCCGCAAAGGTTTACGACGCGTTTGTGCAGGAATTCGCGCGAATCAATGAGAAGACAGGAAAGGAACAGTATCTGGTTCCGTATCTTATGTCATCGCATCCGGGCAGTACGCTGACAGATGCCGTGGCACTGGCAGAGTATCTGAACCGGATTCACAGCACGCCTGAACAGGTACAGGATTTCTACCCGACACCGGGGACTGTCTCTACCTGCATGTACTACACGGGGCTGGATCCCATGACAATGGAGCCGGTGTACGTGGCAGCAGATCCGCATGAAAAGGCGATGCAGCGTGCACTGATCCAGTACAGAAAACCTGAAAATTATGAACTGGTGAAAGAAGCGCTTCTTCGCACAGGACGGACCGATCTTATCGGATATGATAAAAACTGTCTGATTCCGCCGCGGCCATGGACAGAACGGTCAAAAACCGGGAGGCAGGAAAAGTCAGCGGTCAGAGGAAGATCCGCACCCGGCAGAAAGACAGAGAAGCGAAGAGCCGGTACTTCACAGAAAAGAACGGGACAGAGCAGATCAGGGTCTGTTTCTAAGAATGCTGGACAAAACAGATCAGGCTCTGCGGCAAAAAAGACGGGACAGGACAGATCAGTTCATGCGCCGAAAAAGACGGGACAGAACAGATCAGGTGCTGCAAGAAAGAAAACATAATGATAATCAAAACGGAACGATACACATGACGGAGGGGTTCTATGTATTACGATAATCAATTCTGGATCGCAAACACAGAAGCGGGAGAACATCTGTCAATTCTGCCGAAAATGGCCAATCGCCACGGTCTCATCGCAGGCGCGACCGGAACCGGAAAGACAGTTACTTTAAAGGTGCTGGCAGAATCCTTCAGCGCGATGGGTGTTCCGGTGTTTATGGCAGATGTCAAAGGAGATCTGGCAGGCATGGTAGCACCGGGAACAGACAGTGAAGATATGCAGAAGCGTATCGCCAGATTTGGTCTGGCAGAGACTGGATTTACCTATCGGAACTATCCTGTTACATTCTGGGATATCTACGGAACACGCGGCATTCAGCTCCGCACGACGATTACCGAGATCGGACCGCTTCTGCTGGGCCGTATTCTGGATCTGAATGATCTTCAGACAGATATTCTGCATATCATTTTCAAAATCGCGGATGATCAGAATCTGCTGCTGGTTGATACAAAAGACCTGAAGGCAATTCTGAACTACGTCAATGAAAACAGTGCTGAATTTACTGCGGATTACGGAAGAATCAGCAGTTCTTCGGTCGGTGCGATTATCCGTGCGGTCGTCGCACTGGAAATGGCCGGCGGAGACGTCTTTTTCGGTGAGCCTGCGCTGAAAATCTCAGACTGGATGACTGTGGATGCAGACGGCCGCGGCATGATGAATATTCTTGCGAGTGACAGTCTGATTAATAACGGAAAGCTGTATGCGACCTTCCTTCTCTGGATGCTGTCGGAACTCTTCGAAACACTTCCGGAAGTGGGAGATCTGGAAAAGCCGAAGCTGGTGTTCTTCTTCGATGAGGCACACCTGCTGTTTAAAGATGCGTCCAAATCCCTGCTGGATAAAATCGAGCAGGTGGTCAAGCTGATCCGTTCCAAGGGGGTCGGTGTATATTTCTGCACACAGAATCCCCGCGACATTCCGGATGGCGTGCTCGCACAGCTGGGTAATAAAGTACAGCACGCGCTGCGTGCCTATACCCCTGCCGAGCAAAAAAGCGTAAAGGCGGCGGCAGATTCCTTCCGCAGCAATCCTTCGTTTAATTCGTATGAAGTGCTCAGTGAACTTGGGACCGGTGAAGCGCTGGTATCATTCCTCGGGGCAGACGGCGTTCCGGGCATCGTCGAAAAAGCAAAAATTCTACCGCCGGAAAGCAGGATGGGTTCTATTGCGGACGCGGACCGTGAGCAGTGCATCAAGGCAAGTCTGCTCTACAGTAAATATGCTGAGAGTTATGATCCTGATTCAGCTTATGAATTCCTGCAGCGACGCGGTCTGGAAGCTGAAGCGGAGGCGGAACGCCAGGTCATAGCAGAGCAGCAGGAAAGGCAGCGGCAGGAACTGGACGCACAGCTGGCGAAACAGCGGGCAGAGCTGGAAAAACAGATGGAAAAAGAAGCGCGTGAGGCGGAACGGAAACGTCTGCAGGAACAGAAAGAGCTGGAGCGCGAGGCGGAACGGATCCGCAGGGAAGCGGAGCGCGAGGCATTAAAAGCGCAGAAAGAGGCAGAGCGCCAGGCGGAGCGCGCGCGCAGAGAAGCTGAAAAAGCAGCCGAGGCACGCGCAAAAGCGGCCAAATCCGCCGGGGGGAAAGTCGGGCGTGAAGTCGGAAAACAGTTCGGAAAACAATTTGGAAAGACCGGACAGGCACTTGGGGAAAGTATCGGATCAGGACTTGGAAGAGGCATTCTGAGCACACTGTTCCGGATGTAAAGTGGAATTAAATTAAGCAGATCCACGCCCCTGGTTCGTGGAGCACCTACTGGATTCAACGTTCTGCGAGGATGCGCAGGAACCCGGACCGGTGACGGAAAAGAAAGGAATTGTGTTTGGCGATTATGGATATAAAAGAACTTGAAGAAATGTCGATTGGTGATGCGCGCAACACATTTCTCTGTAATATCATGAAAGAAGACAGGACATTTCAGTCCGCACAGGAAGAACTGGAATACCTGAAAACAACAAAACCGTTTCTTTGTGAGGAAATCATGTCCTGTTATACATTTCTGGAAGAAAACGGAATGCTGAGCAGATATTTTCAGGAGCGGGACGCATTCTGCTGATCAGACTGCGTGAATCCGGAAATCAGAAAGAGAGTGCTAATATGAAATACAGAATTCAGCAGATCCCTGCAGATAAGATCAGTGAGACGCGAAACAGGCTGGAGTTTATACAGGCGGAATCAGATACCCAGATACCGGATGAGCATGCAGCACAGGCAGAGTACTGGGTTGCAGCTGAATCTGAAGGTATGCAGATCGGTGCGGCCTGGGCATGGAATCTGGATACGGATGACAAACCCGCAGAGATGTATGTTTATCTGCAGCCGGAATACAGAAACTGCGGCATCGGGACAGATCTTGTCCGGACCATGACGGATGCGCTGGCGCTGACCGGTTACAAAGAGATTACAGCCGTCGTGCGCCGTGATAATTATGCCGTTCTCGTGTTCGGAAAAGTCGGTTTCAAACCGGTGAAGGAAGTGGATCTGGTGTATACGCTGCGTCTGGATCTGGCGCAGGTCGGGCAGATTGAGATGTAAATTGGAATTTGCATCCGCAACTACTGGAAAGAAAAGATGCGGATGCCCAATCAGACAATTGTAAAAAGTCCCAAGAGAGCAGAAGCGTGAAAAGTGCATCCGCAATTGCCAGGAAGCAAGAGATACGGATGCCCAATCAGACAATTGTAAGAAGTCTCAAGAGAGCAGAGGCGTGAAAAGTGCATCCGCAACTGCCAGG
>JNKK01000014.1 GCA_000702845.1 Lachnospiraceae bacterium FE2018
TCAGGAAACTGCATGCTTAATATGTCCGGGCAGGCATGCAGAAGTTACAGAAATCAAGAAACTGCATGCTTTGTATCTTTGGTCAGGCATGCAAATCAAACTGAAATCAAGAAACTGCATGCCTTATATCTTCGGGAAGGCATGCAGAAGTTACAGAATTCAAGAATCTGCATGCTCATGTCTCATCAAAAAGAATAAAGATTTGGGCAAATCCCGACTGATCAGTATTCATCCAGAAAATGCCGGTACACCCCGTCTTTTTTATAACCCAGGACCGCATTCAGGTGAATGTTCTCCATGCTTCGGAAAATATTCGCCTCTACATTCGGATTGTTAACCTTCAGCGCTGCGATCAGCTGCTTCGCTTCTACACGTTTTGAGAGTGAATCACCGGTTGCGGCGCTGTTTTTATTTGCAGCGACAGCTTCCGTAAAACGGCAGGCACAGCGCAGAAATTTCAGGCCGTTGTAGTCGCGCCAGTGGCAGATCTCATCCTCGCGGATCAGATACATCGGCCGGATCAGTTCCATTCCCTCAAAATTGGTGCTGTGCAGCTTTGGCATCATGGTCTGGGTCTGACCGCTGTAAAGAATGCTCATCAGTGTCGTTTCAATGACATCATCATAGTGGTGTCCCAGTGCGATTTTGTTACACCCGAGTTCTTTTGCCTTGCTGTAGAGGTAACCGCGGCGCATACGCGCGCAGAGATAGCAGGGGGATTTTTCAATTGTGTAGACTGCGTCAAAGATCTGTGATTCAAAAATCGTGACCGGAACGCCCAGCATTCCGGCATTATATTCGATCATCTGCCGGTTTGCGTCTGCGTATCCCGGGTCCATCACAAGAAACGTCAGCTCAAAGGGAATTTTATTGCGCCGTTTTAATTCCTGAAAACATTTTGCCATCAGCATCGAATCTTTGCCGCCGGATATACAGACAGCAACATGGTCGCCCGGCTGGAGTAAATCATAATCGCTGATGGCGCGCGCAAATTTGCTCATAATGCTCTTGCGGAATTTTTTTCTGAGGCTTTTTTCGATTTCTTCGCGGCGTTCCGCCGGTTCGCGGTCTGTGTTCCGCATTCCGCCGGTTCCATCCTGATATTCCATATATATATTCTCCGTATTCGGCTCAGTTAAGTGATCGTCTCAGGGAAAATATCCCGTACAATGAGGTGTTTTCCATCCACTGTAAACTTAACAGAATAACCCGCATAACGCAAACCATAGATGCGTTCCGGGTCGTGCTGGTAGGAAGGGCGCGGATCCTGTTCCAGCAGATCCAGCAGGCCGTTCTGTTTTTCTGCGGGAATGCGGCTGAGCAGTTCTGCCGGACAGTCTGCCAGAAGCGTTTCACGCGGCACCTGGTCTGTAAATCCGCCTTCGGCTTCCGGATGCGCGTCTGCATAGGGAATGTAAGGTTTTATATCATAAATCGGCGTCCCATCCATCAGATCGGCACCTTCAACGGTCAGGACCGGTCCGTCCTGTGAGGCATAGACAGAAAGCAGCCGGACACTTGACAGACCGAGACCATTCGGTCGGAAAGGAGAGCGGGAGGCAAAAACGCCGATGCGGGTGTTGCCGCCGAGCCGCGGCGGGCGAACGGTAGCTTTCCAGGCAGAAGAATTGCTGCTGCCGTGTTGATTTGCGGAAAATCCCCAGATCAGCCAGATAAAGGAAAACGCTTCCAGTCCGCGGACAGCATCCGGATTCTGATATTCCGGAACAAAACGAATCACTGCCTGCGTGCGGGCGAGACCGCTCTGCCGCGGGATTCCAAATTTTTCCGGAAAATCTGTGTGAATATATGCAATTGGTTCGATTGTTGTTCTATCTTTTTCCATAGTGCTATTGTACCAACTTGCCGGCGCGGCTGCCAGCAATAAAATAAAGGGGCTGTCGCATTAAACTTCTTCATGTATAAATATACATCACCGGGACCGCTTTCGCTTCGGGTCTACGCTCCGCTCCGGTCGGCGCAGAAACAGACGTCCACCGGACGTCATGCGCCCTCGTGCAGCGGTACTAAGGCTCATGCAAGCATTCGCCAAGTACCGGCACTGCGGATGTCCCTTTTGATGTATATTATGCATTCGAATTGTTTAATGCGAAGCCCCTCAATTTGCAGAAATAAATCATTTACAGCTGCAGATATTAATCATTTGCAGCCGAAAGGTGTTTGCGTTTCGGCAGCTTCATGTGCAGTGCGTGATCAATCACATCCTGCACGGTGCTGACAGGAACAATTTCCAGTGTATCACGGACTTCTTTTGCGACGTCCTCGAGATCTCTGACATTGTCCTTCGGGATCAGGACTTTTTTAACACCCGCACGCTGTGCAGCCATCAGTTTTTCCGGAAGTCCTCCGATCGGAAGCACCTGTCCGCGCAGCGAGATTTCACCGGTCATGGCCAGATCATTCTGAACCGGATTGCCGGTAACGAGGGAAACCAGCGCGGTAAACATCGTGACACCGGCTGAGGGTCCGTCCTTCGGGACAGCGCCGTCCGGCACGTGGATGTGAATGTCTTTGTCATTGAAATCGATATCTTTGCTGACATACAGAGATTTCACCAGACTGAGCGCAATGGTGGCGGACTCCTTCATGACATCGCCGAGCTGACCGGTCAGGATAATATTGCCGCTGCCTTTCATAAAGGTGGTCTCTATGAAGAGAATTTCACCGCCGGCCTGTGTCCAGGCGAGACCTGTTGCGACGCCGGGCGGGCAGTGCTTCAGAATCCGGTCATGAAGAATTCCCTTGTTGCCGAGGAACTCCGGAATGTTTTTCTCGCGGACTGTAATCCGCAGATCCGTGGCAATCGGAAGGGAGGCATTCTGGCTCGCGGCCTCTGCCTTCGCACTGTCCGTTGCAGCAACCGGATCGTCCGGGTTTGCGGCAGCAGCTTCTGCCGCCTCGGCGGCAACTGCAGCGGCATGCTGCGCCTTTTTAGTGGCAGCTTCTGTCTCGGAAAGCTGTTCTACAATCTTGGCCGCGGTTTTTCTGCAGAGAATATCCAGCTGCTTCTTCAGACCGCGCACACCGGACTCCATCGTGTACTCGTTAATAATCCGGCGGATCGCGCCGTCTGTGACGCGGAGTTGCTTTTTCTCGATACCGGCATCAGACAATGCACGGGGAAGCAGATGCTTCTTCGCGATCTGCAGCTTTTCGATCGGTGTGTAGCCGGGAAGCTGAATCATCTCCATGCGGTCAAGAAGCGGTTGCGGGATCGTATCGTAAGTATTTGCCGTGCAGATAAAGAATACGTTTGACAGATCATACGGGATATTCATGTAATGATCCGTAAATGTATTGTTCTGTTCCGGGTCCAGTACTTCCAGCAGTGCGCTGGCAGGATCACCCTCAAAGCCGCGTGCGAGTTTGTCGACCTCGTCGAGTACGACAACCGGATTCATCGCGCCGGAACGCTTGATGCCATCCATAATCCGTCCGGGCATCGCGCCTACATAAGTGCGCCGGTGGCCGCGGATCTCTGCTTCATCACGGATACCGCCGAGACTGACGCGGACATATTTCCGTCCAAGTGCTTCTGCGACGCTCTTTCCGAGACTGGTCTTGCCGGTACCGGGCGCACCGACCAGCAGCAGAATCGAACCGCCCTGATTCTGTTTCAGTGTCATAACAGCAATCTGCTGCAGCATACGTTCTTTGATTTTCTCAAGGCCGTAGTGATCCCGGTCCAGTACTTTCCGTGCTTTTTTCAGATCAACCGGCGGAATCTCATCAAGCTTCCACTGCAGTGCCGTTACGAAATCCAGATAGTTTTCCATCGAGCTGCGTTCCGGATCATTCGGCTGTGACTGCAGATAACGCTTCAGGACACGGTCAACTTCCTTGCGGGCTTCTTCAGGCATTCCGGAAGCTTCGATTTTCTGCTTATATTCGTTCTCTGTTGAAGCGGTCTCCGGATCCATGGAATCCAGTTCTTCCTGCAGAAGACCGATCTGTTTCTGAATCGCGGCTTTTTTGTAGAGATTGCCCTCTGTGTCATTGTAGCGCTTGTTCAGATCAACCTGGAGATCAATGGTTCCCTTAAAGCGGAGCAGAGCTTCATGCACCAGCAGACCGCGCTGTTTCAGAGAATCGGTTTCCAGCAGGGCATATTTTTCATCCGGCGTCATCCCGTAGAACTGGCAGAACATAGCGGCATAGTCCGAGATGGAACTGATTGCCTTAATGTAATTCTGCACCAGATTTCCGCCCTGAATGTGCTGGGAAATATCCAGTGTTACTTCCTTGATCTGGTCCAGCAGTGCCTTTTCACCGTCTGCGTTAATATCGACGATTTCATCCTGCGGCTGCCAGGAACCCTCAAGAATTTCCTCTGTCGCGTGGAAATCCAGAACTTTTACTTTTTCGCGTGTATGTACATGGACACGGGTGCCGATATTTGTTTCCAGTATTTCCAGAACATCTGCCAGAACACCGAGCCCGTAGAAGTCATCCAGCGTCATTTCCGAGCGCTCTTTCGGCTCTTTCATCGGAAGCAGAATCGCCTTATTGCCGTCGATTTTGATCCGGCTTTTTTCCTCGTTTGTAAAATCGTCCGAGCCGAACTGGTACTCGACATCCGGCAGGACGATGGTATCATACATAGGTATGATCATATAGCTTTTCCGTTCGTTCATATGTATTCCTCAATCTATATATAATCTACATCTGTTAGCACTCGATAGAAATGAGTGCTGATTCGCAGTTAAGCAAATTATATCATCTGTCTGCCGATTGTCAAGCGGGTCGATTGTTAAAAGTTGGTGAAATCCTGTTTCGTTGACTTTATCATGGCATTCACGTATAATGTGAATGTCCGGGAGATTCATATTCAGATCCGTCAGAAATCCCATACAGAGGGAATCTTTCTGAGAGCAGGGGCGCACATTATATCGGGGGAAACAATCGTGCAGCTGCCGGCGGATCATCATCTGAGGACACATGTGATTAATGTTGGAGGAGCGCTGTTTGCTCCGTCACAGAAAGAGAAGGATGTATCTTATGGTACGAAATCAGTCGAAAGAAGACTACATTGAAGCAATTCTTCTGCTCAGGAAGCTGCATGGGAGCTGCCGCTCTGTTGATGTCGCACGGCATCTTGGTTTTTCCAAACCAAGCGTCAGTATTGCTGTTTCAAAACTGATTGAAGAAGGTTATGTCATTCGTGAAGATCACGGCGAACTGGTGCTGACCGAGAAGGGGATGGAAGAAGCGTCTGAAGTCCTTGCCCGTCACGAATTTCTGAAGAATTTCCTGATCAGAATCGGAGTCGATGAAAAGACTGCTGATCAGGATGCCTGCCGTATGGAGCATGCATTCAGCGATGAAACATTTGCAAAGATGAAAAGCTTTGCAGAAAAGGAAGGCCTTATTGTGGCAGCCGCAGAGTGAGCAAAGTAGATTTGTAAAAAAAGAAGCGGGCAGGCGTCATGCCTGCCTTCCTTTATGTTTAAAAGAATACCATAAGAGGTGATACATGCTTGATTTATGTTTGCTTGGAACCGGAGGAATGATGCCGCTGCCGAACCGGTGGCTCACATCCCTGATTCTCAGATGCAACGGGAAAAGTATCCTGATTGACTGCGGGGAGGGAACGCAGATCTCCATGCGTGAAAACAGCTGGAATTTCAAACCGATCGAGGTGATCTGTTTTACACATTATCACGGGGATCATATCAGCGGACTTCCCGGTATTCTGCTCGCGATGGCGAATGCGGACAGAACAGAACCGCTCACGCTGGTGGGACCGCGCGGCCTTGCAAGGGTGGTCGCCGGATTACGTGTTATTGCGCCGGAACTTCCGTTTGAAGTCAATCTGATTGAACTGTCCGAGCCGGAACAGGTGCTTGAGCTTGCGGGATTTCGCATCACAGCGTTCCGTGTCCGGCATAATGTCGTATGTTACGGCTATACAATGGAGATCTTGCGGGGCGGAAAATTCGATCCCGTCCGCGCGAAGGAACAGGAGATTCCGCTGCAGTACTGGAATCCGCTGCAGAAGGGAGAAACCATCGTGCTGGAAGACCGGATTCTGACACCGGATCTGGTTCTGGGACCGGCCCGGAAAGGTCTGAAAGTCACTTACGTGACGGATACCCGTCCGGTTGATGCAATTACGGTACATGCGGAAGCTTCGGATCTGCTGATACTGGAGGGAATGTACGGAGATCCTGAGAAGAAAGGAAACGCAAAGGAAAATCGTCACATGATGATGCAGGAGGCCGCCGGGATAGCTGCCAATGCAAATCCGGCGTGTCTGTGGCTGACACATTTCTCTCCGTCAATGGCAAAACCGAAACAATACATTAAGGAACTGCGGGAGATTTTTCCGGAAACACATCTTGGGAAAGACGGAAAATCGCTTACACTGTATTTTGAAGAAGAACAGGAATCGTTCCCGGAAAAGCAGAACGATTCGTGAGGGGATGACTATGAAAGACATCACAATTCTTGCAATCGAATCCTCATGCGACGAGACGGCGGCAGCCGTGGTCCGGAACGGACGCACGGTGCTTTCCAATGTGATATCATCGCAGATTGACCTGCACACATTGTACGGCGGAGTTGTGCCTGAAATAGCATCCCGCAAGCATGTAGAGAAAATCAATCAGGTGATCAGTCTGTCACTGCAGGAAGCAGATCTGACACTGGATGATATTACGGCAATCGGGGTGACATACGGGCCGGGTCTGGTCGGCGCCCTGCTGGTTGGTGTGGCTGAAGCGAAAGCAATCGCTTTTGCAAAAAAAATGCCGCTGATCGGCGTACATCATATCGAAGGACATATTTCCGCAAATTATATTGAGCATCCGGACCTGGAACCGCCGTTTCTCTGTGAAGTGATATCCGGCGGTCATACCCATCTGGTGATTGTCCGGGATTACGGTGTGTTTGAAATCCTCGGACGGACGAGGGACGACGCAGCCGGCGAGGCGTATGACAAGGTTGCCCGCGCCATCGGGCTCGGGTATCCGGGCGGTCCTAAGATTGACCGGGTCGCAAAGGAAGGAAATCCCGAAGCAATTGAATTTCCGCGCACGAAGATTGACCGCGCAGGCCGCGGGACACTCACATATGCGCGTGGTTCACGGGAGACAGGTCCATATGATTTCAGCTTCAGCGGTCTGAAATCTGCCGTGCTGAATTATCTGAATAAATGTGAGATGACGAAAACGCCGTGGAATCAGGCCGATGTTGCTGCTTCGTTTCAGGCGGCAGTTGTAGACGATCTGGTTGATACGGCCATGCGGGCTGCTGAGGATTATGACGTGAAGAAGTTTGCGATCGCCGGAGGCGTCGCCTCTAATTCATCTCTGCGCGCGGCGATGCAGCAGGCATGTGAAGCGCGCGGCATTTCTTTTTATCACCCTTCTCCGGTGCTTTGCACAGATAATGCAGCTATGATCGGAACAGCCGCCTATTATGAATATCTGAAAGGCACACGCAGCGGCTGGGATCTCAATGCAGTGCCGAATCTGAAACTGGGAGAGCGCTGATTGTCCGGTTTCACCGCAGCGCACCGCGTGTGGAACCTGAACGCAGTAAAACAGCCCGCGGACGGGCCTGAAACAGACTGATCAGCGCGGAGTGATCATATGCCGATTCTATATGAGCGAAAAAATGAAGAAATATCTGTCACCGGCTATGACGGAAGTGTGACCTGGCTTCAGGTTCCGGATACCATCGAAGGTCTTCCGGTTACATGCATTGCGCATTCGGCCTTTGCGCACCGGCCGGAACTGCGGTATGTGAGCCTTCCGGCGTCTGTCCGGCGTCTGGAACGTTTTGCTTTTTATGACTGCCGCCGGCTGGAGCAGATTACGATGTCTGACGGGATCCGGGAATATTACGACGGCGTAATCGGGCAGTGCCGGCGTCTGGATGAAATTCATCTGGATCTCTCCGGCGGGCATTATAATGTGCTGCGGGATCTTCTCGGAGATTCCGATCAGCTGATCCGTTTCACTTTATCATTTCCGGATGGCAGCGCGAAACTCACCTTTCCGGATTACCTGACGGAATATCACGAGGATACCCGCGCGCGGGCAATCCATATTCACATCGAGGGAGCCGGGTTTTCCTACCGGGAAACTGTCAGCCGGAACGGAATTGATTTCCGCGGGTACGACCGGCTGTTTGAGCGCATCCGCTATCAGGAGGCGGGACCGGCTGTGCAGACCTCACTGGACCGGCTCTGTTATCCTTACGCGCTGGAAGCACCTGAACAGCAGCAGTATGAGCAGTTTCTGAAGGAAAGCGCGGAAGAGGCTGTCCGGGAAGTCATCCGGAAAAAAGAGCGAACCTGGCTGGCTTACCTGCTGGAACACAGCCTGCTCAGTCCGGAAGCTGTCCGGACCGGGGTCCGCCTGGCTTCGGATGAGAACGAGCCGGAACTGGTCGCGATGTTGATGACAGCTGCGCGGCCCCGCTCAGCCCCCGCCGTATTCGAGTTATAAGAAAGGAATCCTATGCAGCAGCGACTGGAACTGGAAGAAATCGGGAACCGGATATTGCATGAAATCCGCACAGAACTCTATCTGTCCATGCGGTTTATGGGACCTGCGCTGGATGCACTTGGATATCAGATGGATCTGTCCACCCGGACTGTCGGGACGGACGCGGAGATGATCCGGTTCAATCCGCAGTATCTGATGGCGGAGTTTCTGGAACACCCGCGAAGGCTCTCACGGGCTTATATGCATATGCTGATTCACTGCCTGTTCCGGCATCCGTTCTCACAGCGTCTGTTCACGGATCAGGAATTGTTCGACCTTTGTGCAGATATTGCCGCGGAGGCGATTCTCGATTCGATTGATGCACCTGTGCTTGCGGAGATTCCTTCGGATTTCCGGGAGAGCTGGTACCGGAAACTGACAGATGAAGTGCACGTTCTTACGGCGGAAAAGCTATATCTGTATTTTTCGGAACAGCCGCGGGATTATGAGACGGAATTCCGGCTGAAGCTGGAATTTCAGCGGGATGATCACAGCTTCTGGGAGCGGATGAACAAAGAGCAGGAGACACCGGAGCAGCCAAATGAAAGCCCGCAGAGAGAACGCGAACAGGACTGGGAAAACAGAGCGAAAAGTACACAGGACCTGCTTGACGGATCCGGGCAGGAAGGAGACCGGGCGATCGGAAGTCTCGGCTGGATGCTGTCGTTTTCAGATGATAAGAAAACAGATTACCGGGAATTTCTGAGGCGTTTTTCCGCAGTCCATGAAGAGGTTCGGGTTGATCCGGACGGGTTTGATTACGGATATTATAACTATGGGATTCAGATGTATGGAAACATGCCTCTGATTGAAGAAAATGAATACCGGGAAGTAAAAGGAATTGATGAACTGGTCATTGCAATAGATACATCCGGTTCTACCAGGCCGAAGCTGGTGCAGCGTTTTTTGAATGAGACAGCAGCAATTCTTGCATCACAGGAGACATTTTTTCACCGGGTTCACATTCACCTGATCGAATGCGATGATCAGATTCAGAAAGACCTGCTGCTGGAGGATGTGCGTGATCTGGAGCAGTATGCCGCGAATTTCGAAGTCAGCGGCGGTATGGGAACGGATTTCCGTCCGGTTTTTGAATACGTGAGGGAACTAAGGCGCAGAGGAGAACTGCAGAATCTGCGCGGTCTTCTGTATTTCACAGATGGATTCGGTGTCTATCCGGAAGAGGCGGCACCTTACGATACCGCCTTTGTATTCTGGACAGAAGAAGCGTACAATGACGCTGATGTTCCGGACTGGGCGATCCGGCTGTATGCCGGAAGCGGCAGTGTGCGGGAAGAGAACTGAAAACAAACGCGCAGCATTATTCGGCTACAATGGAATACTTGTCAATGTTGGAACCGCCGCCGCCGTAGACGTTTATTTTAAATGATTTTCTGACCTTTTTATCTGCTTTTAACTGAATCGTTATATTCGCTTTCCCCTCGCGGAGCGGCTTCAGGAGTCCGCTCTTTGTGACAGCGAGGACAGACGGATTAGAACTCTTGTATGTGAAGAGCGTGTTTTCAATGAAACCGGTATTAGGCTGTCCTTTTACTCCCTGAAGTGTGACCGGAAGGGTGATATTTGAACCGACAGAGACACGGTTCAGATTCGTTCCGAGATTTTTCTTTTTCAGATATTTTTTTGAAATCTGTATTTTACGGGTCGTCTTTACAGTGCCTGATTTGGTTACTGCTTTTGCGGCTTTTTTGCTGAACAGATTGACCCAGTAACATTCTCCGTTATATTCAAAGCAGGCAAGACCGGCTGATTTGTAATCTGCGCGCGTCATATTTTTATAGTGGCCCGGAGAATTCCGCCATGCATTGAATGTCAGCTCTGTTGTCAAATACCCCGAAGCGAGATTTTCCCCGCTGATCAGTGACCGGTTCAGAGAAGTCATATCTTTGCCGTTGGGACGCGTATGGGATAAAGCAGCAGTAATCTCTGCACAGCGCTGAACGGCATATTTCAGCAGCCGCTTATCCATTTTAAGCGGCTTCAGTCCCTTGCTTTCCCGCAGCGTGTTGATATCTTTCAGACATTCATAAGACTTTGTGTAGTCAATCGTTCCTTTGATTTTATAGCTGACAGTACCTGCTGCAGAAACGGTCTTCGGATGCAGAAGCGGCAGCAGAGAAAACAGCGCAATCAGGAAGAGCAGATGCAGGAATATTCTTTTCTTTTTCATGCCGAAGTTCCTTTCTTTAAATCATATTTTGTCAGATTCCATCGTTCAATCAGTTCAATTAATGTCTTCGCGTAATTACTGCTGGTCGCGTAGCCGCCTTTTTGCAAAAGTTTTGCGGCCTTTTTATATTTTTTACATCCCTGAATTCCCGCATAGCGCAGTTCACTGCCGTTCATCGCACCGCAGAGATAAGCGCTGTGGTCGGCAATTGAATCCTCGATGCAGCTGTATTTCCGGAAGTTGGCGTAGATATAGTAATGAGATCCGTCAGACGCCTCTTCGCCGGTCCTGATCTTATAGACCGACTTTCCGTTCCAGTAAGTTCCCTGCCAGGTGTTGCCGGAGAGATACTGCTTCATACCGAAACAGTTATTCGCTTTCAGGGTCAGCTTTGACTGTCCGTATCCGCTTTCAAGAATGAACTGCGCCAGACTGACGGAGGCGAGAACACCTGACCGCTTCTGGTCTGCGGTGAAAAGCGGACCCACCGTCTTAATGAACTTATTTGGTGACAGTCCGGCCAGTGCAGACGCTTTTGTGTTTGTTTCCCTCGTCGCCTGATCTTCTTTGATCTGATCTCTGAGTTCTGCAGTATATACTTTTGTCAGCGTGCCGTTTTTGTCAAACCAGTAAATCAGACCGTTTTTTTTCAGCGTTCCGGTGACCATGAGGCCGTCCTGATCAAAAAAGTAACGTTTGCCGTCATATACCAGCCACCCGGTTTTCATCGCACCGGTTTTCTTCTTAAAATAGTAGGTCTTTCCCCGGATCTTCGTAAAACCGGAGACCCGGGCGCCGTTCTTTTTGTTGTAATACTTCGTGACAGGCGGTTCTCCGACCTGCTGGAATCTTTTCTGTGGTTTCCCCTTTACAAAGTAATACCATTTGCCGTCAACTTTCAGTTCTCCGTTATATTTTTCTCCGTCCTGATAGTAGATGGTCTTCTTCTTGTTCCAGCCGTCTTTCACGGCTGCCTGAGCCGGGAAGACGGAAGTAAAAAACATCAGAACAATCAGAAACAGAACGGATATGGTTTTAAAAAGCCGGTTGTATCGTAAGGTCATATACAGCTCCTTTATATCAGAATATTACCAGTTTCGTTTATCGTACCACAGGAAATGCATGAAATAAATAAAAAAGGTGCGCAAAAGCAATATGCATTGTGATAGAATGATGCTCGAGACACGTGCACTGTGCACGGAAACGGGGTAGCTGAAATGAATATCAGAGAAGCAAAAGAAGAGATTATCAGAACAATTAATGCGTATCGCAGAAAAGATGATGCGGGTGCGTTTGAAATACCGCCGGAGCAGCAGCGGCCGATTCTTCTGATGGGACCGCCCGGGATCGGGAAAACCGCCATTATGGAACAGATCGCATCCGAGTGCGGAATCGGTCTGGTTTCTTATACGATTACGCATCACACACGCCAGAGCGCGATCGGTCTGCCGATGATTTCCGAAAAGTTATTCGACGGAAAACCGCATTCTGTAACAGAGTACACCATGAGTGAAATTGTCGCGTCGGTATACGACCAGATTGCCCGCACGGGTATCCGGGAAGGAATTCTGTTTCTGGATGAGATTAACTGTGTGTCGGAAACGCTGGCGCCCACGATGCTGCAGTTCCTGCAGTATAAAATGTTCGGCACACACAAAGTGCCGGAAGGATGGATCATCGTGACGGCAGGAAATCCGCCGCAGTACAACCGGGCGGCCCGCGATTTTGACATCGTCACGCTCGACCGTGTGAAAAAGATGGAGATCACGGCGGATTTTGAAGTATGGAAGGAGTATGCATACCGGGCAGGGATACACGGTTCCGTATTGTCCTATCTGGAAGTCAAACCGCAGCATTTCTATTTTATCCGCACTGAACTGGACGGGAGACATTTCGTGACAGCCCGCGGGTGGGAGGATCTCTCCCGCATGCTGACTGCCTATGAGAAGATGGATGAGCCGGTGACGGAACAGATGGCAGTACAGTATCTGCAGGATGCGGAAATTGCGCGTGACTTTACCATGTATTACGAACTGTACCGGAAATACAGCGAGCAGTACCGCGTCAAGGATATTCTGGCAGGTGTCATGCCTGCTGAGCCGGAGCAGATCAGGAATGTACCGTTTGATGAAAAACTCAGCCTGATCCGTTTGCTTGCGGACGCGCTGCACCGGGAGTTCATGCAGTTCGACGAGCAGCGTTCGGTACAGGAAAAACTCTATGAGCAGCTTCTGGCTTTCCGTGAGGAACTGAATACGGGACAGGATCCGGCCGCACTGCTGAAAGCCCGCGGGGAGCGGCTGCGCAGTGACCTGCAGATCCATCTGGACGCATCCATAATCACCAGAGAGGAAGAACGCAGACTGCGGCTTGCCTGCAAAGCCTGGGACGAGCTGATTCACACGGCAGTACGGAGCAGTCAGGACGCGGAAGATGCAGCGCGTGCGGTTCAGGAGCCGGAACCGGCATTTGCCGCTGCAAAAGCCTGGTTTGCATCCCGCGAATCTTCGCGTCAGAAGTACGCAGAAGAAATCGGGGAAATGGTCACCAGTGCATTTACTTTCCTGAGCACTGTATACGGAACCGGTCAGGAAATCGTTATGTTCCTGACGGAACTCAACGCTGACTGGTACTGCCTGCAGTTTATCAGCACCTATGGAAACGGTGCATACGAGAAATATAACCGCATGCTTCTTCTTCGGGACCGGCAGGAGTCCCTGCGGCAGGAGATTCTGGCATTTTCCGATTTATAATAAAGTATCTTATTCACTTATTTGAGATATTTTCCGTTCAGTTTTCTCCAGAGTGTCGGTTTGCTGATATTCAGAAGACCACAGATTTTGGATTTGTCGCCTTCATAACGATCCATGAGATATTGCAGATACTGTGTTTCCAGTTCTCCGAGATCCGGCGTACCGCTCAGTGTAAATACGCCGTCGGCAGAAGAATTATCAAAGTCTTTTGCGGGGATTGCCTTCTCAGGAAGGGAGGGGGCATCATATCGGTCTTCTGAATTCTTCATATTTTCGTAATAAGAGGATTCGGGAAACGGAATCAGATCTCTGATGTAATCCTCAGACAGTGAAAGACTTTCGGAGAGAAGAATGGCGCGTTCTGCGATGTTTCTCAGTTCCCGGATATTTCCCGGCCAGCTGTAATTGAGAAGAGGCCGGAATACACTGTCGTCCTTCCAATAGATCTTCAGTGCTTTTTGCTCTGCCAGATCACGGATAAAATGCTGGAAGAGCGGGATGATATCTGCCGGCCTGCTGTGAAGCGGAGGCAGGCGCAGTTCCAGAAGGGACAGACGGTAATACAGATCTTCTCGAAATCCGCCGTCATTTGCCATTTGGAGGAGAGGTTTATTTGTAGCGGCGATGATTCTTACATTTACGGGAATAATTGTATCTCCGCCCACATGCCTCACTTCACGTTCCTGAAGGACGCGCAGCAGCTTTGCCTGAACGGAGACGGACAATTCACCGATCTCGTCCAGAAACAGTGTTCCGTTGTGTGCCAATTCAAAAAGTCCTTTTTTTCCACTTGAGAGCGCGCCTGTAAAGGCGCCTTTTTCATAGCCGAACAATTCACTTTCAATAAGATTTTCAGAGAGAGCAGCACAGTTGATGGCCACAAAGGGTCCTTCACTGCGGCTGCTTTCGTTATGGATCGCGTTTGCAAATATTTCTTTGCCGGTGCCGGACTCGCCGGTGATCAGGACTGTGCCGTCGGAAGAGGCAAACCGTCGGGCAATCCGTATGATCGATTCCATAAGGGGATCAAAATATAAAATGTTTTCAAAGCGATATTTAGCGGTTAGTCCTTTTTTATTCTGCTGCCGGCGGAGGCTGATTTCTGTTTTTTCAATTGATTCTACATTGCTCAGGAGATATGAGAAGCAGGGCTCCTCGTTAAGTGAAAGTTGCAGGACGTTGAGTACATAACGCGCCTGTCCTGCTTCGATAAAGCGGTTGACTATGACAGAGCCGGTGTTTTCTGAAGCAAGCACTTCTGAGATGTTCTGGTTGCTTCCTCCTTTTACCCGGAATAAAGCCGATGCCTTTTCATTGGCGAACAATATGATCCCATCTTTGTCTGTAATAATAGAAGCATCATCGATAATGTTTGTAATCGCCTCCACGTATGAATGATTTTTTCTTTTTTGCATTTCCATGCGCACAGTATAGTTCGCGCGGTCGATGGTATGTCCAAGGTATTCACTGCTCAGCTGGTATGGAAAAAACGGAATGCCGGCCGTCTCCGTTATTTCCTGAAACTCGATATCCCCGATCGCGGCGTCAATTGCGTGGTTGACGACCATGCGTTCAAGAAGAAAACGGCCTTCTTCTTCCGTTTTGATATGTGTCATATAAAAATGAAGTTTGCCAAATTGGATAGTGTGGATCGTTCCGTAACTGTAGGAATTTTTCTGATTGCCGATCCAGCTCAGAAGTCCGATACTGCGATAACCTTTTAAAGATGCCTGATTCAGATTGGAGAGAATATCGAAGGTATCCACAGTAAAAGGGAAAACAGGGATATCCGGCAGACGGTCCTCCAGAAAGGGAGCCCAGGGTCCGCGCGCAATAATGCCGTGAATATCATGTGCTTTTATATAAGAAATGACTTTATCTCCCGTTTCATCAGTGATCTCTTTTTCGTAAATAAAACGGTCGATTTTAGAAGCTGCATCCGGAAGCAGTCCGTCAATACTGCCGTACATAGTGGGATGGGAAGATACAATTACCAAATCTCTTTTCATGTCAAAAGACCTCTCGTAAATTATCCTGATATTTCAAATATGAAACAATTATATCAATGTTGAAATAATCGCGCAAGAAAAAATATCGAATAACGGGATTATTGCCGTGAATCAAGGAGAAAAAACTGGCACGCCGATTGCATATATAAAGACATAGTTGATCAATCGGTTTTAGAACAGGAGGATAAAAGTGGAAAAAGAACTGAAGCGTTTAAAAAAAATGGCCGTACAGGTACGCAGAGACATTATTGAGGCAACCTCACACGGTGCGGGTGGCGGGATTCATGTGGCGCCTGCTCTTTCTGCGGCAGATGCAGTGACAGCACTTTATTTTAAGATCATGAATGTGGATCCGGAGGATCCTTATAAAAATGACAGAGACCGCTTCATCCTTTCGAAAGGACATGCGTATGCAGTACTCTATTCCGCACTCGCGGAAAAAGGATATTTCCCGAGAGAAGAGCTTCTTACGATGCGCGCGATCAACAGCAGACTTCAGGGGCATCCGTCTTATAAGAAGGCACCTGGTGTCGACATGACAAGCGGTTCACTCGGTAACGGACCGGCGGTGGGTCTGGGAATTGCAATGGCCATGAAAAAACAGGGTATTAAACACCGCAAAGTCTATGTAATGACGGGAGACGGAGAGTGTCAGGAAGGACTGATCTGGGAAACAGCGATGGCAGCCCCCAGATTTGGTGCGGACAATCTGGTTGTCATTGTAGATCACAATCATTACCAGAGCTGCGGAGCGCTTGATGATATCATGCCGCTTTATCCGCTTGATGAGAAATGGAAAGCCTTTGGCTGGCATGTAATGGAAATGAATGGACATGATATGGCAGATATTGTCTCCAAGCTGTCAATTGCAAAAGAATTTTCAGGAAAGCCGGTTCTGATTATTTCACATACAGTGAAGGGAAAAGGAATCAGTTTTATGGAACACAACAACGCATGGCATAACGGAAGATGCAGTGAAGAGCAGTATCAGATCGCAATGAAGGAACTGGACGGGCAGGAACAGGCAATCGAAGAAGGAAGAATGTGAGGAATGAATATGAGACAGTTCGAAGTAGAAAAGAAAACGACAAGAGACGCGTTCGGAGCAGCTGTTTATGAACTGGCGAAAGAAGATCCGGCAATTCTCGGAATCGGTGCGGATACGACGTCCAATCTCGGTATGAAACAGATGGCCGCAGATATGCCGGACAGGGTGATCAATATGGGAATTGCCGAACAGAATATGATGGCAGTCGCAGCAGGTCTTGCAGCAAGTGGTTATCGTGTGTTTGGCGGCTCTTTTGCACCTTTTGTCGCGATGCGTGCACTGGAGCAGTTCCGGACTTTTATTGCATATCCGCATCTGAATGTGGTTATGGCAGGCGGCATGGGAGGCCTTTCTGCAGCAAATGAAGGCGTTACACACCAGTGTCCGGAGGATATTTCCATCATGCGTTCAATTTCAGGAAATGTCGTTGTCTATCCGGCTGACACTGCATCGACAAAAGCAGTTGTCAGAGCACTCGGTAAACATGAAGGGCCGGCTTATGTCAGGCTCGGCAAATTTGCCTTCCGCAAGGTCTTCGATGAAGATTATAAATTCGAGATCGGAAAGGCAAACCTGCTTCAGGATGGAAAAGATGTCACACTGATCGCATGCGGCGCGGTGATTTACCGGGCACTGCAGGCAGCAGACATGCTGACGGAGGAAGGCATTTCTGCAAGAGTACTCGATATGTCCTGCATCAAACCGCTGGATGAAGATGCTGTGATCAAAGCGGCGTCTGAGACAGGCTGCATCGTCACGGTGGAGGATTCAACAATTCTCGGCGCGCTCGGCGGCGCAGTTGCGGAAGTTCTGGCAGAAAAGATGCCGGCACCGATGTGCAGAGTGGGCATCAGAGATACCTTTACAGAGTCAGGCGATCTTGACGGACTTATGGATAAATACGGCATCGGCGTAAAGGATATTGTTGAAGCTGCGAAGTGTGTGATCAGGAGAAAGTAATTCAGATAAAGGAACAAAAGAACATTATGAGAATACTGGTAATCAACCTCGGGGCGACTTCTTCAAAAATCGCCGTATATGAAGATGAAAAAGAAATACTGGTAAAAAGCATTGCGCATACGGATGCAGAGCTGACAGGTCTGAAGACAATATCTGAACAGGGGAAATACCGCGAGGAGGCAATTCTCAGAACACTGCAGGAAGAGCATACAGATCCCGCAGGATTTGACGCGGTGATCTCGAGAGGCGGACCGCTAAGACCGGTGGAATCCGGAACCTATCTTATTGACAGTGCGGTTCTGAAAGATGCGTCGGATCCGTCTGTCGGCGGCAGACACCCCGCTTGTCTCGGGCTCATTATTGCATCCAGATTTTCAGAGCGTTTTCACTATCCCGCATACTTTGCAGATCCGGTTTCCACAGATGAGCTGAAAAAAGAAGCAAGATGGACAGGACTTAAGGGAATGCACAGAACCAGTATGTTTCACGCGCTTAACCAGAAGGCAGTCGCAAGAAAAGCCGCGGCGATGCTGGGCAGGCCGTATGAAGAGATCAATTTGATCGGCGTACATATGGGCGGCGGAACATCCATCGCTGCCCACGAGAGAGGCCGCGTCGTCGACAATTTCAACATCGTAGATGAAGGATGCTTCTGTATGGATCGTCCAGGCAGTCTTCCGACTGCATCACTCATTGAACTTTGCTATTCCGGAAAATATGAGAAAGCAGAGCTGAAGCAGAAAATTGCAAAAAATGCCGGCGTATTTTCATATCTCGGGACAAAGGATTTCCTGACAATGGAAAAGATGATCGATGAGGGGAATGAAGAAGCCCGGAGAGTCTATGAAACGATGGTTTATCAGGAAGCCAAGTGCATCGGCGCCATGGCCGCTGCCATGCACTGCAGTGTAGACGGTATTTTCTTGACCGGCGGCATAGCACATAGTGACAGAAAATGCGCAGATCTGGAAGCATATGTCGGAAAGATCGCACCTGTGCTGCGTCTCCCCGGCGAAAATGAAATGGAAAGTCTCGCAGAATGTGCACTGAGGACACTGCAGAGCGGTAAGGCAAATTGTTACGCTGAATCAGTGAGAAAGGTGGAACGGGAGAATGGTATATCAGAACTTTGAACAGCTGATCTCTAAGGTAAAAGGCGAGCCGGTAAAACGGAGAATGGCAGTGGCGGCTGCAAATGACGAACATACGCTTGAAGCCGTATTCCACGCCGCAAAAGAAGATATTATAGAGCCGGTGCTTGTCGGTGACAGAAACATTATAGATGCGATCCTTGAAAAAGAAGGCATTCATGTGCCGGAAGAAAACATATATGACTGTCCGGGAAATGCCGAAGCAGCAGCCTTTGCGGTTCAGCTGGTCCGGGAAGGCAAAGCTGACTTTATCATGAAAGGATCCCTGGACACCAAAGTCATCATGAAGGCGATTGTGGACAAAGAAAACGGACTTTCCAGAGGGAGGACCATGTCCCACTTCTGTACGATCGAAGTTCCCGGTTATCACAAAATGGTTTCTGTTGTTGACAGCGGAATGGTTCTTTATCCGACTTTGGAACAGAAAAAGGACATCATAATGAACACCGTGGAGACGCTGCGCGCGATGGGTTATGACTGTCCGAAGGTTGCCGTCCTGACATGTGTTGAAAAGGTAAATCCGAAAATGCCTGAGACACTTGATGCACAGGCTTTGAAAAAAATGAACGAAGACGGGGAAATTCCGGGCTGTATCGTGGAAGGTCCGATCTCCTATGACTGTGCAATGAGCAGTGAGATCGCAGAACTGAAAGGATATGAAAGTCCTGTTGCGGGTGATGCGGATATTTTGCTTACACCTGATATCCATGCCGGAAATATACTCGGCAAGGCATTTACCGTTACCTTCGGTGCCAAAATGGCAGGCTTTATTGTCGGAGCCCGCTGTCCGGTCGTCATTACATCAAGGGCTTCTTCGGCGCTGGAAAAATATCATGCAATCGTTGTCTGTGCCTCGATTGGAAATGTGGTGAAATAAATGATCAGAAAAATGCTCCGGAATATGCTCGAACAAAAAAAGAATTATGTTTTTCTCGGAGAGGCGGGAAGCGGAAAAAGTGAAGTGGCAATGAACTTTGCGCTACAGGTCAGAGAGATTAGTGACCGGCCGGTCCACTTTTTTGATATGGATATGACAAAGCCGTTGTTCCGTTCCAGAGATGCCGTCGCCCGGATGGAGAAGGCAGGTATTCTGTTTCATTATGAAAAGCAGTTTGCGGATGCGCCAACCATGGTCGGCGGCGTCAGGGTACGGCTTAAAGATCCGGACAGCATTGTTATCATGGACGTCGGCGGTGATTATATCGGAGCGCGTGCGGTCGGCGGATTTTCAGAGATTCTGAATATGGAGACATCGGCAGTCATCTACGTTGTGAATGTATACCGTCCCTGGTCGTCAGATATTAACGCGATCGACAGGACCATGGGAGAAATTCTTGGTGTAGCGCATATCCTGCCGGAGCAGCTTCTGATCGCGGCCAACCCAAACGTCGGAGAGAATACCGTTCAGGAAGAGTTTGAGGAAGGCTGGAAAAAGACAGAGAAACTTATCAGACCATACAGTGATATTGCATTTGCCTGTGCAAAAAAGGAACTTGCAGAAAAAGCGGAAGCCTGCTGCCGGGTTCCTGTTCTGCCGATGAACCTGTATCTTCCGGCCGGCAGTATGACGGGCGAACAGAAAGGAGAAATGAATGGCTAAGATTGAAGTAATTGCAGAGCGCTGCAAAAGCTGCGGTTACTGCATCAGATTCTGTCCCAAAAATGTGCTGGAAATCGGCACCGGACTGAATGCAAAAGGTTATGAATATGTCACGGCAGCCCGCGAGCAGGATTGCATCGGCTGCTGTCAGTGCGCAATGATCTGTCCGGACGGGGCGATCACAGTTTACAGATAAGGAGGAGCGATTATGGGCAGAGTATTAATGAAAGGGTGCGAAGCAATTGCTGAGGCGGCGGTTCGCGCGGGGTGCAGGTTTTATGCGGGATATCCGATCACACCGCAGAATGAGATCCCGGAATACCTCTCAAGAAGACTCCCAGAGGTCGGTGGAGTATTCGTGCAGGGCGAGAGTGAGATCGCATCCGTCAATATGGTATACGGCGCAGGCCAGACCGGAACAAGAAGTATGACAACTTCCTCCAGCACAGGCGTTTCACTTTACAGTGAGGGCATCGCATTTTGTGCATCTGCGCGGATCCCGATCGTCTACGTCAATGTCGCGAGAGGCGGCCCCGGAATTGGTTCGATCCAGCCGTCGCAGCAGGATTATCTGCAGGCGACAAAGGCTTCCGGAAACGGAGGTTTTCAGATGATCGTGCTCGCTCCGTCGACGGTGCAGGAAGCAGCAGACATGACTTATCGCGCATTTGATCTGGCCGACAGAGACCGCAACCCGGTTCTGATCTTATCTGATGGCGTGATCGGTACGATCATGGAGCCTGTCGAGCTTCCGCCGGCGAAGACGGAGGAAGAAGTCAAAGCTAATAAAGAGAGTAAGCGTTCCTGGGCCTGTGTCGGACATAAGCTGGATGTCGCGCACCGTTCCTGGATCCAGCCGGGTACATTCCTTCCCGCAAGACTAGAGGAAAGAAACAAGGCGGCAGCGGAAATGTATGCTTCATGGGAACCGGAAGCAGAAGAATATCTGCTGGAAGATGCGGAAATCGTGATCACTGCTTACGGAATCAGTGCACGCATTGCAAAGTCTGTTGTAGATGACATGAGAAGGGAAGGAAAGAAAGCCGGATTGATCCGCCCGATTACAGTCAATCCATTCCCCTATGCCTCTTACGAAAAAATCAATTACGGGGTATGTAAAGGAATTCTGGATGTGGAAATGGCGATTCCGGCACTGATGGTTCAGGATGTAAAAATGGGCGTGAAGGGTCGTGCCCCGATCGAGACCTGCCTGTGTTCAGGCGGAAACATCATGCGTAAGGGGACAGTTCGAAAAGCAGCCGAAGAATTACTTTTGAGATAAAGGAGAGTCCGGAAATGGAAAAAGTATATGAAAGAACGAAAGGAATACAGGAAGACAAGGTCTCCGGTTTTTGTCCGGGCTGTATGCACAGCACAATTGCAAAGCTGATTGGTGAGGTGCTGGAGGAACTGGATGTACTTGACCGCACCGTGCTTGTTGAGGGAGTAGGATGCTGCGGGCTGCTCATGGATTATGTATCGTATGACAATACCTGCGCACCGCACGGCCGCGCCTGTGCAGTTGCGACCGGCATCAAGAGAACGAACCCGGATACAATCTGCTATACCTATCAGGGGGACGGTGACCTGGCTGCAATCGGTCTCGGAGAGACGATGTCTGCAGCAAACCGTGGTGAGAATTTCACAGTCATCTTTGTGAATAATGGAATTTACGGTATGACCGGCGGACAGCTTGCACCGACAACACTGGTCGGTATGAAGGCCACTACGGCAGTCAACGGCAGAGATCCAAAGGAGCATGGCTATCCGATGCATATGTGTGAGATCCTGAATCAGCTTGAGGCACCGGCGTATCTGGAGAGGTGCAGCTGCAATACACCGAAAAACGTGAGGGCGACAAAGCGGGCGATTAAGAAAGCATTTCAGAATCAAATCGACGGAAAGGGATTCTCACTTGTGGAAATCGTGACAAGCTGTCCGACCAACTGGGGCATGGATGCACTCAAGTCACTTGACTTTCTGGAAGAGAAGATGTTCAAAGAGTTCCCGTTAGGCGTATTCAGAGACAGATAAGGAGGCGTGGTATGGAGACAAATTTACTGGTTGGAGGATTTGGCGGACAGGGTGTTATGACACTTGGTAAATTTCTCGCTTCCGCTACATGTGATTCAACTGAAAAAAATGTGACATTCTTTCCTTCGTACGGCGCAGAGCAGCGCGGAGGAACGGCAAATTGCTATGTTGTTATTTCTGATCACCCGGTCGGTGCGCCGATTCCGGATGAGGCAGATGATCTGATCGTGATGAACGAAGCTTCTCTGCACCGGTTCATCGATATGCTGAAGCCTGGCGGTACGCTTTTTGTAAACAGTAGCATCGTTGAGAGTGAGCCTGACCGGATGGATATTCATATCGTCAAGGCACCGGTAACAGACCTGGCATTGAAAATGGGAAATCCCCGTGTTTTGAATATCATCATGCTGGGTGTTTATGCAGGATATACAGGCGTAATTCCGGAAGAAGTGGTATGGGAAACCATAGCCCGCAAATTTGCGAAGAAACCCGGCGTCCTCGCAGTCAACAAAGAGGCATTTGAAAAAGGATTGGCGATCGGAAGAAAGGCTGCAGAAGAATAAAACGAGATTTACCTCTAAGGTGTTTTAAATATGAAATGAGCTATTGCATGAAATTCAGATATGAAATAACAGAATATCGGAACTGGCTTCGGAAATTCATAAAACACCCGAAAAAAGCGGATCCCGGCAGTTTCGGAATATAGAAAAAGATGGCACGGAAATTGCATGTATTAAGTCAGAGAGGAGGTATGGCTTATGGATCATATCAAGAAAGAGGAACTAAAGGAGATACAGATACTGGGACGGGCGAACCGCGCGGCGTTCGGTGATCCACAGTATGCAAAGGTGGAAGCAGGCTGTTTCGTCGGATATTCGACATTCGCCCCGAAGTACGGTACGATGAAGCCACATTATCATGAAGATGAGTATATGTACATTGTTGATTCGAAAGATGCGTATGTTTTATACGGTCCAACCAGGGAGACAATGACAGAACGTCAGGATCTTCATGCAGGAGAAATAATAAGGGCCCGGGAAGGCGAATGGCATATGTTCTGTTTTGACAGCGATGAAGGATTTTTGTCAATTATAGCTTTCTTCGGAATGCCGGTCGGTCATACAAAGGAGGCATAAGGAAAGAAATGCAGAAAACGATGAGAGCAATTTATCTTACAGCACCGAAGCAGTTTGAGGTCCGGGAAGTACCGATGCCGGAGATCAAAAATGAAAAGGAAGTGCTTGTAAAAGTACATGCGGTCGGTGTGTGCGGTTCCGATCTGGCTGCCTGGCGCGGAGAACATCCGGATGTGACGATGCCGTCGATTCCCGGACATGAAGTAGCGGGTGAGGTGATCGCGTGCGGCAGCGCTGTCAGCAGGGTAAGGGTCGGTGACCATGTTGTAAGAGAGAACATTGATTACTGCGGAAAGTGCTACGCATGCCGTCACGGACGCCCGAATGTCTGCAAAGATCTTAAGGTAATGGGATTTGCCGCACCGGGCGGACACGCAGAATATTTTGTCTGCGACGAGAGTAAGCTCTTTGCATATGACCCGGACATTTCGTACGAAACCGCATCGATGGCTGAGCCCTATACCATCGCGGCAGAGGTGAGCGACAGAGCGGAGATCACAGATGGGGATTACGTCCTGATCTACGGACTCGGACCTGCGGGCATGTCGATCGGTGACTGGGCAAAAGCACAGGGGGCACATGTGATCGCAAGCGACATGGTTCCAAAGCGCATTGAGATGGCAAAAGCGTTCGGATTCGATTACGTCTTTAACGGAAAAGAAGTGAACGTGGCTGAGGAAATCATGAAGATCACAGACGGAGAGGGCGTAAACGTTATCATTGACGCGGCCGGAGCTCCGGCGATCCTGGACAACGCGATCGATATTCTCTCCCCCTTCGGAAGAATTGTTCCGGTGGCATTTAACTTCAAACCAAGTCCGGTCGTCTATGCAAAAATCAATCTGAAGGAGGCCCGGATCAGCGGTTCGAGACTCCAGGCCGGTAAGTTCCCGGTCGTTGTGGAAGCGCTGAAACGTCACGAAGAACATATCAAAGCGCAGATCACACACGTTTACCCGATGGAGCGGATCGCAGAGGCATATGAAACAGCAGCCAGCAGGGATCCGGAAGTCGGAAAAGTCGTCGTAACCTACTGCTGAAGATAAAGAAAGGAAAAAACATGCGTTGTATTGATGCACATCTTCATATCTTTGAGCACTTAAACGGATATGCATTTCTGGGTGAGTTCCGGCCCCTTGGGAACGGAAAATGCCGCTGGGCAGGCGGCCCTGCAGATCTGATCTGCACGCCTGACATGGGCGACAGAGGGGTCTCTGCAGAGAGCATGATCGGCTTTATGGACCGCAATGAGATCGAGATGGGTGTCCTGCTTCAGGGAACCGCCTATGGATTTCACAATGAATTTGTGGCGGAAAGCGTTCAGAAATATCCGGACCGCTTTATCGGAACCGCGGCGATCGATCCGTTTTTCAGAGAATTTGACACGGTGCTCGACCGGCTGATGGGAGAACTCGCATTTACCCGTTTCAAACTCGAGATGAGCGCGACAGGCGGACTCTGCGGATTCCACGACGAAAATATGCTGTGGAATCACAAAAATCTGCACAAGCTGATGCAGAGACTCAATGACATCGGCGGAACACTTTCCTTTGATATCGGAATGCCGGGAACTGTAAGCCACAGGGTGGAAGATGTCAGAAGCTTCGCTGAAAAATACCCGGATCTTAATATCATCGTCTGCCATCTGTGCTCCATGCCGGCGGACGCGGAAGAGACGCTCCGCGCGGACCTGGAGGTACTGACGATGCCGAATATTTATTTTGATGTCGCCGCGCTCTGCAGCAATACACAGGAGCATGCCCCCTTCACCTGGGCAAGACGCTACCACCGGATCGCAAAAGAAATGGTCGGGGCGAAAAAACTGCTCTGGGGAACTGACAGTGCGACAGTCATGAAGGATTATACCTACGCAGAGCTGCAGAGCCTTGTGACAGAGGCGGGCATTTATACGGATGACGAACTGCAGGATCTTTTCCTGAATAATGCGCACACAGCGTATCGTTTCTAAACTATCACGCATGAAGAGGTAATAAAGAATGGATGCAAAAAGAATAAAGGAACTTGAAATATTTGCCGCACGGATCCGTCTGGAGACATTCCGCGAGATCACAACACTTGGTTTTGGTCATATCGGCGGCGCCATGAGTATCGCGGATGTTCTGGCAGTTCTCTACGGCGAAAAGATGCACATCGACCCGTCCGACCCCAAAATGGAAGACAGAGACTATTTCGCCCTGAGCAAAGGACATGCGGGTCCGGCACTTTATGCGACGCTGGCGTTAAAAGGATATTTCCCGATGGAGATGCTCAAGACACTGAACCAGCCGGGAACAAATCTTCCGTCACACTGCTCCAGGGTACACACCCCGGGTGTCGATCTGACAACAGGCTCACTCGGACAGGGCATCAGCACTGCGATCGGCGCGGCGCTTGCAAGCCGGATACTCGGCGGTGATAATTACAGCTACTGTATCGTCGGCGACGGAGAATGCAATGAAGGCCAGATATGGGAGGGCGCTCTCCTTGCCGCGCATCAGAAGCTGGATCATTTTATCCTCTTCGTAGATGCGAATAAGAAGCAGCTTGACGGCACGACGGACCAGATCTGCAGCATGGGTGACATAGCCGGGAAGTTTGCCGCATTCGGATGGGATGCGCAGAGCATTGACGGGCATAGTATTTCCGAGATCTCAGAAGCCATTGATCACGCCAAGGAAGCTGCCGGAAAGCCGTCCTGCATCGTCCTGAATACCGTAAAAGGAAAGGGCTGCAGGCCGGCCGAGGAGACGGCGGCGAATCATCATCTCATGTTCCCGGACGCCGAGGCAAACAGGCAGGAAGAGGAGAGAATGAACAGTCTTGTAAAGGAACTGACAGAAGAATGGAGGAATATGTGATGGCGGCACTGACAAATAAAGAAGAAAGTATTGAGATGAGAAAAGTCTACTGCGAGACCATGATACAGCTCGCACAGAAGAATCCGGCCATCGTCGCACTGGACTGTGATCTGATGGGTCCGATCGGAATGGGCCCGTTTCAGAAAGCCTTTCCGGAAAGAATGATCGACTGCGGCATCATGGAAGGAAACATGGCAGGCGTGGCAGCCGGCATGTCAGCCCGGGGCTGCATCCCCTTTGCACATACATTCTCCTGTTTTCAGTCGAGAAAATGCATTGACCAGCTCTTTCTGTCCGCCGGATTTGCAGATCTCAATGTGAAAGCAGTCGGTTCGGATCCCGGGATCCTCGCCCTTTACAATGGCGCGTCACACATGGGACTCGAGGATATGGGGATCTTAAAAAACATTCCGGGCATGACACTGGTTGAGCCCTGCGATGCAGTTCAGCTCAAATGGACAGTCGAAAATGCAGCAGAGACATACGGAAACTTCTATATCCGAATGAACCGTAAAAACGCGGAAACAGTTTACGAGGAAGGTTCTGTGTTTGAATTCGGAAAAGGCAATGTTCTCCGGGACGGAAAAGATGTAACACTGATCGCTGCAGGCATGATGGTAAAAGAGACACTGAAGGCTGCAGCAATTCTGGAAGCAGAAGGCATCGATGCAGCTGTGATCGATCTGTTTACCTGGAAGCCGGTCGATGAGGATCTCATCATCAGCTACGCTGAAAAAACAGGCGCGCTGGTCACTGCTGAAAATCACCGGATTGATTCCGGACTCGGCAGTGCAGTAGCCGGTGTTCTTGCCGATAAATGCCCGACGCCGCTCGGAAGAATCGGTGTTGCAGATGTATATGGAGAAGTCGGCGTTCTTCCATATCTGCTCACCCGTTTTAAGATGACGCCGGAAGATATCGCCCAGAAAGCAAAAGAGACGATCAGAAGAAAGTAAGACAATACGAAAAACAGATATTAAACGAACAGGTATAAATCAAAAAAGGGAGAAATATAATGAAAAGAAGTGCAGCAAAAATGTTGGTGGGTGCTCTTGCAGTAATGCTCCTCTTTACGGGATGTGGAAGAAGAGGTGCGGCGGAAAGCGCAGCCGCAGATACATCAGAGGCGGCAGCAGCTGTCACAGGAACCGGTATTGACCTCACGCAGGAAGGGCTGAAGATCGGATTTTCCGCAGGAAACATGGATTCCAACGCGGTCCTCTGGGAAGAGGGCATCTCTCAGGCCCTGTCTTCCTATCCGAATATTGAACTGACGACGTTCGACGCAGGCGGATCGGGAGAGAAGCAGGTTCAGCAGTTTGAGGAAATGATCAGCCAGGGTTATAACGCGATCATCTGCAACGCGTTGGATACTTCCGCGCTGGCAGCAGTCACAACAGAGGCGGAGAAAGAAGGGATCCGCGTCGTTCATATGAACATCGGACCAGAAAGCCCGCATACGGCAGGACTTAATAACAGCAGCTGGAATATCGGCGTCATGGTGGCAAATGATGTCATGGCGAAAATGGACTCCGCGAAATGTGTCGCAATCGGACCGCCCGTCTCCATGGAAGCAATCGCACAGGGCGTAACGGCATTTGAAGAGACGCTGAAGGGCAAGGACGGATTTGAATTCCTTGACAGCCAGGCAGGCGACTGGACAACTGAGACAGCAAATAAACTGACCAGAGATCTTCTGACAAAGTACAACAATGAGTTCGACGTGATCTTCTGCCACAGTGACCAGATGGCAATCGGCGCGGCACAGGCAGTAGACGCTGCAGGCCTTACGGGAAAGATCAAGATCTACGGGGCAGACGGTCTTCAGGAAGCGCTGACTTATATCAAAGAAGGAAAGATGGAAGGTTCTGTTTACTGCAACGGCGTGCAGCAGGGCATTCAGACGACACAGATCTGCCTGTACGCAATGGCGACGGGAATTGACGGAAGTTCACTTGCCGCGACACCGGAGATCACAGCGCCGGTCCTGATCATCGATCCCTCTAATGTGGACGAATATCTGGAGTAACAGAATAGGAGAAAGGGAATCCCGGTGCCGGCTGCGGCACCGGGGCACTGCAAGGAGGTGTCGCCCATGAAACAAAGCACGTTGAGAAAACTCGTTTCTGCGGTTCTTCTGCTGATATTTGTGGCAATATTTTCGGTCATGTCCGATTCCTTTATGACCTGGAGGAATGTAAACAGCATTCTTCGGGAAGTGTCAGTTGTAGGTCTCCTGTCGCTGGGCGTCTCATTTGTGATTATCGGCGGGGGAATCGACCTCTCCACCGGCGCTGTGCTCGGTCTGTCGGCAATGATCACATCGAAGTTTGTGACAGAGACCTGGATCCCGATCTGGGTGATCGTGCTCATTGCGCTGCTGGTCGGAGTACTGGCCGGTCTGATCAACGGACTTCTGGTCATTAAACTGGGACTCTCTGAACTGATTGCGACATTCGCCACCATGTATGTATTCCGCGGATTCGTTTATATCCTGGCTTACAGGGAAAGAGGAAGGCTGATCACCAAGACTGTGACAGACGCGCAGTTCCTCAGCATAGGCGGAAAAATCGGGGGGATCTATTACATGTCGATCATATGGCTGCTGCTGATCGCGGCCGGCTATATCATCCTCAAGAAAACCCGCTTCGGGACTTACATTTACGCCATCGGAACCAACAGGAAATCGGCACAGCTTTCCGGCATTAATTATGAAAAGATCAAAGCGGCAACCTTTGTGATTTCCGGTGTGTGTTCTGCGCTTGCAGGGGTCTTCCTGCTTGCCTGGCAGGGATCTGCGGGACTGAACTCTGGAAGCGGCATGGAATTTCAGGCGATCGCGGCAGTCGCGGTCGGCGGCATCGTCCTTTCGGGGGGACGCGGCGACACTATCGGCGTCTGTATCGGCAGTCTCTTCATGATCGTGATCGTCAACGGAATCTATAAATTCGGACTCCCGACAGAGGTACAGACGATCGTATATGGTGCCGTGATCATCATAATGTCGATCTTTGACGCGGTTTATATGAATATGAGCCGGAAGAAACTGATCGTCAATAAGAAGGCCGGCGCCGGACAGGAGGGATAAAAAGATGAACGAAGAAAAAAAGCTGCTTTATATGAAGCATATTCGTAAAGCCTTCCCCGGTGTTCTGGTACTGGATGATGTGGATTTTTCTGTCGGATACGGAGAAGTGCACGGCCTGATGGGTGAGAACGGGGCCGGAAAATCCACATTGATTAAAATTCTGACAGGTATCTATCCGAGTGACGAAGGCACCATTGAAGTAGATGGAAAAGAAGTGCAGATCCAGAATAAATACGATGCGGCATCCTGTGGTATTTCCGTTATTTATCAGGAACTCAGCCTGATCCCGACACTTACGGTTATCGAGAACATTTTCCTTGGACAGGAACTGACAAAAGGCAAGGTGTTTCTGGATAGAAAAGCAATGCGCAAACGCGCGCAGGAGCTTGTTGAAAAATGTCATTTTGATATTGATCTGGATGCCGCGGTAGAAAACCTGAGCGTTGCGAAACAGCAGATCGTCGAGATTTTGAAATCGTTGCTGTTTGACGCAAAGATTATCATCATGGATGAGCCGACAGCCTCCCTGAATATCCAGGAATCGGAAAGTCTGTTTGAGATTATCCGCAGACTGAAAGCGCAGGGTACAAGCATTATTTATATTTCGCACCGGCTTGAGGAAATATGGAATCTGGCCGACAGACTGACTGTTCTCAGGGATGGTAAAGTGCGCGGTGTGCTTTCAAAAGAAGAGATCGAACCGGCAAAAGTTGTGCATATGATGATCGGAAAAGATCTGCAGGAAGAGGATAGCGTGGTACATGATCCCATTGCGGGCGGCAGTGTTTTGAAAATCGAAAATCTTTCAACCCCGGAATTGCTTGACAAGATCACGTTTGAAGCGCGTGGAGGCCAGATCCTGGGGATCGGAGGACTTGTCGGCTCAGGCAGAACCGAGACGCTCGAGTGTATCTATGGACTGCGCCGGTATACAGAAGGAAAAATCACCATCGATGGAGAAACCGTGGCGGATAAAGCCGGGCGGGTCAGAAAGCAGGGGATTGGACTGGTTCCTGAAGACAGGCGTGTGCAGGGACTTGTACAGGGGCTTTCCGTGGCAGACAACATTGCACTGACCAATTATGATGTGATGTTCCGCACATCCTATATCACGCCGCGCAAGATTGTTGAAACAGCGGACAAATGCATCCGGCAGCTCAGGATCAAAACACCGGATGGCATGACAAAATGTATGAATCTTTCAGGTGGAAACCAGCAGAAAGTGGTTCTGGCAAAGTGGCTGGAGAGGGATCTGAAAGTACTGCTGGTCGATGAGCCGACAGTGGGAATCGATGTCGGATCCAAGGCTGAAATTTATGGAATCCTTCGTTCGATCGCGGATCAGGGTAAAGTCGTGATCGTAGTTTCCTCTGATGTTGAGGAACTGCTGAAAATATCAGACAGGATTCTGATCCTGGTAAACGGAAAAGTCTATGATGATATTCCAAACAGAGGACTGACAGCCGACGATCTGCTGCTGGCTGCATCCGGAATGAGCAAGAAGGAGGAAGTGTGATATGAAACATTTACGGAAAATATCATATCAAAAGCCGCTGATGTTGCTTGCACTGATTGTGATCGCAACACTTCTGAACCGTTCATTTCTTAGCATCAGCAATATTATCAGCATACTTCTCGCGGTCTGTATCTATGGCGTTATGGCCTGCGGAACCATTTTTCCGCTCCTGAACGGCGGTATTGATCTCTCAATCGGCTCAATTGCGGCACTTTCCGGTTCAGTTATGGTGCTGGTCACAATTCATTTCGGATATACACCGGCAGGCACGATGATGGGAATTCTGGCAGGAATCGCGGCGGGGGCGGTCTGCGGCCTGATCAATGGGCTGGTGTCCTATTATTTTCTGGTACCGTCTTTTGTAGTGACACTGGCAATGAAAAACATCATTCTGGGTGTGGCACAGCATATCACACACCAGAACACGATCATCTGTCTGGAGTCAAAAGTTATGAACTGGATCGGAACAGGAAAGATCGCCGGCGTACCGTTTCTGATTTGGAGTTTTGTTCTGATGTTCATTGTTGTGTGGTTTGTGCTGAACCGCACGAAATATGGCAAATATACTTATGCCACAGGCGGTAATGAGACTGCGACCCGTTACAGCGGAATCAACAGCCGTATGATCGGAATCAGCGCATTCGTGATTTCAGGCTGTACAGCGGCCATCTCAGGGATTCTGCTTTCCTGCTTTAACCGGCAGGCGGTAGCGACACAGGCCAGCGGCTATGACGGAAATGTACTGGTAATGCTTGTTGTCGGTGGTGTGAGCATGGCGGGTGGCGAAGGCAATATCACTGGTGTATTATTCGGTATGAGTCTGGTCGGAATTATCAATAATGCGATGCTTCTCATGGGAGTTGATTCCATTTACCAGGATATGATTCAGGGAATTCTGATCGTGATTGCGGTCGCTTTGGATTATTTCTCCAGAAAGCGCTCGATTGCAGTTCAGACAAAAAAGATGGAGGCAAAAGCAGCATAAAAACCGCGGGTGTATGAGAAAAGGAGAAGAAATATGGATTATAACATTTTTAGCATAAAAGATCATGTGGTTGCTGTGACCGGCGGATGCGGAGGTATTGGATCCGGTATATCCGAAGGGCTTGCTGCACTCGGCGCAAAGGTTGCCATTTTGGACAGAGATGCAGATAAAGTCGGGACCGTTGCAGGTGCAATTGCAGAAAAGACAGGTTCAGAGGTGCGAGGTTATGCAGCTGACATCACAGACGAGGAGAGTGTGAGGGATGCATTCCGGCAGATTTTTGAAGATTTCGGTTCAGTAGACGGTCTGATCAACTGCGCAGGAATCACACATGTGGCGCCGCTTAGTGAGATGCCGATGGACCGCTGGCAGTCCGTAATGGATGTCAATCTTAAGGGGACTGTGATTTGCTCAAAGGTTGCGGGTAAATATATGTATGAAAGCGGCGGCGGAAGTATCGTGAATATCAGCTCTCTTGCAGCGACACATGGCAAACCGGGTTACACAGCTTATACGCCGAGCAAGGCAGCGGTAAATGGATTTACATTTACGCTTGCAACGGAATGGGCGAGACTTGGCATTAATGTGAACTCTATTTCTCCGGTTCTGGTCGTGACGGCAATCAACCGTGACAAAATTGAAAGCGATCCTACGTATCTTGATAACGTCCTCTCGACGATCCCGAACGGGAAGCTTTGCAGTGCCGAGACTTTGGTCGGACCGATTGCATTTTTGCTCAGCGAAGCAGGCAGCTATGTGACAGGTCAGAATATCGGCTGTGACGGCGGCTGTCAGAACGGAGATATTGCAGTAATTAAACCATATACAAGTATGTAACAATATGATAACAGGGGAATAAATGAATATGATAACGTGTGTTTATACGGGAATGGGCGGACTCCCGGAAAAAATAGAAGCGATTTTCAAAGAAAAACTTGGAGATGTTAAAATCCGTCACATCGTAGATTCGACACTGATTGCCGACATTGTAAAAAAAGGGGAAGTTACAGAAGATATCAAAAACAGGATCTTTTCTCTTTATGATGCTGCGGCAGAAGGAGAGCATGGAAAAATCATTTCAACATGTTCCTCAATCGGTGAGGTCACGGATGAATATGCCGTACTTCACCCGGAAACAGATCTCATGCGGATCGATTTTCCAATGGCAAAATATGCAGCGGAGCACGGGAAAAAGGTAATCGTAATGGCAACACTGTCCACGACAGTCGCGCCGTCTGCCGGACTCGTCAGAAAACTTGCAGAAAGAGCAGGACGTTCTGTGGAGATCAAAGAAATAACAGTCCCGGGTGCATTTGATGCAATGGTAGGCGGTGATATGAAGCGGGCAGAAGAACTTGTGCGCAGGTGCGCACAGGAAGAGTGCCGTGAAGCGGACATCATCCTGCTTGCCCAGGCTTCAATGTCGTTTTTTAAAGAAACACTCAGAGATGTATTAGGTGAAGATATTCTGCTTCTTGAAAGCCCTTCTGCCTGCGCAGAATATCTTCAAAAATAAGCAGATACCTCCTTGTGTATCATGCAGATCAAAAAGAGACTGCCGCACGTGTGTGCCCAGTCTCTTTTTAAAGCGCAGCGGGAGGGATTCGAACCCCCGTGGGGTTGCCCCCAAACGGTTTTCAAGACCGCCTCGTTATGACCACTTCGATACCGCTGCAGAATACTATGAAATTGTATCAATGATTTTTGCGGCCGGATGCACAGACAGAATCTACATACCGGGTGCAAAAAAGCGCGAGACGGGATTCGAACCCGCGACCCCAACCTTGGCAAGGTTGTACTCCACCCCTGAGCCACTCGCGCACAGAGCAGGTGATGGGAATCGAACCCACATATCCAGCTTGGAAGGCTGGTGTTCTACCACTGAACTACACCTGCGTAACAAACGTAAGTATACACCAATAACAATTTGTGTGTCAACATCTTTCTTACGGTTGCAGCTTTCGCGGGGAACCATTATAATGCAAACGGAAGGAGATGAATGACATGAAGCTTTATAACGGAAGACCGGAGAATAATGAGGGAAGACTGCCCCGCGAGATCAGAACCTATGATTTTCTTGACAATCTGGGGATTTCGTATATGCGGACAGATCATGCACCGGCAGACAACATGGAGGCGTGCAATGCGATTGACGCGGTTCTGGGCGTCATAATCTGTAAAAACCTGTTTCTGTGCAACCGGCAGAAAACAAAGTTTTATCTGCTGATGATGCCGGGGGATAAAAAGTTTAAGACAAAAGAGCTGTCAAAGCAGATTAATTCTGCAAGACTGTCATTTGCAGGTCCGGAAGAAATGCTGAACTATCTTGATATCGAGCCGGGTGCAGTCAGTATTATGGGACTGATGAACGATCCGGAGAAGCACGTACAGCTGCTGATTGACGAAGATGTGCTGGAAGGGGAGTATATCGGCTGCCATCCGTGCGTGTGTACTTCAAGTCTGAAAATCCGGACAGCAGATGTGATTGACCGCTTTCTTCCTGCGACGGGACATATGTACCGCACCGTACATCTCGTGGGAGAGGACTGAAAAAACAAACTGATAAATGCAGAAAACAGCTGGCTTTCACGCCAGCTGTTTTTTTAAAACATTTACGTTATTAATCATTTCAGATGACATAGTCAAACATCCGCTCTTCGCCCCACTCGACCAGGTCCTGAAGGGTGTAGCGGTCGATTACGCCGCGGACAGCTTCGTCAAGTTCTGTCCAGAGCCGCAGTGTCGCGCAGAAATTCCTGCGCGGGCAGGTGTTTTCCTCACTGAGCAGGCACTCCACGGGTGCAAGACTGCCCTCTGTCACACGTAAAATATCGCCGACACGATATTCCGAAGGTTTTTTGGACAGCAGATAACCGCCCAGCGGTCCTCTGATACTGCGGAGATATCCGGCGCGCACCAGTGCCGAAACAATCTGTTCCAGATATTTGACAGAAATCTCCTGACGTTTGGAGATATCCCGGATGCTGACGGGGTCTCCTGTATTATGCTGTGCAATATCCAGCATCAGACGAAGTGCGTATCTGCCCTTGGTTGATATTTTCATGTCCAGACTCCCTGATCAATCGCGCGCTCTGCTTTCCTGCTAATTCCCTGTTATTTAATAGGATTATAACAGATTTTGCGAAAAAAAGGAAATTAATCTAAGGTTTTAAATGCTTCGTCCAGATCTTCGATAATATCGTCAATGTGCTCTGTGCCGATCGACAGACGGATGGTGCTCTGCTGAATGCCGACGGCGTTGAGTTCTTCTTCGCTCATCTCGGAATGCGTTGTGGTCGCCGGGTGAATGACCAGACTCTTTACATCTGCTACGTTTGCCAGCAGGGAGAAGATCTCCAGGTTGTCGATGAATCTGAATGCTTCTTCACGGCCGCCTTTGATATCAAAGGTAAAAATAGAAGCGCCGCCGTTCGGGAAATACTTCTCATACAGAGCGTGGTCCGGATGATCAGGGAGGGAAGGGTGGTTGACTTTTTCAACTTTCGGATGTCTGGAAAGGTAGTCAACCACCTTTAATGTATTCTCGACATGCCGGTCCAGGCGGAGCGGCAGGCTCTCCAGTCCCTGCAGAAGGAGGAAAGCATTGAACGGAGAGATGGCCGCGCCGGTGTCGCGCAGCAGAATCGCGCGGATGTAGGTAACAAATGCAGCCGGACCGGCAGCTCCGATGAAGGATACGCCGTGATAGCTTGGATTCGGCTCTGAGAGCTGCGGGTATTTTCCGCCTGCACTCCAGTCAAATTTTCCGCCGTCAACAATCACGCCGCCCAGTGTGGTGCCGTGGCCGCCGATGAATTTTGTGGCGGAGTGAATCACAATGTCTGCACCGTGTTCCAGCGGACGAATCAGGTACGGGGTGCCGAACGTGTTGTCGATCAGGAGCGGGAGACCGTGCTTATGCGCGATTTCTGCAATGGCGTCAATGTCCGGGATGTCGCTGTGGGGGTTGCCCAGCGTTTCGATAAAGACCGCCCTTGTATTATCCTGAATCGCGTTTTCGAGTTCAGCCAGATCATGCGCGTCGACAAATGTGGTGTTAATGCCGTATGCCGGCAGCGTGTGTTCAAGAAGATTGAAGGTGCCGCCGTAAATGGTCTTCTGTGCCACAATATGACCGCCTGCCTGTACGGCCGTCTGCAGCGCATATGTGATGGCTGCGGCACCGGATGCGGTGGCCAGCGCAGCGACGCCGCCTTCCAGCGCGGCGACACGTTTTTCAAACACATCCTGTGTGGTATTGGTCAGTCTGCCGTAAATGTTGCCGGCATCTCGCAGACCGAAGCGGTCTGCGGCATGCTGGCTGTTATGGAAGACGTAGGAGGTTGTCTGGTAAATCGGGACAGCGCGGGAATCCGTGGCCGGATCCGGCTGCTCCTGCCCGACGTGAAGCGCGAGCGTTTCAAATCTCAGGTTTCTGTCTTTTAATTCCACTTTACTCATGTATTGTTTCTCCTTCCGGATCGGTATTTCTTTGCAAAAATATGTTTCAGACAGTCACATATCCCAGTGAAGAGATAGGATATGATTGTAAAAAAAGCGGATGCCGGTTCTTGTGCCGGCATCCGCGGTGATGCCTTTAGTTTTCGAACAGTGCGGTAGAATAATATCTGTCACCGGAATCCGGCAGGATTACTACAATGGTCTTTCCTTTGTTTTCCGGGCGTTTTGCTACTTCGGTAGCGGCGTAAAGCGCGGCGCCGGAGGATATTCCGACCAGAACGCCTTCCGTATAAGCCAGTTTTTTTGCGGTATCAAAGCATACAACATTGTCGACCGGGAATACCTCGTCATATACTTCGGTATTCAGAACATCCGGCACGAAACCGGCACCGATTCCCTGAATCTTATGCGCGCCGCCGTGTCCCTGGGAGAGGACCGGAGAGGTTTCAGGTTCGACTGCTACAATTTGGATATCAGCCTTTTTCTCTTTGAGGAAATTGCCTGTACCGGTGATTGTTCCGCCGGTGCCGATTCCCGCGACTAAGATATCCAGGCTGCCGTCCGTGTCATTCCAGATTTCCGGACCGGTTGTCTCATAATGCGCTGCCGGGTTGGAAGGATTTTCAAACTGGCCGGTCAGGAAAGCTCCGGGGGTTTCTTCTACAATTTCTTTTGCCCGCGCAATTGCGCCCGACATGCCCTTGCTTCCGTCTGTCAGCACAACCGTTGCTCCGTAAGCTTTCAGGATATTCCTGCGCTCAACGCTCATGGTCTCCGGCATGGTGAGAATCACTTTGTAGCCTTTCGCCGCCGCAACGGATGCCAGCCCGATGCCGGTGTTGCCCGAGGTGGGTTCCACAATGGTTGCACCCGGTGCCAGTTTTCCTGCCTTTTCCGCATCTTCAATCATCTTTTTTGCAATGCGGTCCTTGACGCTGCCGGCCGGATTGAAATATTCAAGCTTCGCGAGAATCTTTGCTTCCAGTCCGAGTTCAGCTTCATAATTTGTCAGTTCTACCAACGGGGTGTTTCCAATCAGTTCAGTTGCGCTTTTGTAAATGTTAGCCATGGTTCGAATTCTCCTTTTTTATATGATTTAATCCCGTATATCCTAGTTGTTAAATAGGATTATAGGGGATGTATGACTGTCTGTCAACTGTTTTTTAAATTTTTTTCAGAGGCGGCAGAAACAGGTTTTTAATTTTAACGCGGTCATGTATAATAAAGGTATCTATTTGATTTCCGGAGATGATGACGGGGCTGCGGGCTCACATGTAATTAAGCGACCGCAGACGGTTCTGTATTGTTCGAGGGAGGATAAGATGAATTACGAGTTACTGCAGAAATTAATTGACAGCTACATCGAAAAGTATTCACTGATGAACAACCAGGAGCATCATGAGATTTATAAATGGACTGCTGTCAGTAATTTTCAGAAGTACTGGGATATTGATGCGGAAAATTTCGGGAAGATGTTCAAGAAGGCTTTGTCTGAGTCAGAGAATCTGGTCGATGACAATGTAATGCAGCCGGGCCGCGGAATCGATTTCCTCTGCAAACAGGGGGATGCGTGGATGGAGCGTGTGCGGGATGCATTTCGTGACCTGCTTGCAATCGATAATTCCGATTACAACCGCCGCCAGAAAAAAATAAATACATTTGTGGAAGAAGTCAATGCCATGCTGGACGAGGCCGGAAATGAGGAATGGAAATACCGGCAGAATCCCAAGGCGGTTATCATGTATCTCTCTTTTATTGAGCCGGACGATAACTATATGTTCCGCGAGGGTGAAGTCAAGGCATTCGCCAATTATGTCCGGTATACCGGCAAAATCGGCAGCGGAAAATCGTTCAGCCTGAAAAGCTACTATAAAATGTGCGAAGAGATCGTGGCAAAACTGCAGGACGAGAGCGATCTAATGGAAATGATTGCCGGCGAACTGGAGAAGGAGGCAGGCAGGACTGACGACAATGCAGTGACTGATATTGACGGTGAGAACCATATTCTTGCATTTGACCTGATTTACTGCGCGCAGAATTATGACTTTTACGAAGAACAGCTTGTGACAACCAGAAAGCGCCTTGCTTCTTCTATGAAGAGTGAGGAGAAGGAACAGCAGGCCAATGCACTGAAGCAGAAAATCGCAGGCATACAGGCTGCACTGGATGACGCAGTTCAGAAACGTGAGAAACTTACGCTTCCGGATCTCTCAGGGCAGCAGGTTACACATAAGAAATACGGAACAGGCCGGGTAGAAACACAGGAACGTCATTACCTGACGGTACAGTTCGGTGAAATGACCAAGAAGTTTACGCTGCCTGACGCGCTGATCAAAGGCTTTTTACAGCCGGAAAATGCTGATGTCGTAAAGCAGTGCGAGGAAATCGCATCACTGGATGCAGAAAAAGAGCGCTGTGCGCGGGAACTGCATATCACAGAACTGGAACTTTCATTAATCAAGTAAAGCGTAAAAACCGGAGCACTCTATATAAAAGGGGCGGTAGGACACATAAATGGACATATATTCGATATTTTCCCTCTGCGGCGGACTTGCATTTTTCCTGTTTGGCATGAATGTCATGTCGTCAAATCTGAAAAAAGTAACAGGCGGTCAGCTGCAGGGGACATTACAGAAACTCACTTCCAATCCGTTTAAAGGGCTGCTGTTTGGCGCGATTATTACGATTGCGATCCAGTCCTCATCAGCACTGACTGTCATGCTGGTCGGCATGGTCAATTCCGGCATCATGGAATTGTCCCAGACAGTCGGTATCATTATGGGATCCGACATCGGCACAACGCTGACTGCCTGGATTCTGTCGCTGAACGGTATTCGTTCGGATAATATTATCCTTTCACTTTTAAAACCACAGAATTTCTCACCGATTGTCGCGCTGATTGGTGTTATTTTGCTGATGACCGGAAAAACGCAGAAAAAGCGGGATCTCGGTTCTATTTTCTGCGGCTTTGCGGTGCTGATGTATGGTATGACGCTGATGTCGACGACGGTTGCCCCTCTCGCGGAGATGCCGCAGTTCCGGAAACTGCTCGTGGCGTTTGATCATCCGCTGGCCGGTCTTCTGATCGGAACGGCATTCACGGCTGTGATTCAGTCCTCCGCTGCGGCAATCGGTGTGCTGCAGGCACTGGCACTGACCGGAACCATCAGCCTGGGCATGGCTGTGCCGCTGGTAATCGGCGCGAATATCGGAACCTGTGTGACGGCGATGCTCTCGGCAATCGGCGTCAGCCGGAAGGCAAAACGTGTACCGATCCTGCACGTCGGCATTAAGGTTCTGGGCGCGGTTATCTGGATGGTGCTGTATCTCATTCTCCGCTATCCGGCATCAGTTCAGGTATTCGGAAGACCGGTGTCTTCTTTTCAGGTGGCAGTATTCCATACAATCTTCAACATCGGAACCATCCTGTTCCTGTTCCCGTTCTCCCGTCTGCTGGTCAATATGACAGAGCGGATTCTTCCGGTAACAGAGGAAGAGGAGGGGAGCCGTCCGCGCATCCTGCTGGACCGCCGTCTCCTGCTCTCACCGGAACTGGCCGTGCGGACCTGCAGGGAAAAGACCATCGAGATGGCAAGACTTGCCCGGGATTCCTATACGAAATCGCTGGATGTCGTGCTGAAATACGACAAAGAGACCAGTAAAGAAATCATCGAGATGGAAGATTATCTGGACTACATGGAGGACGAGCTGAATAATTTCCTGATCCAGCTGTCGGGCAGCAGTCTGAGCGAGTGGAATAATAAGCAGATCTCGGAGATGCTGCACTGTATCAACGATTTTGAACGGATCAGTGATCACGCCGCCAACATGACTGTCATCGCAAAGCGGATTAAAAAAGACAAGCTCGGTTTTTCGCCGTCAGCTCTGCAGGAACTCGAAGTGCTGGACAAAGCTCTGAATGAGATACTGGATATCATGGTTGTCAGTTTCGAGCAGGATGATGATCATCTTGCGCTGCGGATCGAGCCGCTGGAGGAGCAGATTGATGATCTTACAAAGATTATTAAAAACCGTCATATACAGCGTCTCCAGTCGGGAGAATGCAGCGGCGAAATGGGAATTCTGCTGAATGACCTGCTGACAAACTGTTCACGTGTCTCGGATCACTGTTCCAATGTCGGCGTCTGTATTATTCAGACACGGAACGAGACATTCGGAACGCATGGTTATATGCAGGAGATCAAGGCAGGAATGCATTCCGGCTTCATTGAGGATTATGAGCGCTATCAGGAAAAATACCAGCTCGCTCCGTTTACGCCGAAGAAAAAGAAGAAAAAAGATAAAAAAGGAAAAGAAAAAGACAAAGATAAAAAAGGGAAAAAGAAGAAAAATGCAGCTTCTGACGCAGAGCAGAAGCTGATCCCGGAGCAGGAATCTGCAGATACGGAACGGTCTGCGGAGGAAGAAGCTGTCCTGCCGGGAACACCGGGCGGTGAGAAAGCCGGAAAAGAGCTGCCGGAGCCTTTGCATGAACCGGATCCTGCAGAAACACTGGATTTTGAAAAAGAAGATCTGCTGCCGCTCAGAGAACTGATCGAGATGGAAGAGGGAGATGACTGACGTTGGGTGAACGAAGAAGTGGCATTTTGATGCCGGTAACTGCGCTTCCAACCCGTTACGGAATCGGTGGATTCTCGCCGGAAGCGTACAGATTTGTTGACAGGCTGGTACAGGCAGGACAGAAAATATGGCAGGTACTGCCGATGGGTCCGACCGGGTATGGCGATTCACCATACCAGTCTGCTTCAGCATATGCAGGCAATCCATATATGATCTCGCTGGATCTGCTGAAAGAAGAAGGGCTGCTGACGCAGGAGGAATGCGATGAAGCAGACTGTGGACAGAATCCCGGCTTGGTATCCTATGAGAGGATCTACCGGACACGTTATGAAGTGCTTCGAAAAGCATTTGAGCGGTTTGACGCCGGAAACGAACCGGAATACGAGACGTTTGTGGCGAAAAACGGCGAATGGCTGGAAGATTATGCACTCTATTCTGTGATCAAACAGCAGCAGGAGGGCCGTCCGTGGATGGAATGGCCGGATCCGCTTCGTCTGCGGGACGAAGCTGCGCTGGATGAGCAGTATGAGAGTATGGAAGCGGAGATTCGGTTCGTTATTTTCCGGCAGTACCTCTTTGCAAAACAGTGGGGGCAGCTGAAATCCTACGCGAACGAACGGGGAATCAGAATACTCGGCGACATTCCGATTTATGCGGCAATGGACAGTGCCGACGCATGGGCAGATCCCGCGCAGTTCCAGTTTGACGCGGATCTTCAGCCTGCGGGTGTGGCCGGATGTCCTCCGGACGCATATGCGGTTGACGGGCAGCTCTGGGGAAATCCGCTGTATGACTGGCCGTATCACCACGAGACCGGTTACAGCTGGTGGATCAGCCGGATGCGTCATATTAAAGAACTTTATGATATCGTAAGAATTGATCATTTCCGGGGGTTTGAGTCATACTATTCTGTGCCGTACGGAGAGCCGACGGCGCGGAACGGTCACTGGGAACCGGGTCCGGGTCTGGAAATCTTCCGGGCGCTGGAAGCGGCACTCGGAGAAATGGATGTCATTGCGGAAGATCTGGGATTTCTGACAGATTCTGTGCGGGAAATGGTAAAAGAGAGCGGTTATCCGGGCATGAAAGTGCTGCAGTTTGCTTTTGAAGGCAATCCGCACAACGAATATCTGCCGCACAATCACATCCGGAACGCGATCGTCTATACCGGTACGCATGACAACGAAACATCCCGCGGCTGGTTCAAATCCGTCGGAGATTATACACGAAACTTCTGCCTCGATTATCTGGGCTGTCAGGGACATACAGAAGAGCAGTTTGCGGAGGATATGATCCGCGCAGCGCTCTCAAGTGTCGCAGACACAGCGGTGATTCCGATGCAGGATTACCTGAATCTGGATAACAGAGCGCGGTTCAACGAACCGTCCACACTCGGCGGCATCAACTGGTGCTGGCGGATGCAGCCCGGTCAGTTTACAGAAGAACTCGCGGAGAAGATCCGCCGTATGACGGAACGTTACGGAAGATGCTGATGTAATTACAGCAGCATCCGCTCCCGTCCGAAATCAATTAAAGCATTGCTGAAATCACAAGTGACCGCCCGTCGTCAGACGCGGCGGTTATTTTGCCTCTGTGCGCCGTAACGATTGCTTTTGCGATCGCAAGCCCGAGCCCGAAGCCGCCGGTCTCCGAATTGCGCGACTGGTCAGTGCGGTAGAACCGGTCAAACAGATGACTGACCGATTCCGGATCAATCGGTTCGGAGGCTGTGTTTCGTACCTCCAGCAGGATTCCTTTCGCCTGCTGTGCAAGTGACAGTGAAATCCTGCCGCCGGCGGGAGAATATTTCAATGCGTTGTCCAGAAGAATCGAGATCAGCTGCCGGATGGCCTTTTCATCCCCGTGATAAGTCAGCATCGGTGTGATGCCGGCCGAGAATTCTTTGCTTTCGACGATCGCGCGGGAGCGGAAGGACTGGGAGACCTCGGACACAACGTCAGAGAGCGGAAAATCAATCATCTCAACCTGACGCTGTGCTTCATCCATCCGGGAAAGATAGACCAGATCGTTGGTCAGCTTTGTCAGGCGTTCTGTCTGGTGCCGTGCGTCATCAATCCATTCACTCTCCCCGACGTCCATTTCCAGAACGGAAAGGTCAGCGTTGATTACCGTCAGCGGCGTCTTCAGTTCGTGTCCCGCATCTGTGATGAACTGCTTCTGCTTGTCATAGCTTTCCTGAATCGGCCGGACAATCCGGCGGGAAAACAGGATGACCAGCAGCATCACGGCAGAAAAACCTACCAGCGAGACCAGAACGGTTGTAATCAGGAAAGAATGCACATTGGAGAGCGAGCGGGTGCAATCCAGGAAGATGATCTTTGTCGTTCCGGTATCTTCGTCATACCGGCGCAGCCAGCGGTAATTGCCGGAAAAGCCCCTGCTGTGTGATTTTTTAAAGATTTCTTCCGCATAAGACTTTGCCGTATCTTCATCGACAGCCGCGATATTCTGTGTATCTGATTCCGTAACGGTTCCGTCTGCGTCCAGCGTCACACTGAAGTACCGGGATTCAAAAGGTGTTTCTTCGGTAATGCCGCGCATATGGTAGAAACTGTTCTTCTTCCGAAACGGATCCTGCTGCGGATCGGAAATTCCTTTGCCGCCGTCATCTGCGGCAGAATCGCCGCCAGACGCGTCATTGTTGATGAGATCCTTTTTTTCAGGTTTCTCCGGATGCATCTGTCCGTCGGAAAACGCCGGGAATTTTCCCTGGTTGTCAGCAAGAACAGACAGGATCCGGTCGGAGTCCCGCAGGACATTGCGGTAATTCAGAAGATTGATCGCTGTCATAATGATCAGTAAGACTGCAAGGACAGAAGTCATCGTCAAAATGATGAAGCGTGTACGCAGTTGTTTGAACATTTAAAACACCTCTTTAACCGGATATCTGCTCCAGTGAATAGCCGACGCCGCGGGTTGCCTTGATCTGGATATCTGCGCGCAGGGAAGCGAGCTTCTTGCGGAGATAGGAGATATAAACCCAGACGACATTGATTTCGGCGTCTGTCTCAAATCCCCAGATTTTTTCAAGAAACAGTTCTGCCGGGATCAGTGATTTGCGGCTGCGCATCAGCATTTCCATCATCTGAAATTCCTTATTGGCCAGATGGAAGCTCCCGTACGGAGAGGAGAGTTCGTAACTTGAGGTATTCAGTGTGATATTTCCCATGGTCAGATTGTTGTCGGCGACAACATTGGCGGCACCGGTCCGCAGCATGGCGCGGATTCTTGCCAGCAGTTCCGGCGGAGCAAACGGTTTGGTCAGATAATCGTTGGCGCCCGCGTCCAGACCGTGGACTTTATCATCAATCTCGGATTTGGCGGTCAGCATCAGAACCGGAATCAGAATGCCCTGCGACCGTATTCTTTCAAGGACTGTGAAACCGTCCAGTTTCGGCATCATTACATCAAGAATTGCGCCGTCATAGTTGCCTGCCTCCAGATAGTCCAGAGCGTCCTGACCGTTATAAACCGCGTCAACCGAGTAGTTGCCGCGTTCGAGAATCTTTACAAGTGCCTTTGAGAGCGATCGCTCATCTTCCGCGAGCAGTAAACGCATGAGAAAGCCTCCTTGATGAAAGGTGAATAATAAATCCAGAGTGATATTACAGAAAGCATACCGCTGCTTCTTTAAATAAACCTTAAGAAAGAACCCGGAAAACCGCTGTCAGTTTTCCGGGTTCTGTTTCTATAAAAAATGTTACGGTATCTTAGAAGATATCGTTCGGAACCGGGCCGTCCGGTCCGCCGTATTTGTAGAAGCCTTCGCCGCTCTTCATGCCGAGCTTGCCGGCGCGGACCATCTGCTTCATCAGGATCGGAACACGGTACTTCGGATCGCCGGTTTCCTCTTCCAGTGTATTCATAATTGCCAGGCAGACATCCAGTCCTACCAGATCGCCAAGTGCCAGCGGTCCCATCGGGTGGTTAGCACCAAGCTTCATGCAGGTATCGATACCGGCTACATCAGAAACGCCCTCCTGCAGGCAGAAGATACCTTCGTTGATGTACGGGATCAGGATACGGTTTACAACGAATCCCGGAGACTCGGAAACCTTAACCGGAACCTTGCCGATTGTCTTTGCGATCTCAACCATCTTGTCAACATAGTCAGCCGGAGTTGTCAGGCCGCTTGCGATCTCGATGAGTTTCATAACCGGTGCCGGATTGAAGAAATGAAGTCCGACGACAGGTTTCGGAAGTCCTGCGGAGATCTCTGTGATTGACAGAGAAGAAGTGTTGGTTGACCAGATCGTGTCTTCCTTGGTGTTGACATCGTTCATCAGGTGTGTCAGAACAGTCAGCTTAACATCCATCTCTTCAGAGATAGATTCTACAATGAGATCTGCCTCGCCTGCGAGGTCATCCATCAGACCCCACTCCAGGCGGTCCTTAACACCGTCCAGGAGAGACTGATCAGCTTTGCCTCTTGCAACGCGCTTCTCAATGCCGCCGATGATCTTGTTGTAAGCTTTTTCGATACGCTCCGGATTACGTCCGCACAGGAAAGTCTTCTCAATGTCAGCGCACTGAGCAAAAGCCTGAGCAATACCGGATCCCATAGCACCATTGCCGATAACTGCAACTTTCATATCTGTTTTCTCCTTAATAGAATATGCGAGGATTGCTTTACATCCTCAACAGGTCATTTAGAATCAGTCTCTCTCAACAACCATTGCGCAGCCCATGCCGCCGCCGATGCAAAGAGTAGCAAGACCCTTCTTCGCATCTCTCTTCTCCATCTCATGAAGCAGAGTAACAAGGATACGGCAGCCGGAAGCTCCGATCGGATGTCCAAGTGCAACAGCGCCGCCGTTGACATTGACTTTGTCCATATCGAACTCAAGGTCATGTGCAACTGCCAGAGACTGTGCTGCAAATGCTTCGTTTGCTTCGATCAGATCCATGTCGGAAACCTTCATGCCGATGCGGTCCATCAGCTTTCTGGTAGCTGCAACCGGTCCGACACCCATGATGGACGGATCTACGCCGCCGAGGCATCCGCCTACCCATGTAGCCATCGGCTTAACACCGAGCTCTTTTGCCTTTTCTTCGCTCATAACGACAACTGCTGCGCCGCCGTCGTTGATACCGGAAGCGTTACCTGCTGTAACGATACCGTCTTTCTTGAATGCAGGTTTCAGCTTAGCAAGGCCTTCCATGGATGTGCCTTTGCGCGGGCCTTCATCTGTGTCAACTGTGATGACATTCTTTTTAACTTTAACTTCTACCGGAATGATCTCGTCTTTGAAACGTCCGCTCTCGATTGCAGCAACAGCCTTCTCCTGGCTCTTAACGGAGAATGCATCCAGATCTTCTCTGGTCAGTCCCCACTGCTCAGCAACGTTCTCAGCTGTGATGCCCATGTGATAGTCGTTGAATGCATCCCACAGACCATCCTTAACCATGGTATCAACCAGCTTGCCGTCAAACAGACGATAACCGAAACGTGCATTCAGAGCTGCGTACGGAGCCATTGACATGTTCTCGCAGCCGCCTGCTACGACGATGTCAGCGTCGCCGGAAAGAACCATCTCAGCTGCCATGTTGACTGCGTTCAGACCGGAACCGCATACGACATTAATTGTAACTGCCGGGCACTCGATCGGAAGACCAGCTGCGATAGAAGCCTGACGGGCAACGTTCTGTCCCTGTCCTGCCTGGATGACACAGCCCATGATTACTTCATCAACCTGATCAGCCGGAACGCCTGCACGCTGCAGAGCTTCCTTAATAACGATCGCGCCGAGATCCTTAGCCGGAACTGTGGAGAGGCCGCCGCCCATCTTACCAACTGCTGTACGACACGCACCTGCTAATACTACTTTTTTTGCCATTTGATGGATTACCTCCTTGAAATTAGTGCTAATCAACTAAATAATAGTTTATCACGCCGCGAAATGATAAACAAGCAGAAATGACGGAATTAACGGGTATTCATAAAAGTACCAGGAAAGTGCAAAAAAAACCCAAAAAATGATTGACAGATCCTGGAGAATCATATAAGATGAATTCAGTTACGAGAACGTTCTCGTAAACAGCGAAAAAAGGTTAGAACCTTATCTCCGGAAGAAAGGAAAGTGAAAGATGAAGTTATCAATTTGTACAGATGTTTACGCAAACCTCTCCTTTACGGAAATGCTGGATAAAGTGAAGTCTCTCGGGATTGAGGCGGTAGAGATGACTGCAGGCGGATGGGGATCCTGTGCGCATGTGAATACGCCGGAATTACTTGACTCTGAAGAAAAAAGAAAAGAGTTTCTCGGGGAAATCGCATCCCGCGGTCTGGAAATTGCCGCACTGAACTGCTCCTGCAACCAGCTCTGGCCGGCAGGAGAGGGTCCGCAGTGGTCTGAGTCCATGTATAAATGTGCTGAGCTCGCAGGAAAACTCGGCGTTAAGAAGATCGTCTGCATGTCCGGGCTTCCGCCGGCAAACGAGCATGACACAACGCCGAACTGGATTACATCCCATGCCGATCAGCCGTATTTCCTGAAGGATGCGGTAGAATACGAGTGGAAAGTTGCAGTCGAATGGTGGAAAAAGTTTGCTGCCCACTGTGAGGCACAGGGTATCGAGAAGATCGCCATCGAGGAATTCCCGCATATGCTCGTCTATAACGTTGAAACTCTGCTTAAGCTCAGAGACGCAGTCGGACCGATCATCGGTATCAATCTGGATCCTTCCCACCTGATGATTATCGGTGCGGAGCCGATTGCATCTGCGAGAGCATTAAAAGGATGCATCTATCATGTTCACGGGAAAGATGCCCGGATTGAGAAAGGTGAGTCCGACATTAACGGTATCTGTGACTGGAAAGAAGTTTTTGTTCCGGCAGAACGGTCCTGGAACTACGTCGCAGTCGGCTGCGGCAAAGATCTGCAGTGGTGGAAAGAATTCTTTTCAGTTGTCCGCATGATGGGGTATAATGATTATGTATCATTGGAAATGGAAGATCAGACCATGTCTGTCGAGGCAGGCGTGCAGACTTCCGTGGATGCCCTGAAGCAGACATTGAGCAGATAGGAATTATATGAGAGTAACCTTAAAACAAATTGCAGAAAAAGCAGGCGTACATATTTCCACAGTTGATAAGGTTTTACACAATCGTCCGGGCGTCAGTGACGCAGTTCGCGCGAATGTGCAGCAGATTATTGATGAACTGGGCTATCAGCCCAGCAAGGCCGGGAGAACCCTGCAGAGAATGGGAAAGCAGTATCACATTGTGGTACTGCTTCTCAACGTTGATGCAAAACCATATATTATGGAAGGAATCCGCAAGGCAGCAGATGAGAGCGTTTTTGATATCCGGATTGAAGCGCACAGTTCGGATTTTCAGGATGTGGAACATCAGGAACAGATGCTGCGGCAGACGGCAGAGAGTTCCTGTGACGGCATTATTCTGTACCCGAATTATGACAGACGCATTCGCACCGCGATTGATGAAATTGTGGAAAAAGGGATTCCTGTCATAACGGTAAACAGTGACATCCGGGAAAGCAGCAGGCTGTGCTATGTCGGACAGAATGGTGCAAGGGGCGCATACATTGCAGGAAGAATGATGGGCCTTCTGACAGGGGGAAGCGGAAAGACAGCTGTTATTACCAGTGCCATCAGCAGCGAAAACTGTGATTATCACGTTGCAACCAGGAAAAGAGAATTTGCCGCGTTTATCAAAAAAAACTATCCGGATATCCGTATTGTGCGGGATATCGAGAGCTTTGAGAACCGGCAGTACACCTACGACCAGACCAGAAAGCTGCTGGAGGAGGTTCCGGATCTGAAGGGAATTTATATCACCTGCGGCTGCGTGGACGTAGTGGGGAAAGCAGTGCAGGAGGCAGGCAGAGCTGCAGATGTACATATCGTATCATTTGAGGATTACCCGGAAATTCTGGAATTAATGGATCAGAATGTCATTGACTGCACGATCGGAAGCGATCTGACGGATCAGGGGCTCAGAAGTATGCAGATCATGATGGAATACCTCGTGGACGGGAAAAAGCCGGATCAGAAGATGATGTATATCGACTCTCAGATCCTTGTACGGGAGAGCATTGTGTAGTGCCCGGCAAACATCTTGTCCGGACTTGAAAGTTTCAGAACAGGGATGTACAATAAAAAACACAATAATTCAGGAAATTGAGGAGGTTTTTTATGAAACATCATAAATTCTGGGCGTGGGCCACGGTTGTATGTTTCCTGCTGACAATGTATACGGGAATGGAAAAAATGTAAAAATCAGCCAGTTCTGCGATGTTTGCAGAACCGGCTCTTTTTTTAGAAATCTGGTCGAAATCATCTGCAAAATGGTGTAAGATAGTGAAATGATATGTAAGCAGGATATTTGTTATGATAGCAAGGAGCAACAGTATGATTAACGAAAAAATGATGCAGCTTGGAAATGTTCGTTCTGTGATCCGTGAACTCTTCGAATACGGCAAGAAGCGAATCGCAGAAGTGGGTTCGGAAAACGTATATGACTTCAGCCTCGGCAATCCGAGTGTACCGGCTCCGGCAGAAGTAAACAGGACCCTGATCGAGCTGCTGCAGACAAAAGATGACAGCTACCTGCACGGATATACTTCTGCACAGGGTGACGCAAATACCCGCGCGGCCATTGCGGCAGATCTGAATCAGCGTTTCGGAACTGCTTTCCGTCCGGATAACTTCTATATGACCTGCGGCGCAGCGGCCTCTCTGAAGATCAGCCTGACAGCACTGTATACACCGGGAGATGAAGTGATCACGTTTACACCGTATTTTCCGGAATACCGTGTCTTTGTAGAGACAGTCGGGGCAAAATTTGTGGAGGTGCAGTCAGATCCCGACACATTCCAGATAGACTTTGATAATCTGTCGGCTGCGATCAGCGAAAAAACAAAAGCGATCATCATGAATTCGCCGAACAACCCGTCCGGTGTCGTCATAAAAAAGGAAGCGGTCGAGAGACTTGCAAAACTGCTGGAAGCACGGTCAGCGGAATATGGTCATCCGATCTACCTGATCACCGACGAGCCTTACCGCGAACTGGTATACGATGCAGAAACCGAAGTACCATATGTCACAAAATACTATAAAAATACAATCGTATGCTACTCATACAGCAAATCCCTTTCCCTGCCGGGCGAGCGCATCGGCTATATCCTTGTACCGGATGAGATCGAGAACAGCGCCGATGTCTACGCCGCAGTCTGCGGTGCCGGCCGCGCTCTCGGCTATGTATGCGCGCCGAGTCTCGCACAGCACATGGTAGAAAAATGCACCGGGCTTGTATCAGATCTTTCTATTTATAAAGAGAACCGCGATCTGCTCTACAACACACTGACAGAATACGGTTACAGCTGTGTCTATCCCGACGGCGCATTCTATCTGTTTGTGAAGACGATGGAACCAGATGCAAATGCCTTCTGCGAGCGCGCAAAGGCACATGACCTGCTCCTCGTTCCGGCTGACAGCTTCGGCACACCGGGCTACCTCCGGATCGCCTACTGCGTCCAGACCGAAATGATCCGCCGCGCCCTGCCGGCCTTCAAAGCGCTCGCGGAGGAATACCAGGTTTAAACAGATACCGGCATTTACCAAACTGAAAGCGGAGGAACAGAATATATCTCTAAAGGGACATCCGCAGCGCCGGTACTTGGCGAATGCTTGCATGAGCCTTAGTACCGTTGCGTGAGGACCGGAGCGGGAGCGGTCCCGGAAGAGATAATTCTGTTTCGACGCATTTAAGAAGATGGCTAAAGCTTTCAGACACCTTCGGACAACATAAAATTGTCGGAATTGTACACATAACTTGATTTTAAAAAAAGTGCACAAAGTCCGGTTTATTATGGAGACAAACAACCCCGTTTATGTTCAGTTTACCGGATTTACGCATTAAGGTACATAATCCACTTATCCACAATAAAGGGGGTTGAAAAGCCGCGGAAAACGGACTTATACACGAAGTTATCCACTTTATCCCCGAAAATTGCGGAAAATTATGTGCTTAACATAAACGTTAGTAAGCGAACAGATGTTTTTGGAGAATCTCCCAAAAATGATTTATTCCCGGAAAAAACATGCTTTGGTCTTGACAAATCAATCGTCGAAACAATAGAGGGCAGTTTCACGAATTGTGTGTTGTATAACCAAATTATCTGACAAAATACAAGATCATGCACAATGTGTACATAAAAACAAAAAAAGATGAAAGAAATAGAGTTATATGTTAAAATTGCACTGTGGTTTATTGACTTGCCGTATAAGGTACGGTGAACTGCCGGAATCTGTGATCCGTCACATAAACCGGCTGACGATGAGGAAACAATATGAATAAAAAAACCAGAAGCATCAGCATTGTGGTTTTCGCTGCCGCCTTCGCTGCCGTGCTGGCAGGCGTCCTGTTGAGCCCGTCTGCCGCAAAACACGAGTCAGTCCGGGAGACAATGCGCGATGCCGTGCTGCATGAGACAAACAAGATCAGTCTTTTCGGATTGAAAGATGTCAATCCGGGATTAATCTCGGCGTTTACGGTGACAGCGATCATCTTTGTGTTTGCACTGATCGTCAGGATCTTTGTGATCCCGCGGTTCAAGATGGTTCCCGGAAAATTCCAGGTGCTGCTGGAGGAAGCCGTCAGTCTGTTTGAAGGACTGGCAAAATCCAACAGCCCGCACAGGAACGGGTTCCTGGGGGGATATATTTTTACTGCGGGTGTCTATATTTTTATCGGAACACTGTTTGAATTGTTCGGTGTGCAGGCGGTCACAACCGCAGGACATGCGATTTCGCTGCCGGCGCCGCTTTCGGATATCAACGGTGCGATCTGTCTGGGAGTTCTGTCCTATAGTATTATTCTTTCCGGCGGTATCGTCGGAAACGGACTGAAAGGTGTGGGACAGACGCTGAAGGATTTCTCCCTTCCGATTTCCATGAGCTTCCGATTGTTTGGTGCACTTCTTTCCGGCGCACTGGTCACGGAACTTGTGTATTATTATTTCAATCTGAGTATCGGGCTTCCGATATTTGTCGGTGTCATGTTCACATTGCTGCATGCACTGATTCAGGCATATGTCCTGACCATGCTTACCTCTCTTTTCTACGGAGAGGTATCGGAAAAGCATGAGAAAAAGCCAAAAGTAAAAAAGAAAAAACAGAAAAAGATCATTTCGGAGGTAAGTGCATCATGAAAAAGTTAAACAGAAGAATGTCAGCAGTTCTTTTGCTCCTTGTCATTATCGGTATTCTGGCAGTTCCGGTTACGGTTCATTCGGTACGCGCTGCAGGTGAACCGACAGCTGTTGAGAGCGAGACCCAGGCGGCAGAAACTGCACAAAGCAGTGACGGAACAAAGGCGATCGCGGCAGGTATCTGCGTCGGTATTTCCGCATTCGGCGGTGCGATCGCTATGGGTATTGCAATTTCCAAGTCGGCAGAAGGAATCTCCAGACAGCCGGAAGCAGGCGGACAGATTCGTACATCCCTGATGCTTGGTCTGGTCTTCATTGAGACTGCTATCATCTATGCGTTGATTGTTGCAATTCTTGTCATCTTCGTATTGTAAGAAAGCGGGTGAGCGAGTATGCCATTAAATATTGATATTCAGCAGATCTTTCTGCATCTGCTCAATTTCGTCGTTCTCTTCGCAATACTCTATTTCCTGCTCTATAAACCGGTGCGTGATTTCATGCATAAGCGCGCAGAGTATTATCAGGATCTGGATCAGAAGACGAAAGAAAATTTTGCGCGTTCAGAATCTGCGAAGTCAGAGTATGAAGAGAAATTAAGTGCGGCTGACGATGAGATTATGGAGCTGCGGGAAAAAGCGCAGGCCAGAATGAAGGAAGACCGCGCAAAACGGCTGGAGCAGGCACAGGAAGAAGCGAACCAGATCATTGAAAAAGCACGCGTGCGTGCGGCTGCTGAGCATGATCAGATCATCGAAAGTGCGCAGAAAGAGATCACAGAAATTGTATCCGAGGCGGCAGAGAAGATTATCCAGTCGCCGGAAGTATCAGACAGTTATGATCAGTTCCTGGATACAGTAGAAGGAGAAGATGCATGATGCGTTTCAAACGGAAGGATACGGCCGGATCGGCTGTACTCTACTCGCTTGCGCCGCCGGATAAACGGCAGGAGAAGCGTTTTGAAGCATTTTTAAGAAAACAGTACGGACAGGACATCTCTCTGGTTTGGAAGAAGAGTGATGCATATCCTGCGGGGTTCCGTCTGGAAGTCGGCTCAGAGGTTTATGACTGGACAGCGGAAGGCAAGCTGCAGCAGCTTAAGGAACGTCTGCAGAAGATCCCGACCAGAACCGATAATATTATTTCACTGATCCGGGAAACCGTTGACAACTGGCAGCCGCAGGTGATGCCGCAGGAAATGGGAAAAGTCCTGACGGTAGGTGACGGAATTGCTACAATCAGCGGGCTGGAGCATGCGACATACGGTGAAATTCTGATCTTTGCCACCGGTACGCGCGGCATGGTTCAGGAACTGCGCAGGGATGAAATCGGCTGCATCCTTTTTGAGGAAGATGATGAAATCTGTGAGGGAACAGAAGTTCGCAGAACAGGAAAAACCGCCGGTGTTCCGGTAGGTGACGCATTTCTCGGACGTGTCGTCAATCCGCTCGGCATGCCGGTTGACGGTCTGGGGGAAGTGAAGAGCGAAGGATACCGGCCGGTCGAACAGCCGGCGCCCGGAATCATTGACCGTCAGCCTGTCAATACACCGATGGAAACCGGTATTCTGGCAATTGACTCCATGTTCCCGATCGGCCGCGGCCAGCGTGAGCTGATCATCGGAGACCGTCAGACCGGAAAAACGGCGATTGCGATTGATACCATCCTGAACCAGAAGGGAAAAGATGTAATCTGCATCTATGTCGCGATCGGGCAGAAGTCAAGTTCGGTCGCGCAGCTGGTCAGCAATCTGCAGATGCGCGGTGCCATGGAATATACCATTGTCGTGACTGCTTCTGCCAGCGACGCTGCGCCGCTGCAGTACATTGCGCCGTATTCAGGCTGTGCAATGGGCGAATATTTCATGGAAAAGGGCAGTGATGTCCTGATTATTTATGATGATCTTTCGAAGCACGCAATTGCCTATCGTTCCATGAGTCTGTTGCTGGAGCGCTCTCCGGGGCGCGAGGCATATCCGGGAGACGTCTTCTATCTGCATTCCAGACTGCTGGAGCGTTCCGCACATCTGTCCGACGAGAAGGGCGGCGGTTCGATGACAGCGCTTCCGATCGTAGAGACACAGGCGGGTGATGTTTCCGCATATATTCCGACGAATATTATTTCCATCACAGACGGTCAGATCTTCCTCGAGAGCGATCTGTTTTTCTCAGGCCAGCGTCCGGCTGTCAATGTCGGACTTTCTGTCTCCCGTGTCGGCGGTGACGCACAGACAAAGGCGATGAAGAAGTCGGCGAGCACACTGCGGCTTGATCTTGCGCAGTACCGCGAGATGGAAGTTTTCACACAGTTTTCCAGTGATCTGGATGACGCGACAAAGCGGCAGCTGCAGTACGGTCTCGGCCTGATGCAGATGCTCAGACAGAAACAGTATCGTCCTTATGCACAGCACGAGCAGGTTATTATCCTTCTGGTCATGCTGGCACACGGTATGCAGGATGTGCCGCCGGCGGCGATCACAGAATGTATTGATAAAATGCTTGCGTTTTTCCACAGCTCTTACGGTGCAGTCTGCGAGCAGATTGATGAAACCGGTCTGCTGTCGGAAGAAGACAGAGAAACAATTCTCAAGGCAGGCAGGAAATTTGTGGCCGGATGGCTTACAGAGAAGAAATAAAGCAGTCAGCAGGATAAATGTATGGCTACAACGAAAGAGATAAAAAACAGAATTAAAAGCGTCAGGGATACGCAGAAGATTACAAATGCCATGTATCTGATTGCGTCAAAAAAGATGCGCAAGGCAAAAAGTGATCTGGACCGCACCAGGCCGTATTTCAATGCGGTCGGCAATGAGATCCGCCGCGTTTTCCGTGTGAAGGAAGATGTGGAGAGCCATTACTTTTATCCGCCGCGTTCGGCACCGGATCTGCTGGGACCTTATGCAGTTCTGGTAATCACGGCAGACAAAGGGCTGGCAGGCGCTTATAACCAGAATGTAATCAAAGAAGCGATGCGGCTTATGAGAAAGCGTGAGACGCTGGGAAAAGGCCAGGATCAGCCGAAGTTATTTGTGGTCGGCGAGTACGGGCGGCAGTATTTTCTCTCCCGCAAAATACCGATCGAACAGAGTTTTCTCTATACGGCGCAGAATCCTACGCTGGACCGCGCCAGAGAGATTACATCGCTTCTGCTCGATCTCTATGACCGCGGTGAGATCGTCAAAGTATACATTGTATATACAGACATGAAGAGTGCCATGCAGGAAGAAGCACTGTTCCGGCGTCTGCTTCCGTTCCACCGCGGTGATTTCAAGACGGATACGGTGGAGGAGGCGGTCAAGGAGCCGTTTGAGTTTAAACCCTCTGTGGCGAAGGTGCTCGATGAAGTCGTTCCGACGTATCTGACCGGCTTTATTTACAGCGCGCTGATCGACAGTTTCTGCAGTGAGCAGAATGCGCGCATGATGGCAATGGATACGGCCAGCAACAACGCGAAAGATCTGATTGCAGACCTCACGATGCAGTACAATCATGTGCGGCAGAGTGCGATTACGCAGGAAATAACTGAGATTTCTTCCGGCGCGCAGGCGATGCGCAAGAAGAAACAGAATCAATAATTACAATATATTTAATATATTACATAGAAACAAGGAGACAGGATGCAGGGAATTATCGTACAAATATCGGGTTCCGTGGTAGATGTCCAGTTTGAGTCCGGGCAGGTTCCAAAGATCCGCGAAGCACTTTCTGTCACAGTAGACGGAAAAAAGAAGCTGATGGAAGTGGAACAGCATATCGGAAAGTCGATGGTCCGGTGTATTATGCTCGGTGAGAGCGAGGGGCTTGCCCGCGGTCTTGAAGTGACTTCGGACGGCACGGGAATCAGTGTGCCGGTCGGAGAGGTGACGCTTGGCCGGATGTTCAACGTGCTCGGGGAGCCGATTGACGGCGGCGCGCCGGTGGATGACCGCGAAACGCGCTGGGAGATTCACAGAAAAGCTCCGTCTTTTGACCAGCAGAGCCCGTCAGTTGAGATTCTTGAAACAGGCATCAAGGTCATCGACCTGCTGGAGCCTTACCCGAAGGGCGGTAAAATCGGACTGTTTGGCGGTGCCGGCGTTGGTAAGACGGTTCTGATTCAGGAGCTGATTCACAGTGTTGCGACAGAGCATGGCGGCTATTCGATTTTTACAGGTGTCGGCGAGCGTTCACGTGAGGGCAACGAGCTCTGGAATGAGATGCAGGCGAGCGGTGTCGTTGATAAGACAGCACTGGTATTCGGCCAGATGAACGAGGTTCCGGGTGTTCGTATGCGCGTGGCGCTTTCGGGACTGACCATGGCGGAATATTTCCGTGATCAGCAGAACAAAGACATCCTGCTGTTTATCGATAACATTTTCCGTTTCGTGCAGGCAGGCAGCGAAGTTTCCACGCTGCTCGGAAGAATGCCTTCTGCCGTCGGCTACCAGCCGACACTGGCGGAGGAGATGGGTGCCCTGCAGGAGCGGATCACATCTACCAAAAAGGGTTCTGTTACTTCTGTACAGGCAGTTTATGTCCCTGCAGATGACCTGACAGACCCGGCTCCGGCAACAACCTTTACACATCTGGACGCAACAACCGTTCTTGCCCGCAGAATTGCAGAGCAGGGTATTTATCCGGCAGTTGATCCGTTGGAATCTACATCCCGGATTCTGGAGGCGGATATTGTCGGTGAGCGGCATTACCGGATCGCGCGTCAGGTGCAGGAGATTCTTCAGAAATACAGAGAGCTGCAGGATATCATCGCGATTCTCGGTATGGAAGAGCTCTCGGACGAGGATAAGATGACGATCTACCGCGCCCGCAAAGTGCAGCGTTTCCTGTCGCAGCCGTTCTTTGTTGCAGAGAAATTCACAGGCATGCCGGGCGTCTATGTGCCGCTTTCCGAGACACTGAAGGGATTCGAGGCAATCGTCGGCGGCGAAGTGGATGAGCTTCCGGAAATGGCATTTTACAATGTCGGAACACTTGAAGATGTCTATGCAAAGGCGAAGAAGTTAGAAGCAGAGGGAATGTGATGAATGCATTTCGACTGGATGTACTCGAAGCGGAAAAAGTTTTTTTCAAGGGAGAATGTGTATCCCTTGTAATTCCGAAAGACGACGGACTGTACGGCATACAGGCCAATCATCACAATACGATTGTGCCCGTAAAGCCCGGCGTGATGAAAATTACAACACCCGACGGAACAGAGATTGAAGCAGCTGTCTCCAGTGGTATTGTAAAAGTCGAGAATAACTGGGTGCTTGTTCTGGTTGAAACAGCGGAACTTCCCGAAGAGATAGATGTAAACCGCGCGCGCCGCGCGGAGGCTGCTGCGAAAGAGGCAATTCTGCAGAAACGAAGCATCCGGGAATTCAATGAGGCGCAGGCACATCTTGCCCGCGCGGTGAGCCGTCTGCGCGTCAAGGACCGCTACGAGGCGAAGCGGGGCAACCGGAAGTAACTGCCTGTTTAGAATTGATGAAAACAGCATTCCATCGCAGACACGCTTTCACCTGCTCATGGATTGCTGTTTTTATAATGTTTGAGAATAATTGCAGATGAGGAAAAGAAATGCGCTTGAGAAATATTCCCGGATCGCGCGAGGAAATCGCTGCGAGCCGGTTTGCAGTCAATGAACCGGAACAGAACAGAGGCCGCTGGGCGGAAGAATTCGGAAATGATAATCCGCTGCGGATTGAAGTCGGTATGGGAAAAGGCCGGTTTCTGATGAATCTGGCCTGCGCTTACCCGCAGATCAATTATATCGGGATTGAAATGTACAGCAGTGTCCTGATCCGTGCAATCCAGAAGGCGGAGGTAATCGAACCATGCCCGCAGAATTTCCGGTTCATCCGAATGGACGCACAGGCACTCGAGACGGTTTTCGCGCCGGGCGAAGTGGACCGGATTTATCTGAACTTCTCCGATCCCTGGCCAAAAGCCCGTCATGCGCACAGACGTCTGACTTCCCAGACATTTCTGCGCCGCTACGAAAAGATCCTGAAGAAGGGCGGACAGATCGAATTTAAGACAGACAACCGGGAACTGTTCGAATACTCACTGGAAGAAATCGCTGTGGCAGGATGGAACCTGCTGGCCGAGACACGGGACCTTCATCACGATCCGGTTCTCAATGAAGGAAACGTCATGACAGAGTATGAAGAGCGCTTTTCGCTGAAAGGAAATCCGATCTGTAAGCTGATTGCGGCACCGGCGGAATGATTCAGAACAGCCTTGGCAAACTTGCCCGAATAACAGAAAAAAAGCATTTCATGTCTGTGCAATCAGGCCAAATCTAAAAAAACTATAAAAAAAGGGTTGATTTTTTCAGGGCAATCCCCTATAATCGTCAATGTGCTCAAACGGGCACGCAATACATGCGCCCTTAGCTCAGTTGGTAGAGCAGTAGACTCTTAATCTATTTGTCCGGGGTTCGAGTCCCCGAGGGCGCATAAGGCACTGTTTTTGGTATGAACTACCGAGGGCGGTGTCTTCTTTTTTTAGCGCATAAGCCCCGTCGGGCCGGTCGTGATTGCCGCATATATGCGGGCAATTCACGACCAGATCGACGGGACAACGGAAAGCCGGACGGTTCTGCGAAGCAGAAGGAAAGTCCGGCTTTTCGTTAGTCCTGCGAAAGCTGCGAAGCAGCGCCGCAGGAAGGGGCTTATGCGCGATGGCGCGAAGCAGCGCCGCAGCGCGAGTTTATGCGCGTCAGTCGTGATCACGACAGGATTGACATTTTATTCCCAGAAGATAGAATCAAATCAGAGGTGCTTCTTCATGGCTGAAGAGTGCATCATTTATTCTGTCGACAGACCACTGTTTGCAGATACCATGCATTATGATGGCATCTCTGCGGTCTTTGACGTAAAGCTGGGCATACCGGGACTTCTTCAGAATCGCCTGAATTTCATCCAGTGTACATGTCAGTGCGATGCAGAGTGTCAAAAGCCGGTCTCGGGATGGAGTCCGGCGTCCGTTGAGAATCTGAAAAAGATACACATCGCTCATGCCTGCGCGGCGTGCCAGCTGCGATTTTGAAATGGCCTGGTCTTTTATGAGGATCCGGAGCATCTCAGCCAGTTCCCCGGAAATAAAATGATCCTGATTTGTCTGCAGAAAGTCATCGAGATGGATGCTGTCAGACAGAAGATTCTCCAGTTCATCGGTACGAATTGAATTTCCGGAATTGGATGATTTCATAGATGTACACACTCCTTTCCTTTTGATAGGATCATATTGTTGTTTATAGAATTCGTCAAGATATTTGTGGAATCGCGATGGGAAAAATTAATCAATATCAGTTCTTTAACGAACAGATCAAAACGCAATTTGTGCATATGCGCACGCTGCGCGGGCGGGAAGATCACACGGTCTCTGTTGTCCGCCATGCGAACACCGGGAAGCTGTTTGTTCTGCGCACCTTTAAGGGCAGTGCAGTTTGCTGCCGGAAATTGCTGGAAATCAAAAGTCCGTATCTTCCGGAACTGTTTGAAGTAGCGGAAGCAGATGGACAGGTGCTGGTTCTGGAAGAATATGTTCAGGGGGATTCTATGCACGAGATGCTCTCCGGATCCTGTTTTACTGAAAAGGAAACCGTCCGGATCGCGCGGGATCTCTGCCGCGCGCTTTATGCGCTTCATTCTATGAATATAATTCACCGGGATATCAAACCGGAAAATATAATTCTGCGGGAGGATCACGCGGTTCTGGTGGATTTCAATGCCGCGCGGATATTCAGACAGGAGCAGCTGACGGACACGATTGCGCTTGGTACGGTCGGCTATGCGCCGCCGGAGCAGTTCGGTGTTTCCGGCACAGATGTCCGCTCGGATATTTATTCTCTGGGTGTCACTCTGAACATCATGCTGACCGGGACACATCCTTCTGTCAGACTCGCCGCCGGGCGGCTGGGGCGGATTATTACAAAATGCACCATGACACAGCCGGACAAACGCTATCAGAATGTCACGCGATTGATGGAGGCGCTGCAATGAAACCGTGTATCAACTGTGGAAAACAGCTTCCGGACGGGGCACATTTCTGCCCGTACTGCACGGCTGTACAGAATAAGAAACAGCAGGCGGCAGAGCCGAAACCGCGCAGAATGAAACTGCGGACGAGCCTTTTCCTGACAATCGTTGTGATCATTGCAGCGGTATGTGTTTCGAGCGTTGTGCTGAAACAAAAGAACCAGAACAGAAGCAACGGTCCTGATGTGCAGGAAACCGGACTGGAATTTGCAGGACATCATTATCAGCTGATTGCGGAAAGCATGGACTGGCAGGAAGCCGTGGAATGGTGCGAAGCAGCCGGCGGACAGCTGGCATGCATCACTTCACAGGAGGAAGCAGATGCGGTAAATACAATTCTGCGTCCGGAACTGACGAAAGGAGATGACGGTCTTGGCGGATTCTGGATCGGCGCATACAAAGAAGTTACCGCTGCGGCAGAATGGGAATGGGTAAACGGATCGCCGGTTACCTTTACTAACTGGGCGGGCGGCAATCCTGATCATTCCGGCACGGTTGTAAAAGCTGTCTCAGATGAAGGTCACCCCTGGGATGACACACCCTTTGAGGAACACTGTCCGATATATGAGATCGAAGCGTCAGATCGTATGCAGAACGAATCGAACGCGGAAACACCGGATTCCGGAGAGATTGTTCAGCTGTTTGAATCTGTGTGCGGCGCCGCATGCGAGTCTGTGACATACGGCGGCCATACCTATATCCTGATCGAGAAACGGCTGGACTGGGAGACAGCCCTGCGTCTGCCGGGTGAGGCGGGTCTGGACAGCTATCTCGCGTGCTTTGAAACGGAAGAGGAATATCAGGCTGTCTCTGCAATTATGGAGTCGGATCTGGAAAAAGACCGCGATGACTGCTGGGGCGGTTACTGGATCGGTCTCCGCCTGAAAACACCGGAAACATACGAATGGAAATGGACCAGCGGCGAAGCATTTACTTACAACAACTGGGCTGACGGTCAGCCGGATCAGTCCGGCTATGCGGTCAAAATCGTACCGGACTGGAATAATCAGTGGGACGATATTTCCGGGGAGAAACACTGCTTCATCTGTGAGTGGGAATAAAAAGGCCACTGACTGCCTGCATAGAATCCAATGTTGGGATACTATGCAGGCAGTTAGTGGTTTTGTTTTTTTTGAAAGGATAAAATTGAAACAGACAGGTATGTAGTCAGCATTGACCGAAATCAAAAACGATGAGAGTTGAACTGCAATAGAAAGCAACCAGAGAGGATATCAGACGGAGGTACCAAGGATGCAGAGAAAGACAAAACGAACTTTTTTTCTGGCAGCAATGATCATGATGATTCTTATGCTGGCATTTCCGGTTTCTGCAAATGCCGCTGTGAAACTCAGTAAAAAGAAAGCGACGGTCACAGCAGGTAAGACTCTGAAACTGAAAGTAAAAGGGTCGAAGAAGAAAGTCAAATGGAAATCCGACAATAAAGAGGTTGCAACAGTATCGAAAAAAGGAGTTGTCAAAGGAATCAAAAGGGGAGACTGTACAATCACTGCAAAAGTCGGCAAGAAGAAACTGACATGCAAAGTGACAGTGACGCAGCCTGTTACCGGAATTAAGATGGCGGGTTCCAGAGTTCTTGAAAAGGGAAAAACCTTTTCACTATCGCCGCAGGTTTCTCCCGTTGATGCAAATAACAGGGCGCTGACCTGGAAGAGCAGCAATACCGCTGTCGCCACAGTATCGTCAGCAGGTGTTGTGAAAGGAAAGGCGGACGGTACTGCCATAATCACTGCCACAGCGAAAGATGGAAGCGGAAAGAGCGCAGCATGCACAGTGACTGTAAAAACACCTGTAACCAGAGAACAGCTGCAGAACATAATCAATAATATCGCAAGGGATGTGTATAGTGTTAACACGATTTACAATAATTCCTACGGAGTCCCCGGAATAGCAATTGCAAGCAGAGGCCAGTTTGCTTTCAGCAGTTCGAACACAAATGTTCTGGTTATTGATAACAACACAGGAATGATAACGCCCAGAAAAGCCGGCACGTCAGTAATTACCTTGAAAGCAACGGATGGATTTGGCGCCAGTGTACAGAAAACGGTAAGAGTTATTGACATGAAGGATCAATACAAAACGGTGGTGCCTTCGGCGGATGATTTTCTGAAACGCTTCACTGTCGGAGCAGCAGAAGAGCAGAAGGATGCATTTGGCGAGGTTACAGGAATACGCCATCATTTTGGTGATAATGCTGCTTCGGAAGGATGGGTTCTCTACGGAGTCAAAGATTTTGCAGTCAAGTTTTTATTGAAAATTCGTCCATTGAACGGATCTGTTTATGAAAGATCTTTCCTCATCGAATGTTCTTCTTCATCAGGTATGCCGGGGAAAGAAATGATTGATTTACCCGACCGGCTTGCTGAGGGGATTTTCCTCGGGAAAAATGAGCAGCTCATGTCTGTGGAAGTCACGAACATAAAAGGCTCACTTGTATACGTTAAGAAAACTGCGGTTACAACCAAAACAGTAAAATGCAGGAATTTCGGAAACTGCTGCCTGACGGTGGATGAAGAAAACTGTGTCATTCCGATGACGATTTCAAAAGCATGGACGCCGCCGGAGGATGGCGGCGGGAATTCCGGAACAGATGATCCGGGTACGGGAGATGATCCGCCGTCTGAGAACAGTAAACTGGTGGAATATGCAGGCCATTACTATTATGTTTTTGAAGAAGGAAAATCCTGGGAAGAAGCAAAAGCTTACTGCGAGAGCAAAAATGGATATCTTGCCAGCTTTTCCGGACAGGGGGAAGCGGATAAAGTCAAACCAATCCTTCTTCCCGAATTGACAGCAGCGGATGATGGACTCGGCGGGTTCTGGATCGGCGCGTATAAGGAATCAGGCACACCTGCTGAGTGGGCGTGGGTGAACGGATCCCCGGTTACCTTTACAAACTGGGCTGACGGTCAGCCGGACGGTTCGGGAACAGTCGTGAAAGTGTTTGCGGATGACGGGATGCAGTGGGATGATTCGCCTGGTGAAGATCACTGTCCGGTTTATGAGATAGAAGCTGCGGATGCAGAATATGCAGTAAATGCACTGAAATCGGCACTTCAGACTTCCTGCAAATCAACAACTTACGGCGGACATACTTATATTCTTTTGGAAGGGAGATTTTACTGGGAGGAAACACAGGAGATTCTGGATGAAGTCGGAATAGAAGGATATCTGGCTTGTTTCGAGACGGAAGCGGAATATAACGCTGTCTCTGCAGCAATCATGGATTCTGATCTGGAAAAGAACCGTGACGACTGCGGCGGCGGTTACTGGATCGGTCTTTATCAGAAGAGTACGGCAGCCTCTGCGTGGAGATGGGTCAGCGGAGAGCCGTTCTCCTTCACGCAGTGGGCGGATGGTCAGCCGGACAATTCCGGTGACTATGTCAAAATCGTACCGGACTGGGATTACCAGTGGGATGACCTTTCGGGAGAAAGACATTGTTTTGTCTGTGAGTGGAATTCACTGGAAGATGTACCGGAAGAATTGCGTCAGGCTTCTATCTGAGGTTCTGTGATCTGGCGGAAGCATAATAAAAAGGGTGCTGCACCATCATGGTGAAGCACCCTTAAATATTTACTTGATTTACTTAATTCAGATACATCATTGCCGCTGCATTCATATAACTGGAGATCAGTGACAGCAGTCCGTAAGCCATCAGAATGGTGATCAGTCCGGAGATCAGAATTCCGACCGCAATTGCAATCGCCGAATATTTTTTGCGCAGTCCCATCAGGTTGGAGAGCAGCGCGCCTGCCCAGCTGCCCATGCCTGTAAACGGGATCGAGATAATCAGGGCCAGCGCGAAATAACTGTATTTCCGGAAAAAAGTGCCGTGCTTTTCGGTAAAGCGGTCGACAGATTCCAGAAATTTTCTGGAAGCCGAATATTTGCGGAGTGCATTGATCCTTCCTTCTGTAAAAAACAGAATGAACGGGATCGGCAGCACCGCGCCGGCTGAAGACATAAGCAGACACATCTTCCAGGGAATGCGCGCGGCAGCGGCGACAATGACCGCACCTTTATTTTCAAATATTGGGATCAGTGATAAAAGAAATATCACGAAGCTTGGCAGCTTTCGCATATCGGACGTCCTCGCAGGGTCGTTTTTGTTCGGGAATCATTCCAGGAATAAAAAGAAGCAATGTACACTGCGGTGACATGCTTCTTAAAACATCGCTATACAATATAGTACAAATAGGAAAAGTTGTCAATATTCCTCAAATGTGATATGATCCATGCAGTATGTTTTGAATCCTGACAGGAGGAAAGTATCATGAGATGTCCATATTGCGGACACAAGATGAAGGATAAGTCCAAAACATGTTCCTATTGCGGCAGAAGTCTGAAGGTCGCCCGGGAAGAGCGGCGGATCTACGGAATCGGTGCGGTTCTGATCGCGGTCATCCTGATCGTAGGAATTGCTGCACTTCATGTTGTTTCGCGTAATCTGGAAGGTTCTTTTTTCAAGAGCAAGAATACGATGATGGAGTCTGTTGCTGAGCGGCAGGCAGAACAGCAGGCGGCAGCGGCGGCTTCCTCGGCGGCAGAAGAAACGGAGGAAGGAACCATTGGCGGCGAAGCGGCTGAAGAAGTTCCGGAGGAAGCGGAAGAGCAGGAACAGGAAGCAGCAGAGCCGGAGGAGAAAGATCTTCCGCTGTCTGCAGAGCTGACAGATGACAAGGCGATCATCGACCTTTCCGGATATGCCCGCGCAGGCGTGGCTTCGGCAGAAGCATCATCAGTTGTGCCGGATCTTGACGGAAGCAACCTGTATGACGCGCAGTCTGCAGTCGACGGTGAGGAGTGGACCTCCTGGCAGGAAGGTGCAGCCGGCGCAGGTGAGGGCGAAACCCTGACCATTCACCTCGATCGGGAATATAATGTAAAATATCTCCTGCTTAAGCTTGGCAGCTGGTCAGGGGAAGGCAGCTATCTTGAAAACTGCCGCCCGCAGGCAATGACCATTGACTTCGGCTCAGAGAGTGTGCAGCTCACCTTCCCGGATGAGCAGAAAGAGCACTGTGTCACCCTTTCCAAGGATGTTAAAACCGACACGGTTACATTCCGGATCGATTCCGCGTATGCAGGTACCAGCTGGAGTGAAACTTGTATTGCGGAAGTGGAGGTTGACGGATATTAATACAAAAAGGGCTTTTCAAAGTGAATAAAATGGTCTATAATCAGTTCGAAATATGAACAACAGGGAATATTATAGTTTTTGGAGGTTATATAATGAGAATCACAAACATCAAAGACATCGAGAAATTCTTCGAAACCGTTGATAAGTGCAAAGGACGCGTTGAGCTTGTAACAGGAGAAGGCGACAGACTGAACCTGAAATCCAAACTCAGCCAGTATGTTTCTCTTGCAAATATTTTCTCAAGCGGAGATATTCCGGAACTCGAGATCGTTGCTTCTGAGAAAGAAGACATCGAGAAACTTATGGCGTTCATGATCAACGGCTGATTACGACAGAACAGGATTGCAGGGCATTTTCAGACTTAAGAAAATGTCCTGTAAATGATGTAATAATGCGGGGGCGGACATTGGCTGATGTCCGTCTCCTTGTGTATGTAAAACTATTTTACAAGGAGTTTAATGAATATGACAAAAGTAGATGTAATCTCAGGTTTTTTGGGCGCAGGAAAAACAACATTGATCAGGGAACTGCTCAGCGATGCTCTGAAAGGCGAGCAGGTTGTTCTGATCGAAAATGAATTTGGCGAGATCGGTATCGACGGAGGCTTCCTGAAAGAGGCAGGCATCGAGATCAAGGAAATGAATTCGGGCTGCATCTGCTGCTCACTGGTAGGCGATTTTAGTACCGCTCTCGGCGAAGTAGTCAGGCAGTATCATCCGGACCGCATCATCATTGAGCCGTCAGGTGTCGGCAAACTCTCGGATGTCATTCACGCGGTAGAAAATGCAGGAAGTGACGAGCTGGTTGTCAATACGGCAACGACCGTTGTAGACGTCACCAAATGCAAACTCTATCTGAATAATTTCGGTGAGTTCTACAAGAACCAGGTTGAGTCAGCCGGCACGGTTATTCTGAGCCGCACCGATACAGAGCGTGCAACACCGGAACTGGTAGAAGAAGTTCTGGCCATGCTGCGTCCGCTGAATGAAGATGCAACATTTATTACAACACCTGTTGCAGAGCTCGGCAGCAAGAAAGTCATGGAGACCATGGAAGGTGTGAAGATTGATCTGACGAAGATCCCGGAAGAGCATCATCACCACCACCATGACCACGATCATGACCATGATCACGAGCATGAGCACCATCATGACCACGACCACGAGCATGATCACGAGCATGAGCACCATCATGACCACGACCATGAGCATGATCACGAGCATGAGCACCATCATGACCACGACCACGAGCATGATCACGAGCATGAGCATCATCATGACCACGACCACGAGCATGGCCCGGACTGCACCTGCGGCTGCCATGACCATCATCATCACGACCATGATGCAGATGAGATATTCACCAGCTGGGGTAAAGAGACCATCCGCAAATATACGCAGGAAGAAATCAATGCAATTCTCGAAGCGCTTGAAGATGTCGGGACATAC
>JNKK01000015.1 GCA_000702845.1 Lachnospiraceae bacterium FE2018
AAAAGTGCATCCGCACGGCCAATAAAGCTGAGATGCGGATGCGCAAATCCGGAGAAACAATCAAGCCAAGGAAGTAAGGCAAGAAAAAAGTGCATCCGCACAGCCAAGAAAGCTGCGATGCAGATGCACAAAGTCACAAAAACCACAAAGCAAAGCAAGCATACAAACCCAGGGAACAAAGCAAGCATACAAACCCAGGGAACAAAGCAAGCATACAAACCCAGGGAACAAAGCAAGCATACAAGCCCAGGGAACAAAGCAAGCATACAAGCCCAGGGAACAAAGCAAGAGAGTATCACAGCAGCTTCTGCACGACCTCCCGGTACACGGCGGCATGCTCCCGCTTCCAGCGGTCGCAGGCTGTCTGCGCGGCGGCTTCATTTGGCACATGCAGCTGCAGCTCAATCACCGGCACGCCGTCCTCTGCCACAGCGCATGTCACGACGTAGCCTTCCGAATCGAGATAGCGGTAGTTCGCGGTGACGCCCGCCGCGCTCCGGATCTCATATCCGTTCGCCTGAAGAAACGTCCGGACATCCTCGCGGAACTCCGCCGACAAATCTCCCTGCAGATACTGCAGGTCCGCCAGACCGTCTTTCGTGATCTCATAATATGTCATATGCGGATCCGTCCCGGCGGTTACCAGTCCGGTATCGACCAGGTCGGTCAGCGCCTCCTGCATTCGGAACCATGTCATATAATTCTGGCTGACAACAAACGCGGAAATCTGCCCCGGCGAGAGCGGAAGAGAGACCTGCTGCAGCAGGTACAGAATCATTAATTTATACAAACTAAGAGATGAATTGATCATTGTCTTGTATACCCCGATTTTATCATTGCACAAACCCTGCAATCTGTACTATTATAGTATCTATGGTAGAAAATTACAAATAAAGGAGTAAAACATGGCTGAGAAAACAACCGTATTGATGATCCTCGATGGCTACGGTGAGAATCCTGTCTGCACACACAATGCAATCTGTGAGGCAAAGACACCGGTTATGGACAAGCTGAAAGCAAACTGCCCCTACGTACAGGGAAATGCCAGCGGGCTCGCAGTAGGACTTCCGGACGGTCAGATGGGAAATTCAGAGGTCGGACATATGAATATGGGCGCAGGACGCGTCGTCTATCAGGATCTGACCCGCATCACAAAAGCAATCGAAGACGGGGATTTCTTTGAAAATGAAGAGCTCCTGCTTGCCATAGAGAATGCAAAGAAGAACAAGGGGACACTGCATCTTTGGGGTCTGCTTTCTGACGGCGGCGTACACAGTCACAACACACATCTGTACGCGCTTCTGGAAATGGCGAAGAAGCAGGGTCTGGAAGATGTTTGCGTGCACTGCTTCCTCGACGGCAGAGACACACCGCCGACATCCGGAATCGATTACATCCGGGAACTGCTTGAGAAAATGAAAGAAATCGGCGTCGGCCGCATCGGCGTTATTTCCGGCCGCTATTATGCAATGGACCGTGACAACCGCTGGGAGCGCGAGGAGATCGCGTACAAGGCACTGACCCTCGGCGAAGGCGTGGACGGCGGAACAGATCCTGTCGCAGCGCTGCAGACTTCCTACGACAACGGCGTCACCGATGAATTTGTTGTGCCGATCGTCATGAAGAACGAAGACGGCACGCCGGTTGCAGTCGTCAAAGAAGGCGATTCCGTCATTTTCTACAACTTCCGCCCGGACCGCGCAAGAGAAATCACCCGCGCGTTCTGCGATCCGGAATTCACGGGATTCCCCCGCGAGCGTCTGCAGAACCTGACCTACGTCTGCTTCAAGAACTACGACGAAACCATTCCGAACAAATACGTCGCGTTCAAGAAAGAAGAAATTACAAATACATTCGCGCAGTATCTTTCCTCTCTCGGAAAGACACAGCTGCACACAGCAGAGACAGAGAAATACGCGCACGTCACATTCTTCTTCAACGGCGGCATCGAGGAGCCGTACCCGGGAGAGGACCGTATTCTGGTTAACAGCCCGAAGGTACCGACTTATGACATGCAGCCGGAGATGAGCGCATACGAAGTATGCGACAGGCTCTGCGAGGCGATCCGGTCCAGAAAATATGATGTCATCATCATCAACTTTGCAAATCCGGATATGGTTGGTCACACAGGTGTTGAAGAAGCAGCCATTAAAGCGATCGAGGCAGTCGATGAGTGCATCGGCCGCGCAGTCGTTGCAGTAAAAGAAACCGGTGCCCAGATGTTCATCTGCGCGGACCACGGAAACGCGGAGTACATGGTCGACGAAGAAACCGGCGAGCCGTTCACCGCACATACCATCAATCCGGTTCCGTTCCTCCTGGTCAACGTCGATCAGTCCTGGTCACTGAAAGAGGGCGGACGTCTTGCGGATATCGTCCCGACGCTGCTCGATATGATGGATCTCCCGCAGCCGAAGGAGATGACAGGCGTTTCTCTGCTGAAGAAAAACTGACAGATGACAGGTATCCAGCAGTACTGACAGATGACAGGTATCCAACAGTACTGACAGATAACAGGTATCCAGCAGTACTGACAGGCATCATCTCAGATGGGGAGTCCCTGCCTCTGCAGACAGCAAACAGCTGTACTGCGGAAATAATAAAAATATAAGCATCGATAAAAATGCCGCCGGAACTGAGTTTTTCAGGTTCGGCGGCATTTCTATAAAAGAATTGGAAGGTCTCCAAAGTTTAATGGGGTCTCCATAGTTAGATTTATGAAATAATCTGCAGGTTTTCTCCCGCAAGGCGTACTATCGTGGATTCGACATGATCTTGATAGCTCTCAGCAGGATCGTCTATCGTTTCCTGTATGAAAAGATATGTGTCATCAGATATTTGTACCCCAATCGAAATGATTTCCATATGATGGGATATATCTCCAGGTTTATAATTGAATTGCAGGAAGCGTGCATACACAGGGTATCCATTGATGCTGTATTTTTGCAGTTTTCCTTTCTTAAGATTTGAAACAGAGGCGTCTGAATAATAGGTTTTGGTGGATTCTTCTTTAAATTCAGACAGACTGCCGCGCTCAAAATCATAATCAATCTCCTCTTCAGTGGAAAGATCATTTGACGCAGCAAGCTCGAAACTGTGATGGTAAGAGAGCCCCCCGTATGTTTTATCTGTATCCCAGTACAGTCCGTTTCCGTAGTTTCCGTAACCAGTTATATGGTCTGATATTTTCCAGAGCGCAGCATGCCGTACAATATCAGACTGAACGATTACTTTATGAGCACCATTTTGATGCATGAGTGTGCGAGCTGCCACCGGAGATGCAGCGGTAATGTTTTCAAATGAATCATGTACACTCTGCAGACCGGACACGGCATCTTCAAGAAATTCATCCATATCAATTCCTGAATCCCGATTCGTGACCACGTAACAGGAAAACTTTCCTTCTGTATCCAGATCACGCATCGCGTATGCATAGGTCAGACTGTCGATTTGCTCGTGAAACACCTGATAAACGACACCGTCAATTTCCCGCTGCTCCAGTTCTGTAAGTTCACGGCTGGATGACTGCGTATAGCGCTCATACATAGAAGCAGCTGCCTCATAATCATAAGAGTAGGTACAGCTGGCATATTTGTCATTTATATGAAAGGTAATCTCTAATTCTGAAACATCATGCCGGATCCGGGGCCGGTTTTCATCCGATTCCCATGAATCATGCCATGGAATAACGGTCATTTCCTGCGTTGATCCGAGAATCTTTCCCTGCACCAGATTTGTAATATAAAGATCCGATCCGGCTTCAGCTGTCATACTGCCTGTCTGTGACAAATCCACCGATCCCATTGCAGCAAAATATTCCCGCACTGCTTCAGCTGATGCAGCGGGATCCGTGTCAGATTGATCAAGTGATATTGCTTCCGTGTCATCCGAATCATCGTAATCAACGGATTGCGTGTTAATTGTCTTTGCCGGACCAGTTAAAAATTCAGAAGCAACCGTTTTCCCGACAAAATAAGCGATGCCGCACACAAAAAGCAATACAACCAGTCTGCCAAATGACATCTTTTTTTTGACAGGCTTCGCACTGCCGCCTGCCGCGTTACGTCCGGCCTTGCCGGTTGCAAACGGATCTGCCGCGGAAGAACCGGCATGCCCGCCGGCAGCGGAGCTGTCAATGTTCCGGCCGGCAGTATTCCCTGCATCCGTACCGGTAGACGCGCGGACGGGTTTTTTCCGGGACGTGTCGACGGTTTTTTTCTGCGCCGGCGCTTTCTTTAATGTAACTCCGAATTCCTCAGGCAGAGGCTTAATGTGAAGTGTTCGTTTGTTAAGATTAATAGAAGTATCCTGATTGTGCATAAGCGGGTCCTTTTATTTATTATGATTGAAGTATCTTCTTATATACTAATTTAGTTCGATAAAATGTACAAGGCTATCTTCTGATTTTAAAACGCATCAGAATCCTGATTCCTCAGCTGCTTAAGATTCCGGAATCCGGTCCAAAATGATTTGACACAATAACCGCATAGTGATAGGATAAAACATGTTTCGTGAATATTATTCATGAAATCACATATTGTATCAGCAAGAGATATATTTATGTAAAAAAAATTATTTAGGGAGTGAGTAACGTGAAAAAAGTAATTTCTACAGTATTGGCACTTGGTATGGCAATCAGCCTTGCAGCATGCGGCGGCTCTTCTGATTCCGCAGCAACATCTGCAGCTTCTGAGGCAGCATCATCCGCAGTTTCCGAGGCAGCTGAGGCAGCATCATCCGCAGCTTCTGAGGCAGCTGAGGCAGCGTCCTCCGCAGCATCTTCCGCAGCAGAAGAAGACGCAGAGATGGTTCTGGTTGAGGAAGGCAAGCTTCATATGGCTACAAACGCAGCATTTCCTCCGTATGAGATGACCACCGATGACGGCGGATTCGAGGGAATCGACGTTGAGATCGCAACCGCAATCGCTGAGAAGCTTGGTCTCGAGCTGGTTGTAGATAATATGGACTTCTCGTCTGTTATCACATCAGTCCAGGGCGGCAAGAGCGACATCGCAATGGCAGGTATGACAGTCAACGAAGAGCGTAAGCAGAACGTTGATTTCACAGATACCTATGCAAATGCAGTACAGGTTATCATCGTCAAAGAGGATTCCGACATTGCTTCAGTCGAGGATCTGGACGGCAAGATGATCGGCGTACAGCAGGGTACAACCGGCCACATTTATTGCGAAGACGATCACGGCGCAGATCATGTCACCGCATACGACACCGGCGCGACTGCTATACAGGCTCTGATGAGCGGCAAGGTTGACTGTGTTGTCATCGACAGCGAGCCGGCAAAGGCTTATGTCGCAGAGAACGAAGGTCTCAAGATCCTCGACACTGAGTATGCGAACGAGGAATATGCAATCGGTATCGGCAAGGAAAATGCAGGTCTGTACAATGCTGTAAACGGCGCTCTGAAAGAGCTGATCGATGATGGAACCGTACAGTCAATCGTTGACAAGTACATCACAGAATAAAGAATGACCATCTGCAGATGGAATTCCGACGCAAGCCGTCCGGAAGGACCATCCGGCAGAACAGTCCAATTTTGAAAAGAGCAGTATGCGGTTCAAAACCGGCCGCATCACAGCAGATCAGAGTGGCGCCGGAGTCGTGTGTCATGCATGACTCCGGCGTTTCGTATATTTATGAGAAATGCATCCGGCCGCCGGGTTTCAGCCTTTGCCGCCGGTTCTGCATGATGATAGTTGAGGAGGAATCACAGTGGGTGCAAAAGCCAGTCTCAGTGAACAGTTCGTCATGAGCTTTATCGAAGGAGACCGCTGGAAACTCTATCTCGAGGGTCTTGGCAAATCAATCCTTCTGACGCTCGGCGCGCTCGCACTGGGTGTCATTTTCGGAATCGTTGTAGCTGTCATCCGCACGCTGCATGACCAGCAAAAAGGCGGGAAAAAGTCTCCCGGTCTTGTGTTTGCAAATGCAGTCTGCAAGCTGTATACAACCGTCATCCGCGGAACTCCGATGATGGTACAGCTCCTGATTATGGGATTCGTCGTATTTGCCACGAGCCGCAATCTTATGGGCGTCGCGATCCTTTCGCTCGGTATCAACTCAGGTGCGTATGTAGCGGAAATCATCCGCGGCGGCATCATGTCAGTCGATCCGGGTCAGATGGAGGCCGGCCGCTCGCTTGGCATGAATTACGGCACCGTCATGAAGGAAATTATTATCCCGCAGGCAATCAAAAACATCCTGCCGGCACTGGGCAACGAGCTGATTACGCTGTTTAAGGATACCTCGCTCGTATCCGTCATCGGCATGACAGAGCTGACAAAGGTAGCCCGCGATCTGCAGGCAAGAACCTATCTGCCGCTGATGCCGTATCTCGGTATCGCCGTCATGTATCTGGTTGTCGTAATTATCCTGACATATCTGCAGGGGATTCTGGAAAGGAGGATGCGGAAGAGTGACAGACACTAATGCACTGGTAAAGGTAGAACATCTGACAAAAGCATTCGGCAGTCACGTCGTATTGCGTGATATCTCCGAGACGATTCAGACCGGTGAGAAAATCTGTATCATCGGACCGTCCGGATCCGGAAAATCCACATTTCTGCGCTGCCTGAATCTGCTGGAAATCCCTACCTCGGGAACCATCACATTCGACGGCACGGAGATTACCTCCGACAAGACGGATATCAATAAAATCCGGCAGCAGATGGGAATGGTATTCCAGCACTTCAATCTGTTTCCAAATAAAACCGTCCGCCGCAACATCACCCTGGCACCGGTCAGAACCGGTCTGATGAACCAGGAGGAGGCTGATGAAGAGGCAACAAGACTGCTGGAACGCGTAAATCTGGCAGATAAGGCAGATGCGTATCCCGCGTCTCTCTCAGGCGGACAGAAGCAGCGTATCGCAATCGTGCGCGCGCTGGCAATGCGTCCGAAACTGATGCTGTTCGACGAGCCCACCTCCGCGCTTGACCCGGAAATGGTCGGTGAAGTACTCGGGGTCATGAAAGAACTGGCAGACGACGGCATGACCATGGCAATCGTCACACACGAGATGGGATTTGCCCGTGAAGTCGCCAGCCGCGTGCTGTTCATCGAAGAAGGCGTGGTCATGGAACAGGGAACGCCGGAGAAAGTATTCGGAAGTCCCGAAAACCCGAGACTGCAGGATTTCCTTTCAAAGGTATTATAAGCTATGAAACTAGTGATACAGCGGGTTGAGGAAGCGAGCGTCCGGGTCGACGGCGAGGTCGTCGGCGCGATCGGGCAGGGTCTCCTGGTTCTGATCGGGATTGAGCAGGAGGATACGAAGGCGATTGCCGACAAGTATCTGAAGAAGCTGATCGGTCTCCGGATTTTTATGGATGCGGAGGGCAGGACGAATCTTTCGCTGGCGGACGTCGGCGGAGAGCTGCTGCTGATTTCTCAGTTCACACTCTGTGCAAACTGCAAAAAGGGTAACCGTCCGAGTTTCTTCAAGGCAGGGGATCCGGCAATGGCGGAGCCGCTGTATGAATACATGATTGCAGAGGCGAAAAAGCAGGTTCCTGTGGTTGAAAGAGGAATCTTTGGCGCGATTATGAAAGTGTCACTGATCAACGACGGACCGTTCACAATCGTTCTTGAGGATCTCTGATTATATCCGGTCCGCGCCCGACCGGCCGGCAGATAGATCACGCCGGAAGGGTAATGAAATATTCAAAAAAGAGTTGAATTTTCGAACGATTCATGCTACTATGTAATGCAGTTGTTTTCGGAGGTTAGATTAATGGCAGTTTTAGCTACAATCCTTTCAATCGTATTTGCAGTCATTTGTGTTGCATCCATCATTATCGTCATGATGCAGAAGAGCAAAGATCCGGGACTTGGCGCCCTCAGCGGTCAGGCATCTGCGACAGATACCTACTGGGGCAAGAACAAGAGCCGTTCCGCAGAAGGAAATCTTGTAAAAATCACAAGAATCCTCGCAATTCTGTTCTTCGTACTGGCGATCGTTCTGAATATGATCGGATAATGAAAATACGAAAGCTGCTGCAATCTATTTGTGGCAGCTTTTTATTTGGAGAAACCGGAAAATGAACAAAGAAAAAACAAATCGTCTGATTGCCAATAATAAAAAGGCATATCATGACTATTTCATCGAAGAAACATATGAGGCCGGCATCGCGCTCGTCGGTACGGAAGTAAAATCGCTTCGTATGGGCAAATGTTCCATTAAGGAATCCTTCGTCCGTATTGAAGACGACGGCGTATACATTCTCGGCATGCATATCAGCCCGTATGAAAAGGGAAATATCTTTAACAAAGATCCGCTGCGCACGCGGAAACTGCTCCTGCATAAGCGGGAGATCAATAAGCTGCGCGGGGCGATTGCACAGAAGGGTTACACCATTGTTCCGCTGCAGGTCTATTTCAAAGAGTCTCTGGTCAAGGTGGAAATCGGTCTCGCAAAAGGTAAGAAGCTGTATGACAAACGTACCGATATTGCGAAGAAAGACCAGCGAAGAGAAGCAGAGCGTGATTTCAAGGTGCGGAATCTGGGCTGATTATGGACGGCGTTGACATTGGACATGCTGTGTGTTACCATAATACAAAATCAAAAGTCCTTTATACTATGTGTGAGGTGTAATAATGAAAAACTATTACAGCACGATTAATCACGTGGTTTTGACATTTTCTGATATTAAAACAAATACAGATGGATTCGAGACAATTCTTGCCAGATTTGAACGACCAAACGAAAATGGATTCGACTTTGCAGAATGGAAGCTCCCTTGTATTTGTAATGTCAGGTCATATGGTTTCTCTGAAGATGAGATTATGGAGCAGGAGAGATATCTTCGAAACAATGCACCTCTGATGTGGGATCTGGCCAGAGAGGAGATGGTAACGATTGCCTAAAGCTTTAATCGACTTTCTCGGTTATTCATTTTTCTTCTGGTCAAATGAGAATGATGAGCCGCCGCATATTCATGTCAGCAAGGGAAAACCATCAGAAAACAGCGCAAAATTCTGGATTCATGATGATGAGATTATAATGGAGCATAATAGAGCAAATATTCCACAAAATGACTTGAAGAAAATTCAAAAATATATTAGTCTTAACAAGAAGGATATCATCTACGAATGGTATCGTCATTTCACCCTGTGAAGGATACAAACCATGGGCTAGTACTGGTTTCGACGGGGGTTTTGAAGTTTGGGAAGCCATCCGCGGACTCCGGGGACCGCGCAACAACCCGGTACTTTAAAAATAAACGCTAACGAAGATAATTTCGCATTAGCTGCAGCCTAACTGCTGCATGTCGGTTTTGCAGGTTCCCGCGCCTGTGATTCCGGCATCAAATAAGGCGGGGCACTTTTCCACCTAAGCTTTGCGGCGGAAAAAGAAATCATGAAGCTACCGCGCGGCATTGCCTGTCATTCGGCAGTTCCGCGGGGGAATCAAAAAAGAATGACTGTGATGGGAGAAACCTGAATGGATGGGCTTTCGGACGCGGGTTCGACTCCCGCCTGGTCCACTAATCAAGCACGGTCGGAAGGAGAAATCCTCCCGACTGTTTTACATGGAGGGTATGTATGAAAGAAAAAATGTATACCATTTGCAAAATGGCAGCGGCAGCATTTTGTTTGTTCCTGTTATTTACAATACAAAATGTATACGCAGATGACTCTTATACCTTTCAGATCAAATATTACTGTAATGGAGGTTATTGGCAGGATGCGGAGGGGAATCTTTATGAAGATGAATCCCACAACCCAAATCCGATCAGTATTTCAACGGACGTTTCAGATAAAGAATACAAACTCACCGCGCCGGTCAGGGAAGGATATCACTTTACGGGCTGGCGCGTGGATTCCAGGTATGCCGCAACGATCACCAACGCATTGACCGTAGAGAATCAGCCTGACGAAACAGGAACTTTAACAGAAAGCACCCTGATCATCCACGGCTTTCCAGCAGAAGATCCGGCAGAAACGCAGGAATTGCAGAGCCAGTTTGAATTTCTGCAGAATCTTTCCGGAAATGCGTGCTACACGCTTACAGCACAGTGGGAAAAGAACGTCTACACAGTAACGTTTGATTCCCATGGAGGCAGTCCCGTCGCGCAGCAGACGGTTCAATATCAGGACCGTGTCACAAGACCGGAAGACCCCACAAAGGACGGTCTGCGTTTTGATCTCTGGTACACAGATCAGGCGCTGGATATGGATTTTGACTTTACCGAAGGTGTAACAGGAGATATCACATTACATGCCGGATGGCTTGCAGATGTCTGTCTCGGTGTTTATAATCGGGATAATCCGGGCGCTGATCCGGCTGAATATCCTTGTGGAACCGTTGATATTGAGGAAGTGCCAACATCGCAGGATCCTGCAGATTATCAAGTTGCTGAACCAATTCGTGATCTGGGAATGGATGATCCGTATTTTAGTTTTGCGGTTGTAGAAGGAATAAAGATGAAGTTCACTGCAAAACCTGCTCCCGGATTTACCTTTACAGGATGGTACGAAGGAATTCCCGGCAAACGAGGCGGCAATAAAGATGGTGATCCCATTGCAGAAAAACCGTCGGAGGTCTGCCTTACAGAAGATACTGCATACACGACAACTGCATCAGAAGCAAAATATCTTTGCGCAGTATTTCAGTGCGCTGAACATCATTGGGGCAATAATATAATTGTGAACCCCACAAAAACCGCAGACGGGCGTATTTACAGAAAATGCACGAACTGCGGCGCAGAAGACATTATTAATGTAATACCGAAAACCGGCGGCTCAGGAAATTCGTCAGGCAATACAAATCCCGACCCCACAAAAATTATAATCAGAACAATAACAACAGACGGCATTGAAAATGCTTCTGCCGTTAACCGGAAGGGCGCAAATGCAAAAGCGGCCAATCCGCTCCAGATCAAAGGCAAAAAGGTTACTGTCAAATACAGTAAACTAAAAAACAAAGCACAGAAAATCAAAATAAAAAAGGCTATAAAATTCATTAACAAAGGAGTCGGCCGCAAGACCTATATTAAAATCAAGGGGAACAGTAAGATCCAGATTAACAGGAAGACCGGAAAGATTACCATCAAGAAAGGTCTGGAGAAAGGCACCTACAAAGTGAAAATCATGGTTACTGCGCAGGGGAACAATTCATATAAAGCGGGATATAAAACAGTGACCTGTAAAATCAAGGTGCGCTGACCAAAAACAGAAACCATAGAAACCATACACAACGATTCATACGGAAGGGCTGCATAAGCCCTTCCTTTTTCTTGCGCAGAGAATTCTGTAATGTGATAAAATGAGAATAATTGATCCTGCTGAATTGTTTGCAAAATATATCATGGAATGATCACAAATATAGCATATGATAGGAGAAACAGTGTGATCATCAGGATGATCCCGGTTAAACTCACTTGATTTCTGAACAGGAGGGTGAAAATGGAACAGCTTAAAATCTTAGTCGTTGACGATGAGGCGCGCATGCGCAAACTCGTGCACGATTTTCTGGTAAAACAAAACTTTCAGGTGATTGAAGCGGCAGACGGAGAAGAAGCACTGAACATCTTTTATGAGGACCGCGGCATCGATCTGATTATTCTGGATGTCATGATGCCGAAGATGGACGGCTGGCAGGTGTGCCGCGAGATTCGTAAAGAGTCAAAGGTGCCGATCATTATGCTGACAGCGCGCGGTGATGAGCGGGACGAGCTGCTGGGGTTTGAACTCGGTGTGGATGAATACATTTCCAAGCCGTTCAGCCCGAAAATTCTGGTGGCACGTGTCGAGGCGATTTTGCGCCGCACGAATCAGTACGACGACGCAGATACGCTTGAACTTGGCGGCATCAAAATCGACCGTTCTGCGCACACGGCTTCCGTGGACGGACGGGATATGGAACTCAGCTTCAAAGAGTTTGAGCTGCTGACATATTTCATGGAAAATAAAGGCATCGCCCTTTCCCGTGAGAAGATCCTGAACAATGTCTGGAACTACGATTATTTCGGCGACGCCCGTACGATCGATACCCATGTCAAGAAACTGCGCAGCAAACTTGGCGAAAAGGGCGATCTGATTAAGACTGTGTGGGGACTGGGCTATAAGTTCGAGCCCTGAACAGGATCTGTCTAATCCGGCTCAAACCTTGCATTTTTCCATCAGCGCTTCCTGAAGAAGCTGAGAAAAATTGATATGATTTTCCAATGCAACCTCGTTGAGCCACTCCGGAATCGAGAGCGTCTTCTTGACAGCGCGGTTATTAAATCGTTTTTGGTAGTGAAGTGTATCACAGACAATTAGATTGACAAATTCTCCCGGTTCGCAGTGAACAGAACGAAACTCGCCTGGTTTTGGAATGTCACGATGCTGCTTCTCATAGTCGTAGAGTGTAAATGCGAGGACATCTTCAGCCATATAAATGGCGTCTGCAAGATTATCACCGCAGGTATAGCAGCTTTCCAGATCGGGAAAATTAACAGAGTATCCACCTTGTTCCTCAGGGGTGAAGACTGCCGGATAGACATACTTAGCCATTACGTATCCTCCATACATAACATGTTTAACGAATAATCAATTAAAGCAGACCGGCATCTTTCATAATACGTCTGGCAGTCCCTGTTTTAATCTCTCTGGCAGGATGCCTGGGTACGCGAAAGTCTTTGCCGGTGACCGGACTGTGCCATTTGTCGTGTTCTGTACCATGTTCGACAAGATAGCATCCGATATGTTTGAGCTTTTTTGTGAGTTCAGATGTTTTCAACAATAATCCTTTCTATTATTTGATAATAGCACGTAATAATACGTATGTCAAAATGAACCAAGAAACAATTTGTAGACATAAATATTCAGAAACAAATATTAACATAATATTTTATATTTAACAACACATATATGAAAACATCAATCAAACGCCGCGTGGCTTTTACGTTCATGGGCCTGATGATCGCCGCCCTGCTTGCGATCGGCATCATCAATCAGGTCTTTTCGGGCGACTTTTATCTGCGCGAAAAACAGCGAAAACTGAAGAAGAGCTGGGAGATGTTCAACGAGGAAATCATCTTTATCGATGATGATGCGGATGACGAGGACGGGGACGCGGACAATCCGGACCAGGACAGCAGCGGAAGTAATCACCATTTCCACGATGAGATCAAGGCGGAAGAGGTCGAAGATGACGATCCGGATACCGATGAAGATGATTCTATGCCTGTGATATCCGAAGATCTGGAGCATTTCTGCCAAGTTAATGCGCTGACGTATGCCGTCGTTGATTACAATCTGAATTTCCGGCTGACAAATGCCAAGGACGGTTATAGTATGGCCAGCCGTCTGTTCGGCAATATCTTCAATATTGAGGGAGATAATACCAAGGTTCTCGCAAAGACCGATTATTATAACATCATAAAGATCCATGATTCGTTCCAGAATATGGATTATCTGGAATTGTGGGGCACCCTCGACTGCGGTGATTATTTTATCGCGCTGACGCCGCTGGAGAGCATCAGCGTCGCCGCCAGACTGTCAGTCCGCTTCTATATGTACATCGGTCTGATTGTAACGCTGGTCAGCGCTGTTTTCGTCTGGATCCTGACACGCCGGCTGGTAAAACCGCTGCAGGAACTGACGGATCTGTCGCAGCGCATGGCGAATCTGGATTTCAACGCGCATTATGAGAGCGGCGGAGAGGATGAGATCGGTGTTCTGGGAGAGAATTTCAACACCATGTCCTACCGGCTGGAGCAGACAATTTCCGAACTGAAATCCGCCAATCTGAAGCTGCAGCAGGATATCGATGAAAAGACGAAGATCGATCAGATGCGGCGGGAATTCCTGGGAAATGTCTCACATGAGTTGAAGACCCCGATCGCGCTGATCCAGGGCTATGCGGAGGGTCTGAAAGACATTGCGGATGATCCGGAGAGCCGGGAATTCTACTGTGATGTCATTATCGACGAATCCGCCAAGATGAATGAGATGGTAAAACAGCTTCTGACGCTGAACCAGCTGGAATCCGGCGCGGAAGAGCTGCAGATGCAGCGGTTTGACCTGACTGCGCTGATTCGCGGTGTTATCGCGTCGATGCAGATCATGATCGAACAGAATCAGGCAGATGTCCATTTTGACGTGACGGAACCGATTCCGGTGTGGGCGGACGAATTCCGTATCGAAGAAGTGGTGACGAACTACTTAAGCAACGCGATCCATCACCTGGATGGTGACCGGCGGATCGAAATCACCTGCACCAGAAGCACAGCAGCACCGAATACAGGCAGCAGCGTAGTTTCCGGCACCCCGGGCAGCAGTACAGCTGCCGGCACCGAAGACAGCGGCACACAAAAAGAGATCGTAACCGTATCCGTTTTCAACCGCGGCAAACCGATTCCGGAAGAAGATATCGGCCGCATCTGGGAGAAGTTCTACAAAGTGGATAAAGCCCATACACGCGCCTATGGCGGAAGCGGCATCGGTCTTTCAATCGTAAAAGCAATTATGGATCAGCACGGCCAGACCTGCAGTGCTGAAAACCGGGCAGACGGGGTTGTGTTCTCGTTTACGTTGGAATGCTGATTCAGATACATGTGCCTGGAAGCATAAAAATCATAAGATCTCAAAAAAGTGCAGAACAAACAAGTTCTGCACTTTTTTAAATGTTCTTCACTTGCCGCATATCAGATTTGTCAGAATGAAAAACCTCTGAAAAATCGCTGAAAATCGCAGAAAAACCTCTGAAAAATCCGGACTTAAATAGCATGGTAAGCCGCCGCATGTGGTACAATTGTTATATCATCTATCCTGTTTGTTCTGTTATTAATTGAGGGACGGCTTTATGAAAAACCTTGCAGTGTATTTGAACGTAAAATCTTCCGCTTTTTTCCGGAGCATTCTTCTTTTGGCGGCTGTTCTTGCCGGCACGGCTTTTTTCGCTGTGTCAGTATCAGCAGATACCGGACCGGCGACCTCAACGGACTATCAGCTGTCAGAAAGTAAATTCAACAATAATCTTGGCAAGTCTGATATCGGCGGATTTTCATCCGGTTTTGCCGCGGTCCCCGGAATGGAGGAGACTGCGGTAAGAGAGCTTTCGGATGCAGGCGAATGGAAGACAGAGGCCTGCCACTGCATGGTGCCGCAGGGTCTGTGTGTTACGGATGATTACATTGTGATCAGCGCGTACTGCGACATCACAGATTACATGAAGGATCTTAAAGCACATAAGACTGCTTCAGATGAAAATATACAGAGACTGGAAGCGCTTGCAGATGAGAAGGAGCACGGAGAGCACGGCTCTGTTCTGTATGTTCTTGACAGGGAAAGCGGGCAGTATCTGACGACGATCTCTCTATTTACGCATAAGACATATACAAATGAAACCGCGCAGGATGAATCCGGACTCCTGGAAAATAAGGACAGTTATTCTCCGCTTGTAAACCACGTCGGCGGCGTTACTTTTGACGGGAGCTATCTATGGATCGCAAGGAGCTCAAGCCAGAGGCTGAGCAGGCTTTCCATTTCAGCGGTAGATGCGGCTGTGAACAGCGGGAATGACGCCGTGGCAATGTCTTGTGATAAGGTGTTTGGTATCAGTACGCTGGCTTCTTTTATCGATTACTACGACGGCTGTCTGTGGACAAGCATCAGCAATCCCTCCGGGAACGGCGTAATCATTCCGTATGATATTTCTGACGCGGACAATGTGAGTACGCTGACAGCGGGATCAAATACGATTACGATTTCCGCAAAAGGAAACGGAGCAAAGTTTTTTGAACAGGATGGAAGAGTCTGTCTGGCAGTGAACTGTTCATACGGCAGGGGAAAAGACTACTCGCATATGTTTCTGTATGAAGTGCAGAACATCGGCACAAATCCTGTAACAACACCGCACGGAAAGCTGAAGATTCCTTCGATGGCAGAGGAGATCGAGATCGCGGACGGGAAGCTCTATACCGTCTATGAATCTGCTTCTCCGAGATATAACAGCGTTGACGGACACGCCGTCGAAACGGTGATTGACCGACTGGTTTTCGGTGATTGTACAGACTATTTCACATGGCTGAAATATAACGATTTTGCAGATGAAGATACTTCCTCAGAAGACGGTGCGCAGCTGACCAGGTCAGTTGTTTCATCATCTTATCTGGATCTGTCTGAATCTTATGCGGAAGTGACATCTGCCGGAACGGGCTGCACTTACAGCGACAGGTTTTTCCTGTCTGACGCGGTCAGGACGGACGGGATGGCGGATCCGGATTTCGCAAAGACCGGTGCGAACCTGGCTGCCGCCGCATATAATATCGATCAGTCTGTATCACTCATGAAGTCCATGGGCTTCAGCAAGATCAATGCATACAATTATCACAGGGAAGCCAGTTATTCGGACAACGATTTTGTCGCGTTTACGATCGGGCGGAAAATCGTGAGAATGGAAGGGGAGGATTATTGTATTTATGTTGTTGCGGTGCGCGGAACACCGGCCACGGCGGAATGGTACAGCAATTTTAATCTCGGGGAAACAAATGAACGGAATCACGCTGGTTTTTACGCGGCAGAGAGCGAGGTAAAAGGCGCTCTGATTTCGGACTTTCTGAATTCAGACGGGTTTGACGCCGCGCACCGCAAGATTCTGATCAGCGGCCACAGCCGCGGCGCGGCAGTCTCCAATATTCTGGCGGGGCAGATATCGGAATCAGGTTCAGGTTATTTTAACAGGAATAATGTGTTCGGCTACACCTATGCCTGCCCGGCTGTCAGCTATGACGCGAATACCTCCTACACAAATATTTACAACTTTAATTACGCGGGTGATATAGTCGCTTCACTTCCGTTGAGCAGCTGGGGTTATCTGCGGTACGGACAGGATGTTGATCTGGACGCGAACGGTCTGTCCGGCCAGAATTTCAGGGCGCGTTTCCAGCAGAAGCACGGCTCAGAATTTGCGGGGGCTTCTTCCGTCAGTTCCTATGTCAATGTGATCGAAGAAGTGATCGGGAACACGTCAGCTGCCCCGAAGACAACACAGGCAAAGGAGATATTCTCGGCGCTGGCCTGGCTGATGGGCGGGCGGAACAGCGTTTCCTGGCGGGAGATGGTAAAGGCGCTCGGCTCGATCACCTCCGCAAGCATCGGATCGCAGATGGACAAATCGCAGATCTCCCTGTTCAATTACGCAGAACTTCAGGAGACCTACATTGATGAGCTGCAGGTCTTAAAATCAGATCTTCAGCAGGCCGTGATCACTACGGCCGAGATGAGCGAAAGCAAATTCAAGTCATGGCTGCAGCAGAATTATGAACTGATCCGCCGGGCGGTCGATAATCTGGACGGTATTTCGCAGATCACGACAAAAGAAGAGCTGCAGTCCGCATGCAATGCGGCTGTCGTTCAGTCGGGAATGGACGGAACACTGACAAGGTCTGTAAAACTGGCCTATGATTTATACAGACTGTTCATAGACAGCGGCAACAGTGTGCTCGATGCCGTCGCGCAGGGACATGCCTGTGATAATTATGCTTTAAATATCAATTCCAGGTATTTCGGATATTATGGATGGACACAGTCATCCAGGGCTTCTGACCTCAGTCTGGCACTTTCCGGAAGCACGGTCGGGACGAACTGCTTCAGCGGTGCGGCGCTGACCGGCGCCGTGATCCATGACAAGGTACGGTATATCAGCAAAAACGCGTTTTCAAATTGCCAGAGCATGACTTCCCTGCAGCTCCCGGCAGACGCGGAGTACAACGGATATCCGTTTAGCGGTACGGAGGGGATCACCACGCTGCATTATACTGCGGGAAAGACCGGGATCCTGCCCGATATGCCGGAAGAATCGCTGAAAAACACCGCTTATTCGCAGAATACGCCGCAGTTTACCAGCAGAAATTCGCTGACAGAAGTAATACTGGATGAAGGAATTACCAAAATCGGCGCGATGCAGTTCGCGCTGACCAAAGCGCTTGAGAGAATTGAGATTCCTTCTACCGTAAAAGAAATAGGACACCACGCTTTTACCAAGTGCCGGCAGCTGGCGGATGTTGAGATCCCCTCTGAAATTGAATCAATCGGTGAATATGCGTTTGCTTTTACAAAACTCGGTTCACTTGAGATCGGATCTTCTCTGAGAGAAATACCGCAGGGCTGTTTTTACAGTACCGCGCTGAAACGCATCGAAATCCCCGAGACTTTATATACGATCGGGGAGGCCGCATTCACCGGTACGCTGGAGGAGGTCGTCCTGCCGGCGGATATCGATCTTTATGCCGAGCAGACTTCCGGATATTCGCATGACGATGTGGATGACATATACATCGACCGTGATGGTGATTCATTCCAGGGAACGATTAAGAAACTGACACTGACAAAGGGAAAAACCGGCACGGTGGAACACCCGGACCTGTTTGTGCGGGTCTATGACCTTGTTCTGGAAGAGGGTATCTCCGTAATCCCGGAAAGCACATTTAGATACTCTGCGCTGAAATCAGTCGTACTTCCGGCTTCTGTTAAACACATTCCCAGATATGCATTTTTATCCTCTGATGATCTGACATCCATCAATCTGGACCATGTTGAATCGATCGGGGAGTCTGCCTTTTTAGACTGTGCAGAACTGACAGATGTTACCTGCGGTAATGCGCTGAAGGTAATCGGAGACCGGGCTTTCCACGGCTGCAGCAAGCTGACCGCGTTCGAATTCGGGGACGCAATGGAATCTGTCGGAGAATATGCTTTCGCCAGATGTGCGCTGGAGGAATTTGATTACAATGGCGAAGTAATCGATTCTTCCGCCTTTGATTATAATGAAAACCTTAGAAAGATAAGAATAGGCGACCGCGCCGAAACGGATTTCTCCTTCAATCTGCAGTCAATGCCTCTGCTTGAAGAAGCTTATTTCGGAAGAAAAATCAACAGTTCAATTAGTGTTTCAAATTGTCCTGCCCTGCGGACGCTTGTCTGTTCAGGATATTATGCGAAGCCTTATCTCAGTGGTTCAAATGCCCCGTTGGATCAGCTGATTGTGTATATTCAGTCGCCGGATCTGTGGTTCTTTGTGTCTGATGAAGGCGGGGTGATTGACGGGTATCGTGCGCTCCCGCTGAATGTGATTGAGCTTGAGACAGATGAAGGCGGTCACGGCGGTTCTGAATTCTGGGACAATATCCCGGTGAAGGCGGGAAGAATGAACTATCTGCCGGTAAGGATCCGCACAGAAGCTGCAGAGGACAGTATTTACAGGATTGAGGACGGACCGATCGACGGACTGACGTTCAATCTGTCAGAAGCCGATTCTGAACAGACATATATTGACCGGGAGACAGGCAGGTTCTATGTCGGAGAAGATGAAGAGAATTCATTCTGCATCAGCATAAAATATAAAGATCTGACTAAGGCTACTGTTTGGGTAATACCTGAAGAAACGGATGAACCGGGCCAGGGAATTATTCCGGAGGTGACGGCGGTGATCAGCGGTGAAACGTTGTATTATGCCGGCGATACGATGCGCCTCACAATGATCCTGAAGGATCCGAATGGAAATAAGATCAGTGATCTGTCAGGTTATGAGTTCCAGTGGTACCGCTGCGGAGAGAACGGACAAAAGACCGCGATTGCGGGGGCTGACGCACCGGAATACACGGCGGAGGTCACAGGAGACTCCTTTGGTGAATACTGCTGCGTCGTTCAGTATCAGGGCGTCCGTGCCGCGGCCCGCTGGATCACAATTACAGAAAAAGATCCTTTTGAAAGCCTGTACCTGATACCAGAGAAAAATTCCGTTTTAACGGGCGATACCGTAAAGCTGCGTCTGGAATTCAGGGATTATGATGGCAATGTCATTGATCCGCCCGGGCAGTACCGGTATGTCTGGAAGATGACGTCAGATGAAACGAATATAAGTTTTGCGGAAACGGATCAGCCATACGTAGCGTTTACCGCTGATGAAGACACATTCAATTATTATTACTATTGTGTACTGTACCCGCAGGGCAGCGATGAACCGGCCTATTATTCCTATGGACTTGTCCGGCTCTACGATCTGGCGACAGCCGCGCGTCTCAATGTGACACATGATGATTATATTACGATCGGGAAGACAGTCAGGGTGAGAGCTGAAGTCCGCGATGATTCATGGGATCTGGTGGAGGATATCTCACCATTTACGATTGCGTGGGAGAAGGACGGACAGCTCATTGAGGGTGAAAATTCATTTGTGTATGAATTCACCGCGCAGAAGGATTCCTTTACAAATTATACCTGCCGTCTGTATTATAACGGGCAGGAGATCAGCACAGAAACGTTTTATATACAGGAACATGTCCATAGTGATACAGAAGTATGGAACGATGTGTCGCCATCCTGCACGGAAGAAGGATATTCCGGGGATGTTTACTGCAGGGATTGCAATGAGCTGGTCGAAAAAGGCACAGTGATTCCTGCGAAAGGTCATACAGAAGTGGTCCTGGAGGAGATTCCGCCGACCTGTACAGACCCGGGTTACACGCAGGGGGTTTACTGTTATGACTGCGGTGAGGTGCTGCAGGAACGGGAAGAAATCCCGCCGTCCGGACATGAGCCGGGAGAGCCCGGAGTCCGTGAGCCGACCTGCTCCTCACCGGGATATGAGGGGATCGTATATTGCACCAGATGCGGTGAGGTTCTGGAACGTGGAACAGAGACAGAGCCTGATCCGGATAAACATGTTAATGTATCGCTGTGCAATCATATAAATGCGACCTATACATCGGAAGGATATTCCGGTGATCTGTGCTGTGAAGACTGTGGTAAAACACTTGAATACGGCCATGTGATACCGAAACTGGAAAAGGATGACAGCGGCGGTACGGAAGATACCGGCAGCCAGGGCGGCAGACAGCCTGTTAAGCCGGCAGCGCAGCCGGCCAAAACTCCCGCAGCGGCAGAAACTCCCGCGCCGCCGGTCGGCTCCTCGTGGTCCGTATCCGGACAGAACTATAAGGTGCTCAGCAATTCTGCAGCAGCGTTTACAAATGCGCCGGATCAGAAATCGGTTGTGGTTCCAGATATGGTCAAGATCAAAGGCAGGACCTATCAAATCACACAGATTAACGAAAAAGCCTTCAGAGGATCCAGGATCCGAACCGTTACAATCGGGAAGAATGTGACGGCAGTCAAGGCTGGCGCGTTTACGGGCAGCAAAGTCAAGACGGTTATTCTGAAGACAAAGAAGCTCACAAAGAAGGCTGTAAAGGGGTCACTGAAGAACTCCAGAGTAAAGAAGGTCCAGGTAAAAGTCGGCAGCAAGAAGATAAACAAGCGCTTTGTAAAGAAATACAAGAAGATTTTTGCAAAGAAAAATTCCGGCAGGAAAGTTGCTGTAAAGTAAGAGGTGAACAAAGTAACTTTTGCCGGACATAGAAAGAAATACCCCAGGCAGGTTTCTTATCAAACCTGCCTGGGGCAGCATAACACATCCATATCCATATCCAGATCCGGTTACGAATCAGTAGTCTTCATCATATGACTCGTCGTAGCTCTCGTCGTATGATTCATCATAACTCTCGTCATAGGATTCGTCATAGCTCTCATCGTAGCTTTCGTCATACGAACCGTCGTCATAGGATTCGTCGTAGGATTCATCAGAACCGCTTTCATCTGATTCTGCAGCAGCATCATCCTCAGCCGCCTCAGCCTCTTTGTCCACCAGTCCAAGCAGCTCATTGCGCTCCGGCTCAAACGGGCAGCCTTTCGAGTAGTAGACGACGATCGGCATCTCCGTAGTAATGACTTCAAACAGCTGACCTGCGGCCTCAAGCGGCATATTGATGCAGCCGTGTGATCCGTCGTAGGTGTAAATCTCTCCGCCGAAGGAGCCGCGCCACCACGCGTCGTGGAAGCCGATGCCGCCGTTGAACGGCATCCAGTAACTGCAGGGTGTCTCGTATTCCGGCACACCTTCTTCGTTGCGCTCACCGGTCAGAATATGATCCAGTTCCTTGAACTTCATGAAATAAATGCCGGATGGTGTGTATCTGCTCCAGCTCATATTGCCGGAGACGATGTCGGATTCCATGTGAAGCTTGCTGTCAACATAGCACCACATATGCTGGCGGGACAGGTCAACTTCAACGTAGCTCGGACCAAGTCCCCAGTTCTCGGTATGTTCACCGCGGGAAACCCAGTTCGGCTCACGCGTCGTAATCGCTCCGTCCGCCAGTTCCTGGCGTGTCTGTGCCAGTTCGGCGTCGGAATCCATCACCCAGCCGTATCCGTTGCTGTAAACTTTCATCGGACCAAGTCCGGTTGCCTGGAACGGATAGGCATTGTCAACAACCTTGATGTCAGCGCCGAGATTTGTAATATATTCGGACAGCTTCTGTTCCCACTTGGCCTCGTCTTTGGAGTAGTGCCCCTCATCGTCCCTGACCAGCCACTTCTTCAGCGCATTGCCGTTCAGCGTCACATCGCCGTTCGGCATCTGCCAGGTAATGCTAGCGCATGCAAGCTCCTGCAGTTCTTTCACCTGCTCGGCGAGCAGCGGATCATCCTCCAGAATGGTCGGATTGTCATAGGCACCTGTAATATCGTCGATCACCAGGGATGTCTTCGAGGCGGTCACCGCTTCACTGACAGCCGTCTGTACGATCTCCGGATGCAGCGTCGTGCCGTATTTTTCCTTCTTAATATAGAAGTGATCGTCCTTGAACTTCGCCTTCGCATTTTTCGGCTTTGCCATATTGTCGGCCTGAAGTTCCGGAAGCTTCCCGACGAGCTCTGTCAGCTTCTCCTGATCAAAATCAGTGTTGACAGTCAGTTCCGCTTCCTGTCCGGAGAAATGACCCTTCGGCCACAGCAGATAATGCTGGTTGTCGAACAGTTCCTGCACGCTGCCGTCTGAGACGTAATGATAATCAATGTCTGTGCCCTCGATGGTCTCGGAAGCGTCCTCACGGAACTGCAGCGCGATCCGGTAGTCCTCGGCTTTCGTCTGAATTTCCGATTCGACATCCGCCGGCGTCCGGAACGAGGCGTCAATGCCATTGATCACCGTTCCTTTATAAAAGACTGTCTTAAACTGTTGTGCATAGTGAACGTAGGAATATATGGCAAAGATCAGAAGAGCGCAGCCCAGTCCGATCAGGGTGAACATCAGTTTTTTGGATTTCGGCTTCTTTGGTTTATTATCTTTTGGTTTCTTTTCTTTTGGTGTCGTATTTGGTTTCTTCTTAAAAAAATTCGCCTTCATGGCGCAGTCGTCCCCTTAAATGATTCTATGTAACCCCTCAATAAACGTACAAAACACATTATAACACAATCATTCTGAATGAAAAGAGGATTTCCGATAAAAATAAAAATGTAAACTATGTAACAAAATTGCAAAGTGTAAACCTTGAAAAATAGCATAAATTCATGCTATAATGACTATAGTTCAATTATTAGAAGAAATTGTTCCGATGCTCATGTGAAAATAGAAGAAGAACGCTGCAGTGTTGAACAGGAAAATGTGACTGGAAGATTTTACGGAAAAAGAGGAGCGTACCCATGTATTCTGCAGGAAGTTATGTTGTGTACGGGACAAACGGCCCATGTCGGATCAATGAAATCACCTATTTAGACATGCCCGGCTGTGATACGAAGCGTAAATACTACGTACTCGAGCCGGTCGCATCCAAAGGAAGCATCATTTACTCCCCGGTTGACAGTCAGAAAGTTGCCATTCGGGCCATCATCACGAAAGAAGAAGCAGCGGCATTGCTCGATCACATCAACGAGATTGAGCCGATGCGCATCGACAATGAAAAATTCCGCGAGGAATCCTACCGCGAAGTCATGCGGGAGGGCAGCTGTACACAGATTGCCGGGCTGATCCGGACGCTCCGGCAGCGCCGCGCGGACCGCCTCGCACAGGGAAAGAAATTCACATCCGTGGACGAACGATTTCTGGCAGAAGCGACCGGCAAACTCACCTGTGAGCTGGCGATCGCACTGGAGCAGTCAAGAGAAGAAGCTGAAGAGAAACTGGGGACGGTTCTTGTGTAACTGTCCCCTGTGTTTTTAAAGAGCAGAGGAGTACTGCTTAGGCGCAGGCGGTTGGCCATCATCTTCGGGAGGAGGTGATGCTTATGCGAATTACCTTACATATCGGACGGTTTACCGTGACGATTATCGTAAAAAGCAACAACCGCCACTCTGGCAAGTGACGGTTGTGAGGGTACAAACCCAATAACTTAATCTGGCTGAGGTCAATCGCCTGTGCGGTTCTCCTCTTTAGTATCTTAATTATATGCTGACTGCGAATAAAAGTCAAACTAACGTTTCTGCCGGATCCTTATCCCGTTCACCTCAACTTCCCCGTCCAGCGGGATCACCAGGTACTCCCGGCCGTCTTCCAGGATCCGTGTCTCGACCAGATCCGTCCGGTCCGCGGCCACGCTCACCTTCACATCAGCAGATTTGATCTCAAACTTACGCGCCGCGTGTACATTGGATGCCAGAATCTGCTCATCGCCGGTCAGTTCCTCATAGCGCTCTGCAAAAGCTTCCATCTGCTCGTCCGTCGCGCCGCACTGCGTCAGAATCACCCGCACCGCGTGCTCGTCCAGAACGGGCGGCTCCGGATCATCCGACGCAGCGGCCTCGGCAATCACTTCTCCCAGCTTCTCATGAATCTCCTTTGCAACCTCAAAATCACAGTCACGCTGGAATGTCTCCTCGACCAGCGCCGAAAACGTGCTGTGCTGCGTCTCGGCCGTCAGCGGCGGCTCAATCCCCAGCACGCCTTCCAGGAACGCGCCGTGCAGTTCCTTCGGCTTCGAAGAATAGTAGAGGACATTGTGCAGATCCGTGTTCCGGTCCGTAAAAGCAGGGAAGAGGAATCCGGCCTCCGGCATCTCCACCATCTGATCCCGCAGTTTATTCAGAAATGTATTTTGATCCGGGTCATAGCAGAGTCCTTCCTTTGAGAGATTCACGGGACAGATGCTGCACACGACAAACGAATACACATAGTCCGACGCGTCGTCCAGTGTCATCCGGTCTGAAGTGCTGCCCGGCACGTCATACCGTCCGAACGCAAACAGAATCAGAAAATTCCCGACACACGGATACACATTGATGATCTCATCATACATTTTGCGCAACAGGGCAGTGTCCGAAAGCTCCGAATCCCGAAGTGCCAGCAGCGCAGCCTGTCTGCCGTCCGGCGCCTCCTCGAGCAAAGGAAACTCCAGCGTCATCAGATTCCGCCCGATCGTCCCCGAAAGCGTCTTCTTAAAAATCGCGCAGTACTTGTGCATTTCCTCCTCAGGAAGCGACAGAAACGCCTCTTGCATCTCCATCACCGTTTCCTTCTCGCCATTCACATAGCAGCCGGTAATCCGGTCAATCCGGCAGTGATCCTTCGTCAGTAATTTGCGGATTTCAGCAATTTCCTTCTTATTCATAATTTATACCTCCAAGACAATACTAACCAAAAAAATAAAACGAGAAAAGCCTTGACATTCCCCGGGATATACGGTATCATCATACACGGTCGATTGGTCAAGGGGTTAAGACGTCGCCCTCTCACGGCGAAAACAGGGGTTCGATTCCCCTATCGACTGCTTACGGTATGGAGGACTTTCAGAAGAGAGTTCTCCCTTTTTTTTGAAATTTAACCATGATTGTTGTGAGATGTTTAAAAAACATACAACTTACATATGTTCTTTTTTAGAAAACTTTAATTGTGCACCAAAACAACAGAGAAAATGCACGAAAATACAGCAATAACGCAGTTGTAACCAAATTCCATTTGTGATATATTCTTCTTCAGTGGGGTCGGTTCAGATCAATGATTTCAGAAGCGGCCCGAAACAAAAGGAAAATGAAAAGAAGTTAAAAAATGATTGACTTTCACACACATATCCTCCCCGGAATTGACGACGGCAGCAGGGATGTTGACATGTCCATGGCAATGCTGCGGGAAGAACAATCACAGGGAATTCATACAATTATAGCGACACCTCACTTCTATGCGAACCGCAGATCAATTAATCAGTTTCTGGAACGGCGGCAGCATGCGTTCGAAAAACTGCAGACAGCTTTGGAAAAGGAAGGAAAGTCCCGGACATCATTGGACAGCACCGAAGGAAAAAGCAGACTTCCGCAGATTTTGACAGGAGCAGAGGTGTATTATTTTGCGGGTATGGGCCGCGCAGATCAGCTGCCGCAGCTCTGCATCGAGGGTACGGATACGATCCTGATCGAAATGCCGTTTGACCAGTGGCGCGAAGATCAGTTCCGCGATCTGAAAACCATCATCGAGAAGCAGCACCTGACCGTGGTTCTCGCGCATATCGAGCGCTATCCGGAGTTTCAGAAGAGCATGCGCGTCTGGGACAGCATTCTGGAATTACCCGTGATTCCGCAGCTGAATACAGGAAACTTCCTGAAGAAGGACAGCTTTTTTTCCAGAAATAAGAAGCGCAGATTTTGTCTGCAGATGTTAAAAGATCACAGTGAAGTATTACTCGGAAGCGACTGTCACAATCTGACCAGCAGGGTTCCGAACCTGGCTGCGGGACGCGCCGTCATCGCAAAGGAGCTGGGGGAAGAGGTACTGCACAAAAGTGACAGGACGGCCGACAGACTGCTTTCTGCCTGAATAGGAGAAAACGATCCATGATTCATTTATTCAATCAAAGAAACAGGCATCACGGATCACAGACAATTAACCCGGTCTTTGGACTGCTCGTGATCGCAGGTGTATTTGCCGCGATCTTCGGTGTGGTTGTGCTGATACAGCATTTCCAGCAGAATAACACAAAGGCCGCGACATCAGAGCACAGTGCATTGCCCGACAGCGATAAAAAAAGAAAACTGAAAAACATAGACGATGCGAAATGGTCAGATGAAAATACGCTTTGCATCGATGATGAGATGTATGGGTTTGATCATCGTATTGAAACGTTTCTTTTCATTGGAACAGATCATAGTGGCAGCAGTGGAGATACAGAGTCAAATGCAGATGGCAGCACGGCGGCTGCAGATACACAGACTGTGCAAAGCGGCGCACCGTTGGCTAACGAGGTTGAAGAAACCGACATTGATCTGACAGAAGAGGAAGCAATCAGCGGATACCATGGTGGTATGGCTGATTTCATGTTGTTAATGGTAATCGATCATACCGATGGGAAATACGGCTATCTGCAGATTGACCGAAATTCGGTTACAGAAGTTCCTATGCTGGATGAAAATGGTGAAATTGCGGGATATCCGGTTGAACAGATTTGTACAGCGCACTGGTATGGTACCAATCCGACACAGAGTGCTGAAAACACCGTAGATACCGTGTGTGATTTTCTGGGTGAACTTGATCACATCGACGGATACTATGTGCTGGATATGGATTCAGTCAAGACATTGAACAGTACTATGGGCGGGGTAGAAGTGACATTCCATGAGGATCTGACAGAAGCTGATCCGGCGTTCCGGGATGGCGCGACGGTGCGTCTGACAGATGAACAGGCAGAGAAGCTGGTGCGGATCCGTATGGCCATGAAAGACGATTCCAATGCAGCCCGTATGAACCGGCAGCGGATCTTCATGGAGGGATTTTTCAGACAGGCGATCAATGAAGTGCGATCCAATCCGAATTTTGCAAATACCCTTTGGACGACGCTGCAGGATGTGGCGACAACTGATATGTCCGGTAATGATTTTTCACGAATCGCCGAAACACTGCGGAGCGATGACGGCAGCGGTATTCTTAAGTTTGATGGAAAGTCACAGCTAGGAACTCTGCTTGGAGACGGGCAGGAACACGAGGAGTTTTACCCGAGTACCCAGTCGATGGTTGATACACTAACAACGCTGTTTACGCTTCAGCACATCGACGAAGAAGATATCTACATTTCCGAGGATTATGAATAAGAAAGGAACGATTCCTACATGAACCAGCAGATACAGACACAACCAAAAGATGATCAGACAGTAGAGATTGATCTGCTCGATCTTCTTGGGCTTTATATGAGCAGGCTGCCGCTGCTGATTGCCGCGATCATTATCGGCGCGCTGATTGCGGGGCTTGTTACGACTTTTATGATTCCGAAGAAGTATACTTCTACATCGAAGATGTATATGCTTTCTTCTTCCAGTAACTCCGTCCTCAATCTGTCGGATCTGAACCTCGGCACATCGCTTTCCAAGGACTATGTGCAGCTGATGTACAGCAGACCGGCCCTTGAGGATGTCATCACAAAGCTTCAGCTGGATCTATCATATTCTCAGCTCCGCAGCATGATCAGCATGTCAGTTGTGGAAGGAACGCGAATCATCAGCATTAACGTAACCAGCAAGGATCCGCAGCTGGCGATGGATATCGCAAACCAGATGACGCATACGACAAAGATCCTGCTGCCGAAGGTCATGGATGCACCGGCACCTACGATCGTGGAGGAGGCAATTCTCCCGTCGAGTCCGAGCTCTCCTAATTTAAGAAAGAATGTCATGGTTGGAGGAATGGCACTTCTTGTGCTGGTACTGGCAATATTGACCATTTTGTATCTGATGGATGATACGATCAAAAATGCGGAAGATCTGGAGCGGGAATTCGGAGTTATGCCGCTCTCGGTTGTCCCGGAAGGTGAGATCAAAGGATTGAAGGATCCGGATCAGTCAGGCAAGAAAAGCCGGAGACGTAAACGGAAGTACACATCCTATACGACCGGCAATCAAAAGAAAAAGAAGGGAGGAAAGGCATGAATACAAAAGCAATTATTGGTTTTGAGCCTGAACTTCCTTATTCCGTGGAAGAGGCGATCAACCGTCTCAGAATCAATATCAGTTTCCTGGGTCGTGATGTCAGAAAAATCATGATCATCAGCTCCGAGCCAAATGAAGGGAAAAGCTTCATCGCCATGAACCTCTGGAAGCAGATGGCTTTGTCCGGCGAGCGTACAATTCTGGTCGACGCTGACATGCGCAAATCTGTCATGGCAGAGACCTACCAGATCTCCCGCGAGGACGGGAAAGAACTGTGGGGTCTCTCACATATGCTATCGAGCAACAAAAAGCTGCAGGACTGTCTGATGACAACCAAATACCAGTACGGGGATCTGCTTGTTAATACCAGCAACATCGTAAATCCTTCTATGCTGTTGGAAAGCAGGCGTTTTGAAGAGCTGATGGAATTGCTGTCGAAGTATTACCGCTATGTCTTTCTGGATGTTCCGCCGCTCGGTCTTGTGGCAGACGCGGAGCGCATCGGAAATATCTGTGATGGCGCAATACTGACGGTGCGCGCGGGTGTCACATCTAAGAGAATCATCCGAAATTCCATTTCACAGTTGGAACGCGCGGGTTGTCCGTTGCTCGGTTTTGTGCTGAACCGTGCCGGCGCGAACGGCAATAAATACTATAAGAAATATTACGGAAAATACTACAGCCAGTATTACGGCAGTGAATATTATCAGAAGTAAATCCGTTACATTCTGTCGGGAGTTCCCGAAAGATTTATTCTCTCGGTTACTCTATATAAAAATCTCATCATGAAAGGAGGTGAAAAAGAGCATGGTTTACAGAAAGAGAGTGCTTGCACTGGCACTCGCGGCATCGCTTGTATTTGGCACAGCGCTGACAGCAAGTGCGGCAACCGGCAGTCCGGTTACGCCGGTCACACCGACACCGACACCGACTCCGACACCGACAGTGGCACCGACGACAGCACCAGCAACAGATGCGTTGGATGATAACACGAAAGATCATAATGATAATACAGTTATCTCAACGATCAAAGACGGCAAGGCAACTGTCATCAAGGTAGAAGCCGACAATAATACTGCTGCAGGCAGGAATGTCACACTGTCAGTTGCACAGGATCCGACGACAAAGCAGTCTGTCCCGATCGTTGCAGTGAATAAGAATGTATTCAGCAGCAGCAAGGGTCAGATCGTAACAAATGTTATTGTTAGGCCGCAGGGCGCAAACACAATCGTCATTAAGACGAAAGCCTTCAACAAATCCAAGGTTAAGAAACTGACATTGGATCTGGGCGCAACCGGTAAGGTTAAGATTCAGAAGAATGCCTTCAAGAAACTGAAGACAAAGAAGCAGAAGATTACCATTATCATCAAAGCCAAGAAGGCAAGTCAGGTCAAAGCCAACAAAAAAGCATTTGCAAAACTGGGCAAGAAATCTGTGATTAAAGTCAAGAAGACAATGTCCAAGAAAGAGTTCAAGAAACTTAAAAAGCAGCTGAAGAAAGCCGGATTCAAGGGCAAGATCAAGCGTGCATGACCTGACGTAATCTAAGTGCGAAGGTTCGTTCATGTGGGAGCGCTGTCGAGCGCTCGGCGGGGCTTTCACATGATTGAACTGTACACTACGGAGATATTTATTATTATGGCAGATTCATATAATAATAAAAACAGAATAAGAAAATTCCGTTTAGAGCACTGGCAGATTATCGCCTTCTGTATGGTCGTATATGATGCTATTGCTGTAAATGTTGCATATTTAGGCGCATTACTGCTTCGTTTTGATCTGCGATTTTCGTTAATCGACGCGAAGTACCTGAATGCATTTTACCGGTTTGCTCCATACTATACTGCTTTTTGTCTGATCGTATTTGGAATTCTGCGTCTGTACAGAAGCATCTGGCGTTTTGCGAGCTACAATGAACTGATGCGCGTGATCCTGTCTTCCATCCTGACAACGGTATTTCAGGTGGTATTCATTACGACAATGATACAGCGCATGCCGATTTCCTATTATGTGTTTGGATCCAGCATTCAGTTTGCCCTGATTCTCAGCATTCGTTTCATCTATCGCTTTATTCTGCTCCTACGGGGAGAGAATCATAAAGAGGAAGCAGGAAAGCATATTCCGAATATCATGATTGTCGGAGCGGGCAATGCGGGACAGATCATCCATCGCGATATCAGACGCTCTCCTGAAGTAAATGGAAAGGTCGTCTGTTTTATTGATGACAATCCGAATAAATTGGGGCGTTACGTGAACGGTGTTCCTGTTGTCGGCAGCAGGGAGGATATCCTGCAGGCATGTGAAAAGTACGGGATTGATAAGATCTATGTAGCGATTCCGAGTGCATCGGAAGAAGAGCGGAGCGCGATTCTGAATATCTGTAATGAAACCGGCTGTGAGTTGAAGAATCTGCCCGGAATCTATCAGATTGTAAACGGTGAAGTATCCGTCTCACAGATGCGTGATGTGGCGATTGAAGATCTTCTTGGCAGAGAGCAGATCCAGGTAAATCTCGATGAACTGTATCAGCACATCAGCGGGAAAACAATTCTGGTTACCGGTGGGGGCGGTTCGATCGGCTCCGAATTGTGCCGCCAGATCGCGGGACATCAGCCGAAACAGTTGATTATTTATGATATTTATGAAAACAATGTCTATGAGATTCAGCAGGATTTAAAGAAAAAATATCCCGATTTGAATCTTGTTGCGATCATTGCTTCGGTGCGTGACAGCCGAAAGTTGTTTCAGGTGTTTGAACAGTACCGCCCGCAGTTGGTTTACCATGCGGCGGCACATAAGCACGTTCCTCTAATGGAGGACAGTCCCTGCGAGGCGATCAAGAACAACGCAATCGGTACATATAAGACAGCGTTTGCTGCTTCATCTCACGGCTGTGAGCGGTTTGTCCTGATCAGCACGGACAAGGCAGTGAATCCGACAAATATTATGGGGGCATCCAAACGTCTCTGTGAGATGATCATTCAGGCTTTCGACAGTAAGATCAAAGCAGGAAAAGCAGATGAGATTCCGCAGCTTTTCACGCATCATACAAGTGATTTGGTACAAAATCCTGCCGTGATCAAAGCAATGAAGCACACGAAGACAGAGTTTGTCGCGGTGCGTTTCGGCAATGTGCTCGGATCAAACGGATCTGTGATTCCGCTGTTTAAGAAGCAGATTGCAGCAGGTGGTCCAGTGACTGTGACCCATCCGGATATCATCCGCTATTTCATGACGATTCCGGAGGCGGTCAGCCTGGTATTGCAGGCTGGCACTTATGCAAAGGGAGGTGAGATCTTTGTGCTTGATATGGGAGAACCAGTCAAGATCGATGATCTGGCGCGAAACCTGATCAAACTTTCCGGACACAAGCCAGACGTGGATATAAAAATTGTCTATACCGGTCTCAGACCCGGCGAGAAGCTTTATGAAGAAAAGCTGATGGCTGAGGAAGGACTACAGAAAACGGACAATGACCTCATTCATATCGGTATGCCGATTCCGTTTGATATTGAAGTATTCCTGGGACAACTGGAAGGGTTGATGGATGCTGCCTATAAGAATAAGAATGATATCAGGGAACGGGTTGAAAATGTTGTGAGTACCTATCATCCGGCTATGAATGAGCATCGCATCAAAAACAATGGTGAAGCATTAAGACTGGCAAAGGCTATTTAAGTAATTTATTTATAGTAATTCAACATTAATACTAACTATAAGAGGCGCAGCAGACAGATGTGTCTGCTGCTCTTTTACGCAGAGGAGTACTGTTATGGATTTTTTGAAGGATCCAAGATTTGCTGGAATCGAGCGATTTGATAAGAAAATATGGCTTTCATCACCTACGATGCATGGGGATGAGCAGCGTTGGGTGGATGAGGCAATTCAGACCAACTGGGTATCTACCGTCGGAGCAAATATTAATGCGGTAGAAGAAATGATGGCAGAGTATGTTGGGGTAAAGTATGCTGTCGGACTTTCCTGCGGTACTTCCGCGCTGCATCTTGCAATCAAGCTGGCGGGTGAGAAGCTGTATGGTCAGGCAAGACCAAATCAGGGAACACTTCAGGGACATCGGGTATTCTGCTCTGACATGACATTTGATGCTTCTATCAATCCCGTTGCTTATGAAGACGGGGAAGCTGTATTCATCGATACCGAATACGATACCTGGAATATGTGTCCGGAGGCTTTAGAGAAAGCATTTGAGTTGTACCCAGAGGTCAAACTGGTAGTAATTGCGCATTTGTATGGCACGCCCGGAAAGATGGATGAAATAAAATCCATATGCAAGGAACATGACGCTTTGATTGTTGAAGATGCTGCAGAAAGTCTCGGGGCAACTTATAAAGGTGTGCAGACCGGAAGCATAGGTGATTACAATGCGATTTCTTTTAATGGAAATAAGATCATTACAGGCAGCGCCGGCGGACTGTTCCTGACGAACAGTAAAACGGATGCCGAGAAGATCAGAAAATGGTCTACTCAGAGCCGGGAAGCCGCTCCGTGGTATCAGCATGAAGAGATCGGATACAATTACCGGATGAGCAATATCATTGCAGGTGTGGTGAGAGGTCAGATTCCTTATTTAAATGAGCATATTGCGCAGAAAGCTGCTATCTACGAAAGATACAAAAAAGAATTAACTGATCTTCCTGTGAAGATGAATCCATTTGATATAGAAAAGTCAATACCGAACTACTGGCTATCGTGCCTGATCATTGATGAAGATGCAATGGCTCCGATGGTTAGAGGAGAACAGGATTATTTGTATAAGAGTGAAAGTGGGAAGAGTTCTCCACAGGAAATTTTAGATGCGCTTACAGCATTTAATGCGGAAGGTCGTCCGATTTGGAAGCCCATGCATATGCAGCCGATATACCGGACGAACCCGTTCATAACCGCATCTGGTAATGGCCGTGGACGTACAAATGCTTATATTTCCGGCACTTTCGAGGATGTAGGAGCTGATATTTTCAGGAGAGGGCTCTGTTTGCCGAGCGACAATAAGATGACGGAAGAGCAGCAGGACGTAATTATCGATATTATTCACAAGTGTTTCCTCTAAAGCGGCTGGACATGAATGAGGCGGTCAGATAGCAAGATACCGTATCGGCTGAGTATCAATCAGGCGGTTACAGTGAATCTGCCGCATATGCATGAGGGGTGTATATGTACATCTGCCGCATATGCATAAGGCTTGTACAGAGGAAAAGTGGCATCTGCTGAATGTGCATCAGGTGGTCATAGACGGAAAATGGCATCGACTGCATATGAATTAGGAAGCCATATGTATATCTGCCGCATATGAATGAGAGTGCCACATTGGGTGCAATTTCGACCGAATGTTTTCAGGTGGAATTGCTGGAGATCATAAAGAGAAAAGCAGCATAAAGGATAGATTCAAATGAAAACAGTTTTGTTTGTGAGCAACGTATCGGCTGGGCTAATTAACTTCCGGCACGAGCTTATTGAAACGCTTGTAAAAGACTATAGAGTTGTGATCTTTGCAAAAGATACTGGCCGCGTTGACGAAGCAAAGGCAATGGGCTGTGAATTCCATGAATTTGCTATGAATACGCATGGAAAGAACCCGGTTGCTGAGCTGAAGCTGATTAGTACGTATAAAAAAGAAATTCGCAAAATCGCGCCTGATATTGTACTCACTTACACTATCAAACCAAACATTTATGCTGGCATGGCGTGCGCTTCTCTGGGTATCCCCTATGTGGCGAATATCACAGGATTGGGAACGGCTGTGGAAAACAGCGGAATTATGCAGAAAATTGCTCTTCCACTTTATAAGCATGGCTTACGCAAAGCACAGAAGGTCTTCTTCCAGAACAAGCCCAATATGGACTTCATGGTTGAGAGAGGAATTGTAAAGGGGCCACATGAGTTGATCCCTGGGTCCGGTGTCAATTTGGATCGTTACCCTCTCATGGAGTACCCGCAGGGTGAAACGATTGAGTTTGTGTACATCGCTCGGATCATGAAAGAAAAGGGTATTGACCAGTATCTGGATGCAGCTAAGTTTATTCGATCAAAGTATCCGAGCACAATCTTCCATGTGTGTGGTGCCTGCGATAAAGAGTATGAAGCGATCCTCAAAGAACTGAATGATAACGGAACAATTATCTATCACGGAAGAATCAGCGATGTGGTTGGAATGCACCGGGGTTCTTCCTGCACAATTCATCCCACCTATTATCCCGAAGGGATGAGCAATGTACTTCTGGAGAGTTGTGCATGTGGTCGGCCGGTAATTACTACAGACCGTTCAGGCTGCCGTGAGATTGTAGACGAGGGTGTGAATGGTTTTCTGGTTAAAGAGCGAGACAGTGCTGACCTGATTAAGAAGGTCGAGAAGTTCCTGAGTCTCAGCTGGGAAGAGAGGAAGGCCATGGGTTTGGCGGCTAGAGCAAAGGTCGAGAAGGAATTTGACCGGCAGATTGTTGTCAGGAAGTATATAGATGAAGTAGAAATAGTATCTATAAAATAGGGCAAGAAACTATGATTATCAAAACAATACTTAGGTGAGTTTGATGCAAGAAGCAAGTAAGAAAAATCGGATAGGAATAATTCTGGCTACGTATATTGCACTTAAGCCTTTATATCTTCGATCATCAGGATCTTTACAGATAGCAGATGGAGTTTTACTAATCTGCTTACTGTGGTTGATAATTAGGGATCATGGAAGAATTCATGTTTCAAAGAATAACAGCAGAGTCATAGTCTTGTTTTTTGTTTTATGCCTATATCAAGCTCTTGTCAATTTGACTTGGTCTGCTATATTGGGACAGATGATTATAAAACCTATATTATACTATGGGTTTAATTTCTTGGTGGTTTGTATAACGCTTGCGGTGGCGGAGGAAGCTGATTATATAGAGCTATCAAATTATATTATTAAAGGCTGCTTCGTTTCATTAATAATTACATCAATCGGATTGTTCTTGAATTTAGGCGGAGCGAGACGATTAGGCTTTTTTAATAATCCAAATCAACTGGGTTATTATGCATTAATTATGCTTACGTTTCTGCTGTTCTATTTTCAAAAGACAAGTTTGTTTGTAAAAATAGCTATTGGTGGAATGGCCATCTGGTCAATAATAGCTTCTGCCTCAAAGGCTGCGTTTATAGGTGCTGTGATTTTAATATTTCTATACACATTATTTGGTAAAGGACATGAAGGACGAACTACTAATAAACTGATTTTGCAGATGGCTGTGTTGGCTGTTTTTGCTGTGTTGTTGTATGTGTTGTTTTTTAGCGACAATCAAATTGTACTCTCTAATAGAACACTGTTTTTTTTGAGAAGAAGAATGCTGGCACTAAGTACTGAAAACGATTCGGCTCTTAGTACAGGTCGCGGCTACGATAGAATATTTGAAATGAATGGAAATTTCCTATGGGGAATGGGAGAGGGCGGATATGACCGTTTTACTTCATTAAATGGAAACGAGGCTCATTCGACATATGTTACATTGCTAGTTTCCTATGGATTATTGGGATTCCTAGGATATATTTTCCTTTTTGCAAAAATGTCTTTTAAAAGAAAAGTTTTAAAAGACAATATGATTTTACTAAGTGGAGTTTTGATTTATAGCGTTAGCCACAATGGTCTAAGGAATTCGCTGCTTTGGCTTCTCTTAGCTTTGATGTATACGCAATATAACAGACAAGAAACAGGATTGGCATTGACTGATTCTTATAATTGAACAAATAAAATAGGCGGAGCGAATCAATTATGGATCAATTAGAATTTACATTGCCCGAAATGCAAGCTATTACGGCAGATATTCTCAAAAACGTCGTTAGAATATGCGAAGATGAGAATTTGCCATACTATGCTATCTATGGAACTTTGATTGGAGCAATAAGACATCATGGGCCAATTCCTTGGGACTACGATGTAGATTTATGCGTACCAGAAAACCAAATAGATCATTTTGTCAAAGTTATGGAACGGCGACTGCCAAGTAAATATTGGATCAATTATAGGAATTACGCCAATAAACCACAGAAATTTCCGAGAATTGGTCTTAAGGGGTATGAGACAGATAAGCTTCATGTAGATATTTTTAGATGGGCTGCCATTCCTGATGACGATATAGAAGCTAAGAAACTGATTTCAAAAGGAGTGTTTTGGTCAAAGGTTTGGAAAGCCAAAATAACGGATGCGGACTACTATTATAAGGATAAGAAAAAAAGACTACTGGCAAAGATACTCAAAATAATATCGCTTCCTGTAAGTATGAAAGCTGTAGTGAAAAAGATGGATGAAGTGAGTCAGCGGTGTTCTTACGGCACTACTGAATATGTAGGAAATCCATTTTTTGAGGGCAATCAATATCCCTTGTCTTGGTTTGATGGATCTGAATTAGTTCCTTATATGGATTTTTTTATAAGGGTTCCATTGGGGTATGACTCTATTCTTACGCATACATATGGGGACTATATGACTCCGCCGGATCAAACTATGACTGAAAAAAGAATACATAATAATATTTATGTTGTAAGATCGCTAAAATAAAACTATTGCACAAGATCTCCCTTGAAAGAGGAGGTGAAGCATAATGGACAGTAAATCAATAGGCAATAGGATACTTAGGGGCACGATTGTTATTGTGCTTGTTGGTGTATTAGCTAAGTTTACATCTTTTCTCGCCGAAGCAATTCTTGCTGCATATTTGGGGACGACATACCAGAGTGATGCATATTATATGGTGGCAAGTGTTCAGAATGTAATCTATCCCATGCTAAGTATTGGCATATGGAAAGTTTTTTTACCTCTTTACAAGAGCCACATTGCTAAAGGAGAATTGGGTAACGCGTATTCTCTTACGAACAAGTCCCTATCTTTTTTTTCGGCAATTTCTCTCGGAGTTGTTGTCCTTTTGCTTGCTTGTGCGCCGATTGTAGTATCAATCGTCGCTCCGGGCTTTGAAGGTGAAACTAGACTTCTTTGCATAAGACTTGTACGTATATCAGCTCCGATGTATGTTTTCATTATATCCTCAGCAGTATATGCATCGATTCTTCAGTGCCATGATAAATTTCTCGGAAGTCAGATTAGAGAAGTTGCTTCCCATATACCGACAATCATAGCGGCAATTTTCTTCTATAAACGATTTGGCATAGAAGTAATGGCCATTGCATTAGTTGTTGCTGGTGTTCTTCGCCTGTTAATTGAGCTTCCCTTTGTCAACTGGGGATACAAATACAAGCCAGATTTCAAGTTCAAAACACAAGAGTTTTCTCTGATGCTTAAGCGACTGCCCTCGGCTCTCATTTCTGCGGGGGTAGCGCAGTTAAACACACTTGTAGATAAGGCAATGGCGTCTACCTTGCCCACAGGTACGATCTCTGGCTTGAATTATGGCCACAAGCTGATGAACGTATTTAGCGGCCTGCTTTCTTCTGCCATCGCAACGGCCATGTATCCGCAAATGATCGAGCTAATCAGCCTTGATAAAAAGGAAGAACTCGGACGACTCGTTGTTAAGATAATAAACATCTTCTGCGTTCTGATGATGCCAATTACTGTGGCTTGTGTTTTGTTCCGCACAGAACTGGTATCGGCAGTTTTCCAACGAGGTGCATTCGATGAGAGCAGTACGGCATTAACCGCATCAGTTTTCGCCTTATATTGCTTAGGGTTGTTCTTCATTGCGTGTAATACTGTAATTAGTAATATCTTCTACGGTCATGGTGATACGAATACAGCGATGTACATCAGCATTGCTAATTTGGGAATCAACGTGGTTCTGAATTTGGTTTTGATTCATTTATGGGGAGTAAACGGCTTGGCTCTAGCCACCTCATTGTCGGCTATTATCACTTTCTTTGTGCGTCTAAGATTTGCAGAGAAATACGTGAAGCTTGATAACAAGACGATGGTTGTTACAGCAATAAAGATACTGTTCGCAGCAGCAATTGCCTGTATGATTCCAAGAGCTATTTTCTGGATTCATCCGATGAATAAGTATCTGACTCTCATCGTGTCGGCAGTAATTGGAGTTGTTGTTTATCTTCTAATGGTAAAAGTATTAAAAGTGAACGAAATCAATGATCTTTTTGGACTGTTGAAGCGCAAACTGAAGAAAACATGATGTATGCACAGCTATTAATTGCGTTCAGCGGAACCGTAGTTTTAATCTTTCTCGCGAAGAAATACCCTTTCTCCGCTGCAACTGTATACTTGTTATCATTGGTTTATTTTGTGATGTTCTCAAATGGAAGAACGGGTCTTGGGGCGATGAGTATTCGTTTTCCGTTGCCGTTTTACCGTGCAATTAAGACACATCATTATGGACTGACAACGAACCGTTCTGTTTTGAACATGATTTTGTTTATACCGTTTGGATACCTATTTCCAACGCTTATCATTGCTCATCATACGTATTGTGGTGAATGCGAGCGAAAGAAACAGGTAGAAAATGTTAAGTGGTTGTACACAAGCTGGTGGATTGTTATAGGCGCTGGATTGTTGTGTTCCCTTATTATTGAAACCAGTCAATTAATCTTTAGGTTTGGCGTTTTCGAGCTGGACGATCTTGTAAAGAACACAATGGGAACCGCCATAGGATATCTAATATGGAAGGGAATAAATTTGAAGCTACATAAGCAGCCCGCGAATAAGGGATCCTCAGATGCTAACAACTGATCAACAATACATTCTCTCGCTCCTCCGGGAGAGCTTTAGAAAGGTGGAACCAAAACAGATTATTCCTGTCGATAATCGTGTTGTCGCAAACATCATCAGCAGGAATAACATTCTGTTGACGATTTATCAAAAGCTTCTTGCTGACTTTAACGAACTACTTAAAGAACGCTACAACGTAGCTATTAAGCAGTCCATCGTTCAAAATTACGAAGGAGAGCTTGTGCTAAAAGCTCTCAGTGATGCTGGACTTTCCTGCATTGCTCTGAAAGGTTGGGAACTGAGAAAACTTTATCCGGATCCGACTATGCGGCAGATGGCAGATCTGGATATCCTTGTGAAGTCTTACGATTTCAATTTGATAAAGTCCGTGATGAGGAAGCTGGGCTTCTCGGGCGGTACGGAATCCTCCTGGAAGCATGACAGCTTTAAAAAGAAGGACGTCCATGTGGAGATGCATAAGCGTCTCACGGATGACAGCAATGTGATCCAGGCTTGGGAGAAGGGAATCTGGGATAGAGCAGGGATAGTTGAAGGTAACATACACAGAATGTCTCTGGAAGATTACTACATCTTTCACTTCGTTCATCTCCAGAAAGACTTTATGAACGGCTCTCTGGGCTTGCGCCGTATTGTGGATACATGGCTGCTGCAGAAGCAGAGTGTTGATATGGAACAAGTTCAACACTGGCTGGAGAAGTTCGGTATGTGGAAGTTTCACGAGCGGATGGTGAAGCTGAGTCGTGTCACAATGGGTGATGAGCCTATGAATGCGGATTCAGAAGTTCTACTGATCCATGCATTCACACATGGCATCTATGGCTCTAGCAAGAGCTACAAAGCTGGACGGATCGCGGCGATGGGTGGAAATGTAAGGACGGGAAAGCTTAAATCCAAACTTGCCGCTGTATTCCTCCCCTATAAGCGTATGAAGGCACAGTTTCCGATTCTGGAGAAATGGCCGATTCTGCTTCCGTATTGCTGGATGAAACGGATTATTCGATTTCTGAAAGGCGACAAGAAAAAATACAGCCGGATGCTTGATTATTGTGATGTAAGGCCAGAGGACTATGAAGAAATGAAGCGGTTCTTTGAAGCGGGCGGTGTAATGTCATAAATGACATGAACATAAGCACACAAGTAATAGATGTGAGGTTAAATGAAAATGGAATCATTGACAACACCAATTTCTGAAGAAGCTATAGCTTCTCTCCAAGTCGGAGATACCGTTGAAATCTCCGGCTATATCCTTTGTGGACGTGACGCTGTTCTGCCCAAGGTCCTGAAAATGATTGAGGACGGAACTGTTGATTCCCTTGGCATCGATCTCCACGGCCAGGTGATTTTTCACACTGCTGTCAGCCCTGCGGGTGTTGGACCAACAAGTTCTAACAAGCTGGAGATCGAAAGCTCTATCGAACCGCTGAGCGCAGCTGGTATCAAGCTTCATCTGGGAAAAGGTGAGCTGCATCCGGAGACGATAGCAGCGCTGGATCGCTTCAACTCTGTCTATGCGGTTATCCCGCCTGTGACAGCCTTGCTCGGAGCGAAAACGAGCGAGTCCCGTGTGGTTGCCTTCCCTGAACTCGGAATGGAAGCTCTTCACCTTATCAAGGTTGACAAGTACCCGGCTATCATCGGTGCAGCGCACGGTAAGAGCATCTACACACAGGAGGAGCAAAGCAAATGAAAACCTATGATGAAATTGTTGCTCTTGTGAGAGATACATTGGTGGATGCCGGTTCTACCTTCCGTCCTGATAAGAAGGAAGCGTATAAGAGAGCGATAGAGGCGGAGAGAAATCCTCAGGCTAAATGGGTGCTGGAGCAGGTGTTGGAGAATGCAGAGGTTGCAGAGAGGGACAAGTCTCCCCTCTGTGATGATACCGGTATTCCGCATCTGGTACTTGAAGTCGGTGAAGACTGTGCTGTGACCGGTAAAATGCTGGACGCCATTAAGGAAGGTGTGGCTGAAGGCCTGCGCAAACTTCCCGGCCGCCCTATGGGTATCATGGGTGACGACAGTCACAGGATCGATCAGTCCGGTGGTCTGAACCCGAATTCTGCCGGCGTCGAACCTGCACCGATCCTGCTTCGTCACTGCAAGGACAACGTAGTCAGACTGCATATCCTCATGTTCGGTGGAGGTCCGGCAATTCGTGCGAAGACATATCGTGTGTTCCATAAACACAATACACAGGTTGTCCTCGATGAGATCGTCAAGTGGGCTACAGAAGGCGTTGCGCAGCTTGGATGTTCTCCCTGTACGTTAGCTGTAGGTGTCGGGCGTTCTCATTTTGAGGCGACATCCATGATGCTGCAGGCGCAGGTGGATGGAAGGTATGACGAGCAATCAGAGATGGAAGCCGAGATCACACGGAGAGTTAACGAGGCAAATATCGGGCCGCTTGGACTTCGCGGAGATACGAGCGTAATCGCCACATTCATGAAGGTAGGGCCACAGCGTGCCTCTGGTGTGCGCATTGTGTGTGTTCGTCCAACGTGCTGCTTTGAGCCGAGAATAGCGACAGTAGAATTAGGGGATTAAGTATGCAGAATCATAAAGTGAAAGGCCTGTATGAGGCGTTCTTTAAGAGATTCATTGATATCGTGATCTCTTTGCTTGTAATCATCCTGTTTTGCTGGCTGTACTTAATCCTCGCTGTCATCGTTCGCCTTAATCTCGGTTCTCCGATCATCTTCACGCAGGACAGACCGGGTAAAAACGGTAAGATCTTCAAAATGTATAAGTTCCGTTCCATGAGTGATAAGCGGGATGAGAACGGAGAATTGCTTCCGGACAAGTTCCGCCTTAATAAATTCGGCCGGATTCTTCGTTCAACTTCGCTGGACGAGCTGCCTGAGTTCTTCAACATCCTTAAGGGCGATATGAGCTTTGTGGGGCCTAGACCACTGCTTGTTAAATATCTTGAGCACTACAACAGCTTTGAGATGCGGCGTCACGAAGTGCGCCCTGGTCTTACCGGCCTGGCACAGGTAAGTGGCAGAGCAGCGCTAAGTTGGGGCGAAAAATTTAAAAAAGACGTAGAGTATGTGGATAATGTAACCTTCCTGATGGATTTGAAGATTGTATTTATGACAGTCAAAAAGGTATTTGTCCGTGAAGGTATTGAGTTTAAAGCGGGCAACCAACCTATCAAGGAATACTTTGAGACGCATGATAAAGGCTGAGGATAGATGAAAACAATTCTACTAACAAATAAATACAGTGGCGCACCGCTGGAGATCGTCAAAGAAGAAGTCCCGGAAGGTTTTAGTATTCGATTCCTCCCGGAGCAGACCCAGGATGCGTTGATAGCTGAAGTTGGTTCTGCCGATTACATACTTGCAGGTGGCCGTCTGAAGATCAGCAGAGAGGCTCTGGAGAAGGCAAAAAAGCTTCAAATGATTCAGCGGTCTGGCGTCGGCCTTGATGCGCTCGATCTGGATGCGATTAAGGAGAAGGGTATTCCTCTCTATGTAAATCAAGGTGTGAACGCGGAGAGTGTCGCTGAACATGCGCTTTTGCTCATGCTAGCCTGTCTGCGAAAACTTCCGACGATCAACAACAATACCAAAAACGGAGTCTGGAAAAAGCAGGAGCAGGGTGTTCAGACCGCAGAGCTGAAGGGCAAGACTGTCGGTATCGTAGGGATGGGCAACATAGCGAAGACGCTTGTGGGTCTTTTGAAACCGTTCAAGGTGAACATTCGCTACTATAACCTTGTACAGATGGATGAAAACTTTGAAGCCGAAAACAACATGACGTTTGTTGGTATGGATGAGTTGCTGAGGAATTCCGATATTGTGACGATCCACTGCGCCCTTACTCCTGAGACAAGGAATCTGATCAATAAAGAGACGCTGGGAGTCATGAAGGATGGAGCAATCCTGATCAACACAGCCAGAGGAGAAATCGTTGACCCAGCTGCTGTAGCAAATGCGCTAAAGGACAGAAAGCTCTCTTATGCCGCTCTCGATGTTCATGCGCAGGAGCCGATTCCGGAGGATTATCCTCTGAAAGATATTGATAATGTGATCCTGACTCCCCATATCGCAGGCGTAACGGCAGACTCGTTCCGTGCCATGATGCACGATGCCTTCAGAAACATCGAATGCTTTGATAAGGGAGAACTGGACGAGATAGCTCCTTATCGATACCTGTGAGGGTATGTGGAGCTCTGTGAGAACCCGTGAGGAAGGAAAGACTATGCCAAATGTAACAGAATGTCTGGTTGACTACCTATTCGATAAGGCTGCGACCATCACAGAAGAAATAAAGGCGAAGGCCGAAGCTTGCAGAGAGGATTATTTGGCTGTTGCAGCAGCAGGTGCCGTGAAGAACAGGAGCCATTGGGAGAGATTATTAGCCTGTACCCCTGATGGAACCGCAGAACTGATCGGATACGAGAAAAAGGTTGACAGCAAAACAGCGGCACTTATCAACGGCTTTAATGCTCACGCACTGGAACTGGACGATGGACAGCGTTTCGCCATGATCCACTTGGGGGCTTCGATTATATCTGCGATTAAAGCGGCTGCAGATGATACCCCTATTGATGATGAGCAGTTCAAGGTTGGTATCATCATGGGTTACGAGGCAGCCTGCCGTGTAGCTATTGCTATGCAGCCGAGCCACAAAAACCGGGGCTATCACGCGGCTGGGACATGCGGCACGATAGGATGCGCTGTCGCTGTTGCGTTTGCTCTTGGGATGGATAAGGCGCAGATGAAGAGAGTGCTTACAAGCGCGGCTGGTAGTGCGGCCGGGATGCTTGAGATACAGGAGCAGAAGTCTGAGATTAAACCGTATAACGTAGGACGCGCCGCAATGGACGGTCTTACTGCTGCCTACATGGGATTAACGGATTATGAAACCCCGGACGACATGTTCGGCGGAGAGAGAGGATTCTTCAAGACCTTCTCGGATCAATGGGATATGGAGAAGCTGGTTGGAGCAGCAGATTACTTTGAAATCGAGCGTATCTATGTGAAACCTTATGCCTCCTGCCGTCACAGTCATTCAGCGGTCGAAGCGGCGATCAAGCTGCATGATGACATCAGTATCACTGATATCAAAGCAGTAGAAGTCCGTACCTACAAGCTTGGTGTTAAAGGACATGATCATACGGATATTCAAGGCATCGCCTCAGCAAAACTGAGTACACCCTACGCTGTAGCTGCAGGGCTTCTTTATGGGCGTGCTGATCTTTCAGTATTCGAGCCGCTGGACGAGAAGATTGTGAGCTTGGCTCAGAAAGTGAAAGTCATCGAAGACCCAGATCTCACAGCGGAAAGCCCGAAGAAAAGGATTGCTATTGTTACAGTCTACTTCACCGACGGAACAGAACAGACCGCCCGTGTGGATTATGCAAAGGGCGATCCGGAGAACCCGATGACGGAAGAGGAACTGGCAGAGAAAAAACGCTTGCTGTTAGCTTACTCAGCTAATTACCGATAAAACTATTCCCAGCCGGATGGCGAAAACATTTTTAAAGAAGGAGAAAACACTATGAACAGCATGGACAAAACAAGAGAATTCTTGAAGTCCGTCGGTCTTCCCGGCGGGGACGCATACGATCTGCCCACATCGGAGAAACGGTTCCCTGATGGAGGTCAGTATCGTTTCGAGGTTCCAGGAATCCAGGGACCAAAGGTCATGAAAGCTCTTCTGGAAGCGATTGATTCATACGGCCTTTATCTTCATCGCGTTACCCAGACCCAGGGCATCATGAGACTGACTGACGAAGAGATTAGCAAGATGGTTGAACTGGCCCATGAGTATCAGACCGATCTGATCCTCGCTATCGGGCCCCGTGCAACGACTGACACCTCCGCATCTGTGAATACCGAAGAAGGCGTCCGTATGGGCTATCGTCTGCGCGGGCAGGAGCAGATTGTCAGAGCGATTGAAGACGTTAAGAGAGCAGATCGCCTCGGCTGCCGTGGCTTCCTGGTCTATGACGAAGGATGCCTGTGGATTCTCAATAAGATGCGTGATGCGGGAGAGATCAGTGCTGACTGCCACTTCAAGCTTTCTGCTCACGCCGGTCACGGAAACCCCTGCTCCGCAAAGCTGCTGGAGAGCATTGGTGCGGATTCCCTGAACCCGGTTCGTGATATCCAGCTTCAGATGATGGCTGCTATGCGTCAGGCTATTGATATCCCACTGGATCTCCATACAGAGAATCCGAAGTCTACTGGTGGCTTTATCCGTCACTATGAAGTGCCAGAGATGATCCGTGTTGCTGCGCCTATCTATTTGAAGACCGGCGGTTCTGTTGCGCAGACCCACAGCTGGGACAGCTCCGAGGATGATGCCCGTAAACGTGCAAAGCAGTGCGTGCTTGTAAAGCGCATGATCGATGAATATTATCCGGAGGCCATTTGGAGCCCGAAAGGTAGCTTAGTTTAATGCTTCGTCGGGGAGTCCCGACTGAACATAATATTTTGAAGGAAAGCCGTGTCGGGAAAGCAGTCTCGGCGGCGAAAGGAAAGGAAACGGAGAAGTATGAGACACCACGCTTATCAGCCAAGTTCAAAGTTCGTAATGGAACCCATCAACTTCGATAAGTACACAGATAGGGACATGCTGAGGTATTGCCTTGGCGCAACCATGTATATGCCGGGCACAAAGGACTTTCTGCAGCCCATCCTGACGAAAAAGTACCCCGGCCTGACTTCAATGGTCATGTGCTTTGAGGACGCCTGCAAGGAAGAACTGGTACCGGAGGCTGAGCAGAATGTGATTCGTCTGCTGGATGCTCTGAATGTGGAGCTGGAAAAGGGAACCATCAAGTATGAGGAAATCCCCCTGATTATCTTCCGTGTCCGCAATGTGGAGCAGTTCAAGCACTTCTCCTCCATGTTGAAGCCGGAGCATATCCATCTGGTGACTGCCTTCAATTTTCCGAAGTTCAACATGGAAGTCGGAGAAGCGTACTATGAGCATCTGGAGTACCTGAACAAGAAGTTTGGTGAGATCATCTATGGTATGCCCATCCTTGAAAGTAAGGAAATGGTCTACCTGGAGACCCGCATTCCTGAACTGATGGGCGTGAAGGAAATCCTGGACCGCCATAAGAATCTTGTACTGAATGTGCGTGTCGGCGGTACAGACTGGTCTTCTGTGTTCGGTATGCGCCGTGGCATCAATTACACGATCTATGACATCATGACGGTGTCCGATTGTCTCAAGGATGTTCTGAACGTATTCTCCCGCCACAATGATTACAGCGTGTCCGGACCTGTCTGGGAATACTTCCGCGCTACGAAGGACATGAAATTTGAGGACGCTCCGCAGACGATTAATAAGTCCCTCTTCAAGCAGCAGACGCTGATCAATGATGCTGTGGACGGTCTGCTCCGTGAGCTTCTTCTGGACCGTGCCAACGGCTTCATCGGCAAGACCATCATCCATCCAACCCACATCCCCTATGTGAATGGTATGTTGGCGGTTACGAAGGAAGTCTATGACGATGCTCTACAAGTGCTAGGCACCAGTGGTGGAGTCATTAAGAGCAGCAGCGGCAACAAGATGAACGAAATCGGCCCCCATCGCTGCTGGGCGGAAAAGATTGTCATGCGTGCAAAGGCCTACGGCGTGATTGAGGACGAGTCGAAGTATACAGAACTGTTTAACTGAGAATTGATTGATGGGCACGGCCAGTAAACCAGAGGGCAATGCCATCGGGATAGGCAAAAGGGTGCGATAACATCAATCCCTTTGCCGATATGACTATCTTATGAAGATGGAGGACGAAATGAAAAAGGCTCTTGTTCTGGCCGGTGGTATTGCACAGGTCGCGCTTATAGAAGAATTGAAATCCAGAGGATACAGGACATTATTGGCGGATATGAATCCGAACTGCGTCGCGGCTAAATACTGTGATGAGTTTTATCCTGTATCTGCGATGGATGTGGATGGGATTATTGATCTTGCTAAAGAGCAGAATGCAGATATGGTACTGACAGCGTGCGCTGATCAGATCATTGTAGCGGAGGTTGAGGCCTGCGAAGCTCTGGGGTTAAAGACATATCTAGATGTTGAAACGGTGAAGCTCGTTTCCGATAAGCACTACATGAAGGATGTCTTCATGAAGAGTGGTATCCCTACCTCCAGATACATTGTGCTGGATCATTTTGATGCAGAAAAAATCGCGGATTTGAACTATCCGATCGTTGTGAAGCCTGTTGATGCTTATAGTGCAAGAGGCGTCAGAAGATGTAATAACCAGGAAGAAGTAAAGGAGTTCCTCCCGGAAGCCATAGAGATCAGCCGCACGAAAACAGCAGTTGTAGAGGAATTTGTAGAGGGTGAAGAGCTGACGGTTGAAGCTTTCGTGTGCAAAGGTAAAGCAACCGTCCTCTGCATCGGCAGCAAGAACAAACTGAAAAATGGAAGGTTTGTATTGTCTGGCAGTCTGTATCCGGCCGACATATCTGCTGAGTTAACGGAAGAAATAAAACAGACAACGCAGAAAATAGCAGATGCATTCCACCTGGATAATTCGCCAATCAACATCAACATGATCACGGATGGAAAACATGGCTATGTGCTGGAATTCTGTGCCAGAACCGGTGGTTTCGTAAAATATGAGATCACAAGGATCATGTCGGGCTTCGATCCGATCAAGGCCATTGTGGATATGCACGAAGGCAACGATCCGGTGGTTGGTGAAGTAAAGCCAGAAAACAGATATCTCATGACCTGCTATTTATATTGCAGTGAAGGTGTCCTTGATCATTATGAAGGTTTTGAGGACATGCATGAAAAAGGAATTATCTCAAGGTATTACCTTGTTAGAAATAAAGGACATCAGTTTAAAGGAATAACCAGTCAGGGCGATAGGGCCGCAGGCTTCTTTGTGCAGGACGATGACTATGACAAACTGCTTGAGAAGTACGAGACGGCGCTAAAGAATCTGAAGATTCTCGACAAGGACGGAAATGACCTGGTCAGACGTGATCTGATGTAAAAAACTTACTAAAACTGCTATACGAACTCACGAAAGTGGAGGAGGAGAAACTCAATGCATATTGAAGTGACAAACGATCCGGCAAGGAGAATTGAACAAGCGAAGGCAATTGTTGAGGAGAAGCGTAGCTACTATACCGATGAGGTATTAGAGTCTATCCGTTCTATAGTCAAAGAAAAAACATCTCTAATCGACCCTGCCGAGGTCGAAGATGAGATGTATAAGACCATTTACTACTATTGGGTTTACGGTTGCCCAGCCAGTGAATATTACTTCCTTGATTTTCCGCATCGGTCACATGAAGAAATCAAGACCTTTGTGACGATGAGAGAGAAGGTAGTATATCGGAACCGTCTGAATCGTATCGAAGACGCTCATCTTTTCAATAATAAATGGGATACTTATTGTCTGTTCAAAGATTACTTTGGACGTGATGTAATTAAGATCGAGACCGATGAAGATTATCCTATCTTCTGTGATTTTATCGCAAAGCATCCTGAATTTGTAGTCAAGCCAACGGATATGGGTGGCGGCAATGGCGTTCATAAAGTAACAACAGATCCTGGCATGACGGAAGAAGATAGGAAAAAACTCTTCTATGAGATCCTTGCTGAGAATGAGAAGAACAAAAAGCTTTATCTTCGCGGTAAAGAGAATTCAATGATACTTGAAGAATTGCTTGTCCAGGTACCGGAGATGGCTGTCATACATCCCAATTCGATAAATGGAGTGCGCGTAACGGCCGTGAGAGTCGGAGATAAAGTTAACATCGTATATCCCTGGTTTAAAATCGGTCGCTTTGGCCAATTCCTGACAAGTGCTGTATTTGGAACTTTGGATGCGTGCATTGATGCGAAGACTGGCGTTGTAAATACTCCGGGATGCTCTGAAAGCAATGAACGGTTTGATGTTCACCCGGATACGGGAGTCCCAATTCTTGGCTTCCAAATCCCTAAATGGAAAGAACTGATCGAAACAGTGACGGAACTGGCTAAGAAGGTAGATACAGTTCATTATGTCGGCTGGGATATGGTCCTGACGGAAAAGGGCTGGGTCCTTATGGAAGGTAACTTCAGTGGGGACTTTTCTTGGCAGTTCTGCCTGGATCGAGGAACTAAAAAGGAATTTGAAGATATAATCGGCTGGCATCTTACCAAGGAATTCTGGTGGCAGGAATAATTCCAAGGGACACAGGAGGACATAGAGTATGATAAAGGACTATCTGAAAATCACAGATGATCCGACAGAGATAAGAAGGATTGCTGAACGCCTCGTTAAGGATATTACCATTAATATTAAAGGGAATATTAAGGCCTTCTATACTCCGCTTATGCTTAAAAAGATGGACGAAGAAATTCAGCATTATTCCCCAGAAACTACCCTCGAAGAGCGTGAGGAACTCCGCTACAAGTTCATTTATGATTACTGGGTATATGGATGCACTGTCGATGAAGAGTTTTATCTGCATCTAAAGAACAAAACAGATGCGGAAAAGCGAGAGTATATTGTTCGTCAGCTCCGAAACATCTATGTTCAGCACTTAAATTGGAATGCTGGTCCTGATCGTGTAGAAAAGCTGGAAGATAAATATCGCCTTTATCAGATTCTCAAACCATATTATAAGCGGGATGTAATTGAGATTCGTACTCTTGAAGATCTTGAATTGTTTACGGCTTTCGCAAAGAAACATAAGGTTTTTGTTGTCAAGCCTGCTGATTTCTCCTTTGGAATCGGTGTTCATAAATTCTCGATGGATAGCTTTGGCGAGGACTATAAAGCAGCTATGGAGAGCATTCTCAGCGAGGGAGAGGCCATTCACGAAAAACATCCTTCTAAAGTAAGCCGGATGGTTCTTGAAGAACTCATTCAGCAGGACGAAACTATGGCCTCTCTACATAGAGATTCGGTAAACGCTATAAGAGCTACGGCAGTAAAGGGTAAAGATGAACAAATTCACATCTACCATCCGTGGATTAAAGTAGGAATCAGGGGGTCTTTCGTTGCTACTGCAGCACAGGATGGTTTTGTGTCAGAAATCGATCCAACTACGGGATGCTTAATGACAGATGGTTTCCAGGAAACTGGCGAAGTTTATACACATCACCCTGATACTGGAATCAAGATTAAGGGGTTCCAGATTCCCCGATGGAACGAATTGAAAGAGTTTGTTAATCATATTATGGCTGAATTGCCTGAGTATGGCTATATCGGGTGGGATCTTGTGCTGACACCAGATGGTTGGTGTGTAATGGAGGGAAATTATTCCGGTGAATTTATGTTCCAACTTATCAATGGATGTGGATATAAGAAAGATTTTGAGGAATTGATTGGCTGGAAATATGATAAGGATTTCTGGTGGGAGGATGCAGAAAGATTCGCGCACAACTGAGGGAGGAACAGAATATGGAACTGGTACTATCAATCGCATTCGGAGCATGGTTTGTTATCTCTGCCCTTTTCTATGGGTATATGGTTAGGAAGGGGGAGAAAGAATGAACGCGTATTTGATTGGCATTATTGTCGCCTTAGTCGTATTTATCACTGTTGGCGTTATCGCTGGCCGTAAGGTCAAAGACACAAACGATTACTATGTAGCCGGACGTCGTGCACCGATCATTCTAATTGTTGGTTCTCTGATTGCTTCCTTCTTAAGCACGGGAGCATTCTTAGGAGATACCGGTGAGGTTTACGGCGGATTCTTTATGGGCATCTTGATTGTCGGTGTACTGCAGGCATCCGGTTATGTGTATGGTGCTAACCTTGTCGGCAAGTATATACGAAGAGCGCAGGTCAATACTGTACCCGAGTACTTTGGAAAGCGTTTCTCATCGAAACGTCTCCGTATGCTGGCGTCCATCACTCTGATGTTCGCCGTTACGGCGTATATGCTCTCCGCTATGCAGGGTATTTCTACCTTGATGAACTCCATTACAGGCTTGGACTATAAGATCTGCGTCATAATTGCATGGCTGTCCTTTACTATCTTTACGGTGTACTCCGGCTCCAAAGGCGTGTTGATCACGGATACGATTATGTTCCTGGTCTTCCTTGCTGCAGCATTGGTGGGCATTCCTTATATTGTAAGTGCTGCCGGTGGCTGGGATGAAGCGATCACTTCTCTTGCACAGTCTACGACTCGCCCTGGAATTATTGCTTGGACGAATAACCTTGATTACATGTATCCCACGGGAGGACAGAACCTCATCTGGGCGATTGTCTACGGTATCGTGTGGGCTATGGTCGTTATGGTCAGTCCCTGGCAGACCAGCCGTTATTTGATGGCAAAGGACGAGCACACTGTCCAACGTTCCGCTATTTGGGCCTCCATGGGTGTTGTAACTGTAACTACGGCTCTCTATTTCTCAGCTGCGTTCATTTATAAGATCAATCCGAATATTGAAAGCCAAAGCACTGCAATTATCTGGGGTGCGATGAACCTCATGCCGCTGGTTATTGGTGTCATTATGCTAACCGGTATTCTGTCAGCTGGTGTGTCGTCGGCATCGACATTCCTTTCGCTGATTGGATCGTCTTTAACGAATGATATTCTGGCAAGCAGACAAACAGATGACGTTAAGAAAAACGTGCGCATTGCCCGTATTGGCATGGCTATCGTCAGTGTTGTTGTTCTTGTTCTTGCTTTCTTCAATCCTCCGCAGATTTTCTGGATCATGTACTTTGGTGGAACAGTGATCGCTTCAGCCTGGGGTGTTATCGCTATCACCAGTGTTTGGTCAAAGAAGATGAGCGAAAGTGCTGCTTTCTGGGGCATGCTACTTGGCTTCCTTGGCTGTGTGATTCCCAAGACATACTCTGCTCTCAGCGGTGTGACTCTGCCGATCTATCTTGATCCGTTCTTTATCGGCATTGTTATGAGTATTATCGGTATGGTGATAGGCAATAGGCTCAAGAGCGCAACTAAGGCGGATATCAAAGAGTATGAAAGTCTTCATGTGCGGCCAGAGTCCGAGAAAGATCCTGAAAAGGATAAGAAGACCCGTAATCTGATGTATTTGTACTTGGCTTTTGGCGTCGCACTTGGCCTATTCTTTGTGTTTGCCTATGCTCTGCCTTATATGAGGGCAATGGGGTAAGAATAAACACACATTCTGTCTTGTATTTGGAGGTTCCTATATGAGCGACAATGCTATTAAACTCGAAAAGAAGCTATCACCGTTAAATGTGTGGTCATTAGCGTTAGGCTGCATCATCGGCTGGGGTGCTTTCGTCATGCCAGGGAACACTTTCCTTGGGAAGGCTGGGCCCCTCGGTACGGCCATTGCTATGGGCATTGCCGCTCTGATCATGATCATAATCGCATTCAACTACAACTTCATGATCAACAAGTACCCCGTGGCTGGCGGTGAGTTTACCTATACCCAGCAGGCTTTCGGGGAGAAGAACGCCTTTGTTTGCTCTTGGTTCCTTGGCCTTTCTTACCTTGCCATCGTACCGTTGAATGCGACAGCTCTGGCTCTGATTGGTCGGAATCTGATGAACAACGTTTTCCAGATTGGCTTCCAATACAATGTCGCGGGCTACGATATCTACCTTGGAGAGATTATCCTCGCTGTCGTTGCGCTTCTGCTTTTTGCATTTCTGAGCATTCGTGGCGTTAAGTTTACCGGCGTCTTCCAGACGGGTCTTGTATTTGCGCTGATTGGTGGTGTTCTTATCATAACGATTGCAGCCATTGTCAATCCGAATGTGAGCTTTTCCAACCTCACGCTGGGCTTCTATCCTGGTAATGCACCAATAGCAGGAATCCTTGCAGTTGTGGCGGTAGCACCGTGGGCATTTGTCGGTTTTGATACGATTCCACAGGCTGCAGAGGAATTCAAGTTTTCGCCTAAAAAGACCAAAACGCTGATGATCCTGTCTATTCTCTTTGGTGCGGCGGTGTATGTACTTTTGAACACAGTGACTGCGGCAACCATCCCGGAAGGATATGAGACTTGGGCGGCTTATATTGATGACATGCCGAACCTGAGTGGGTTAATCTCTCTTCCGACATTCCATGCTGGGTACCAGTTGCTCGGCACAGCAGGCGTGGTTTTCCTTGGCATCGCTGTTCTTGGTGCTATCCTCTCTGGTATCATCGGATTCTATATGGCAACAAGTCGACTGCTCTACTCCATGGCGAAGGAGAATGTTATTCCTGGCTGGTTTGGAGAACTGCATGCGAAATATAAGACACCTGCCCATGCAATTACTTTCGTCCTTATCATAGCTCTTATTGCGCCTTTCTTTGGTAGAACGGCACTTGGATGGATTGTGGACATGTCTTCGATTGGTGCTGCTATTGGATATGGCTACACATCTCTCGCAGCGTTCAAATTTGCAAAGAAGGAAAACAATAAGGGGATTATGGTCACGGGCATCATCGGCGGCATTATGGCGCTGGCGTTTATGGTGCTACTTCTCGTGCCGATTCCGATGTTCAACTGCTCGCTAAGGAAAGAATCCTATATCAGTCTCATCGCTTGGATCGTGATTGGTGTTGTATTCTACTTTACAGCAAAAAAGAAAAACGAAAAGCGAAAGAAGTAGTTTCCGAATAATGCTATTTTTAGGCCGGGAGATATGCTCCCTCTCCCGGTTTTTTATACAAAATCAAGTTCACGAGAAAGGAGAAAATACTGTTCATGAACAAGCAAGAATCTGACATCTTGCGAACGCTCTTCGCAGAACCTTTCATCAACCAGCGGATTCTTTCTGAGGCTTCCGGACACAGCCTGGGAGTTGTCAACCGCTCCCTAAAAACATTGATAGCTGATGGCTATCTAACAGATGAAATCCAGCCTACGGCAAAAGCTCAACATGAGTACAATACGAAGGCTCCGAAAAACGCAATCATCCTAGCTGCTGGATTCGGTATGAGAATGGTTCCTATCAATCTGTCTACGCCCAAGGCACTGCTAGAGGTAAACGGGGAGCCTCTGATCGAAAGGATCATCAAGCAGCTTCATGAGGTTGGCGTGAAGGACGTGACTATCGTGGTGGGCTTCATGAAGGAGAGTTTTGATCACCTGATTGATGAGTATGGTGTGGAGTTGGTTGTAAACCCCGAATACGCGGCAAAGAATAACCTCTCCTCATTAGCACTCGTTGCTGATCGGATTTCTAACACCTATATCGTTCCTTCGGATATCTGGTGCGACAGAAATCCCTTCAACAGCCATGAGATGTATTCTTGGTACATGGTGAGCGATATATTTGAAAATGAAAGTGATGTCCGTGTTAATCGTAAAAACGAACTAGTTAAGGTTGGGGAACGCGATGGTGGAAATGCCATGGTTGGTATCTCCTATCTGTTGGAAGAGGACGCAGGTGTTATTCGAGAAGTAATAAAGAAGCTAAATGCTTCTGGCAAGTATGACGATGACTTCTGGGAAGTGGCTTTATACCATAACGGTAAAATGATGGTTCCCGCCAGGGTTGTTCATGCTTCTAATGTGGTCGAGATTAACACCTATGAGCAATTGAGAGAGCTGGACGGAGAATCCAATCATCTGAGGTCCGATGCTCTGGATGTCATTGCAGATGTGTTTCACACAACCTCGGATCAGGTTGTTGACATTACGGTTCTGAAGAAGGGTATGACCAACCGGTCTTTCCTTTTTTCAGTTCATGGTGATAAGTACATCATGAGAATACCGGGTGAGGGAACCGACCAACTGATCAACCGTGCGCAGGAGGCAGAAGTATTCAGAACGATCAGTGGCCTTGGTCTTTGCGACGATCCTGTGTATATCAACCCGGCTAATGGCTACAAGATCACTAAATTCCTGGAAGGTATAAGAGTATGCGACGCTGATAGCATACCGGATTTAAGAAGGTGCATGGAGAAGTTGCGTCACTTCCATGAGATGAAACTTGCTGTCCCACACACCTTCGATATCTTCGGCCAGATAGAGTTTTATGAGACTCTCTGGGAGGGTCAGCCGTCGATGTATAAGGATTATGCCACTACCAAAGCCAATGTACTAAGTTTGAAACCCTTCATCGACAGCTTGGATAAGGACTGGTGCCTTACACACATTGATGCTGTGCCGGATAATTTCTTGTTCTTTAAACCGGAGGGAGAGGAAAAGGAACTTTTGCAGCTAACCGACTGGGAGTATTCGGGTATGCAGGATCCCCATGTCGACATTGCAATGTTCTGTATCTACAGCCTCTACAACAAGAAGCAAGTGGACAGACTGATTGATATCTATTTCCAGAACAAGTGCGACAAGACCACCAGAGCGAAGATTTACGCATATATCTCCATGTGTGGCCTTCTGTGGTCCAACTGGTGTGAGTTTAAGCGAAACCTCGGCGTGGAGTTTGGAGAGTACTCTCTTCGCCAGTATCGCTTTGCTAAGGATTATTACCGCTATTCAATTAAGGAGCAGGGCTCCGGTCAGGAGGAATGAGGAGTGGAAGAAGAAACCCATATCGTAAAACGCGCCATCATTATGGCGGCAGGGATCGGAAAGAGGATGCAGCCTCTGACATTTGAAACCCCGAAGCCTCTGGTCAGGGTGAATGGCGTGAGAATGATTGACACGGTTGTCGATGGGCTGCGGACCAATGGAATCAGCGAGATTTACGTGGTTGTCGGTCACCTGAAAGAGCAGTTCCACACCTGGGCTGCGGAGCGAAGAGACGTAGTAATAATAGAAAACCCCTATTATGACACTTGCAACAATATCTCTTCACTCTACGTTGCCCGTGAGCATCTGGGAGACTGCATCATCCTGGATGGAGACCAGATCATCTACAACCCGGCTATTCTTGATCCGCACTTCACCCTTTCTGGCTATAACGCTGTTTGGTGCGAAGGTGAGACCAATGAATGGCTGATGGCTGTAGAAGATGGGGTAGTGAAGAGTTGCTCCAGAACCGGAGGCTCACACGGATGGCAGCTCTATTCGATTTCCCGATGGACTGCTGAGGATGGAGAAAGGCTGAGAAGACACCTGGAATACGAATTTGACAGTGGCAACCGGCAAATCTACTGGGATGACGTTGCGATGTTCTGTCATTTCGAGGATTACAGGCTTGGCATACGGGAAATGAAGAGCTCTGACATCATCGAAATAGACGGATTAGACGAACTTGTGGCAATAGATCACAGCTATCAATCATACCTGCAGAAGCAGGAGAAAGCGGAGGATTAATCCAATGAGCGAAAAACAATTAAAAACGGCGGACAAGAGCAGAATTGACTGGATGATAACGCTGGTGCCGTTCATCCTTATTATGGGACTGGCAGTCTATCTGTTTATCTTCCCCGAACAGGCGAATGGCGTCATCAGCCAAGTACGTTTCTTCTTCGGTGATACGCTTGGCAGCTATTATATTATCATCGGTATAGGTGTTCTAATTGTCTCCCTTTTCCTTTCCTTCTCAAAGTATGGGAATATCGTTCTGGGAGAGCAGAATGAGAAGCCGCAGTATAATTTCTTTACATGGGGGTCCATGATGTTCACCTGTGGCCTTGCTGCCGACATTCTGTTCTATAGCTTCGCAGAATGGACAATGTATGCGACAAATCCCCACATCGAGGAAATGGGATCTATCATGGAATGGGCAGGTGTATTCCCTCTGTTCCATTGGAGTTTTATCCCTTGGGCGTTCTATCTTGTACTCGCTGTAGCCTTTGGCTTTATGCTTCACTGCCGCAAAAGAGACAAGCAGCGCTATTCTGAAGCCTGCCTGCCGGTTATCGGTGAGAAGCATGCACACGGACTTCTTGGACGTGTTATTGACCTCTTCGCTCTGTTTGCCCTCCTAGCAGGAACCGCCACAACATTCTCCGTTGCCACTCCTTTGATGGCTGAGATCATCGTTACGTTGTTTGGCATAAGCATCTCCCGTACCGCTGTTACGATTATCATTCTTTTGATTACCTGCGCAGTTTACACCTATGCGGTTCTTCACGGATTCAAAGGAATTAGCTTCCTCGCAAAGCTATGCATATATCTGTTCTTTGGGTTGCAGATCCTCGTTCTGTTGATCGGTGGACAGGGCAGATTCATTATTGAGAATGGTGTACAGAGCCTTGGAAAGATGTTCCAGAACTTCATCGGCCTCAGCACATATATGGACCCGGTACGTGGAAACAACTTCCCGCAGGATTGGACAATTTATTACTGGGCATACTGGATGGTATGGTGCATCTGCGCTCCGTTCTTCATTGGAAATATCTCCCGTGGTCGTACTATTAAGCAGGTTGTCCTTGGCGGTTACGTGTTTGGCGTCGGATCGACCATCAGTTCTTTCGTGATTCTCGGTAACTATGGTCTTGGCGCCCAGCTTGCAGGGAAGGGTGATTTCATTGCCCAGTATGCGGAAAGCGGTGACCTTTACAGCTTAATCATCAACATTGTTAAGACGATGCCTGCGGCTCCGTTTATTCTTATAATCACAATGCTCTGCATGATCCTGTTCTATGCGACGAGCTTCGACAGCATTGCTTATACAGCGGCTTGCTACAGTTACAAGAAGCTGGGAGAAAACGAGAAGCCTCACACGATGATTACACTGCTCTGGTGTCTGTTGCTGATCGTTTTGCCTATCGCTCTGGTGTTCAGCGAGAGCAGCATGAACAACATTCAGAGTGTGAGTATCATCAGCGCCTTCCCGATTGGCATAATCATGATCCTAATGATCTGGAGCTTCTTCAAGGATGCCAAGAAGTACAGGGAAGAAAAGGGGCTGGATAAAAAATAACGGAGGTGGCAGAGGCGTGAAAAAAATCGTATTCTTTGATGTAGATGGAACGTTACTCCCGGAAGGTACACCCAGTGTGCCAGAGAGTACCGTCCGAGCAATGAAGAAACTGAAGGAGAATGATATTGGAATCTGCCTCTGCACGGGTCGGCATCCGATTGAACTAAGGCAGCTTGACCTGCTAAAATATCCTTTTGATGGTTTTGTCCTTCTCAATGGTCAATTGGTTTTGGACAAAGATATGAAGGTGATTAGTGCGCGTACTATTGAAGGGCTAGACAAGGAAGAATTGCTTAGCCTCTTCAATAGTCACGCAGCACCAATGATTTTGGTAGAAAAGGATAGGCTGTTTATGAATTTCCATAACGGAGATGTTGAGCGCGTTCAGAGAGAAATTGCTTCACCAGTCTATGACATCGGCGAGTACCACGGGGATGATATTTTCATGTCCACTATATTTGTCCCCAGGGGTGAAGAAAAAAACTTCACTAATCTGGTCAGTGCAAGATGGCATGACCTCGCTATGGATATTTTCCTTCCGGATGGAGGTAAAGTGTATGGGATTCAAAAATTCTGCGAAAGAGAGGGACTTGGCAGAGAATCTGTCATCGCCTTTGGAGATGGAGATAATGACATACAGATGCTCAGATTTGCAGGTCTTGGAGTAGCAATGGGTAATGCCCCCGATAATGTGAAAGCAGAAGCGGACTACGTAACAGATCCTGTGGATGAAGATGGAATCGAAAAAGCTTTAATCGGATTTGGGGTGATACAATGATTAAGCGATTTCTGAAATGGATGATTGGCCTTATCGAAAAGCACGGAGAACGTGTGCTAATGTGGAATAGATATGTCTACGTTTTGCAGATGGGAAAATAGGAACTGATGGAAAAAGAACTCTGCATCCGCTGTAATAAACCTACACCCTATCATCCCAACACTCCAATCACGCTCCGTCGTTACTACGTCGAAGGTTCCGGTCAACTGTGTCCCCTCTGTTACCAGGAGCTTTACGGGGCGGCCGTAACAGTCAAACCATCGGCCTGACTTATTTATTGCATAATGTAATTACCCAAAATTGCAGAACCTGATGGAAGAAATTGCATCTCCAAAATGGAGAAAATTGCAGAGGGTTCTTCCTGAACCATCAGGCTGTGAAAAATCCATTGCAGACATACCACTTAACCAATACCCTTATGTTATTGAGACCAATCAAAGACATAAGGAGGAAGGAGTATGTTAGCAATGGATCAGATACATCATATCAGAGCCCTGTATTATGAGCAAGGATACAACATATCCGAGATTGCAAAAGCTACAAACCATGACTGGAAGACAGTGGCAAAGTACATTGACATGGAAGATTTCAATGAGACATCACCTCTTCCGGCATTACAAAAAC
>JNKK01000016.1 GCA_000702845.1 Lachnospiraceae bacterium FE2018
CAGCGTTGATCCAGACGATTCGAAACTACGAAAAAACGATGGATATCGATGACGCGATTGACGTTGCAGTTGATGAGTGTATTGAACGCGGCATTTTACAGGATTTTCTTGAAGCACATAAAGCGGAGGTGAAAGAGATGTTTGCACTTGAATATCATGAAGAACTGACTATGCGGGATTTGCGTGAACAGGCAATGAAAGAAGGACGCGAGATCGGGTTTGAAAAAGGACTGGCGGAAGGTCGTGCGGAAGGTCGTGCGGAAGGTCGTGCGGAAGGTCGTGCGGAAGGTCGTGCGGAAGGTCGTGCGGAAGGTCAAAAGGAAGGACATGTGGAAGGTGTTTTTGTTACACTATCAAAGCTTGTAGAAGATGGAATTCTGACAATTGCGGATGCTGCCGAACGAGCAGGCGTTACGGAAGAAGCGTTTCGGAAAAAAATGTCTGTATAATAGTATTTGAAAACACAGCCTGTAAAAGCCCTCGAAGATGCTGCTTCGGGGGCTTATTTAATTCCCATGCAGGGGACATATACATTTCCGGGAGAAGACGATGTTAATGCTTCGGATCAGGCCTGCAGGATCTCTGTCTTCCGCACAAGCAGATCGTCTGACAGCAGCATTTTTTCGACAGCCTCAAAGCCGATCCGTTCAATCATCTGAGAGAAGCGCTCGCCTTTTTCTCCCCGGTCCCTGAAAAGCAGGATGGCTTTTTCAATGATCTGCATGACTTCTTCTTTGTCGGTGAAGTGCCGGTCCATTGGACGGGCAATCGCGTGCTGTCTGCCCCAGCGTCCGCCGAGGAATATTTTATAGCCGCCGCGCCATCCCATGATTCCGACATCATTCAGATTCGGTTTGACACAGTTGTTTGGGCATCCGCCGACGGCAATCTTAAATTTATGCGGCAGTGTCACATTATGGTATCCTTTGTAGAAGCGCTCATGGATTTCTTCGGAAATGGCATAGGTGTCGATCTGTCCGAATTTACATGTGGTTCCTTTGCAGGAGACAACCGGCCGGACTTTCGGACCGGTACCGCCGGTTTCCATGCCCGCTTCTGTGAGTGCATTGGAAAAATCCTGGATTTTTTCGTACGGGATGCCGGGCATTTCAACGGTAAGTCTTGTTGTGCAGACGACGGTTCCTGCACCGTACTGATCTGCAATGTCCGCCAGCTTCCTCAGCTGCTCAGACGTTACGCGTCCGTTTCCGGTGATAATGCGCGCGGAGAAGCAGTCTGTTCCTTTGTTGTTCAGAAATCCGAGTCCTTTCAGACGGTTCATCTCATCTGTGCTGATCGCTGTTTTTTCCATAGTTGCGTTCCTGATCCTTTCCTGATTTTCCTTCTGCCTGTTTTTTCTTTTCGAGGTAATATGAGATCTGCTTCCCGCTCTGGAATTCGCGGAAGAGGCTGCATTTGGTACGGTAGTTTTCTGGTGGTTCATGATTATATCGCGTACACGATATAGCGTCAAGAATCAGAATCGGAGATGATCATGCACACAGCAGGTGTATAATAACAATATAAGGGCTGTTTTTTGTCGCCGCGGCAGCGACCACAGCGGTCCGGACCCATGGTACGCTTGTTCATAACAGACCGGGACAATTTCCGCTCTGCGGCAGAAATATAGTCCCTGGATTAAACGGGTAAGAACTCTTTTTATCAGTTTATCAGATGAGGATGTACCGCCGGATGATCTGCACGACTGGGCTGATGAGATTGTTGATCTTGCAGGATGGGTTATGAATCTCGCAGTCATTCTGGAGCGGGATCCGGATGCAGACGAGTTCTCCGGAGATGATATATGGCTGATCAGGCATGCCGTCAGCCGCTATTATAGATCTATGGAGAAACTGAAGACACTGGAAAAAACTCCGGGATCGTGTTGAAACGAACCCGGAGTTCATTTTTATGCTTCTTCCATCGACGGCCAGCGGTAATCGGTAAAAGGAAGCATATTTTCTTTGATGGACTGCGGGCTGACCCAGCGGAACATGTTTGTGATGTTGCCTGCTTTGTCGTTGGTGCCCGATCCTCTTGCGCCGCCGAAAGGCTGATGTCCGGTCAGCGCGCCTGCCGGCTTGTCGTTGATGTTCCAGTTGCCGGCGGAGTCGCGCAGTTTCCACTCGAGTTCTGCAATCTCGCTGCGGTCATGCGTGTAGATGCAGCCGGTCAGGGCATATTTGGAAGAATTCGCGCAGTGGTCGATGACTTTGTCGTACTCGTCCTTCTCGTAGACGTAAATCGAGAGAATCGGCGAGAAGAGTTCGTGGTTGAAACTCTTGTAGTTCAGTGATTTGACCTGGATGACGGTCGGGTAGATGAAGAGTCCTTTGGTGTCATCATAGCTGCCGCAGAGCAGATCAGCGTCTTCATCATGTTTGGCAGAATCGATGTATTCTGCCGCCAGATTGAAGGCATGGCGGTCGATGACGGCGCCCATGAGGACGCGGAAATCTTTGACGTCGCCGACACGGATGGTTTTGATCTCTGCCAGCAGTTTCTCTTTGACTTCCGGCCAGAGTTTTGCCGGGATGTAGGCGCGGGAGAGAGCTGAGCATTTCTGTCCCTGATATTCGAACGCGCCGCGGATCAGACCGGTAACCAGCTCATCCACATTTGCATTTTCTGTCGCGAAGCAGTAGTCCTTGCCTCCGGTCTCGCCGACCAGACGCGGATATGCGCGGTAGTTGTCGATGTTCTCGCCGACCATTTTCCAGGTGTCGCGGAAGACGCGGGTGGATCCGGTGAAATGGAATCCGCCCAGACGCCGGTCTGTAAGGACATAATTGCTGACGTCAGAGCCGCGGGATGGCACAAAATTGATGACGCCTGCCGGAAGCCCTGCTTCCATGAAAATCTTCATGATATAGTAGCTGATCAGGACCGCGTTGGTAGACGGCTTCCAGACAACGACGTTGCCTGCGGTTGCCGGTGCAGCCGGCAGATTTGCGCAGATAGATGCGAAGTTAAACGGCGTGACTGCGCAGACGAAGCCCTCCAGCGGGCGGTATTTCAGACGGTTCATCAGTGTCAGGTCCTGCTTCGGCTGCATATTGTAAATAGTGTCCATGTTGTAGACGTTGTAGCGCAGCAGATCGCAGACCTCGTCCGGCGCGTCGAAAGACGCCTCGTTGGCAGTTTTGCTCTGACCGAGCATGGTGACGGCCGTCAGGAAATAGCGGTATTTTGTTTCGACCAGATTGGCAGCTTTCAGAAATACGGCGTAACGCTGTTCACGCGGAAGCAGTTCCCACGCATCCTTTGCAGCCATAGCTGTCTCTATGGCTTCTTTCAGACCTTCTTCACCGACGCGGCAGCATTCAGCCAGAAGCAGGTTATGGTCGTGCGGTGCGCGCACTTCAAAACGGTCATCAGTATAGACTTCTTTGCCGTTGATAATGGCAGGAATGACAATCTTCTGACTGCTGACTTCTTCCAGCGCAGCCTTCAGAAGCGCGCGTTCTTCTGTGCCGGGTGCAAACGTACACGGTTTTACATTGTCGGGATTGGGTGCCTGGTAGATGCCTGTCAACATATCATAACCTCCTTCACCGGACTGCTGACAGTCCGTTTTATTACATGGCGTTCATAGTTCTGCCCCTGATATTAGCCCCTGATATTATTCACATTATGCATATTCTGTGAATAAAAGTAAATAATACTGAATTTAATGCAAGATAACTTGCAAATTATACCAGAGATTATGCAAAAGGAATGGCAAGGATTCTCCGTATAATGCAAATGGATTCTTATCTTTACTGACAAATATGGAGGGTACTGAAAATGGCAGATATGTCTTATCTTAAGGATATGCCGATTGCCGTTCTGGGCGGCGGTGCGGTCGGCAAAACGATCGCGGCGGATTCAAAGCTGGGCGGCGCCAAGGATGTGCGCCTGTTTGACGTCATGCCGTTCGCCGAGAAATCACTGGCAAATCTGGAGAAAACAGGCATTCTTCTGGATGGCGTGCAGCACAACCGGGACAGCTTCGAGCGCTCCGGCAAGGCTTTTATTGACGTGATCACATCTGATATTGAAAAGGCAGTCAAAGGGGCCGGCATTATCGTTGTTTCCTGTGGTTCCTGGGGACATGAGCCGATTTTTGAACAGCTGATACCGCATCTGGAAGACGGACAGGTCATCATGGTGTTTGCAGACAACTTCGGATGCCTGCTTCTGCGCAAAATGATGCGTGAGGCAAACTGCACAAAGAAGGTCATCATCGGCGGATGGTCATCGGCACCGTACGGAACCCGCATTGAAAATATTAACGGATATAATTTCCCGCATGTCGGCGTAAAATACCGTGCAATTACACTGCGCGGCGCAGCACTGCCGAACAGCGACACACCGGCATTTCTGGAAGCTTCCAGATATCTTCCGGCTATGGATGCCGTAACGCAGGGTGACGGACCGGCAGAGGGAAAGACCATTCTGGATATTGATTTTGCGAATGTCAATCCGGTCATTCACGTGCCGGCAACGATTCTCGGTGTCTCAACAATGGAGAACTGGGGCGTTATTTTCTGCGGACACGACAGGACCACTTATTCCATGTATTCTCACGGACTCTGCCCGTCTATCTGCGAGACACAGTACGCGTTTTACAATGAGGAAATTGCGCTGGCAGAGGCAATTGGCGTCGGAATTCCGAAGTACAAAAAGCAGATGTTCTTCTCCAGAAGATCCGTGCTGACACAGGAGTACATGGGACTGGACAAAGACGGCAACGACAACGTCGTATTCCCGCTGGACGCGCCTTCCAATGAAGGAAATACGGGTCCGAACAGCATTCATCACCGCTATCTGACAGAAGATGTGCCGATCGGCTGCAAGATTTATCATGACCTCGGCGTGCAGTATGGCGTACCGACGCCGATTATTGATTCCATGATCACACTCGCCGGCGCATTCCATCAGAAGAACTTCTTTGAAACCAGCAAATACACGCTGGCATATCTGGGCATCGACAACATGCCGAAGGAAGAACTGCTTGCATACCTGAACGAAGGAACGTATAATAGATAAAACTATGTAAACGAATTTCGGGAATCTGCAGGCAATATGAAATATCAGGTTCGGGTAACAGGTACAAAAAACAGAAATGTGAGAAGCGCGTGGTTCCGTCTCAGACGGTTCGGGCTTCGCAAAGACCGCTTCGGCGGCTACGCGGGGACGGTGCCTTCCAGAAGAAAACTGGAGAAGCTTCGCGCGTTCTGTGAACGGAAACAGTTGTATTTCCGGATCAACAATGCCTATGGCAAGCGGAGCGGCTCCTACAGGAGCCGCTTTTTTGCGTCGCACAAACCGGTATTTTTCGGCTGTTATTTCTGCGCGTACTGCGGAAAGCTGCTGCCAAAGAGCAGAGTGAGTGTTGACCACCTGTATCCGGTGGGAAGTGCTTACAAAGATCCTGAGATGCAGAAGTTTCTGAAAAAGCAGCATCTGTCAGGGATTAACGATCCGAAGAATCTGGTGCCGGCCTGCAGACGCTGCAACCAGGAAAAGGGCAAAAAAATGGACGGCTGGATCCGGAAGGGCCGGATCGGCCGTCATCAGTGGATCTGGCTGCTGCATCACGCGCTGCGGATCACAGGTTTGATCCTGCTGATCCTGGCCGCGGTATACGCGGCGCTGTATTTTTCGCCCTGGAATCTGACAAATCTGTTCCTTAAATAACAGAAAAGACTGCCGCACACGCGACAGCCTTTTTCATTTCTTTTCAGATTACCATTCAACTGCGATATCAAGCTGGTTCGGATTGGAATAAGCAAATCCGCCGGTATCGCATACGATGCAGGTACCAAGAGAACTCTCTACGAGAGAACCGCGCGGGTGTACATCCAGATTTGCGGCGCACATGATATAGTCGCCGAGCATCTTGACACCGTCCTCACGAACCCAGTAATCATCTGTGTTGCCCATGTTCCGCATGATATTGACAACACCGTTCATGTTCAGGTTGTAATAGGTTTCCTTTCCGCTCGGACCCTGTACGGTACCATTGCTGCGGTTCAGGACCGGACCGTTCCAGGTGCTTTCGGCAGTTTCCTCAGAAGACGCATCTGTTTCTTCTGCATCTTCCTGCTCTGCGTCAGCATCTTCCGCAGAAGTCTCTTCGGAATCATCATAGGACTCTGCATCCTCGTCGTCATCAGATTCTCCATATATGTCAATATACTCCCCGTTGACATATGCGGTTTCACCGTTGTATGAAATCTCGTACCATCCGTTATCAAGAATATCTGTTACCGCGACCTCATCTGTCTCGGCAAGATCACCGATGATTTCGTCATCCGCGGATTCGCCTGCACGGACATTGAGTGCGTATGCATTAACCTGACCGTAAACTGTATCGTCTGCGAGAACCGGGATGGCTGTGAACATGGAGACTGCGAGCGCAGTGCTCAGTGTCAACAGTGTTCCTTTTCGCATGATTAATAACCTCCTTAAAAATCCCTTTCAAAAATGTTACAAAATTGTTTCAAGTTGTTACGGTCGCATTATAAGAATAAATCAATCCTATGTCAAATCTCATCTGCTTCTGCGTTAGCGGGAATTTGTAGTAGATTATGCACAAAACAATGACAGAATATGAAAAAAATAAGCGCATATTAAACAATGAACGTGTGCCTGTTCATGGGGTTTGATGGTTCGATGTGGCAAAAACAGGGTATTTTATTGGTAATATTGCACAAAGTTTTTGCCCTTCTGACGGGAACGGTGTGGAATAAAAGGATATCATGGTATGATAAAGGCAGTATGATCGTGTTATTTATTTGTTATGTAAAACAAGGGGCAAATTATGAAAATCAGGGAAGAAGCGCGCGCAATGAAACTTGCTGCGCCGAAGCTGGCGGCTTCAACACAGGAACAGAGAAATGCCGCACTGGCGGCTGTAGCTGCCGCACTTGATGCGAAGCGCGAGGAGATTTTTGCTGCGAACCACGCAGATATGGATGCGGCAGAGCTTAGCGGCGTATCGGGTGCTGTCATGAAACGTCTGAAATTTGATGCCGGAAAACTGGAAGATGTAATCAAAGGCATTCACCAGCTGATAACACTTCCGGACCCGCTGGGCCGGATAACACTGGAGCGTGAGCTGGATGAAGGACTGGTGCTTCGCCGCGTCACGGTTCCGATCGGCGTGATCGGCGTTATTTTTGAAGCCAGGCCGGATGCGCTGGTGCAGATATCAACCCTCTGTATCAAGAGCGGCAACTGTGCCATCCTGAAAGGCGGAAAAGAGACGGCCCGCACGAACCGTATTCTGTTTGAGACCATCCACACGGCAGCAGCAGAAGCAGGGCTCCCGGCAGAATGCCTGCTACAGGCAGAACTGCACAACGAAATCGATGAGCTGCTGTCCTGCGATAAGGATGTGGATCTGCTGATTCCCCGGGGATCGAATGCATTTGTGCAGTATATTATGAACAATACGAAGATTCCGGTAATGGGACATGCAGATGGCGTCTGCCACATTTACGTGGATCAGGATGCGGATGAATCCATTGCCATTCCGGTTCTGCTGGACGCAAAGACGCAGTATACGGCTGCATGCAACGCAGTGGAGACTATTCTGGTACATCGCGGGATTGCGGAGACATTTCTGCCAAAACTGGCAGCGGCTTTCCGTGAGGCGGGAATCCGGCTGCGCGGCACAGAAGAGGCTGGCGGACTGATGACCGGGGGAGATACGGCCGCACCGGAAGCGTTTGAAATCATGCAGGAAGATGAATTCCACAGGGAATATCTGGAACTCATCGCTTCTGTGCGCGTTGTGAACGGGGTGGAAGAAGCAGTTGAACACATCAACCGGTTTGGTTCTCATCACACGGACGCAATCATTACGGATAATGATGCCGCTGCATCCTACTTCATGCAGATGGTGGATTCGGCAGGTGTGTACCGGAACTGCTCCACACGCTTTGCAGACGGATTCCGCTATGGATTCGGCGCGGAAGTCGGTATCAGCACGAGCAAACTCCATGCCAGAGGACCTGTGGGACTGGAGGGACTTGTCACTTATAAATATGAAATAACCGGCGCCGGACATATTGTCGGAGATTATGCATCCGGAAGGCGTCAGTTTCACTTCAGGGATCTTTAAGGAACGATGCATATATTTGATTACGAGAATGCCCCGGCAGAATTGCTCACGCCGGAGATTGTACATCTGCTGACGCGGATTCACGAGTATCGCGGCGCGCAGCAGGTGCTTCTGGAGCAGTATGGGGACAGACTGATTCCGCTCCGGACTGCGGCTGAACGGCAGAGCGATCAGGCAGCGGCAATGGAGGACGAGACGTACCGCGGCGCGCTGGAGGAAATCCGCAGCCATTTTGACAGGATGATACCGTCGCCGGCGCTGGCATGTACACTGCATGCCAGACTCTTTCCGGGAAACGGAGGGAAATACCGCGATTCGGATACCGTAATCAGAGGAACAGATTCCTGGGGTGACGGAAGAGTCCGGTTTTATCCATGCAGGGCGGAGCGTATCGAACCGGCAATGCTTGAGCTGTTTGCCGCTGCAGAACGTGCACTGGCAGAGGAGCGGCATGATGCCCTGCTCGTGATTGCGCAGTTTGTGATCGATTTTCTGAGTATCCATCCCTTTGCGGACGGAAACGGAAAAACCGCATGGCTTCTTCAGACACTTCTGCTGTATCGTGCAGGGTATTATATCTCTGCGTACGTGAGTCTGGAACGGCTGATCGAACAGGACGAGGAGGCATATCAGGAGGCACTGCAGTACAGCTCGATTTTCTGGCAGGACGGAACCAACAGCTATGCCCCGTTTGCCCGCTGGTTTTTACAGCTGACAGACCGGGCATATCAGCAGTTCGCACAGCAGACAGCCTTTTTGTTGGAAGGGAAACAGTCCAAAGCGGAACGGATCAGGGATCTGATTCTGAAGTGGGAAGGACCGATCTCTAAGCGGCAGATCCGGGAGCAGTATCCGGACATCTCCGTGGTGACAGTTGAGCGCGCGCTGACCGCACTGGTAAAAGATGGTATCCTGCGGAAAACGGGCGGCGGACCCTCAACAGCCTATGTAAAGACTTCGCGGGAAGCAGACTGAACACGCCGGTATTTTATCAGGAAACAGGATATGAAGATCACACATATTAAACACAGCGGGTTTATTGTTGAACTGGAACATACGGTTCTTATTTTTGACTGGTATACGGGGAAAATACCGGTCTTCCGGGAAGATCAGGAAATATACTGCTTTGTGACGCACAGTCACGGAGATCATTACGGGCCCTGTATCTGGCGTCTGCGGGAGCAGTATAAAAATGTTCATTATCTGCTGGACCGCAATGTCCGGGTTCCGGGCGCCGGTCTGAAGACGCATGCAAAACTGCCGCGGGCGAATGTCACAAAAGTCCGGCCGCACAAGCACTATGAAGTCGGATCCATCCGGGTGTATACACTGCTCTCAACCGATCAGGGTGTGGCCTTTATCGTCGAGGCAGAGAACCATTCAGTATACCATGCCGGTGACCTGAATGTCTGGTACTGGGAAGAGGATTCGGATAAGGAAAATAAGTGGCAGGTCAGTATGTATCAGAAGGAGATTTCGCGGCTGGCGGAACATGACTTTGACGTGGCATTTGTACCTGTAGATCCGCGGCTGGAAGATCATGGAGCAGATGCAGCTGCGTATTTTCTGAAAACGGTGAAATGCAGCAGGCTGATCCCGATGCACTACTGGAGCCAGGAGGCCGAGGCCAGGGCTTATCTGGATGATCCGCGCCTGCTGCCGTACCGGGAGAAAATAACGTTTCTTCCGGAATCGGGATAAGAAAGAACTGCATTTCAGGCAGTACAGGGGTCTGTACAGCGGACGGACGCGTCCGCAGCGAAGAGGGGATTCGTTGATAATTATACAGTATAGTGTTATACTCTGGGCATGGAATAACTCATTTGTATAAGGAGGGGTAAGATATGAGTTTAGGTAAAAAGCTGGCAGCCGAGTTTATCGGCACATTTGTTCTCGTATTCTTTGGATGCGGAACGGCAGTTGTCGCACAGTGTTCCACAGATAATTATCCGGGATACATCCTGACGGCACTGGCATTTGGTCTGGTTATCGTTGCGATGGCATATTCGATCGGAAATATTTCCGGCTGCCATATCAATCCGGCGGTATCGATAGCCATGCTTGTTTCCGGGAAAATGGAATCGAAAGATTTTATCGGCTATGTTCTCGCGCAGGTTGTCGGTGCGATCGCAGGCGCAGGCGTACTGAAGGCAATTCTCGGCGCAGATTCCGGCGCGCTTGGCACGAACGGTCTCTATAACGGAAGCGCCGGCGCATCATTTCTGATCGAAATTATCCTGACATTCGTGTTCGTAATCGCGATTCTCGGTGTGACATCCAAACCGGAATTCGGCAATGTGGCAGGTCTGGTGATCGGTTTCTCGCTGACGCTTGTACATATTCTCGGAATCGCATTTACCGGAACATCTGTGAATCCGGCAAGAAGCCTGGGACCGGCGCTTTTTGTCGGTGGAGAAGCACTTACAAGTGTATGGGTATTTATTCTTGCACCGCTTGTGGGCGGAGCGCTCGCGGCAGTTGTTTATAAGACATTGTCGGCCGAATAAAACATGACAGACAGCCGTATAAAAAACGAAATAATCCTGAAACAGAGGGAGGTGCTGCAGCGCATCTCCCTGTTTCTTTGCCGGTAAATTGTGATTTTTCTGTGAGCACGCCAACTCCCACTGGATAAACTTCTCTGAACGGATTATAATGTAAACGGTGTTTTGGCTAAAATTGTGGTGATACATGACAGAACACCTGAAACACGATGCAGTGTGCAGTCGTGTACAGAATTATTAATAAGAAGATACGTATCAGATGTATTCTGGTGCGGGGAGGATAGACATGAAGAAAAAGGGGAAAAATAAAAAGCGCGTGATCATAATTGTAGTTGTGATCGCTGCTGCCGCTTTTTTGCTCTGGTGGTTTTTGCTGCGCGGAAGGGGCGGCGGCAAGAATCAGGAAGTCGCTTATGTGCAGACGGTTGCGGAAGTGACAGGACTTGGAGACAGTGCCGGTCTGGTAAACCGGTACGCGGGGGTTGTTGAGGCGCAGGAGAGCTGGTCACTGAAACAGGATTCGGATGCCAAGATCAAGGAAATTCTGGTGAAAGTCGGCGACACAGTAAAAAAGGGTGATCCGCTGCTTACTTATGATGTTGACAAATACCAGTCTGATCTGGAGCAGGCAAAAATTGATCAGGAACGTCTAGAGAATGAGCTGCAGAACGCAAAGGATACAGCTGCGCAGCTGGAAAAGGATAAGGCGAAGGCAAAATCCAGCGAGCAGGCAAATCTGACGATTCAGATCAAAGAACAGGAACTGGCCGTAAAACAGACGGAGCTGGATATCGAGAGCAAGAAGCTGACAGTCAAAAAGCTGGAGGACAGCATTCAACATGCCACCGTCACCAGCGAGATCGAAGGTGTTGTCAAGTCGATCAACAGCGGAGATACAGAAGAAGACAGCATGTCAGACAGCGATAATTCTCTGATCACAATCATGCAGACAGGCAACCTGCAGGTGAAAGGAACCATAAACGAACAGAATATCGGTTCACTCGGCATGGGATCAGAATTGATTATTCATTCACGGACGGACAGGAATCAGACCTGGAGCGGCGTCATCAGCAAGGTTGATACAGAAAGCGCAAACAGTGACCAGAGTAATTCCATGTATTACGGGAATGATTCCGGCTCCGGCAGTACCAGCTATCCGTTCTATGTCTCGCTGGAAGACAGCGAAGGTCTGATGATCGGACAGCATGTTTATATGGAACTCGACTATGGTCAGGAAGACATTGACAAGAAAGACGGCGTATGGCTCTTTGACTATATGATCGATATGACAGATGCGTCGCATCCGTTCGTGTGGGCTGATAAAAACGGAAAGCTTGAAAAACGGGAAGTAAAGCTCGGTGCGTACGACGAAGAGATGATGATGTATGAAATCGTTTCCGGTCTTGCGATGGAAGATGAAATTGCAATGCCCGATGAGCGTCTGACTGAAGGAATGCCGACGAAACCAATGTCCGAGATGCCCGATGGATCCGATGAAGAATATGAAGATGAAGACGGCACGATAATGGATGATGAAGACTTTGAAGTGCTCGATGAGGAAGGCGAAGAAGACTGGGAAGGCGAGGATCTGGATCCTGACTATGAAGAGGATGAAGAGGACGAGAATGACTGGGGAACCGAAGAAGGATTTCAGGGAATGGACGGATACCAGAGCATGGAGGGAATGGACCGCGGTGATCCGGCCTATGATGATATCGCCGAAGATCCTGAAGACAGTCTGGATGCTGTAGAAATCGATGACATTGATGATGACATTGATGATGACGATGACAGGTTTTGAAAGGATTCGATATGATTGTCGAAATGAAAGATGTCTGCAAAGTATATGAGCAGGGAAAGCTGGAGGTGCCGGCGCTGCAGAATGTGAATCTGCAGATTCAGGAGGGCGAGTATCTTGCCATTATGGGACCGTCCGGCTCCGGAAAATCCACGCTGATGAATCTGATCGGCTGTCTGGATCAGCTTACCAGCGGAACTTATCTGCTGGACGGGCAGGACATCAGTAAATGTTCGGACAATGAAATGTCTGATATCCGGCTGCATAAAATCGGGTTTATTTTCCAGAGTTTTCAGCTGCTTCCATATCAGAGTGCACTCGAGAATGTAGCGCTTCCGCTGACCTATGCAGGTGTCTCAAGAAGAGAACGGCTGGAACGGGCTGCCGAGATGCTGGCGAGGGTTGATCTTTCAGACCGCGTTGATTTCATGCCGACACAGCTGTCCGGCGGACAGAAGCAGCGCGTGGCAATCGCAAGGGCGATGATCAATCACCCGAAGATCCTGCTGGCGGATGAGCCCACCGGTGCGCTGGATTCAAAATCAGGGGCTCAGATTATGGAGCTGTTTGAGAAGCTGAATCAGGAAGGTGTAACGGTTCTGATGATTACGCATGACGCGAATATCGCAAAAAATGCGCACAGAATGGCGACCATATATGACGGAGTTCTGAACGAAGCGTAACGGGATTCTGTCATGGAACCGGCTGTCCGGGGGAAAACGGATCTGCTTCCGGCAGACAGAAATTGATAAAGGGGAGATGTTCTGATGAGCAGAAAAAAAAGAATTCTGGCCATAATCATTACGACTGCGCTTATATGCGGCGCCGTTGTCGGCGTGTCTGCGGGGGTACGTCACACAACTTCCGGCGGTAAAGTCATGGTAGTTCCCGCGGAAGAACTGAACTACGGTTACGGTTATATGGAAGGCGAGAGCATGGAGGGGTATGTGACGTCTGACCGGACACAGAATGTAAGACTCAGTTCATCGCAGGGTGTAAAAGAAATCAAGGTTGAAGAAGGACAACAGGTCAAAAAGGGAGATGTCCTGCTTGAATATGATATGACGCAGACCGAGATTAATCTGGAGAAGGCACAGCTGAATCTGGATCTCTTAAAAGTGAGTCTGGGCAATGCGGAAGAAGCACTGAAGAAACTGCGGAACACCTCGCCGTCCTCAGGAGACGGAGATGACGGACCTGACCGTGATGAAGATGACGATGATGATGATAATGATGAGAAAGAAAAAGCGGTAAAAAAACCGAAAGCGGCAGATACACTGACCGGAAAATCAAAGCCTTATTATGATGCGGAAAGCGGAGCCGAACCGGGCTCTGAAGCGAACCCGTACCGTTTTCTCGTAAAAGCCGGCGCAACTGTAACGGCGGATTTTATTAATATGGTAAAGAAACTCCAGGAAGATAAGCAGAACTGTTATTTCGTTCTGGAGCTGCGGGAAAATGACAGCTGGGAAGGCAAACTGATTCGTTCCTGGACGCAGAATGCTTCTGATGTGATTTCTCCGGATAAGGACTGGATCGGCATCATTGATCCTGATAATGAGAAGCCGGTTATTCCGACAAAGACCTTTGCTGAAATCGAGGAGATGGAGAAGCAGCTGAAAGAGAATAAGGAGAAGATTGAAACACTCGAGAAAGAGCTGGAAGAACTGAAGAAAGAACAGGAAGAAGCGGCGGTAACGCCGACAGAAACACCTGTACCGGAAGAAACACCCGAGCCGACGGAAACGCCGGGGCCCGGTGAGCAGTCCGAACAGGACAGTCAGGCGGTTCAGGAAGAGATACAGGAAAAGGAAGCTGAAATCGAAGCCCTTCAGGAAGAAAACGAAGCGCTGCAGGAAACCATTGAATCATTGCAGCAGCTGCAGCAGGATACATCATCAGAGGAAGAGACGGTCAGTGCTTCTTCTGTTGCAATGCGAAAGGCTGCTTCGGCAGCCGCGGAGTCTGCAGTCTACCGCAAAATCACGCCGGTCACAGCCGAAGCTGCCATTGTACAGGGAAGCGGAGCGGCCGCCGTACTGACTGATTTTGAAGAACTTGAGGAAGATGATCTGGATCTGGACATTGACGACAGCGATTCATCTGATTCTGATGACGATGAGGAAGAGGAGGATGAAGAAGACGCTTCTCCGGGCGGACTGGATTCATTTGATCCGGATGCCTCTTATACCAGAGATGAGCTGACCGAAGCGATTAAAGCGCAGGAGGAATCTATTGCAGATATAAAACTGGATATCCGCGAAGCGAAGCTGAAGGTTAAGAGCGCGGAAAAGGCACTGGAAAAAGGATCGGTCAAAGCCGTTCTGAACGGTGTTGTAACACGGGTTGAGGATATTGACACTGCCAGGATAGAAGGATCACCGGTTATTTCAGTTTCGGGGAACTCGGGCGTAGCCGTAAAGGGAGGACTCCCGGAGAAATATCTGGACACCATTCAGGCCGGAGATAAAATTACCGTCGCATCCTGGACCAACGGGATGCAGTATACGGCAACCATTACAGAGGTATCACCGTATCCGGATACTTCCGGCATGTTCGACGGCGGGATGTCCTATAACAATTCCTGCTATCCGTTTGTCGCAATCATCGACGAGGAAAATGCAGAGCTGGAAGAACACGACTGGGTACAGATTTCCGTCGATGCAAATACCCTGGCGCAGGATGACGGATTCTATCTGATGCGGGCGTTTATTCTGGAAGAAGAAAGCGGGGATTATGTCTATAAGCGCGGCGAGGACGGACTTCTGCACAGACAGTCTGTAAAGCTGGGCAAACTGTCCGGCGATTCCTATGAGATTCTTGCCGGCGTTACAGCAGAGGACTGGGTTGCGTTCCCGTATGGAAAGAATATCAGGGAAGGCGCGCAGACCCGCGAAGGTACGATGGAAGAGCTTTATAATTCATAACGGTTCTGAACAGTTAAAATTCAGATACTATTTAGATAACAAGAGAGGACCATGCAAATGACGGAAAACATTCGCTTTGCATTTCAGGGGATCTGGTCCCATAAGCTGCGGTCGTTTCTGACAATGCTGGGTGTTATCATCGGGATTGCTGCGATCATTGCGATCGTTTCGACCATACAGGGAACCAATGAACAGATCATGCAGAACCTGATCGGCGCCGGAAACAACGGTGTAACCGTTTCACTCAGACAGGGTGAAGAAGACTATTATATGGATATGGGCGCGCCCGAAGGCGTTCAGCCGGTTTCCGACGAGCAGCGCCAGGAAATCCGCGATCTGGACGATGTCGTAGATGCAACATTCTATCTGTCGCGCAGTTATATGGACGGTGTAACCCATCTGGATCGTACGCTGGATTCCGGAAGTGCACGCGGCATAGATGATCATTATCTCAATACCTGCGGGTATGTTGTGTATCAGGGCCGCGCTTTCATTCAGCATGACTATGATACATTTGCGAAAGTGGTTCTGCTGGATGAGATTGCTTCGAAAATTCTGTTTTCGGGGGAAGAGGCCGTAGGCAATACGCTTGAAATCCGCGGGGAACCATTTGTTGTAGTCGGGCTGATCCGGAAATCAGACAATTTTCAGCCTGTCATCAATTCCTTTGAGGACTATATGACCTACCATCAGGAGGAGTATGGTACGATTTACATGCCGGATACAACCTGGCCGGTGATCTTCGGGTTTGATGAGCCGGAGAACTGCATCGCCCGCGCAAAAAAAACAGAGGATATGAGCCACGTCGGAAAAGAAGTCGTGGAAATCATGAACAAGTCGGTATCCGGAAACGCTTCACAGATCGCTTACAAAGCAGAAGATTTGCTGGAACGCGCGCGTAATCAGCAGGAACTTGCATCCAGCACAAACAATCTTCTGATCTGGATTGCCAGCATCGCGCTCCTGGTCGGCGGCATCGGTGTCATGAATATCATGCTTGTGTCGGTAACGGAACGAACCAGTGAGATCGGCCTGAAGAAGGCGCTGGGTGCCCGCAAGCGGACAATTCTGGCGCAGTTTCTTACAGAGTCAGCGGTTCTTACGAGCATCGGAGGCATTTTTGGTGTGATTGTGGGAATTGTGCTGGCAGAAGTGATCTCGCGGATGAGTGATACGCCGGTGGCGATCAGTGTTCCGGCAATTATCCTGGGCGTCGCTTTCTCCATGCTGATCGGAATTGTCTTCGGACTCCTGCCTTCCTATAAGGCGGCAAATCTGGATCCGATTGAGGCGCTGCGGAGAGAATAAACAGATATTTGTGAGGATAAAAAATACATCACGGGAGCCTGACAGCTCCGGTGATGTATTTTTGATATATGATTCTTCTGTTTATTCTTCAGCCGGTGCTTCTTCGGAAGCAGCTTCAGCCGGTGTCTCTGCTGCTGTTTCTTCAGCAGGAGCCTCTTTTGTCAGATCGTCTTCGGCCTCAAAAAAATCGTCTTTCTCGTCTGTGCCAGCCGGCGCATCTTCAACAACGCCGACATGGCAGCCGCATTTTGAGCAGAACTCTGCATCATTCGGAACATCTGCGCCGCAGTCAGGACACGGACGTACACGGCGGAGCACCTGGCGCTGTGCCTGATAATCTTCCAGTGTCTGTTCGGTCTTCGCGATTTTTTCGAATAATTCCGCATATTCTTCCGGAATATCTGCCTGCTGATTCTGATAAACCTGCTGGCCGAGCTGTGCGTAGATGCCGGTCAGTTCACGTTTTGCAGCCTCAATTTTGGCGGTCAGAGAAACACGGTCTCCGATATTTTTGGTGCGGTTTGCTGCGACTGTACCGAAGTCAGTCAGTTTTTTGCTGAGATTTTCAAACATGTGATACCTCCTTGCTAAATGATTAGCATTCCATTATTTTATTAAATGCAGTATAATAGTGCGCGTGATTCTGAGACAGTCAGCTGATAATAATAGGATGCCAATCGTCTCGTCACGTAACATCATAGCACATTTTCTGAATCAATGCACAAACAGGAAAATATTTCAGAAAGATTTCACATTTTTACAGAAAGGAAACTGATTTATGCAGAGCGAACAGCAAAACAGGAATCAGGTAATCATCAGAACCAGCATTATCGGTATTGTGGCGAACCTGCTTCTGGCAGGATTTAAGGCTGCGGTCGGTCTGCTTTCCAACTCGATCTCGATCGTTCTGGACGCAGTGAACAATCTGAGCGACGCGCTTTCATCTGTCATCACGATCATCGGCACAAAGCTTGCAGGAAAAGCACCGGATAAGAAGCACCCGCTCGGATACGGCAGAATCGAGTATCTGAGTGCCATGATTATTTCTGTGATCGTACTGTATGCCGGTATTACTTCTCTGACAGAGTCCATTAAAAAGATTATCCACCCGGAGCAGGCGGATTATTCCACACCGACACTGATCATTGTGGCAGCTGCAGTTGCTGTGAAGCTGATTCTGGGCCGATATGTCAAGTCAGTCGGCGAGAAAGTCAATTCCGGGTCGCTTGTCGCCTCCGGTGAGGATGCGAAGCTGGATTCGGTCATCTCGGCTGCGACGCTTGTGGCGGCGATTATTTTCCTTGTGTCCGGTGTCGCGCTGGAGGCATACCTCGGTGCGGTGATCTCTGTAATTATCATCAAATCCGGTATTGAAATGCTGATGGAGACACTGAGCAAGATTCTCGGGGAACGTGTGGAGAGTGATCTGGCAGTTCAGATCAAGCGGACAGTTAACGAATTTGAAGGGGTCCACGGCTCCTATGATCTGTTTCTGCACAATTACGGACCGGACACCCTGATCGGATCCATTCACGTCGAAATACCCGATACGTGGGATGCACATCAGATTGATGAGCTGACGCGCAAGATCCAGAAAAAGATTTACAGTGATTACGGCGTCATTATGACAGCGGTCGGTGTTTATTCTATGAATACAAAGAATGATTTTGCGGCGCAGGTCCGGACAGATGTCACAGAGATCGTGATGTCTCATGACCATGTTCTGCAGATGCACGGATTTTACCTGGATGAAGAGGACAAGCGGATTACATTTGACCTGATTATCGATTTTGCGGCAGATGACAGGAAGGCTGTTTACCAGCATATCGTGGAGGAGATCCAGAAGAAGTATCCGGAATACAAAGTACAGGTTGCGATGGATGTGGATATCAGCGACTGATGAGAAAGAGGGCAATCGCCCTCTTTTTTTGCACAATTATGAAAAAACATGACTTCTTATCTGACAATATGATATAATCGAGATACAAAACAGATATCGTGAATAGAATAGGTGGTGTTTAACAATTTTGTTATTGTAAGAGAAATTTCAAGATGGGAGGGATACCTATGCGGAGAAGGCGAAGCAGAGTGCAGGGAATTGTTTTAAGCATGATCATGTTGTTTACTTTGATTCCCTTATCAAGTATTCAGGTAAAGGCGGCGACACCGATCACACTGGTTGATATCAACGGATATGTTGAGCCTGAGGCGAACGGTCATCCGATCGAAGCGAAGGATCTTTCTGTTCCGAAAGATGCACCATACACAATATCAGGCGTAGTTTGGAAATATCAAGAAGGCGCGACATGGGAAAATGTGAAGGAACCCTATTCCAAATATTATTTTCAAAGAGATGTACTGTACACATGTGCGATCACTGTTTCTCCCAAAGCGGGTTATACGTTTGATACAAATGTGAAAATTCTGATCAACGGGAAGGAAGATCTCAGAGATAAAGAAAATTCTTCTATAGGACCCTGGAGTGTATTTTTCTGGACAAAAGATAAAAAGCCGAGCGTCAGAGGGATTGTTAATGAAATAAATATTAACGGATTTAAAGAACCTGATTATGGTGAAACAACACAAGAAGCAGGGACACTTTCAGTTCCTGCCGGTTCAAACTATAAAATAGAATCTTTACAATGGTTTAAGAATAACACGAATATAGGTGAACATGTCCTGATTGATGCGGGAAAGTGGTATGCTTTTTTTGCTGTCAGACCGAAGCCGGGGTATATTTTCGGGTATCCTGTCACATGGAAGATTAACGGAGATGAAAAACTGATCGATGCCACATCGCCGGATCTCAATTGGGGACGGGCTTATACAATTGATTATAATCTGAAAGTGCCGTGGACAGTTTCTTTTGCGCCGGAAGGCGGAAGCGGCACGATGAAGGATGCATATGCAAATCAGGACGACACATTTGTACTGCCGCTGTGTTCTTTTACACCTCCGCAGGGAAAGGTGTTTGAAAAGTGGGATCTCGGCCCGGCAGGGACAAAGATAACACTGAAATCAGATACTGTTCTTAAGGCCGTCTGGAAAGATGCAGGTCCGAAGGATTCTCCGATTCCGCCCGCTCAGGTTTCGCCTGAGAACCCGATCCCGCTCTCATCCATTGAAGCGGCAATTCCGACCCGCAAGAACGACAAGGATCTGAAGTGTTCATCCTTCAGCCTTCTGCAGGCGAAGGGCGAGCCAAAAGGAGAAACTTCAATTAAGTTATCATGGAAGAAAGTCAAGGGCGCAGCCGGCTACATTATTTATGGAAACAAATGCGGGAAAAAGAATCACTATGTAAAGCTGAAGACAACAGCGAAGACTTCCTATAAACAAAAAAAACTGGAAAAAGGTACTTATTACAAATATATCGTTGTAGCCTTCAAGGGTGATCAGGCGCTTGCCGCATCCAAGACGATTCATGTTGCAACCAATGGCGGTAAGAATGGCAACAATACAGCCGTTACACTGGATAAGAAGAAACTGACCATTAAGAGGAAGAAAAAGGCAGCGGTAAAGGCAATATTAAGACACGGTCCGCTTCCGGTGAAAAACCACCGGGCGGTTGCATTTGAATCCGGCGACTACCGGATTGCAACGGTTACTTCAAAAGGGAAGATCAAGGGCGTCAAGAAAGGAACCTGCTATATTTACGCATATGCACAGAACGGAATGTGTGCAAAGGTAAAGGTAAAAGTTAAGAAGTAAATAAAAATAAAAACAGATCTAAGAGAAAACTGCATACGCGTAAAGGCTGCCGCATCATGGTGCGGCAGCCTTTCTGTGCGTATACAGTGACCGACAGGAATGCTTCCCTTATTCCATGAAGGCGAAGTTCATGACTTTTTCACATAAAGGTGTTGACAAAGGGAAACGGCAGTGCTACATTAAGTTACGAAGATATTAGCACTCCACTACATTGAGTGCTAACAGATATCCGGAAGGAGATACAGATCGGTCTTCCGGGAATCCTTCGCAGGGATGAACGCAGGAAAGGAGCGAGCGGTTTGGAACTGGATCAGAGAAAGAAAACGATTCTGAAAGCAATTATTCAGACGTATCTGGAGACAGGCGAACCGGTCGGATCCAGAACGATCTCCAAGTACACGGACCTGAATCTGAGTTCTGCCACGATCCGGAACGAAATGTCAGATCTGGAGGAGATGGGCTACATTCTGCAGCCGCATACTTCAGCCGGCAGAATCCCATCCGATATGGGATACCGTTACTATGTCGATGAACTGATCCAGGAGAAGGACCGTGAGATCGCGGAAGTCAAGGATCTGATGATCAAGAAAACGGACCGCATGGAGAAAGTGCTCAAGCAGGTCGTCAAAGTTCTTGCGACAAATACGAATTACGCGACGATGATCATGCCGGCAGTGCATGCCACAACACTGAAGTTTATCCAGCTGTCCAGAGTCCATGAAGATCAGCTGCTTGCGGTTGTGGTTGCGCAGGGCAATCTGGTAAAAAACCAGCTGATTGATCTCACGGAGCCGATTTCTGATGAAGAACTGCTGAAGCTGAATCTTCTGTTAAATACACAGATGAATGGTCTTTCCATCGGGGAGATCAATCTGGAGATGATCCAGCGGATGAAAGAGCAGGCGGGTATTCACAGCCAGGTAATCGGACGCGTCGTTGACGCGGTTGCAGAAGCAATCAAGCCGGATGATGAGGCAAATGTCTACACCAGCGGCGCGAAGAATATCTTCAGATATCCGGAACTGGCAGATTCCAGCAGCGCGAGCGGTCTGATATCGGCGCTGGAGGACAAAGAGGTTCTTGCAGAAATGCTGCGGGAAACCGAACTGGACGGAGCGGCGGACGGCGATGACATACAGGTTTACATCGGTCAGGAATCGCCGATCGACAATGATCATGTTTCAGTTGTCACTGCAAGTTATGATCTGGGCGGCGGCATGAGGGGCCGGATCGGTATTGTAGGGCCGCGCCGGATGGACTATAAGAATGTCGTTGACAATCTGAAAACGCTGAAGATTCAGCTGGACACCATTTTCAGACCGGAGGATGCGGATGACACGGCATCCGGACCGGGCGAAACCGATGAATAGCTATGGTGTAAACAATCCGGGATACCCGGAACAATGATTAAGAATAGATCAAGTATGCAGCACAGGTACTTTTTCTATAGATTGCAGGTGAGAGCCGTACAGAAGCTGCGGGTCAGAATCTGACAGGATAAGAAAACAGAGAAAGGTGGAGCAATCGTGACAGAGCAAAAGCAAACCGAAGCGAACGAGATGCTCGAACAGGAGACTGCGGCAGCTGAGCAGCCGGAAACCGGGCAGGAAGCAGCTGAACAGTCGGAAATGAAGCAGGAAGCAGCTGAGCAGCCGGAAGCTGAGCCGGAAGCTGCGGCGGAACAGACAAACGAAGCGAATCCGGCTGAAACGGAGACGGCAGACCGCGAAGCTGAAGCAGATGAAGCCGAAGCGGCAGATGAAACAGAATCAGCAGAGGAAACGGATTCGGAAGAGCCGGACGGACAGGAGCCGTCGGAGACAGAAGAGGACGCTGAGCAGAGTGCAAAGGGATTCTTTAAAAAGAAAGAAAAAAAGAATCCGAAGGATGAGAAGATCAGAGAACTGACCGACCGTCTGCAGCGCCAGCTGGCGGAATTTGACAATTTCCGCAAGCGGACCGAAAAGGAAAAATCGTCCATGTATCAGATCGGTGCAAAGGACGTCATCGAGAAACTGCTCCCGGTCGTCGATAATTTTGAACGCGGCCTGGAGACCGGAAATGCCGAAGATCCGTTCGTGGACGGCATGAACAAGATTTACAAGCAGCTGACAACGATACTGGCAGATCTGGGTGTCACGCCGATCGAAGCCGTCGGACAGCCCTTTGATCCGGAACTCCACAATGCAGTGATGCATGTCGATGATGAAAACGAAGGCGAGAACATCGTCGTCGAGGAATTCCAGAAAGGTTATAAGTACAAAGACAGCGTCGTACGTTTCAGCATGGTAAAAGTCGCAAACTGAACGGATTAAGTCCTCAGACAGTGGACAGGATGAACGCACATTTATGTGCGGGTCAGACTGGACAGTGGATGAACAAAGCGATTGAGCACGCAGGGCGGCAGCCCGGAGTGCGAAGAGCTTTGCCGGACGAGGGAGCGCGAAGCGCGAAGCGGCCGTGAGGACTTATATATATATTCAAAAGAAAAATAATCAAAAATCGAATATACAGAAGGAGGAACTATCATGAGTAAAATAATCGGTATCGATCTTGGTACAACAAATAGCTGTGTAGCAGTTATGGAAGGTGGAAAACCCACCGTTATCGCAAATGCAGAAGGAAGCAGAACCACACCGTCAATCGTAGCATTTACAAAGACCGGTGAGCGTCTGGTCGGTGAGCCGGCAAAACGTCAGGCAGTTACCAATGCCGAAAAGACCGTTTCTTCCATCAAGCGTCACATGGGAAGCGACTACAGAGTCAACATCGACGACAAAAAGTATTCTCCGCAGGAGATTTCCGCAATGATTCTGCAGAAACTGAAAGCTGACGCGGAAAACTATATCGGCGAGAAGGTCACAGAAGCTGTTATCACCGTTCCGGCATATTTCAATGATGCGCAGCGTCAGGCAACCAAGGACGCAGGCAAGATCGCCGGCCTTGAAGTAAAGCGTATCATTAACGAGCCGACTGCGGCAGCACTGGCATATGGCCTTGACAACGAGAAAGAGCAGAAAATTATGGTCTACGACCTGGGCGGAGGTACATTCGATGTTTCCATCATCGAGATCGGCGACGGAGTCATTGAGGTTCTGGCAACCTCCGGCAACAACCGTCTCGGCGGCGATGACTTTGACCAGAAAGTAGTCTCCTATATCGTTGACGAATTCAAGAAGCAGGAAGGCGTTGATCTGTCGTCTGACAAGATGGCAATGCAGCGTATTAAAGAAGCGGCCGAGAAGGCTAAAATGGAGCTTTCCAGCGCTACCACAACCAATATTAACCTTCCGTTCATCACTGCAACACAGGATGGACCGAAGCACCTTGACATTAACCTGACCAAGGCAAAATTCGATGAACTGACAGCAGACCTCGTTGAGCTGACCGCTGAACCGGTCCGCAAGGCGCTGTCTGACGCAGGCATTGCAGCTTCCGAACTGGGCAAAGTTCTCCTGGTCGGCGGATCCACACGTATCCCGGCTGTTCAGGACAAGGTTAAACAGCTGACAGGTCATGAACCGAGCAAGAACCTGAATCCGGACGAGTGTGTCGCAATCGGCGCTTCCGTACAGGGCGGCAAGCTTGCAGGAGATGAGGGCGCAGGCGATATCCTTCTGCTGGATGTTACCCCGCTGACCCTTTCCATCGAGACCCTCGGCGGAGTTGCAACACCGCTGATCGAGCGCAACACCACAATTCCGACCAAGAAGAGCCAGATCTTCTCGACGGCAGCAGACAACCAGTCCGCGGTTGATATCAATGTCGTACAGGGTGAGCGTAAGTTTGCAAAAGACAACAAGTCCCTCGGCCAGTTCCGTCTGGACGGAATTCCGCCGGCAATGCGCGGTGTGCCGCAGATCGAAGTAACATTTGATATCGATGCAAACGGTATCGTAAATGTATCCGCGAAAGATCTGGGAACCGGTAAGGAGCAGCATATTACTATTACGGCAGGCTCCAACATGAGTGATGACGAGATCGAGCGCGCTGTAAAAGAAGCTGCACAGTATGAAGCAGAGGATAAAAAGCGCAAAGAGGCGGTTGACGCGAGAAATGAAGCAGATTCTACTGTCTTCCAGATTGAGAAGGCACTGAATGAAGCAGGCGACAAGATTTCCGCAGATGAGAAGACACAGGTTGAGGCTGATCTGAATGCGCTTAAGGAAATGATCGGATCACTTCCGCAGGACGGCACTATGACGGATGCGCAGCTGACCGATCTGAAGGCGGCACAGGAGAAACTGATGCAGTCTGCACAGACGCTCTTTACCAAGATGTATGAGAGCATGCAGCAGCAGGCCGGCGGCGCAGGTCCGGATATGGGCAATATGGGCGGCGGCGCAGGTCCTGACATGGGCAACATGGGCGGCGCAGGCGGAAATGACGACGATGTCGTTGACGCTGACTACAAAGAGGTCTAAAATAGACAACCGGCATAAGCATAAATACGAACGATTCATGTACATCCGGGCGCGGTGCGAAAAGCCGTGTCCGGATATACTGCGTCTGACATGAGGATAAAAGAATGGCTGATAAGAGAGATTATTATGAGGTGCTCGGCGTCGACAAGAACGCTGACGAGAATACACTCAAAAAGGCCTACAGAAAACTGGCGAAAAAATACCATCCTGATATGAATCCCGGGGACAAAGACGCCGAGGCGAAATTCAAAGAGGCGACCGAGGCATACGGTGTGCTTTCCGATCCGGAAAAACGCAGACAGTATGACCAGTTCGGACATGCCGCATTTGAACAGGGCGGCGCAGGCGGATTTGGCGGATTTGATTTCAGCGGTGCCGACTTCAGCGATATTTTCGGCGATATTTTCGGCGATTTCTTTGGCGGCGGCAGGACACGGCGCGCATCCAATGCGCCGCAGCGCGGTGCCAGCCTCAGAGCGGTCATTCATCTGACCTTCGAGGAGGCTGTATTTGGCTGTGAAAAAGAACTGGAGCTGACGCTGAAAGATACCTGCGCGACCTGCGGCGGAAGCGGCGCGAAGCCCGGAACATCTCCCGAGACATGTAAGACCTGCGGCGGAAGCGGTCAGGTCCGGCGCACGCAGCAGTCTCTGTTCGGCATGGTTCAGAATATCGAGACCTGTCCGGACTGTCGCGGAACAGGCCAGATCATCAAAGAGAAATGTAAGGACTGCGGCGGAACAGGCTATACTTCTTCCAGAAAGAAAATACAGGTTTCTGTTCCGGCAGGAATTGACCATGGCCAGAGTATCAGGATCCGCGACAAGGGTGAGCCGGGAAGAAACGGCGGTCCGCGCGGTGATCTGCTGGTTGAAGTATCAGTGGCTTCCCATCCGATTTTCCAGCGGGATGGCGTGAACATTTTCTCCACAGCGCCCATGACCTACGCACAGGCTGCGCTTGGCGGGGATATCCGCATTGATACCGTTGACGGACCAGTTGTTTATACGGTAAAACCGGGAACGGCAACCGATACCAGAATCCGTCTGCGGGGCAAGGGTGTTCCTTCTCTTCGCAGCAAATCCGTACGCGGCGATCAGTATGTCACACTGGTGGTGCAGGTGCCGACAGACTTAAGTGATGAAGCAAAGGAAGCACTGCGGGCATTTGACGCGGCCTGCGGAAACGGAGAGCCGGACGGTAAAAATGAAGACGGCGGGCATAAAAAGAAGAAACGGTTTGGAAGGAAATAAAAAATGTATTAACAACTGCTGAAAACAACATTCCATCGCAGACACGCTCGCGCTTGCTCAGGTTCGCAGCGGTACTAAGCTTCACCAGTATGAAACTGGTTCAGCAAGTACCGGCGATCTTCGAACAGTCTGCTTATGGAATTGTTGTTTTTACAGCCGATGTTAAAGAGTGAAATGATAATATGAAGTGGATTAAGTACAGACTGAAGACGACGACAGCGGCGGAGGATCTGGTGAGTGCTGCTCTGATGGAAGCGGGTGTGCAGGGGGTTGAGATTGAGGACCGGCAGCCGCTTTCAGAGGATGAGCTGGCGCAGATGTTTGTGGATATACCGCCGCAGTTTGGCACGGACGACGGAATTGCGTATCTGAGTTTTTATCTGGAGCCGGATGAGGATCAGGAGGCAATTCTGGCAAAGGTGCGCGCCGCACTGGATGAGCTGCGTGATTTTATGGAGATCGGCGAAGGGTCGATTGTCAGGAGTGAGACGGAAGATAAAGACTGGGTCAATAACTGGAAGCAGTATTTTAAACAGTTCTATGTGGATGATATTCTTGTGATTCCGTCGTGGGAGACTGTGAAGCCGGAAGATGCGGATAAGATGATTCTTCATATCGATCCCGGCACAGCCTTTGGAACCGGAATGCATGAGACAACCCAGCTGTGTATCCGCGCACTGAAAAAGTATGTAAAACCGGGTATGCGGATTCTGGATGCGGGAACCGGAAGCGGCATTCTGTCAATTGCCGCGCTGAAGCTGGGTGCGGACTACGCATGCGGCACAGATCTTGATCCTTGCGCGGTTGAGGCCGTAACAGATAATAAACAGGCAAATGAGATTGCGCCGGAGGATTTTGATCTGATTATCGGCAATCTGATTGATGATCCGGAAGTCCGCAGAGAAGCCGGATTCGCACAGTACGATATCGTGGCGGCCAATATCCTGGCGGATGTACTTGTGCCGATGACGCCGGCAGTCGTTCCGGCAATGAAGGACGGTGCGGTGTATATCACTTCAGGCATTCTGGAAGGACAGGAGCAGAAGGTGATCGATGCGTGTAAGGAGGCAGGTCTGACTGTGCTGGAAGTAAATCAGCAGGGTGAGTGGATGTCGGTGGTCGCGCGCAGAGAGACGGAAGAGGTACACCCATGCACAGATTCTTTGTGGACAGAAGTCAGGTGAATGACGCAGAAGTAGTGATTACGGGGGCGGATGTGAATCACATCCGCAATGTGCTCCGTATGAAGCCCGGGGATGTTTTTCTGGCGGCCTGCGGGGATGAATGGGAATATACCTGCCGGATCGAATCGGTTGAACAGGATCAGGTTCTGGCTAAGATTGAGGACGCACAAATGCCCGGAAAGGAGCTGCGTTCTCAGATTTTTTTATTTCAGTGTTTACCGAAAAGTGATAAGATGGATCTGATTGTGCAGAAGGCGGTGGAACTGGGAGCCTACGCGGTTGTTCCGGTGCAGGCAGAGCGGAGCGTTGTCCGCTACGATGCGAAGAAGGCGGCAAAACGGGTTGAACGCTGGAACGCGATTGCCGAAAGTGCGGCGAAACAGGCAAAGCGTATGATAATTCCGCAGGTTACGGAGATTCAGAGCTTTTCGGAATTGTTTTCCTTTGCGGAAGCGCAGGAAATCCGGGTCTGCCTGATGCCATACGAGCTTGCAGAAAACATGGGTGAAACGCGGCAGTTTCTGGACTCAATCCGACCCGGAGAACGCATCGGTGTTCTGATCGGGCCGGAGGGAGGATTTGCCCCGTCAGAGGCGGAACAGGCGATTGCGCACGGGTTTCATTCGATTACGCTCGGCAAACGGATCCTCCGGACAGAGACAGCCGGCCTTGCGGCACTTTCGATTCTTATGTATCTGCTTGAGGATGCATGATAACCTGCAATAACATTAAAGAGATAAAATGGACAGACTATGGAAATCTATTTTGACAACGCGGCGACAACACAGCCGTATCCTGCGGTAAGAGAAACGGTTATGCAGATGATGGATGCAGATTACGGAAATCCGTCTTCTATGCATATGAAAGGCGTTGAGTCGGAGCGGTTTGTCCGCAGCGCAACAGAGACACTCGCCGGTCTGCTCCGCGTGAAACCGAAGGAGATCTTTTATACATCCGGCGGAACCGAGTCCAATAACTGGGCGCTGTTCGGAACTGCTGACCGGCAGAAGCGAAAGGGCAGACATATTATTATCAGTGCGGTAGAGCATGCAGCGGTATCTGCACCGGCAAAAGTCCTGGAAAAACAGGGATTTGAAGTGTCGCGCCTCGGAACGGATACGTTCGGAAGGGTAGATCCGGAGGAACTCCGGGCGGCAATGCGTGATGATACAATTCTGGTTTCCGTTATGTTTGTCAACAATGAAATCGGCACGATTGAGCCGATTGCGGAACTGGGCAGAGTCATTCATGCCTGCAATTCCGACACACTGTTTCACGTTGATGCCGTACAGGCATTCGGCAAACTGCCGATATATCCGAAACAGCTTCAGATTGATATGATGTCGGTAAGTGCCCACAAGATCCACGGACCGAAGGGGGCGGGATTCCTGTATGTCGGTGAAAAAGCACGGATCAATCCGCTGATTTACGGCGGCGGACAGCAGAATGATATGCGTTCCGGAACAGATAATGTTCCGGGAATTGCCGGTATGGCGAGGGCTGCGGAGGAGATTTACAGCCGCATGGATGCGAACAAAGAACATCTGTCGGCATTGAAATCCCGGCTGCGTGACGGCCTTGCAGAGATGGAAGACGTAGTTATTCACGCAGATCTTCCGGAAACAGCGCCGCATATTCTGAATGCTTCTTTTCTGGGGATACGAAGTGAAGTTCTGCTGCATACGCTGGAGGATGCGGGCATCTATGTTTCTGCGGGAAGTGCATGTTCCAGTCACAAGCGCGCAGGCAGCGCGACGCTGACGGCCATTGGCTGCAGTAAGGAAGAGATGGAATCGGCAGTCCGGTTCAGCTTCTCCGGGATGAATACCATTGAAGAAGTGGATGTTGCACTGGATGTGATTCGCAGAGTGGTTCCGCAGCTGCGCAGATTCCGCAGAAGATAAAGAATGAGGAGATTACATGAGATATCAGTCATTTTTGGTGAAATACGCCGAAATCGCAATCAAGGGAAAGAACCGGCACATCTTTGAGGATGCGCTGATCCGCAACATCCGGTCAGCCCTGAAACCGGTGGACGGCATATTCCATGTGTTTAAGGAAATGGGCCGTCTTTACATCAAAATGGATGAGCCGTATGATTACGACGGCGCGCTGGAAGCGCTGCAGCGTGTGTTCGGGATCGCCTATATCTGTCCGGTTGTCGCGGTTGATTCACTGGAATTTCCCGTGATTGCAGATCATGTCGCGGATTATATGCGAGCTGTTTATCCGGAGCAGGAAGCTTCCGGCAGAAGTTTCAAGGTTTTCGCGCGGCGCGCAAGCAAGCAGTATCCGATGGATTCCATGGAGATTGCCAGTGAACTGGGCGGCGTGATTCTTGAAGCGTGTCCGCATCTCCACGTCGACGTACATCATCCTGAAATCAGCCTGACAGTGGAGCTGCGCCAGCAGGCATATATTTATTCCGAAAACATTCCGGGACCGGGCGGCATGCCGGTGGGGACAAACGGCAGCGCCATGCTGCTGCTTTCCGGCGGAATTGATTCACCGGTAGCGGGTTATATGATTGCAAAGCGCGGTGTCCGCATTGACGCGGTTTATTTTCACGCGCCGCCTTACACCAGTGAGCGCGCGAAACAGAAAGTCGTGGACCTCGCCCGGCAGGTGGCAAAATACAGCGGACCGATTCGTCTGCATGTTGTTAATTTTACGGATATTCAGCTTGCGATCTACGAGAAATGCCCGCATGACGAACTGACGATTATCATGCGCCGTTATATGATGCGGATTGCGGAGCAATTCGCAGGAAAGGACGGCGCGCAGGGTCTGATCACGGGCGAGAGCATCGGCCAGGTCGCAAGTCAGACCATTCAGAGTCTGGTCTGCACGAATGCCGTCTGCAGACTGCCGGTATTCCGGCCGCTGATCGGATTTGACAAGCAGGAGATCGTTGCTGTTTCGGAAAAAATCGGAACATATGAAACATCGATTCTTCCGTATGAAGACTGCTGTACGATTTTCGTCGCGAAGCATCCGGTTACGAAACCCTCCCTGAAGCGGATTGAACATTCAGAGAAAAAACTGGCGGATGTAATTGATCAGCTGTATCAGGAGGCACTGGATTCGGCAGAGACAATTGAGATTGGATGAGAAGAAAGAAAAAGCCCCCGCGTCTTTTCAATGCGACACGGGGGTTGTCTTCTGAATTCTGAAAAATCGTTCTTACTGTTCAACAATGTATGGCTCAAGAACAGAGAGCACTGTATCAAGATCATCTCCATCGGTGTGGATGTTCAGGTCAATCGTCTTGGAGAGATCGAGACTGAAAATACCCATAATGGACTTTGCATCAATTACATAGCGGCCTGATACGAGGTCAAAATCAAAGTTGAACCGGTTGATCGTATTTACGAAAGCCTTAACTTTGTCGATGGAATCCAGAGAAATACGTACGGTCTTCATTGTGGTTCCTCCATTTCCTGAAAACTTCTTTCCTTTTTCATCGGCTATATTACAACCGGTCTTCAGAAAAGTCAAGCTGAAATGTCAATATATTAACAAATTCACAAAAATGTCACGAATTCGTATCAGAATATGCATTTATAAGATGACTGGTATTCGGGTATGACGTGTTGAAGAATGAATGGGATAAATATATGAAGCAACAGAAAGCGGCGCTCCACAATCTGGGGTGCAAGGTAAATGCATATGAACTGGAAGCGGTCAGACAGCTGCTGGAGGGCAGCGGCTATGAGATCGTTCCGTTTGCGCCCGGCGCGGACCTGTATGTGATCAATACCTGTACGGTCACAAGTATTGCAGATAAAAAATCCCGTCAGATGCTGCACAAAGCGAAGAAAATGAATCCGGATGCGATTGTTGTCGCCATGGGATGTTACGCGCAGATCAACGGAGACAGTCTGAAAAAAGATCCGGCGATCGATATCGTAATCGGCAACAACAGACGGATGGAACTGATACAGGTGATTCAGGCGCATCAGACAAGCAACGAGAAACAGGATGCCAGAATTAATATCAACCAGACAGCAATTTACGAGCCGCTTTCCATCAGCAGGTCATCGGAGCATACACGTGCTTTTATTAAGGTTCAGGACGGCTGCAATCAGTTCTGTACCTATTGTATGATACCGTATGCGCGGGGGCGCGTGCGCAGCAGAAAGCCGGAGGATGTTGTCAGTGAAGTGACGAGGCTGGCGGAGAACGGTACGCGGGAAGTGGTCATTACAGGAATCCACGTCTGTTCTTACGGTCAGGATTTCGAAAAAGCAAAGCATCCGGAGATGCCGCCTTGTCCAGAGACTGTCGAAAGCGGACGCGGGCAGAAGATTGATTTGCTCTATCTTCTGCAGCAGGTGGATAAAATCCCGGGCATTGAGCGCATACGTCTGGGCTCGCTGGAGCCTACGGTGATGACAGAAGAGACGGCAGAGGGCATGGCCCGGCTGAAAAAGCTCTGTCCGCACTTCCATTTATCACTGCAGAGCGGCTGCGACGCAACGCTGAAACGGATGAATCGCGGCTATACAGCGGCGGAATACCGCGGGATCGTCGATCTGCTGCGTAAAAAATTCGACCGGCCGTCGATTACGACAGACGTGATTGTCGGATTCCCAGGCGAGACAGATGCGGAATTTGCAGAGAGCAAAGCATTTATTGAAGAAATCTTTTTCTATGAGACACATATTTTTCCATATTCCAGGCGGTCGGGAACACGCGCAGCCGGATTTCCGGATCAGATTCCTGAGTCTGTCAAGAAAGAGCGCGCCCGCATCTTAAGAGAAATCAGTGACAGCAGGAAAGAAACCTGGCTGCGTCAGCATGTCGGGGAGATGACGGAAATACTGCCGGAGGAACAGATCAGCCTGAAAGGGAAAACATACTGGCGCGGACATACGCCGCGCTATCAGGAGGCACTTCTGCCGGTGGATGGCAGCAGCGAAACGATTACTGCCGGCCTTCCGGTCAGCGCCGGCATACTTGATGTGGCCGAAAAACAGTATCTTTTGTGCAAAAAAGTGTGAAATTTTCTGACACTTGCTATTTTCTATTACGCAGTGTAAAATATATAGTGTTTTTCGTATTGTGCAGGAATTGCCTGCATGGGGAGATTGAGGGTATTATTATGAGCCAGACAGACAGCACACAGTTTTTTGATGTAAGACTGGAATCTGATATTTCCGTGCGTGAAGTCCTGAATTCCGTCTACGAGGCAATGATTGAGAAGGGTTACAATCCGGTCAACCAGATTGTCGGCTATATTATGTCCGGTGATCCGACCTACGTAACCAGCCATAAGGGCGCGCGCAGCAAAATCATGAAGGTTGAGCGCGACGAGCTGGTCGAGGAACTGCTGCGTGACTATATCAGGCATGAGACCGGAAAGGAAGTATAATGGCCAGAATACTGGGGCTTGATTTTGGTGCGAAGACCGTCGGTGTCGCTGTCAGTGATCCGCTTGAAATCACTGCGCAGGGTGTCGAGATTATCCGCAGAAAATCCGAGAACAAGCTCCGGCAGACCCTTGCGCGCATTGAGGAACTTGCTTCCTCTTACGAGGCTGTCCGCATTGTGATCGGACTGCCGCGGCATATGAACAATGATTTCGGTGAGCGCGCGGAGAAGACCAGGGCTTTTGGGGAAGCAGTCGCACGGCGGACCGGACTTCCGGTCACCTATCGCGATGAGCGTCTGACAACAGTCGCCGCAGACAGGGCCATGAATGAGATGAATCTGCGCGGCGCAGCCCGTAAAGAGGTGGTCGATGAGATTGCAGCTGTGCTGATTCTGCAGAACTGGCTGGACAGTCCGGAACACGAGACCGGCTGACAGACCAGAGCAAGCGTTTTACCGTTCGGAACGTAACAGGAACGGAAATCATATCAAATAATTTATTAAAGAAGAAACTTAAAAACGGAGAGCATGTGTGCCGGCGGCAAAAGATTGCTGCCGGGATTATAATAACCGGATGATTCTGTCCGCTGACTGCGGTCTGCCGGAGAACGGCCGGGTGAGACTGAAACACCCGCTGTACTGCGGAATACGGCTGATGCGGACCGTTATCCGGTTCTGATCAGATTTGCACGGTATTATCATGTAAAAATACAGGACGCAGCAGCCTGATCCTGCCTGAGGGTGAGGAGCGGGCCGGTGCGGCCTGCGCATGCGTCTCCACGTTAGAATGGAGGCATTTTGAGTAAACAGGAGAAACAATCATTAAAGATCATTCCGCTCGGCGGTCTGGAGCAGATCGGAATGAACATTACAGCATTTGAATACGATGACAGCATTGTAGTCGTGGATTGCGGCATGGCATTTCCGGATGATGAAATGCTTGGCATCGACATGGTTATTCCGGATATTTCCTATCTGCTGGAAAACAGCGATAAGGTGAAAGGTTTCGTCATCACGCACGGACATGAAGATCATATCGGCGCGCTTCCTTATATTCTGAAGCAGCTCAATGTTCCGATTTATGCGACGAAACTGACGATCGGTCTGATTGAAAACAAGTTTCAGGAACACGATCTGATGAATACGACCCGGCGCAAGACAATCCAGTTTGGACAGTCCATCAATCTGGGCTGCTTCCGGATTGAGTTTATTAAGACAAATCACAGCATCCAGGATGCTGCCGCACTGGCAATTTATTCCCCGGCGGGCATTGTCGTGCATACAGGTGACTTTAAGGTGGACTATACACCGGTATATGGTGATGCCATCGATCTGCAGCGGTTTGCCGAGATTGGAAAAAAAGGCGTGCTCGCTATGATGTGCGACAGCACAAATGCGGAGCGGCCCGGTTTTACGATGTCAGAGCGTACTGTCGGCGGCACAATCGACAGTCTTTTTGCCGAGAATATGAATTCGCGCATTATTATCGCGACATTCGCGTCAAATGTGGACCGCGTGCAGCAGATTATTAATTCTGCAAAGAAATTCGACCGCAAAGTCGTGGTTCAGGGGCGGAGCATGGAGAATGTCATTGCAACCGCGTCGGAACTGGGCTATCTGAGTATCCCGGAGCATACGCTGATCGATATCAATGAGATGAAGAACTACCCGGATGAGAAAATGGTCCTCGTCACGACAGGAAGCCAGGGCGAGTCCATGGCGGCCCTCTCGAGAATGGCTGCGGATCTTCATAAAAAAGTAACGATTAAACCAAATGACACGATAATCTTCAGTTCCCATCCGATTCCGGGAAATGAGAAGGCTGTGTCCAACGTAATCAATGAACTGTATGAAAAAGGCGCAAAGGTGATTTTTCAGGACGTTCATGTCTCAGGACATGCCTGTCAGGAAGAAATCAAACTGCTCTATTCGCTGGTGCGCCCGAAATACGCAATTCCGGTGCACGGAGAATTCCGTCATCTGACGGCACAGGCAAACATTGCCAAATCTCTGGGAATTGACACGGAAAATATCTTTCTGCTGCATTCAGGTGATGTATTATCTCTTTCTGAAGAAAAAGCAGAGGTAGTAGATAAGGTTCAGACCGGCGGCATCATGGTCGACGGACTGGGGGTCGGTGACGTCGGAAATATTGTGCTGCGCGACCGGCAGAAACTGTCGGAAGACGGCATTATTATTGTCGTGTTCACGCTGGAGCGGTATGGAAGGCAGGTACTTGCCGGTCCGGATATTGTGTCCCGCGGATTCGTTTATGTGCGGGAATCAGAAGATCTGATGGATGAGGCGCATATCGTCGCGGAGGAAACCATCAATGACTGTCTGAACAATCATATGACCGACTGGGCCAGAATCAAGAGCGCGGTCAAAGATGCACTCAGCAGTTTTGTCTGGAAACGCACCAAGAGAAGACCGATGATTCTTCCGATTATCATGGAAGCCTGAGAAGAAAAAAGCTGCACGCAGTGTGCAGCGGCTGCAGAACAGCGCAGGAAATAATTACAGGAAGCGGGGCGGTGTCTGATGATTATATCAGGAAAGATACGCGAACTAACCAATCTGATTAAGCGGACAGAAGAATACAGACGATATCAGCGCGTGCGGATTGAACTGGATCAGCAGGCGGAACTGAAGAAGCAGGTCGATGCATTCCGGATTGAGAAGTACAGGATGCAGCAGTTTGGCGCCGATATGTATGCAGCTGCAGATGAACTGCATGCCAGATATCATTTTCTGATGGAGGATCCGCTTGTTCTGGAATATCTGGAACTTGAGAATACAATCTGCAAGATGATTCGTGAGACCTGCGATGAAATTGTACAGGAAATCCCGCTGGATCTGCCGGATATCGGATAAGGATCCCGCATCTGACAACAGTTGACTGCTGGTGGAATACTGAGATTCGAGGAGTAAAAACAATGGATAATGAAGTCAGCACCGGAAGAGGTTACCGGATTGCCGTCAGCGGCATGAAAAATCTGATTAAAATACTGGTGGTAATCTGTATCGCGATTGCCCTGGTTCTCCTGAGCCGCAGTGCTTATAAGCTGGGATATCAGGTTTTTTACCAGCAGCCTGTGGATCAGGGTGAGGGGCGTGAGATTACAGTCAATATCACTGCAGATATGTCCGTGACAGATATCGGTGAAATGCTGAAAAATGCCGGTCTTCTGGAGGAGGAGCCAACCGTATTCCGCCTGCAGGAGTTCTTTTCCGATTATCACAACAAGATCAATCCGGGTACTTACACACTGCGCACAGGAATGACAGCAGATGAGATGCTGCGTGTTATGGGCGGTGACGGCGAGGAGAATGGCACTGATACCGGAACGGAACAGACACCGGAGAATCCCGCAGGCAAGGAACTGGTCTGATATGATAATCCCTGATCGAATTATGACATTTATTAATTCGCTGGATGACGGGCTTTCGCCGTTTCTGGAATGCCTCGCAAAGGAGGCACAGGAAACAGAAGTCCCGATCATCCGGCGGGATATGCAGAGCCTGCTGAAGGTTCTGATTACTATGAAGCAGCCGCATCGAATTCTGGAAATCGGTACGGCTGTTGGCTTTTCTGCAATTCTGATGGCGGAGTATGCGCCGGGAGACAGCACAATTACCACCATTGAGCAATATGAGAAGCGGATTCCGCTGGCTAAAGAGAATTTCCGGCGCGCAGGGTATCAGAACCGGATTGAGCTGCTCGAAGGTGATGCGGCTGTGATTCTGCCCGGACTTGCTGATTCGTACGATTTTATTTTTATGGATGCGGCAAAGGGACAGTATCCGGCGCTGCTGGATGACTGTCTGCGTCTGCTCGCACCGGGCGGCGTGCTCGTCTCGGACAACGTGCTGCAGGACGGCGATCTGATTGAATCACACTATATCGTAGAACGCAGAAACCGCACGATCTATAAACGGATGCGGTCCTATCTGTATACACTGAAACATCATCCGGAACTCGAGACGGCAATACTGCCGGTCGGGGACGGTGTGACGGTTTCAGTGAAAAAGAGATAAGAATCAACATTTCAACGCAGGCACGCTCTCGCTAGCTCGGATTCGCAGCGGTACATAAGCTTCACAGGGAGTCCCTGTTCAGCTAGTACCGGCGATCCTCGGACTGCCTGCTTATGAAATTGTTGATTCTTCAGGGAGAAGGGAATAGATAAATGAGAGAGTGTAAGAAACCGGAATTGCTGGTGCCTGCCGGCAGTCTGGAGGTTCTTAAGGTCGCCGTGAATTTCGGCGCAGATGCTGTTTATATCGGAGGCAATGAATTTGGCCTGCGCGCGAAGGCGAAGAATTTTAATATGGAAGAAATGGCCGCCGGCATCGCGTATGCGCATGCGCGTGGTGTGCGGGTCCATGTGACTGCTAATATTTTTGCGCATAATCCGGATCTGGAGGGCGTGCGTGCTTATTTTGAGGAGCTTCGGGAACTGAAGCCGGATGCATTGATTATTGCAGACCCGGGCGTGTTTCAGATCGCGAAAGAAGTCTGTCCTGAGATTCAGCGGCACATCAGCACCCAGGCCAATAATACGAATTATGCGACCTGTAATTTCTGGCATGCGCAGGGAGCAAGCCGCGTCGTGACCGCCCGGGAGCTGTCTCTGGAGGAACTGAAGGAACTGCGGGAGAAAACCGATCCGGATCTGGAACTGGAGACATTTATCCATGGCGCCATGTGTATTTCATATTCCGGACGCTGTCTGCTTTCCAATTATTTTACGGGGCGGGACGCGAACCGCGGTGCCTGCACACACCCGTGCCGCTGGAAATATGCGGTTGTGGAAGAGACAAGACCCGGGGAATATATGCCTGTCTATGAAAACGAACGCGGCACGTATATCTTTAACTCCCGCGATCTCTGCATGATCGAGCATATGCCGGAACTGATTGAAGCCGGAATCAGCAGCTTTAAGATTGAAGGACGCATGAAGACCGCGCTCTATGTGGCGACAGTTGCGAGAACGTACAGGAAGGCGATCGACGATTATCTGAAAGATCCCGCGCTTTATGAAGCGCATCTTCCATGGTACCGGGAGCAGATTGCGAGCGGAACATACCGCAATTTTACGACCGGATTTTTTTTCGGGAAACCGACAGATGAGGACCAGATTTACGACAGCAACACATATGTCACAACATACCGTTATCTGGGTGCCGTAGATCGGATTGATGAAAACGGTTATGCGGTGATCACACAGAAAAACAAGTTTTCAAAAGGAGATCTGCTGGAGGTCATGCAGCCGGACGGTTCCAATCCGGAACAGATTGTACGCGCAATCTACGATTCGGAAGGAAATGAGATGGAATCCTGTCCGCATCCGCAGCAGGAACTGCATGTCGATCTGGGCATGCAGCCGGCACAGTTTGATATTCTGCGCTGCAGAGCCTGACACACGGTTTGGTATTCTGCGCTGCAGAATCTGACAGAGAGATAATAGTATGGGTGCTTCATTTATTACAGCAGTCAACACGGTGCTCCCGTTTGTCTTATATCTCGCATTTGGATATGGTGTAAAACGGCTGGGCGTCGTTGACGAAGTCTTTTTAAAAAAACTGAACCGGATGGTATTTCAGTGTTTCTTTCCGGTGATGATGTTCAGCAATGTATATCACATTAAAACGGCGGATCTGATCAGAGTCCCTTATGTACTTACTGCAGTGTTCAGTCTGCTGGCAGTTATCATTCTGCTGATTCTGATTGTTCCCCGTTTTGTAAAGGGAAATCCGCAGCGCGGCGTTGTAATCCAGGGAATCTATCGCAGTAATTTTGTACTTTTCGCACTGCCAATGGCAGATAGCGTGTTCGGCACAGATGGTGTAGCCACTGCTTCTGTCCTGATTGCAATTATTGTTCCGCTTTACAATCTGGCAGCGGTAATTATTCTGGAAATGTACCATGAAAAGGAACTCGCTGCGGGATCAGGCGGTACTTCCGCCGGCACAGGCGGTCATATTGATTTCGCGGTCCTGTTCCGGAATATTCTTAAAAATCCGTTGATCGTCGGCGCGATTGTCGGCGGATTATTCCTGCTCTTTCATCTGCACCTTCCGCAGGCGGTGGATCAGCCGGTAGAAGCGATCGCGGACCTGACAACACCACTTGCCCTGTTTGTTCTGGGCGGCACACTGCGGTTCCGCGCGATCGGTCCGAACAGGAAATATCTTATTCCGACGCTGGCAGTGAAAATGATCCTGCTGCCGCTGATTATGACCATCTTGTCCGTTCAGTTTTCCATGTCTCCGATCGAGCGGTTCGTTTTACTTGTGATGTACGGTTCGCCGACGGCGGTTTCATCTTATGCGATGGCTGAAAACATGGGAGGAGACGGAGAACTTGCAGGACAGATTGTTGTGATCGGTACAGCCGTTTCTGTATTTACCCTGTTTGCCTGGATCGTTGTGTACGGTCAGATGGGATTGTTGTAAATTAACATAAAAAATAAGATTGACATAACGCCTCCCCGGGGATATTATGTATTCATGAAATGATTTACATAGTATTTCTTTGGAGGCGTTATGTTTTGCAGAATACGATCGGCGGTGATCTCCGGTGTTGATGCGCTGTCTGTGGCAGTAGAAGCGGATGCCAGCACAGGACTTCCCATGTTTTCTATTATCGGATATGTGTCCTCGCAGGTGCGTGAGGCACAGGAACGTGTGCGTGCCGCAATGCGTTCCTGCGGGATCAGCCTGCCTCCGCAGCGTCTGACCGTAAATCTTGCACCCGGCGACATCAGAAAGGACGGTACGCGTTTTGATCTTCCGATTGCGGCGGCGGTGCTTGGAGCAATCGGGGCAATCGATCCGGTCATTCTCTCAGAAACTATGCTCATAGGTGAACTGCGCCTGGACGGCAGAGTTGAACAGATCAACGGCGTGCTGCCGAGTGTTTTGTGCGCAAAAAAGGCAGGGTGCCGCGCCTGCATCGTGCCGGAGGGAAATCAGGCTGAAGCGGAAATCGTAGATGGCATCAGGAGTATCGGGATCCGGGATCTTTCGGATCTGATCAGATACGCGCGCGGGGAATGGGACGGTGCCACGGCAGCAGATTCCGTTTCAGCTGAAAAGGATGCGGAGAGAATAAAGGGGAAGCAAAAAGAGGTTCAGCCGGATTTTGCCGATATCCAGGGGCAGGAGCAGATGAAACGATGTGCAGTTATTGCAGCGGCCGGATTTCACAATCTTCTGATTTCAGGACCGCCCGGGGCGGGCAAATCTATGGCGGCACAGCGGATTCCGACAATTCTCCCGGAACTGACGCGGGATGAGCAGCTGGAAATCACAAAACTATACAGTATTGCGGGATTGCTGCCGCGTGATCAGCCGCTGCTGCGTTTTCGCCCGTTCAGGAATCCGCATCATTCTGTGACACCTGCTGCGCTCTGCGGCGGCGGAAGAATTCCGCAGCCGGGAGAGGTGACGCTGGCGCACAGAGGCGTTCTGTTTCTGGATGAGCTGCCTGAGATGAAACGGGAGACGATTGAACTTCTGCGGCAGCCGCTCGAAGACCGTCACGTCACAATCTCCAGGATCGGGGGAACATTCGATTATCCGGCCGGATTTCTGCTGGTGGCTGCAATGAACCCGTGTCCCTGCGGATATTTTCCGGACCGGAGTAAATGCCAGTGCTCGCCGGCAGAGATCAGCCTTTACAGAAGAAAGATCAGTCATGCCATGATGGACCGCATTGATCTTCACTGTGAGGTGAAGGCGGTTCCTTATCATCAGCTGACGGCTGTAGAGAGAATGAAAGGAGAGGCCGGGGCTGCGGACGATTCGGCACACATGCGGAAACAGGTGACGGCTGCAGTACGGATTCAGACCGCGCGTTATCAGGACCTGGGGATCCATTTTAACAGCGAACTGCAGGCGGCGCAGATCCGGCAGTACTGTCCTGTGACAGACGATGCCGGCAGGACACTCAAACTGGCATTTGAGACACTGAGGCTCTCGGCGCGCGGGTATCATCATATATTGCGTGTGGGCAGGACAATTGCAGATCTTGACGGGAGCGAGCTGATTGCCGAAGGGCACATCAGCGAGGCGATAATGTGCCGGAATTGTGATTAGTGAGGCGATTCTGTGCGGAACGGAGATTAGATTAAGACAGAGATGAAAATGAGATATGTCGAAAAAGGGGACCGGGATTATCCGCAGCAGCTTCTTCCTTATGAGCGGATGCCGGCGGGATTGTATGTGATCGGGAAGTTTCCGGATCCGGAACGGCCGTCAGTTGCAATCGTGGGTGCGCGAAACTGCAGTCATTACGGATATCAGGAATCGTTTCGTTTCGGTAAGGCGCTGGCCGCAGCCGGTGTACAGATTATCAGTGGGATGGCAAGAGGGTGTGATGCCGCAGGACACGCCGGCGCGCTGGAAGGCGGCGGGGCGACATTTGCGGTGCTGGGCTGTGGGGCAGATATCTGCTACCCGCCGTCGAATCACGATTTATATATTCAGATCCCGCAGTGCGGCGGCGGAATTCTCTCGGAGTATGAACCGGGCACACAGGCACTTGGCTGGCATTTTCCGATTCGCAACCGGATTATCAGCGGACTGGCTGATATCATCCTCGTGGCGGAGGCACGGAAGAAAAGCGGTTCTCTGATCACAGTGGAATATGCGCTGGAGCAGGGGAAAAGCGTTTATGCGATCCCCGGCAGAAACAGGGATCCGTTCAGTGAAGGCAGCAATCATCTGATCGCGCAGGGCGCCGGAATTGCGGCGTCGCCCGAACTGCTGCTGGAGGAACTCTCTGCAATGCGCATCAGGCGGAAAGAACCATTTAGAAAAGAAAACCGGAGTGCGCTTTTACAGTCGCTGAAGTCAGAAAAGGATGCTCCGGAACAGGAAACCCGGCTGGCGGATGATCTGGATCCCGATCTGCGGAAGTTTGCAGAAATGCTGGAGTTTGACGAGAAAAACATCTATGAGCTGGCAGAACAGTCCGGGGTCAGTCCCGCACAGGCAAACCGGTTTATGCTGGAACTGTGCGCCGCCGGATATGCGAAAGAAGTACTGCCCGGTTATTTCTGCAGGCTGTGAAGTCTGAGAATCCTTCAATAGAATCAAAATGGACGCAGACGGTTTCGTGTGATATGCTTTTAGTACATCATCTGAAAGGAAACGCATAAGGTTAGGAGGCATATACTAAAATGAGTAAATTACTTGACAGATCCAGAGAACTGCGGGCAGATCAGACAAAACACTACAATTGTGCGCAGGGAGCGCTTATCCCGTTTGCCGAGGCAAAAGGGATAGATGTTGACACGGCATATCAGATCGCGGGGAATTTCGGTGCAGGTATGAAACGCGCGGCCACATGCGGTGCCGTGACAGGTGCGCTTATGGCGCTTGGTCTGTACGGGATCGAGGATCCGGCTGTTATTTCTGAATTTTACCGCCGTCTGAAGGAGAATCATCAGGGGTGTCTTGACTGTGCGGATCTGCTTCGCATCAACAAGGAAAACGGCGGCAGCAAAAAAACGCACTGCGACAACATGGTGTACGAGTGCGTTTCTCTGGCAGAGGAAATTATTAAGGACAGACAAGCTTAATATCGTTGTAGGAGATTGCATCCAGATATTTCTTGTCCGGTTCGCGGTTTGTCACAACCGCATATAAGTCGTTGAACTGATAGAAGGACAGGGTCGAGGCTCTGTCAAATTTACTGTCGTCTGCACACAGGATAATCTTGTCGCTGCAGGCGACTACTTTTTTCTTGGTTTCCGCTTCGAAATAGGTTGTGTGTGTCAGACCTTTTTCCAGTGAAACGCCGGTGGCGGCGATGAATGCCGCATCTGCCGAGATCGCGGACAGCGGATCCAGCGTGGAGATTCCCGAGTAGGAATTTGTCGCGTGATTGTAATAGCCTCCGAGTGCGATGATGTTGAGCGTCGGATATTTGGCCGCTTCATACATGACATTCAGAGAATGCGTGATCAGCGTCACATTGCTTTTTTCTGCAAGGTAAGGCACCATACATGCGACGGTTGTACCGGAATCCAGGAAGATCGTTTCACCGTCCGAGACCATATCGGCGGCAAGTCTTCCGATTATATTTTTTGCGGTGCTGTTTTTTACGGAACGGACCTGCAGCGGAACCGGCGCGGTGTCGGTATCGTTTTCCGTAATGGCGGAGACACCTCCGTAAACCTTTCGGATTCTGCCGCGCTTGATCAGTTCATTAACATCGCGTCGCACCGTGTTGACAGAGACCATAAAATGATTGGCGAGATTCTCAAGCGGAACATTTCCTTCAGATAGAATATATTCTTCCATTTCAATCAGACGGTCGATTCGCATTCGGAACTCCTTTCGTATATCGTTTGCGTGAAATGTGCGTGTTACTTGCGTGCTTTAGGGTAAATGGTTAGCAATAAATGGATTAATCTGGTCAAATTGAGAAACTTTTCTGGTATAATCTGCGGGATAAAAGTGAAAAAAACGTCTCAAAAAACCGATAAAAACATGGTTAATTCGTTGTTGAATAAGAATACCATGGGGGTTTCAAAAGTTGTGCATCCCGAAAAAGCCGCGTAAAATAAGGAAAAACAATAATTTAACAAAGTTTTCCGGGAAAAATCCTGCAAAATATTCCAATAGGAGTATACCAGATATTACCCAAGAAATGCAAGTGAAATGATAAAGTATTTGGAAAAAATAAAAAATTAAAATTGGGTATTGCAAAAACTTAACCAGTCTAATATAATGAAATCAATGTTAAGCCATTTCTATTTTGATAATGTCAAGTTTTTCAAAAAGAGAGGAGAAGGAATCATGGCAAAGGTGAAGGTTGGTGTAGCTGGTTACGGTACCATCGGACAGCGTCTGGCAGACGGTGTTGCAAAGCAGGGAGATATGGAGCTGGTCGGTATTGCTGATATGGCCCCGACTCTTGCAATCCGCGCACTCTATGAAAAAGGTATGCCGTATGATCTGTATCTTGTAAATGGTGCTGATACAGCAAAGTTTGACGCAATGGGTATCCCGTACAAGGGATCTTTCCAGGATCTGGTAGATAAGGTTGATATTATGCTGGATTCCTCTCCGGCAGGTATTGGTCTGAAGAATAAACGTATCTATGAGCAGGCCGGCGTAAAGGCTATTTTCCAGGGCGGTGAGAAGAACGAGGTCGCTGATGTCTTCTTCCATGGCTATGCAAACTTTGAAAAAGGTCTTGATCAGAACTATCTGAAGCTGACAAGCTGCAACACAACAGGTCTGATTCGTACTGTTGATGCACTTGACAGAGCATATGGTATTGATAAAGTCGCAATCACAATTATCCGCCGTGTTGCTGACCCGGGCGACTACAACCGCGGTCTTACAAACGCGCTGCAGATTGAAAAGGCTCCGACCCATCAGGCAGTTGACCTTATGACAATTATGCCGCACATCAATGCAACCGGTATTCTGGTTCATACACCGGTTACACACGGACACATCATTACTGTCCTTGCTACCGGCAAGAACGGCAAGATCACAAAGCAGATGGCTATGGATGCATTTAAGGATCATCCGCGTATCCGCATTCTGCGCATGGAAGACGGATTCCTCGGAAACGCTTCCTACTTCAAATATGGACGTGACCTCGGACATGAGCGCGGCGATATGTATGAAATCGGTCTGTGGGAGAACAGCATTGTAGAGTCCGGCGACGACATCATGTATGCATTTGTCGTTCCGCAGGAAGCTGTCACAATTCCGGAGACAATGGACTGCATCCGTGCAGCTATGCATATGCAGGAGACCCGTGAAGAGGGTACTTCCGAGACAAACAAATACCTCGGCATTGGCAAGTTCAAAGCAATGGGATTAGGCTGATCAGATCACAGAAACAATGGGTTCAAGATCACCTCAGAATAAACGGTCATAATTAAAAACCGCGAAGCGAAGAGGTAGTTGATGCATAGAACTGCAGCTGCAGTATATGTGCCTGAAACACGGAGAGGCTGCCGCGATTCTGCGGCAGCCTTTTTTCATAACAAGGAGAATAACAGTCATGAAATTTGGAATCCGTACACTGGATGAAGTAAATGTGAGCGGGAAAACCGTTCTTTGCAGAATTGACATTAACCAGCCGGTCGATATGGAGACAGGCACACTGAAGAGCACGACCAGAATTCAGGCATGTGTTCCGACGATCCGTGAGCTTTCTGACAAGGGTGCAAAGGTTGTGCTGATGGCACATCAGGGAAGCGATATTGAATATCAGAACTTCTATACGACAGAGCCGCACAGCAAAGTTCTCTCGGAACTGCTCGGCCGTGAAGTTCAGTTTATTCCGGATGTATGCGGTCCTGCAGCAATCGAAAAAATCAAATCGCTGAAAGACGGCGAGATTCTTCTGCTGGATAATGTCCGCTTTATGTCAGAAGAACAGACGCTGTTTGAGAAGAAACTCCGCCTGACCCATGAAGAAATGGCAAAGACCATTGTGGTCCGCAAACTGGCTCCGCTTGGTGACCTTTACCTGAACGATGCGTTTGCGGCAGCGCACAGAGATCAGCCGACGCTTTCCGGATTTGAACAGGTCCTTCCGTCTATGATGGGACGTCTGTTTGAAAAAGAATATGTCGTGCTCTCAGAACTGATGGAAGCGCCTGCACGTCCGTGCACATTCGTACTGGGCGGCGCAAAGATTGCTGACGCGTTCCTGATGATGGAATCCGTCCTTTCCGCAGGTGCTGCAGATCATATTCTGGCCGGCGGCGTTGTAGCCAATATCCTTCTGATCGCAAAAGGCGAGAAGATCGGACAGGGCAGCTATGATTTCATCGTGAAGTCCAACTATGAAGAGTTCTTTGAGAAGGCAAAAGTTCTTCTTGAGAAATATGCCGATAAGATTGTTCTGCCGGTTGACCTGGCATGGACAGAGGGTGATGTCCGCAAAGAGGCGAAGATCGGCGAGATTCCGGAAGAGATCGGCTCCACCGATATCGGCGAAGAAACGGCAAAGATGTACCAGAAGTACATTCTCGAGTCAAAGACAGTATTTGTTAACGGTCCGATGGGAATTTTTGAGGCGGAACTGACAGAACTCGGAACAAAGATGGTCTGGGATGCACTGGGTGATACAGAGGCATTTACCGTTGTCGGCGGCGGCGACAGCATTACCGCAACCACAAAATACGGCAAGACCGATCAGATTTCCTATATCTGCACGGGCGGCGGCGCACTGATCCGCTTCCTGACCGGCGAGGAACTTCCGGTTGTAAAGGCACTCCGCCACGGATCTCAGATTCCGCTGAAAGACTGAGAAAGGAGCATCCGCATGAAACTGGAACTTGGAATCGGTCAGGGAACCCAGACTGTGGAGATCCCGGACAGCAATGTTCTGGATGTCCTGACGCCGAATCCTGTCGAATATGATCTGATGGGAGAGGAAGAAGTCAGACGCGCGCTCGCAGATCCGATCGGATCCCCGCGCCTGAAGGACATCGTGAAGCCGGGCGAGAAAATCGTTATGATCACAAGCGATATTACACGTCCGATGCCTACATATACCGTTATGCCGGCCCTTCTGGATGAACTGTACGCGGCAGGATGCAAACCGGAGGATCTGACCCTGATGTTTGCACTGGGCAGTCACAGAAAGCACACGGAGGAAGAGATGATTCATCTTGCCGGAGAGCGTGCTTTCAATGAGATCCGCTGCATCGACGGAGACGCGGAAGATGTCGTTCATGTTGGTGAGACATCCCGCGGCACCCCGGTGGATATCGTGCGCGAGGTTATCGAGGCGGACCGCAGAATCTGTCTCGGCAATATTGAGTATCACTATTTTGCAGGTTATTCAGGCGGCGCCAAGGCGATTATGCCGGGTGTTTCGACCTGGAATGCGATTCAGGCAAATCACAGCCGCATGGTTGAGAACGGCGCGCACGCCGGAAATATCGGAACGAATCCGGTTCGTCTCGATATTGAAGAAGCGGCGTCAATGGTCGGCGTTGATTTTATTCTCAATGTTGTCCTGAATGAACACAAGAAGATTGTGAAGGCGGTTGCCGGTGATCTGACAGAGGCACACCGCGTCGGCTGCGATTATCTGGATAAGCTTTACACAAAGTACATCCCGAAACGCGCAGACATCGTCATTGTTTCCCAGGGCGGAGCCCCGAAGGATCTGAACCTGTATCAGACCCAGAAAGCATTGGATAACTCCAAGCACGCGGTCCGGGATGACGGGATCATCATTCTCGTCGGCTCCTGCAAAGAGTATCTTGGCAACCCGGTATTTGACGCATGGTTCCGAGAGGCAAGCTGCCCGCAGGATATCATTGACAGACTTGCCGCGAAGTTTGCGCTCGGCGGACATAAGGCTGCTGCAGTCGCACAGGTTATGATGCGCGCGAAGATCTTCATGGTATCTGATATGGATCCGGACTTTGTCCGCTCGATCTTCATGACACCGTTTGCAACCGTTCAGGAGGCCTATGACGCGGCAGCAGCGGAACTCGGCGCCGACGCATCCGTCATTGTTATGCCTTACGGCGGATCGACTTTACCGAAACTGAAATAATTAAAAGTAATAAAGATAAAAGGAGAAAAACATGGATTACGCAAAAGAATCACTCAGACTCCACGAGGAATGGAAGGGCAAAATTGAAGTCATCGCTACCGTACCGGTAAAATCAAAAGATGATCTCTCCCTCGCTTACACACCAGGTGTTGCTCAGCCGTGCCTGGAGATCCAGAAGGACATCGGCAGAAGCTACGACCTTACACGCCGTGCAAATATGTGCCTGGTTGTCACAGACGGTTCTGCAGTCCTCGGACTTGGCGATATCGGCCCGGAGGCAGGTATGCCGGTTATGGAAGGCAAATGCGTCCTGTTCAAATCCTTTGGCGGCGTTGATGCATTCCCGCTGTGTGTCAAGACAAAAGACGTTGATGAATTTGTAAACACAGTTTATCTGATCAGCGGCAGCTTCGGCGGCATCAACCTCGAGGATATCGCTGCACCGCGCTGCTTTGAGATCGAGAAGAAGCTGAAAGAAAAATGCGACATCCCGATTTTCCACGATGACCAGCATGGAACAGCTGTCATTTCTCTCGCAGGTCTGACAAACGCGCTGAAGATTGTCAACAAGAAGATTGATGAGATTAAAGTTGCTGTCAGCGGTGCAGGTTCAGCTGCGATTGCTATTTCCAAACTGCTGATTTCTGCAGGCGTTAAGAACCTGACGATCTGTGACCGCCGCGGCGCGATCTACAAAGGCCGTAAGGAAGGCATGAACGGAATCAAGGAAGAGATGGCTGAGATTACCAATCCGGAGAATATTCAGGGATCTCTTGCAGACGCAATGGTTGGTGCAGATGTATTCATCGGCGTCAGCGCACCGGGTCTGGTAACACAGGATATGGTTCGATCCATGGCGAAGGATCCGATCGTATTCGCATGTGCAAATCCGACACCTGAGATCTTCCCGGATGAGGCAAAGGCGGCAGGCGCAGTCGTTATCGCAACAGGCCGCAGTGATTTCCCGAACCAGATCAACAACGTGCTGGCATTCCCGGGCATCTTCCGCGGAACCTTTGATGTGCGCGCAAGTGACATCAACGAAGAGATGAAGATTGCAGCTGCACATGCACTGGCAGGCCTTGTTTCCGACGAGGATCTGAGCGCAGATTATATCATTCCGGCAGCATTTGACGAGCGTGTCTGCCCGGCTGTTTCCAAAGCAGTTGCAGAAGCGGCAAGAAAGAGCGGCGTTGCGCGTCTGTAAAGATGTGCAGAATCCGGGTCTCACAGCAGAAACCCGGCAGTGCGAATCAGAAACGGTAATCCTCAGAAAAGTGAAAAAAACCGTGTAAAAACTGCAATCGGCAGTTGAATGTTTTAGAAAAACAGTATAAACTAATTGAAGATATGCAAAAATGTCATTTCGGAAAACCGGAAAGATATTTTGAATGCAGGTACAAGTTGATCTAGCAATGCAAGGAGAGATAAAGCTATGAGCAAAGAGCAGAAGATGCAGGAACTGCGTGAGTTTGCTGCTGAAATCCGTGTAGAAACGCTGAAAATCATCGGCTCTCGCGGCTTTGGTCATGTCGGTGGATCCATGTCCCTGGCAGACGCTTATGCCGTTCTGTACGGTGCAGTTATGAAGTATGATCCGAAGAACCCGACATGGGAAGACAGAGACTGGTGTGTTCTTTCCAAGGGTCACGGCGGACCGGTTATGTATGCAACACTCGGACTGAAAGGTTTCTATCCGGTAGAAAATGCATATCAGCTGAACCAGCCGCATACCACATTCCCGTCTCATACAGACCATCTGATGACACCGGGCGTTGACCTGACAACAGGTTCTCTCGGCCAGGGCATCAGCGAGGCAGTCGGCGCAGCGCTCGGCAACAGAGCACAGGGCAGAGACAGCCATACATTCGTTTTCATCGGCGACGGTGAGGCAGATGAAGGACAGGTTTGGGAGGCAGCTCAGTTTGCAGCTCATTATAAGATGAACAACCTGATTTGCCTGGTTGACAACAACGGACGTCAGCTTGACGGCGATGTAAATGTTGTCATGAGCCATGGTAAGGGCATCGGTGCGAAGTTCGACGCATTCGGATGGCACGTAATCGACGTGGCAGACGGCAATGATGTTGAGCAGATCTATGATGCGATCCAGGAAGCTTACAAAGTAGAAGATAAGCCGATCGCACTGATTCTGAACACCGTTAAGGGTAAAGGCGCAACATTCGCTGAGTCCACAGGCGCACATTCCTCTCAGCCGTCCAAGGAAGAGTGGGATGAGGCAATCAAGGTAGCTGAAGAGAATCTCGCTGCAGTCCGCGCGCAGAAAGGAGCATGATCATGAGTTTTGTTTTAGATGGAAAACATGAGAAAGATAAACGTGCATGCCGTGATGGCTATATCGATGCAGTGCTTGAACTGATGGATGCCGACAAGAAAGTTGTTCACATTGACTGCGACCTGAAGGGCTGCATCAATGTCGGAAGACTCGACAAGGCTCATCCGGATCAGGTTTACAATGCAGGTATTGCTGAGGCAAATGCAGTCGGCATCGCTTCCGGTATGGCAGCATCCGGCCTGACTCCGTTTATCCACACATTCGGTATCTTTGCTTCCCGCCGTGTATTCGACCAGGCATTCCTGTCCGCAGGTTATTCCGAGTGGCCGGTACACATCGTAGGATCTGACCCGGGTGTCACAGCTGCATTCAACGGCGCAACACATATGCCGTTCGAGGACTGCGCACTGTATCTCTCTGTTCCGAATGCAACAGTCGTTGATCCGGCAGACTATGCACAGTGCTATGCGCTGACCAAAGAGCTGGCTAAGGTTCCGACCATCACATATCAGCGTCTGATCCGTAAGGGCTTCGTAAAGGTTTACGAAGATGGCTCTGAGTTCGAACTTGGCAAGGGTGTTACACTCCGTGACGGCAGCGACGTTACAATCATCGCTTCCGGTATCATGGTAGACAAGGCTCTGCAGGCTGAAGAAGCACTCAAGGAAGAGGGCATCTCCGCACGTGTTATCGATATGCACACCTGGAAGCCGCTTGATGAAGAACTGATCATCAAGGCTGCAAAAGAGACCGGCGCAATCGTTACAGCTGAGAACCATCAGGTAAGCTGCGGCCTCGGCTCCGCAATTGCAAACGTTCTGGCACAGAACTGCCTCGTTCCGCAGGAGTTCGTTGGTATTCAGAACCGCTATGGTCAGGTTGGACCGCAGGATTTCCTGGAGAAAGAGTATAACCTTATGCCGGAAGATATTGTTGCGGCAGTCAAGAAGGTTCTGGCAAGAAAGTAATTCCGACCGAAAACAGAATACTGTTTTGCAGCATCGATACGGGCGCGACTCTCTTTCGCGCCCGTATTTTTGTGCATGGCTTGAAATGTGAAATGACAGCACAAAACGAATAACGTTGTAAAGACATTTCGCATGGAAACAGAGAATAAACTTACCGGATCTGTCTGCATGGCTCAGAGCGGGATACGGGAGAATAAGGGGAGAATCGAATCATGAAAAGAAGAACCAGCGGATGCTGTCTCAATCTGAGAGGACTCGCGGTGCTGACACTGGCAGCGGGTCTGCTGTTTTCTGCATGTGGTGTAGAACCGGCCGGGACAGAACCGGTGTCAGAAATATCCGAAGTACAGACAGAAGCAGTTTCGCAGACGCCGGAGATGACGCCGGAAGCGACACCGGCACCGGTACCGGCTGCAGAACCGGTGAATGAACCTGCCGGAACGGCATACGGACTGACGGAAATTCCTGCAAACTATGGGATTTACAAGAATGCAGCCGGAAATTTCAGCTTCTTATATGCCCGCACTTTTACACCGGAAGAGATGGAGGATGTAGAAGGGGCTATTCTTTACACGGATGCAGAACGGATCAATTATGTATGTGTATTTTCAGACTTCAGCGACAGCCTTACCACGGAGGGTTATCTGGAAGAAATCAAATCACATTTTGACGAAGTGGCTGAAGAGAACAATTTTGAAATCTGGGAGGAGCCGGTCGCTGCTGAACCGCTTACGATAAACGGACGGACGCTTCAGGGAATCCGTTATGGATACGAGGTGGAAGGATCACGCAGAGAATATACAGATTATATCGAAGCGGTGGATGACGGCAGGACGGACAATATCATTGTTTACGAGCAGCATGTGGTACAGGGCAGTGATGAAACGGCTTCTCTGGTATTGGCAGATGCGGTTGCGAGTTTTGCGCCGCAGTCAGGATTCTATGAGGAAGTTCCGGTTGCAGAACCTGCCGGATCAACGGGCAGCTCTCTTGCTGCTGAAAATTCCGCTCCGGTGTTTCAGATTGAAGAGGGAGAATTGATCTTCACGAGTGATGTGCAGGATTTTTCTGTTGTGCTGCCGGAATATGTGACGGTGACAGTCGGGAATGAAAGCGGTGATATGACGGTCTATTGCAGCGGAAACGGAGATTATCCGACTGTCAGTATTTTCCGGTTGACTGACAGACAGGATGCAGAAGATTATCTGGAAGAGCTGCAGGACGCGTTAATGGATGATGAAGATGTAACTTCAGCCCCCGAGGTTCTGGAATCCTTTGGCGTCAACGGAAGAAATGCTTACCGGTTCAGTTATTATATGCTTGATGGTGACGGGGATACCATCGGAAGAACGACCGCTGCGGTGAACACGGTTGACGGGATTGCCGTGTTTGACGCGTCCTATTATGATTACGGGATGGAGGATCTGAACCGTGTGATGGAGCGGGCGACAGAAAGCTTCCGGTCGAGCGCGTCTGCGTACACCGGGTAAAAAGCAGTGTGGAACCGCGTGCTGTTCCTTTTACGAATCTGAACATTGCGTGCATTTGCGTGCTTTTTGGAGCGCCGGATTTATGAAAAATCGCACAAAATGAAAGATGTGAAATTGGGCGAATTGACGGATTTTTTTCAAAGATGTCGATTCGCTTGATTTTTTTTTGCGTGCGTGCTAAAGTATGTTTAATGGGTGTTATGCACGCGAAAGCACGCAATGCACGCAAATATCGTAAGCACTGAACACCGTGATTCAATTATGACATGGTACAGTGAAATTCAACGCAGACGGCACGCGGAAAGCACACACTGCCCGCAGGATCCGGATGCCCAGTAAGAAAGGAGCAGAAACGATATGGAAAAAACGACGAGAATGACAACAGCACAGGCTATTGTAAAATTTCTCGACAATCAGTACGTACTGATGGATGGCGAGGAGACCAAGTTTGTCACAGGTTTCTTCACGATCTTCGGACATGGTATTGCTGTCGGCCTCGGCGAGGCGCTTGACTCTGATCCGGGTGACCTCAAGGTTATGCAGGGACGTAATGAACAGGGAATGTGCCATGCAGCAATTGCATATGCAAAGCAGAGCGACCGCAAGAAAATCATCGCTTGCTCATCTTCAGTAGGACCTGGCGCTGCAAACATGGTTACCGCATGCGCAACAGCTACTGTTAACAATATTCCGCTGCTGGTATTCCCGGCAGATACTTATGCGACAAGACAGCCGGATCCGGTTCTGCAGCAGCTTGAGCAGAGCAACAGCCTGGCTACCACAACCAATGACGCGTTCAAGCCGGTTGTTAAGTACTGGGACCGCATCGACCGTCCGGAGAAGCTGACAACAGCACTCATCAACGCAATGCGCGTTCTGACAGATCCGGCAGAGACAGGCGCTGTCTGCATCGCACTTCCGCAGGACGTTGAAGGTGAGTCCTGGGATTTCCCGGATTACTTCTTCAAGAAACGCGTGCACCGCATCACAAGACCGTGCGCAGTTGCAGAAGAGATCGACGACATCGCAGCAATCATCGCAGAGGCTAAGAAGCCGCTCGTAATCGTAGGCGGCGGCGTCCGCTACTCACTGGCAGGCGAAGAAGTTGAGAAGTTCTGTGCAGAGTTCAACATCCCGTTCGGCGAGAGCCAGGGAGGAAAGAGCGCATGCAAATCCAGCGATCCGTACTGCCTCGGCGGTATCGGCGTTACCGGAACATCCGCTTCCAACAAGATCGCAAAAGACGCTGATGTTGTCATCGCAATCGGAACAAGACTGTCTGACTTCACGACCAGCTCCAAATGGCTGTTCCAGAATCCGGATGTCAAGTTCGTCACCATCAACAACAACAGATACCATGCATACAAGTATGACGCTGTCAAGGCTGTCGGCGATGCAAAAGTTACTGTCGCGGCACTCGCAGAAGTACTTCGCGCAAAAGGATACAAATCCGCATACACAACCGAGATCAAGGATGTTAAGGATGAGTGGGATGCAGAGCTTGAGCGCCTCGGCGGCATCGTCTGCGACGGACCGGACTTTGAGCCGATGATCAAGGCAAGAGATCCGAGAACAGTTCCGGAATTCGTAAAGATGTACGGCACATCCCTGACCCAGACTGCAGCACTCGCAACACTGCGCGCATGCATGGGCGAAGACGATATCATCATCACAGCAGGCGGATCCCTTCCGAGCTGCAACCAGCGTGTATGGAAGACCGACAAGCGCGGCGGATATCACGCAGAGTACGGCTACTCCTGCATGGGCTATGAGATCGGCGCATCTCTCGGCGTTAAGTGGGCAGATCCGGACGTAGAAGAATACACAGTCATCGGCGACTCCTCCTTCCAGATGCTCAACAGTGAGCTCGGAACCATTATGCAGGAGCGCGTAAAGACTAACATCCTTGTCTTCGATAACTGCGGATTCGGCTGCATCAACAACCTGGAGATGACACACGGAATCGGCAGCATCGCTACAGAGTTCCGTTACACTGACGGCAAGAAGCCGACAGGCGATCTTGTTCCGACCAACTACGCACTCATCGGTCAGGCATTCGGCATGAAGACCTACACCTGCAAGAGCGTAGAAGAACTCCGCGACGCGATCCTTGATTCCAGAAAACAGGAAGTTGCATGCCTGTTCGATCTGAAGATCGTTCCGAAGACCATGACAGACGGCTATGGTTCCTGGTGGAATGTAGGCCTTGCCGACACATCCAAGAACCCGGATGTCAACAAGTGCTTCGAGGAGCTCAAAGAGCATCGTGACGCTGCAAGAGCATATTAAGCGAGGAGAGACTGGAACGGGCACAGGACGACTGCGGATTGATCTGCAGATCGGACTGTGACTGTGACAGGCGTGACGGTTGAGCGCGAAGGATGATAATCCGGAGCGCGAATACCGTCAGCGGATGCGAGAGCGTCTTAGACGCGGAGCAGCCGCGTCTCCGAGCGAGCAGAGCGCGGAGCAGCCGCGTGCTCCGGGCGTAGTTTGGAGCAATCTCGTACTCCAGGCGAATATGGTGCAAAAGAAAGAGAGAAAACGCATGGAACAGAAAGAATTTGGATACCCGAAGTTTGATGACCATGGCGAAATGATCCTCTCCACCTACGACAATGAATACAGCGATATGCTGATGGATACACGCGTTTACCGCATCCCGGCCGGCGAAACCCGAACGTTCGGGCGCGCCGGCGAGGAATGCGCTGTACTCCTGTTCAACGGCGAGGTGACCTTCGAATTTGAAGGACAGAGCGAAAAGGTTTTCCGCAAGGATATCTGGACGGATGGTCCGTACTGCGTACATGTCTGCGGCGGAAGTGAAATTGTTGTAAAGACAGGCACAGATGCGGAAGTGTACGTGCAGTACACGCACAACGATCAGGAATTCCCCGGAAAACTGTATCGTCCGGAAGACTGCCCGTGGAAGTTCTCCGGAATCAATAAATACGGCAACGTCGCAAAGCGCCGTGTCAACACAATTGTCGATCTGGACATCAATCCGAAATCGAATTTTGTCCTGGGAGAAATTATGAATGACCGCGGAAACTGGTGTGGTTATCTGCCGCACAGACATCCGCAGCCGGAACTGTATTTCTTCCGTTTCGATCGTCCGGAAGGCTTCGGCGCAAGCTTTCTGGATGACAACGTCTACAAGAGTGTAGACTACAGCTTCTCCGCAATTGCCGGCGAAAAGCTTCATCCGCAGGCACTTGCACCGGGCTATCAGATGTATATCGTATGGGCGATCCGCCATCTGCCCAGCAACCCGTGGCTGCAGACAGACCGCAATGTAGACGAGCGGTATCTGTGGCTTGATGATGTGGACTTTTGAGATTAGCAAATAAAAGGAGAAAGACATGTTAGATAAGAACAAAGTAAAACTGGGTATGGCTCCGATAGGCTGGTGCAACGATGATATGCCGGAACTCGGCGCTGAAAACACCTTCCAGCAGATCGTCAGCGAGATGGCGCTGGCAGGATTTACCGGCACAGAGGTCGGAAACAAATATCCGAAGGACAAAGTTGAACTGAAGAAGGCACTTGACCTGCGCGGCATCGAGATCTGCAACCAGTGGTTCACCCAGCTTCTGCTGACAGAGCCGTACGAAGTCGTTGAGAAGGCTATGCTGGACCAGATCGACTACATCAAATATTGCGGCGCTAAGGTTATCGGCGCTTCCGAGCAGAGCTATTCCATCCAGGGACTGGATCAGCCGATCCTGACAGGAAAATATATCATGAACGATGAGGAGTGGGAGAAACTCACCAGCGGCATGAACAAGCTCGGCAAAGTCGCAAAAGACGCAGGCATGAAGCTCTGCTTCCATCATCATATGGGAACTGTCGTTCAGACTGAGGAAGAGATCGATCGTTTCATGGATATGACAGATGAGAACGTCTATCTGCTGTTCGACTCAGGTCACTGCTCATTTGCTGATATTGACCCTGTTAAGGTTCTTTCCAAATACATCGACCGTACCGCACACATCCATCTGAAAGACCTTCGCAGAAGCGTTGTCGAAGAGTCCAGAAAGAATGAATGGTGCTTCCTGAAGTGTGTCCGCGAGGGCTGCTTCACAGTACCGGGCGACGGCGATGTTGACTTCAAGCCGATCTTCGATATCATCGAGCAGTCCGGCTATGAAGGCTATGTAGTTGTCGAGGCTGAGCAGGATCCGGCAAAGGCTAATCCGCTTGAGTATGCAATGAAGGCTCGTAAGTACATTGCAGAGAACACAGGCCTTTAAGAGGAAGACGCACAAGTGCGTCGCGCAGCTCACGCACGATCAGAGATCGCGATTTACGTATTCCGGTGACTGCCGGGATCATACAGAGAAGGGTTTTTATACAGGAGGAGAGAGCGCAGGCTCTCTCCTCCGCGCTTTTTCCGGATATAGTGCAATTGCATGAAAAAGATGATTATAATATACGGGAATTGTGCAATCAGTATTGAAAAATAAGAAAAAAACGTGTAAAGTAATATGTGGTTAGAAACTTGTTAATTTATTTAAGTGTTTTCAAAATTGATAGGGAAAGAGGTATTGATTATGGCAAAAGTTAAAATCGGTCTCCTTGGCGGCGGACGTATTGGCAGACTGCACGGCACAAATCTTCAGAACTTTGTTCCGGACGCAGAAGTAGTTGTTCTGGCAGATCCGTTCCTGAACGATGAAATGGCTGCATGGGCTGAGAGTATTGGTATCGCAAAATGCACGAAGGAAGCTGATGAAGTATTTGCAGATCCGAATGTTGATGCAGTATTTATCTGCTCATCTACAAATACACATGCAGAATTCATTATCAAAGCTGCTAAAGCAGGCAAGGCTATTTTCTGCGAGAAACCGATCGCTACAGAGATTCCGGATATCAAAGAAGCACTTGCAGCAGTTGATGAAGCAGGCGTAAAACTGCAGGTCGGTTTTGTCCGTCGGTTTGACCGCAATCATAAAGCTGTCCGTGATGTCGTTGCATCCGGTGAGCTTGGAAAACCATACGTTGTCAAAGTCTGCTCACGCGATCCGGAAGGCCCGCCAATGGCATATGTTAAAGTATCCGGCGGTATCTACAAGGATATGACCATTCATGATTTTGATATGGTTCGTTATCTTGCAGGCTGCGAAGTCACAGAGGTTTACGCAGCAGGCACAGTTCTGACGGATCCGGGCTATGCAGATTACAATGACGTTGATACAACCATTATTACTCTGAAGTTTGAAAACGGTGCAATCGGCGTCATCGACAACTGCCGTACCGCTCCGTACGGATATGATCAGAGAGTCGAAGTACACTGCGAGAAGGGCTGCGTACAGGATAACAACAATCTTGAAAATCAGGCATTTATCAGCACTGGCGACGGCGTGAAATCCGCAAAGCCGACCTGGTTCTTCCTGGAGCGCTACAACGACGCATTCGTAGAAGAAGAGAAAGAGTTTATCGACTGCATCATCAACGATAAGCCGACACCGGTTAACGGAAATGACGGTCTGCAGCCGGTTCGTATCGCGATCGCGGCCGGAAAGTCCCTGGCAGAGGGACGCCCGGTTAAACTTGAGGAGATCGAGGGCTGATCCAGGCGTATCTGCCGCAGAAGTGATTCTGCATTAAGCAGTTTTAGATGTCGAAAGGCACTGGAGTAATCCGGTGCCTTTTTTGTGTATTTATTCAATCTTCAACACAGGATTCTCGTGACTTCAGTCGTGAGAGGAATGTGCAAAATCAAATTCGTCTTCAACATGGGTTTAAAGCCCGTGTTGAAAATTGAGCCTCCGGCGGCGCATGACGTCCAGTGGACGTCTGGTTCTGCGCCGACCGAAGCGAAGCGTAGACATCGCAGAGCTGCGCAAAGGAAGACGCACTTCGTGCGTTGCGCAGCTCGCGCGCGATCGAAGATCGCGATTTACTCTCTGCCGCGGTAATAACGGACTGCCCGGATCAGTGCAGCTGCGTTGGCAGGCAGATATATTGAGGATATCATTAGCAATTAACCATGTTTTTGGGCAGTTTGTTTGTTATAAAAATAACTGAATCGCAAGATTTTAATGGTTTTAAAAAGCGGCAGTTTGAAACTGCCGTTTTTTCTG
>JNKK01000017.1 GCA_000702845.1 Lachnospiraceae bacterium FE2018
TTGCTTTAGACATCAATACTACGCACTCCACATGGCTCGACACGTCCATTTTGATGTCAGATTATCGCGTTTGTCATCGGGAACTTGTCCACGATTTTGTAGATTTACAATTCCTGCGCCCTCGGGGAGCGTCCGTCAATGGAAACTGGTCTACACCTTACTTCCTACTTTATAATATGTGAACCGACTAATTCCACACCGTCTCAACCCTGATGCCCTTCTCTATATAGGGAATTGGTCTAAAGAATTATGCCGTCTCAACCCTATAGACCCTTTTGTAGAAGAAAACTGTCCAGTGTTCGTGGAGACTGATTACATTCTGTTCGCTCCTGTAGAAATGCTTGCAATTCAAGCATCCTACAAACAAAATCTCCATATTCCTTATCACAGTTTATGTTATCAAGCGCCTTCTTATCTGGTCGCTTAACATATCTATTAATGGCTGTACGCGCCCGACTATCATAAATGAAAAACAGCTCGGGACAATGGAAATGTAGATACTTCGATGCAAGAGAGCGTTTTTCAAGTCCGGTCAGCTCATAAAACACATCCATCAAAAACTTATGTGTCTCGAGAATATCTTTTACGTTCTCACGTATCGTACCTCCATCATCTCTTAATTGTGAAAGCCTTTCATCCAACTCATCGCCAATCTCTAACATTTTGGGAGCAACTACGTCATAGTAGAAATCGTCATTAGTATTACTTGCATTTTTACGACGCTCTATTGCAGCGGCATAGCTCCTTCCAATAATCCATATTTTCCCCACAATGATATCACTCTGATTGTGATATGGATTATTCGAGCACATTTCATACAAGATGCTGTTTCCGAACTCCCATCTGGAACTATTGGTATTCAAAAAATCCTGATAGAGTTTTTCTGTTCCTTTAGCTATCATATTTTGCCTCCGGTTTACGCTGCCTTCACTTGGAAAAAGTCCTCAGCGATCTTATCCAACTGTGCAGCGATCACCTTAAAGTCTGTATTCAAATCCAGCGTCTTCGCACCGATCTGATTGCCACCCATATTGAACATGCAATCCGGTGTGATGGCCTCGTCTGTCTTGGCATAGAGCAGGATACCGGCCACGTTCCCGGTGTTGTCCTTATCCTGATTCTTTACATAGGTGAAAATCTGATAGACATTTCCTGAGTGGAGCGTGTACTTGTCGAACTGATGCTGAAGCGTTCGGCCATAGTATTTTGCATCTATGATCAAGATTTTCTCCTTCAGGCGCAGGAATATATCCGTCTGCATGATCGGCAGAAACCGGATCATGGACTCGGAGTTATCTCCGACCAGATCCCATTTCACCTGAGCTGCCTTTACCTCTGTCAGATATGTATGATGCTGGCTGTAGTATTCCAGAATGAACTTCTCGTACAATCTGGCCATATGTTCATCGGAGAAGTTGGCCATTTTATAGTCGCCCTTCTCTGTCGTCTGCAGCATACCGTCGAGCACGAAATAGCAAATGTTCATGAGCAGCTCGTAGTTCTTATTATTGCGCTGGTAATGAAGCCTGCTCCATTGAATCCCGGACGGCTCCAACAGATCGATCCCATCGAAGAACACGAGAATCTTTTTCAGAGCAGCTTTTCGGTCGGCCTCGACGCCATCATCTCTGACCAGATAATGAAGTGTGGTTTTCAGGATCTGATTGAAAAGATTGTTCTCGGATAGCTCGTCAAACTCACACGCGAGTTTCTGCTTCCGCTGGATGCGGTTCCGAATCGTCTCCGGCATATCCAGTTTGCCGCGCATCACCGAGAGCGTCTCATTCTTCGTGATGTATTCCCGGTACAATCCCTGCTTCAACTGTTGCGCTACCCCTTTCGAGAGAATGGCGGCAAAGAGATCCTGAATCTTATCGAACTTCTCAGAGGCTACCTCGTCATAGTTCGATTGCTTCAGCACCTGAAACGCGTAGGAGAGCATGTAATATATATTTTTAATGAAGATGCTCTTGTCCTTAATCATCAAACACACCACGCAGATTCTTCTCCCAGCGCTGCAGCTTTGTAGGCTCGTCGAACCAGTACTCGCTGAGCATCGGAAGAATATCAAACTCAACCACAGAGCGCATCCACTCATCCGAGCAGCCTGCCGTCTCACGGCCACAGAAATAACTATGTCCAATCTGGAAGCCACGACCGAGCGACTTGTCCTCTGTAATTTCTTTATTCAGCTGCTTGATCTGATCGATCAAAGCATCAAAGGTCTCATTATCAAATGCCTTCTGATAATTTGTGAATCCGTCAGAATTAAATCCCGGCTCCATCTCAAAGAAGCTGAATCTTCTCCTGAGCGCATAGTCGATCATCGCCAAACTGCGGTCTGCAGTATTCATCATGCCGATGATATACAGATTCTCCGGAACAGAGAACGGCATACCGCTATAAGCCAGTGTTGCTTTCGTGCCACGGTAATCCTTCTCAATCAGCATCAGCAGCTCGCCGAAGATCTTACTCATGTTGCCACGGTTGATCTCATCGATGATGAAGAAGTATTCCTTGTCAGGATGGTTGGCTGCGGTCTGGCAGAAGCGATAGAAAATACCGTCTGTCAATTTGAAATCAGCACCGTCCGGCCTGTATCCCATAATGAAATCTTCATAGGAATAGTTCTGATGGAATTGCACCATCTCGATTCTGGAATCATCGACCTCGCCCATCATGGCGTAAGCCAGCTTCTTAGCTGTGAAGGTCTTACCGACACCCGGTGCTCCCTGCAGGATTACGTTCATCTTGTTACGGAGCAGAGCTTCCAGAACATCGTAACGCTCCTCCGTCATATAAACCTTGCTCAGGAAGTCCTCCTTTGTGTACTTCTGAATGACAGCATCCGGCTGCTTCAGGGGATTGTCCTCTCTGATGATATCCATGACAAAATCGAACTCACCCTTTGTCAGCTTAAAGAGGCTGCCGTTTGGCTGTACGAAGAACTCCATCTTTGCAAGTTCCGGTGAGTCTTTCAGCACCTGATACTCGATAGGATTCGTGAGGCCTTCAACTTTTTCGAAGTAGATGGATTCTCCGTCATTCTCCTGTGTGATACGACCGATGGCGACCACCTTCTTTACCGGATTTGCCTCATATCCGATGACTGTATCACCAACCTTTGCATCAAGGAAGTTCTGGAACACTCGACGTTTGTTGCCATTCTCGTTATAAAGAGTGTAGTTCTGTTCTTCACCAATCTTGATATCAGCAAAACTCCAGATCTTCGGATTCGCAGTCAACCACCAGTATCCGTGTTCAGCACCGGTCTCCTCTGATGTCTCATACAATTCGACATCGCTAAGGTCGACCTTCTCGAGTGCCTCCGCCAGTTCTTCCCTAAGTCTCCAGATGTAAGTGCCTTCCTCGTTCTTGTCAGCTGCCTTGCCAACATACAGGATTGGCCACCACTTGGAGTTTTCTGTATCTTTGGTCATAACAGGGCAATTGGTCTTCTGGGCAATACGTTGTGCAAGTGCTGAAGACCCCCTATTGTAGAATATCGGTTTGTTCCCATATTTCACAGCGAGCTGCGTACATGTAGCCTGTCCGCCATAATCTTTCATGCGTTTCATGATCTGAAGGCTTCCCTGTGTAAAGACAGAAGAATCTCCAAGCAGATCAACCCACTCATCTACACTGATGTTAGGCGAGTAGTCCTTCGGGAACCATTCAGCCTCTTCCTGTTCAGCCTTGCGCTCTTCGAGATAAAAACGAGCAAGATAAAAGCCAAGGTCAACAGTTGTGGTCTTCATATCCGGATCAGGATAACAGGTCGAAGTCAGTGCATTTCTGACCATCTCCGGAATATCCGGATCGGCAACTATTGCCTTGCAAATTTCGTCATACATTTGGAAGCCACCGATCATGCTATCGACAGATCCATTTCTCTTTGGCCTGTAATCGGACGCGAGTTCTGTCGCAGCGGCGCGATATAGTTCATATTTGTAAATGTAGTATTTGTCAGGATACCGGAGCCACAGATAGGTGCTAATCGCATTTGTGTTCTGATAGTGATTACGCCACGTCCCGTCATCATATTTTGCTCGGATATCTTCAGCCGCTGCTTGGAAAGCATCAACTCTTGCGGCCAGATCGACAGACTCGTCAAACAGAGCAAGGAACATCGCCCGGGTAGCTTCATTGTCTACCTTTGCAAAGTTTGTGATCATGCCTCGTGGATAAGCATAACCTGATGCCAGCAAGTTAAAAGTTTTGTCTGTGGCTTACAGAATATCGGTTCCCTGTCGCAGACAGGGTTCAAAATGCTTAAAATAAATCGTTGGGTTGATTTGTGAGGTCGTTGCAAAATTCCCAGCTCTTTGCAAGCGGTAGAACTCCTTGGCTGTGATTCCTTCCGGGGAACCATATGAGTATTCTGTTCCGCCGATCTCAACATTCATAGGAATCATTTCAACAGATGGCAGACCTGCGGTTAACTCCGGTGCGAGATCTGAGGTGGCATCTGTGAAAATTTGATAGCCGTCCATCACTTCTTACACCCACTACAGCCCTGACAAGCAGCCCACAGCTCATCGGCCTTCGGCTTCCAGGTTTCTGCATAAAGTGTAGTCTTATCACACAGATGGTCAACACTTTCCGGGGACTGATACTCGGTAGAATGGGCACCGGATTTCTTTACCATGCTACGCAGACATTCAGGATTTTCCAGCATAGGACACGGCTGGAACATATTATCATTAAAGGGCTGACCGTCGTGATAGGCCATAAACAGCGGAGACTGATATGCTTCCAGCAGGGTCTTTTCACGGATGTTGGAGTCAGAGTAATGGATAAAAGCGCAAGGCTCAATGTCACCATTGGCATTGATATGCAGATAGTTGCGGCCACCAGCAATACAGCCGTTTACAAATTTCGCATCATTCTGAAAGTCAATTGTGAAAATAGGCTTTGTGCTACGGTATTCGCAGATGCGGTTATACATCTTTTCACGCTGGTCAGGAGACGGGAGCAGCTCCACAGCGGAATCGTTGCCCACAGGCATATAGTGGAAGAACCATGCGAACTTCGCACCGCACTCCACCAGATGATCGAAGAACTCATCCGAGCTGATGGAGTCGATGTTCTTGCTGGTATAGCACCCAGATACGCCGAAAGGCAGCTTCTTTTCTTTCAGAATCTTCATCGCCCGCATAGTAGCCTGATAAGTACCCTTGCCACGGCGGAAATCAGTAGCTTCCTCGAAGCCTTCAATGCTGATGGCCGGGTAGAAGTTCTTCACCCGCAGCATCTCATCGGCAAACTTCTCATCGATAAGGGTACCGTTGGTAAAGGCAGAGAATACGCAGTCAGGATGCGCTTCACACAGGCGGAGCAGATCGTTCTTGCGTACCATAGGTTCACCGCCGGTGTAGAGGAACATATAGGTTCCCAGTTCATTGGCCTGATTGATGATGTCATCCAGTTCCTCATAGCTCAGATTCAGCTTATTACCGTATTCTGCCGCCCAACAGCCGGTGCAATGAAGGTTGCAGGCGGAAGTGGGGTCCATCAGGATTGCCCAGGGGATATTGCAGCCGTACTTTTCACGATTAGCCACCTGCTTGCGGCTGCCTAAGAGAGATGCATTGACAATAAAATTGCGGAAGAACACTTTGCGGACTTCAGAATCAATGTCCGTCCAAAGGCTGTTGATCAGGCGCATCCAGTTGCTGTCAGGCTGCTCCATCACCTTACGGATTTGCTGGCGCTGTGTGAGATAGAGGTTATCCTTATCGAACTTATCCGCCCAATCTAACAACTTGGGGAATGCTTCCTGCGGATTGCTGTCAACATATTTCAGCACTTGATTGACGGCGAAAGCCTGTGCGCTGTCTTTAATAGAATTACTCATGGTTTTGTCTCCTTTTCTATCTTAAAAGCAAAAAGAGCCGATAATCCGCAGCACAAGGCTAACGGGTTATCGGCTCTGCGTCTATGCGTCTGGCTCTGTGATAACTGTGGTATTGAATTGTTTTACGCTGATTATTATTTCCCGTTTGCACTTCGGACAGTATAGCGGAAAATTTTCAAGTACTGTATTATCACAGATTTTAATTCTCGTTTTGTTGTTGCAGTTGGGGCATAATAGCCATTCGGTTTTTTTCATTCTTTGTTTTTCATCAGATAATAGAATATCTATGGACAATTACATTTACAACTCACGCAGTTTCCACCGCCTTGTAGAAACCATTACACACGCGCCCACAATGAGTACTGTTAAGACGATGTAGGAAAGATAGACGCCATTTAGTGCTACTTCATACACATCATAGTACCGCAGAGGGGTCAGATAATCCAAGAAACGATTCCCTGTGTACTCGGCAGTAAAGGCCAACACATAGGCGGCCAATACGAAAACCGTACCGGCGCGTACCGCGGCCTTATAAGATTTGAAAAGGCTGGCAAACAGCAGACCCAAGGCAAAAAAGAGAAGCTGGGTAAAGAACATTCCCATCGTTGTGGAAAGCACCGCTCCCGGCTGATCCAGACCGCCCAAAGGAAGAACGATCGTGAAATAATTGCACACGCCGCTGAACAGGGCGAACACCAGCAGGTTCACTGCTGAAACGATCACCTTCGCCAGAACAATGGTTTTCCGCTCCACAGGCTTTGTGAACAGGTATTCGGATGTTCCAAATTTCTTTTCCCTCGCCACACAGGACAGGCCCAGAGAGATTGCATAGGCAAAGGCCAACAGCCCCTCCCAAAAATAGATACACGCGTACCAACCAAGGGCAGTCGTGAGATCCCCTTTCACACCGAACATGATCATGATCAAGCGAGGAAATTGGCCGACTGTCCGGGCCATCTCATCCAGACTGTCCTTCAAGGATAAAAGTTCAAAATAGCAGAATCCGCACAGCAGTAACATGATCCCCAGCCAGATCAGCAGGGTCTTTCTGGTTTGGCGGAATTCGTTTTTCACCAATGTTTTCATCTTTGCACCCCCTCATGAGCGGAACTGGATGTCTTTTTTCAAAAAGACACGATAAGACAGCACCAAAAACAGGGCAAACAGCAGTACACACCATCCCAAGTAATCCAACTCATAAAAGCCAGATTTGGAAATCTCAGCCGCACTAAAGAACGAGTACGGGGACAGAAAACTAATGGCACGGTTGCTGACAATGTTGGAGAAGCTGGTGACGCAGTACTCGACAAAGACAATTAACCCGGCAGTCAAAAGTGGGCTTCGATTGCGTGAAAATAGAATTCCAACCAAAAGCCCCATAGCTGCAAGGAACAGCGTGACCAGCATGAGGGAAAGAGCAATCAGAAAGAACTCTCCCCAGTCAATGCCGGAGCGGAACAGGGCCAGCGCCAAAAAAGAGGCGAGAAGATATACCATGCTCACGACCACTACGCCGAAAAAAACCGTGAACGCCTTTGCCCAGTAAATCGTTTTTCGGGTATGGGGTTTTGTAAACAGATATTCAGAGGTTCGCTCCGAGCACTCCTTGGTGTGAATGGCGATACCGAAGTGCATCCCGAAAATACCGGACGCAATCATAAAAAAGCTGGTAAGAAACGCATAAATGCCCAACGGTGAGGTCAGATATTCCATGGACACACCAACGCCTTTGTAAAAATCACTCGTACCCAGCGTTTCATAGAGGTCTCCGGTGGAAACATCCATAAAGCTGTAATAGGTAGGCGTCATCACAAAAACACACAGAGCCAAGGCGATGGCCCAACCCAAAATATATTTGCGGTGCCTTTTCAGTTCATATTTCAAAATGACCATGCCTGACACCTCCTTACGCATAGTAGTGCATGAAGATTTCCTCCAAAGAGGGCTCTTCCAAAAGCACATCGTCCAAATGCAGCAGGTGAAGCTTGTCAATAATCGCCGTGATATTTCCGTTATACATAAAGGAAACAGAGGTCTTATCCGCAGTCTCCGCATAGTTCGCAATGCCGGACAAATCAAAGAAATCGCGAGGGATAGCCTCCTTTGCGCTCAGAGAGACTTTCTTATAGCCGCTCTCACGCAGTTCTTTGATGGACTGTATGCCAATAAGCTGTCCCTCTTTCAGAATGGCCACCCGGTCACACAGTTTCTGCACCTCACTCAGCACATGGGAGGAAAAAAACACGGTAGCGCCCCGGCTGTTTTCCTCCTTCAGAATATCATAGAAAGCCTGCTGGATCAGTGGGTCTAATCCGCTGGTGGGCTCGTCCATAATAATCAGTTTGGGCGAAGTCATAATGGCAGACACGATACCCACCTTTTTCTTGTTGCCCAGAGAAAGGTCTGCAATCTTGCGGGACAAATCCAGATTGAGCCTGTCGGCAAGCTCCTTCATCTTTGTCTTGCAGTCCATGCCGTACAGATCGGCGGTGTACTGCAAAAGTTCACGGACTTTCATGTTTTCGTAATAGCTGTTCTCGCTGGGCAGATAGCCCACATCCCTGGCGATGACGCTGGCCTTGGAGTGACAGTCCAAATCGAAGATAGATGCGCTGCCTCCGGTGGGACGGATCAGCCCCATTAGGGTGCGGATCGTGGTGGACTTACCCGCACCGTTGGGGCCGATAAAGCCGAAAAACTCTCCCTGGTTGACAGAGAAACTGAGGTTATTGATTCCTCGATGCTTCCCATAGTGCTTGGTCAATTCATTCAAGACAATCGCTTGTTCACTCATTTCAAATACTCCTCCTTATAAAAATTTTTCCGCAGAATTGCGATGTTCTCCTCAAAATTCTCCATGACAGCCTGAAAATCGAAGGCCGCCGCCCCACGGTACCGGGCCGCATAGCCCTCAGCCATCAGAAGCAGCATTTGAAAGACCGGCTGGGCATCCTCCGGGTTTTTGAACTTCAGCGCATCATCTTCCCGAAGAACCATATCGTTTCTGAATTTGCAGACTTCCTCGGTCAGAATCACCAGCGCATCGGCTACTTCCGGAGAGGTTTCCTCCCAGACGCTGGTAATAAACTGCAAAATAAAGGGCTGGTTTTGGAAGCTCTCCATTTCCATGCGGCTGGATGCCAGGATTCTGTCGAACAAATCTGTTTGGGAATTGAGGGCTTCCTTGTCAAATATTCCCTCTATGATTTTCTTGCAGTATTCCAGTAGGTAAATGTAGAGCTGCTTTTTACTGCCGAAATACTGAAACACAGACGCTTTGGAAATGTGTGCGGCTACCGCAATATCATTGATTGAGGCTTTTTCATAACCAAACTTGCCGAAGCACTGGAGCGCCGCATTGAGAATGGTCAATCTCTTTTCTTCGGTCAGGGCCAAAAATTTGTCCAATTCATTTCCTCCTTTTTACACAATAACCGTTTCGGTTATTTAGAGTATGGCACCAATAACCGAAACGGTCAAGTATTTTGGAGTATGATTCAAAAGTTTTCTTTTTATACTGTTAGACCAACGAAGATTAGTCTCGAAAGTACCGGTGTGTTCAAGTCAGCAGTTGCACGAAAATGTAATTCGTTCAAATACTACTATTGAAGTTAAATTAGATGCTAAAAATTTGTAATTAAGAACGGCGTTCATTCGCTCTCGTTCATCATCATGTCATAATGCTGCCGCTGATTCATTACATCGAAGATCATGCGGAACACTTCCTTATACTGATCCACGTCAATGCTCTCATCAACAAAATGCAGGCCGTCATTGAAGGAGTTGCTGCTCTTGATGTATTTGAGCATTGATTTCGCCAAATTATATTTGGTGTAGTCTGGCATGCCTCCCTCAACCTGTACAGCGAATTTCTCTTTGTTTTTAACCAGCACCTCGTCGCAGAGCTCTTCGCTATCATATCCGCAAAGCTGAAGGAAATAATACTCCAAGATGCGCCGGATCACGTTCATCAAAGGAATCGGGGCGTCCAGCTTATCAAATTCCTCCCATAGAGCAGAGTAGGAATTTTGCACCGGGTTATAGTTCTTGTCATCCTCACTGACTGCTTTCGATTCTCTGATACATGGCTCTACCGATGAGATGTTATTCTTCTTGTTGATCTTAAAGAATGTGACGTACCTATAATGCCGTACCATGTTGTACGTCACTTCCCTATGGAAGAAGGCATTGTGTGTCAGTATAAAGATCTGTTTGATGTACTTGCCTTCAAATTCTGGTTCCTTCAGGCTTACGTTATTCCTGCATACTGCCAGCATCTCTCTGATCAAAGCACTTACAATGAATAACGCACTGCTATCCATGCTCGACACAGGATCGTCAATTACTACGATCTTATCTTTGCCTGTATCCAGCTCGCTCAAGCTGCCTCGAACAACATGGTAAAAGTACAGGAAGGCAATGAAGTTTCTTTCTCCCTCGCTGAGATTCTCAGCAATTGTTCCGTTCTCCCGGATTACCTCGTAAACACCTTTAACGCCTGATTTCTCCCTAAGTGAAAAACCTTCAAATCCGGAATCCAAAAGATGTGCATTGATGCTATCTACAGTCATCTTAGTATTGATAACCTTCGAATTGAGATCGGAGAATTTCTTTTCAAGCTCCTTATATTTTTTCAGCAGCTCCTTAACCTTATCATCAAATGTTTTAATTGCGACTTCTATGTCCTTCTTGCTTTTCTTATAGGCAGCGACCTCATCCTTCAGAATAAAGGCGATCTCTTCCCAAACCATCTTCAAACACTCCAGCTGCTTGTCGTGCTTGGTGCTTACAATATCATTGTTAACCTGCGTTTGCTTATTGATCTCATCGATCAAATCGTCTATTTCCTTTATCAGCGTGTCGGTATCTTTGAGCGTGACTTCCTTCGCTGGTGAGTCTACCTTACCTGCAATTTTACGTTGGTTTGTTGTGATAGCAGACTCCAGCTGCGCCAGCTTCTTTTCGTATTCCTTCGTATCCACCTTCGGGAAAACATCAGAAAGGTTATCCTGTAACAGTGTAAGAATTTGGCTCATCTTACTCGAATAAGCTGTTTGGAAAGCATCCAACGCAAGCAGATCATTCTGATACTGCTCATCGAAGCATTCCTTGATATTCTTCTCAAAATCATCAGGCAATTTTTGCTGACAGAACGGGCACTTCTTATCCGAGTGTCCTACATACGCAGCATGACCGTTCTTTACCCAGTCTGTCGCATTCAGCGCTTTCATAAACTTAGCAAAGTCTGTCTCGCTACTGCTGGTGATTGATTTACTTAATAAGCTGGCTCCCGACAGGTCGTATCGACCGGGAACATCTTTGGACTTCTTGAAAAGCGGGTATGATTTTGCATTTGGATCATATGCTACATCATACAGTTCCTGAATATCTTTTGTTTCATGATGGACTGCCGCATGCTCTCCAGAGAGCACCGCTTCGGAGAACTGCGCCTTTTTCTTCTTTCCGGTCTGGGTCTTTTCAAATGCTTTTCTAACAGTCTCTGTATTATCCCAACATGTGGCCTGAAAGTTTGTGAGCAGCGGATCTAATTCTTCTTTTTTCGTATCCCTATCTGCTGCAGCCTTTTTTCCGTCTTCTATAACAACATCTCGCTCAGCTGTTGTTTCATCGATCTTCTTTCTGGTCTCAACGTTCTCTTCACTTAACGTAAAGACCCCTTTGAGGTCGCCATAAGTCTCAAAATTCTTATTAATGAAATCCTGATTGTAAATCAGAATCGTGTAGTTATCTGCATTGACGCCGGTTTGCCACTCTAAGGCGGATGGATCATCTATCGCTTTCGCTATTGTGGATTTGCCGGAGCCATTCTTTCCGAAGAAAAAATTTATATATGTGGGCTCGATAGATTCGTTTTGAAAAGTTGCATCGTTGACTACAACCTTTTTAATCAGCCCTTTCATTTTTTCTGCCATTGATTCACCTCTTATACCAGAGCTCTCTACTCTGTAATCTTTCCATCTCTCAGCCAAGCATCGACTTCGGATATCTTGAATTTATACCGTTTCCCTGCACGATAATACGGGAGCTTGCCGTTCTTAATCCATGCCCTGACGGTGTCCGTGCTCACGCTAAGATGCTCAGCTATATCCTCAAGATTTACCCATTTTTCTGGCATTGCTTCTGTATTAGTAGTTTCCAGTTCTCGGTTCATTATCTGCCTCCCTATAATGCGTCTGTTAACGCTGCATGTTGAATACGGGTATCTGTATGTTTGCTTCCAACAACTCCTGTATCAGATCAACTCGTTTAATCGCCCAGTGGGTGCGATTCAGCTCATTGAACACGTCTGTTCCTTTCAGGCCAAGTTCTTCCAGCAGCCCATTCAGTCGCTGCTGTTTGATATCTTTGGTGTATCCGCAATAGTAGATCTTGACGTCCTCTTCGTAAATTTTGACATCAGATACAAATCCATATATTACTCGCTGTTCCTCTGATGCTTTTCCGTATTCCTTGTTCTCTGCCATAAACAAGGACGGTAAAGTTTTGATTTCTGCAATCATCTCAGGTGTCAGAGCATCGAATCTCTTCTTTGTCTCATCAGTCATATACTCGCAGAGAGAACGCTTTCGCATTATCTTGAAATAATGCTTATCAAATTCTTCGATCCCCACCACGAACAGATTGTAATATTCCCTGTTAATTACGCTCGGAATATAGAACGACCCTGTTGGTGTGGCCGGTATCCATCCTTGCTGTACATTTATATTAACCGTCCCGTAGTTCGGGATCATGACATTATCGTTGCCTGTCTGCTGGTATTGATCCTGCCCTTGAGGGCTTAACGGATTTACAGAGATGGTCTGAATCTTATTATCCATCATCGCCCTCCTTACTTCTTGTTGATGTTGATCGTCCCATAATTAGGGATCACAGTATTGCCATCGCCATTTTGCTGGATGATAAGTGGATTATTATAAATTTGTGTTGCTCCCTTGGGTGCAGTCTCCGTTTCCGGTTCATCAAACACCTCCTCCACATCCGGCTCCAGAATAACGTCTTCCGATTCATCCTCAATGGTCGGTTGTGTCTGATAAACATCGATGTCTGACAGAATGCCTTCTCCCATGTGACCGCGATATGGTCTTGGTGAATTTCCATTCGAAGGGCACCAGTAATCATAGGTTTTCTGGCCTACTCCGTTATCCTTACGATTAACAACGGTATAATGCCATACGCCAAGCAAAAAAGCCGGAAGACATATTTTTTTGAAGCTTTTAATCACATCCTTCCGAGCGGGTCTACCATCCACCTGAACATACAGCTTCTCACCGTTGCCGATGCTTTCATCCTGATCAATCAGATCCACCAGTGCCTTAACCAATCGTTCGTCTTTCCCTACAGCATCGCCTGTGTCTATGAATCGGTTAACAAAATCGATCATATCATTTAGCGCCATCGGATAATTGTTTTTTACACGCTTATCAAAAGCATCTACTTCCGCTGTATCTCCAAATGGGAAATATGTACTTGTCGACGTCCGACATGCCTTGAAGTCGTTTGTGGCACCCTTTATAGTCTTCGGCTCTATTTCCCTATAGTCAGTATTGATGACTTTACACAAACCCATCAATACTTCAGGGTCGGATAATCCATCCCTTTCACCTTTATAATGTTCTCTTGCTTTCTTTCTTTGCTTAAGTGCTTGTAACACCAAAATGAAAAAAGTGCCACCGCTCAAGCGTGGATATTCACTGTTTGTCACAGATATTCCTCCGGTTTACTCTGATTGTCTTTTGGGTTCTGCTCATCGAGAATCTCCGCCCAATTCCTAACAAACCCCACTAAATCCGATTATAGCACGAAACAGTCATAATATCAATTTCGCATATTAAAGCGTGGTCTGTAAAAAAATTCAAAGTCGAACCTTAAGAACCTACCGAACCATAGCAGCCGACCTTGCATACGATTGGATAGCTCTTGTGAGAAATCACAGGAGCTTTTTCTTCCTGTGGTTTCCGCAGAAATTTTGCAAATCGCAGGAGGAAATCAATATGTCAAAAGAAGTAAAAAAACAGTATCGTATCTACGACAAAGGAACCCGTCAGTGGTTCGAAGTAACACCGGAACAGTACGCGGAGTTTGACCGCTTCCGTACAAACAAGAGAAAACGCGAGCAGTATCACGGGCGCTGCATGTGCCCTCGCAGCAAGTGGTGGCTCTGCGACGGGATGTGTGACGACTGCGAATATCACGCTCCCGGAGACACCCTGTCACTTGATAAACCCGTCTCTGACAGCGAAGGCGATGAGGTTACCCTCGCTGACACGCTGGTTGATCCGTCACCGTCACCTGAAGACATCATCTGCGACATGGATGAGCTGGAGCACCTGTTTAAGGATCTGGAGGAACTGATGCCTGAAGCGTTCCAGATCGGAAGGCTCAGGGAAGATGGAAAGACGGACGGAGAGATCGCCGAAATCATCAAGATCAAGAGGACGACCTTCCGCAGCCAGATCGACAAGGCCGCTAAGATCCTCGCAAAGAAATATCCCGACCACTTTAATATCTAATGTAGTTATCCGGCTGCCATCACAGTGGCCGGATTTCTTTTTGTCTATATTAGCAGCAATTTATATATTTTGCTGCTAATCAAAACTTTTCAATTTTCCTTCGTCAATCCCTACCCCTCACCTCCAGTGGGAAGTGTAAGGAGCACAAAACGAGACGCTCCGGATTGGAGGTGAACCCCATGTACAGAACACGAAGCCCTGCTGACGAAGAAGTGATCGACGTTCTGATCGCAATCAGTCAGGTATCCGCAAGGCTGGCAAGAAAGCTCAAAGTCTTATCAGCCCAGAGTCAATCCGAGGAAGGAGGAAAATCACATGAGCAAAATGAGCGAAATGGATCTGACCATCAAAGAGCTCCGCGATGCTGCTGCCGCTATTAACAGCGCCGCCGACTGGCTGGCCGGGCAGTTCTCCGGCACGCAGGATCAGGAGGTACCTAAGAAGGAACCGGAACTGAAGCTCGAAGATGTCCGCGCTGTTCTGGCAGATATGTCAAGGAAAGGACACACGGCTGAAATCCGCGACCTGCTCAAGAAGTATGGTGCCGAGAAGCTCTCCGGTGTCGATAAGGCAAACTACAAGGCGCTGCTTAAGGATGTGGAGGGACTGGACGATGGCAACTAAACACGCACTACTCTCTGCATCATCATCAGACCGCTGGATTCACTGTCCACCGTCAGCAAGGCTCTCCGAGACCTACGAGGATAAAGGCAGTGACTACGCCGCTGAGGGCACCGACGCGCACAGCCTGTGCGAATACAAGCTGAAGACAGTGTTGGGCATGGAGGCCGATGATCCGACAGAGAACCTCAGCTGGTTCAATCAGGAGATGGACGACTGTGCATCCGGGTACGCCGCCTACGTTCTGGAACAGGTCGAGGCCGCCAAGGAAACCTGCAGCGATCCGGTCGTCCTGATCGAGCAGCGAGTCGACTTCTCCCGATGGGTAGAGGAAGGTTTCGGAACCGCCGACTGCATCATCATCGCAGACGGCACCCTGCAAGTCATTGACTTCAAATACGGACTCGGCGTGTTGGTCAGCGCTACGGAGAATCCACAGATGATGTGCTACGCGCTCGGAGCCTTGGAGCTCTTTGACGGCATCTACGACATCGACACTGTCCGGATGACGATCTACCAGCCGCGCCGGGATAACCTGAGCACCTATGAACTGTCAAAGAACGACCTGCATACGTGGGCGGACGACGTACTGAAGCCTGCTGCCGAGCTCGCCTTTGCAGGTGACGGCAACTTCCTCTGTGGTGAATGGTGCGGATTCTGCAAGGCCAAGAACGCCTGCCGTGCCCGTGCCGACGCCAATCTGGAACTGGCCAAGTACGACTTCAAGCTGCCGCCGCTCCTCACCGATGAGGACGTAGAGGACATCCTTGGCAAGATCGATGACCTTGTATCGTGGGCATCCGACATCAAGGAATATGCCCTCGCGCAGGCGATAAGCGGCAAACAGTGGTCGGGCTTCAAGCTCGTTGAAGGTCGCTCCAACAGGCGCTACGTCAATGATGCTGCCGTCGCCGCAGCCGTCACAGAAGCTGGCTTTGATCCGTATGAGCAGAAACTGCTCGGAATCACGGCCATGCAGAAGATGCTCGGCAAGGCTCGCTTTGACGAAGTCCTGTCCGGGCTCATCGAGAAGCCACAAGGCAAACCAACGCTCGTGCCGGAGAGCGATAAACGACCGGCAATGAATACAGCTATAACCGATTTCAAAGACAATGGAGGTAAATAACATGTCTAACAAAGTAAAGAATCCTATGAAAGTTATCACCGGCGAAGACACCAGATGGAGCTATGCCAACGTCTGGGAGCCGAAGTCAATCAACGGCGGCACTCCGAAGTACAGTGTCAGCCTGATCATCCCTAAGTCGGATACAAAGACCATCGCCAAGATCAAGGCGGCGATTGAGGCCGCCTACGTCGAGGGCGAGGCCAAACTCAAGGGTAACAGCAAGTCTGTGCCGCCTCTCAAGTCCATCAAGACCCCTCTGAGGGACGGCGACGCCGAGAGACCGGACGATCCGGCATACGCCAATGCTTACTTCATCAACGCGAACTCCGCCACTGCTCCGGGCATCGTGGACGCAGATCTGAATCCGATCCTCACCCGTTCGCAGGTCTATTCCGGAGTATATGGCAGAGCCAGCATCAACCTGTACGCCTTCAACTCCAACGGTAACCGTGGCATCGCCTGCGGCCTGAACAACCTGCAGCTGATCCGTGCCGGTGAGCCTCTGGGCGGCAAGGCAAGTGCTGAGGCCGACTTCGCAACCGATGACGATGATGAAGATTTCCTGAACTAATGGAGGTACACGACAATGGATAACACAGTATTTATTTCATCGATTCTCTGTAACATTCTGATCGGATGCTTTTGCGTCGTAGTCCTGTCGTGGGCTGTGGTCGCCATTCAGAACGTCATCAATGACTTCAAGGAAGAGAAGCGCAAGGAAGCCGCTGACCTCCGAGACAAGGAGTATCACGAAAAGCGTATGGAAGCATACAAGTAAAGCATGTGGGCTGGTGGCAGGTATTGCTGCCAGCCCTTTTTCAAGGATGATATATATGAAAACACTCAGTATAGATATCGAAACCTACTCAAGCGTCAGCCTGCAGAAGTCTGGCGTCTACCGTTACGTGGAGGCTCCGGATTTTGAGATCCTGCTCTTTGGCTACAGCATAGACGGCGCACCCGTCAATCTGATCGATCTGACCAGTGGCGAGAAGATCCCGGAGGACATACTGGATGCCCTGACGGATGACACGGTCACCAAGTGGGCATTCAACGCGAACTTCGAACGGATCTGTCTGTCGCAGCACTTGAAGAATCTGGGTATGAGCCTTGATCCCTTCCATGACAATCATCCCCTCTCAACCGAGATGGAGAGGTACCTGAATCCGGAAGGCTGGTGCTGCACTATGATCTGGTCAGCCGTGATGGGACTGCCTCTGTCGCTGGAAGGCTGCGGCGCTGTCCTCGGCCTTGAGAAGCAGAAACTTACCGAAGGCAAAGACCTGATCAAATACTTCTGCCAGCCTTGTGCTCCCACTAAGTCAAACGGCCAGCGAACGCGGAACCTTCCCCGTCATGCTCCCGACAAGTGGGCAGCTTTCAAGCGGTATAACGTCAGGGATGTCGAGACAGAGATGTCCATACAGCAACGCCTGCAGAAGTTCCCGGTGCCGGACTTCATCTGGGATGAGTATCACATCGATCAGGAGATCAACGACCGTGGTGTCGCGATCGACCTGCCGCTTGTCAGACAGGCCATCGACATGGATGCCCGTTCCCGGTCAGAACTTACGGAGGCCATGCGGCAGCTGACAGAGCTTGAGAATCCGAATAGCGTCCAGCAGATGAAGCAGTTTCTTACCGAGAACGGCCTCGAAGTCGACTCCCTCGGTAAAAAGGTCGTGGCCGAACTGATCAAGACGGCACCGCCAGAGCTAAGGCGCGTTCTTGCTCTCCGGCAGCAGCTGGCAAAATCCAGCATCCGGAAATATCAGTCGATGATCAATGCCGTGTGCTCCGATGGCCGTGCTCGCGGTATGTTCCAGTTCTATGGAGCCAACCGGACTGGCCGCTGGGCAGGCAGGCTCATTCAATTACAAAACCTGCCGCAGAATCACCTGCCGGATCTGGAGCATGCTCGCGCTATCGTTCGCTCCGGTGATTATGACTGTGTGGAAATGCTCTATGAGGATGTCCCGGATACCCTCTCGCAGCTGATCAGGACGGCCTTCATTCCAAAGGACGGCTGTAAGTTTATCGTCAGTGACTTTAGCGCGATCGAAGCCCGGGTCATCGCATGGATGGCCGGTGAGTCTTGGCGTCAGGAGGTCTTCGCAAGTGGCGGTGATATTTACTGCGCCAGCGCCAGCCAGATGTTCAAAGTGCCAGTCGAGAAGCACGGTATCAATGGCCACCTGCGTCAGAAAGGCAAGATCGCCGAACTCGCCCTCGGCTACGGCGGCTCAGTCGGAGCCCTGAAAGCAATGGGCGCTCTTGAGATGGGCTTGACCGAGGATGAGCTTTATCCCCTTGTTGAGGCTTGGCGGCAGACCAATCCGAACATCGTCTCCTTCTGGTGGGACGTCGACCGGGCTGCAATGGAGGCTGTGAAGTTCAGGCACGAGGCGGACACCCACGGCATCCACTTCGAATATAAAAGCGGCATGCTCTTTATCACCCTTCCTTCTGGCCGGAAGCTCGCCTACGTAAAACCCAAGATTGGAACTAACAAGTTCGGCGGCCAGTGTATCACCTACGAAGGCGTCGGCGGCACCAAGAAATGGGAACGTCTCGAGACCTATGGCGCTCGCCTTGTCGAGAACATCGTGCAGGCAACCTCCCGGGATATCCTGTGCTACGCCATGCGGACACTCCGCTGCTGCAGTATCACGATGCACATCCATGATGAGCTTGTCATCGAAGCCGATCCCCGGATGTCGCTAAAGGCAGTCTGTGAACAGATGGGAAGAACACCACCGTGGGCAGTAGGCCTGCAGCTGAACGCAGACGGATACGAAACAACATTTTATAAGAAAGACTGATCTTCTTTCGTCAAATCAGGGCTGTCACCTCCAGTGGAAAGTGTAAACCGGCGGTGGCAGCCTTTGCTTTTACCGCCTTCACTATCTCAATAGAACAGGAGGAAGATCTATGTTCGAAATTAAAGAAAACAGACGTATCCTGCCTGACGGCACCCAGATCACAACCTACAGCCGGGATGTGGTCAGCTGCAATATCCTCGAGGTCGAAGCCGGAACCACGGGATACATGGGCGGTGATACCGGACACGGCGGACGCACTTACTTCCGCATTGAAGACACCGGTGGAACAGATATCCAGATTCACCCTCTCGGGCGCTATGCCGATGAAGGCTTCGAAGTATTCCTCGGCGGTGACTGCGAGCTCGAAACCATCATCCGGGCACTGAAGTTCATCACAAAGGTGCTGGAGGAAGAATCCAAGGAGGTGTACGACTGATGTTTACCCTCTACAGCGCAGATATCATAGGTAGTCCAAGTAACTGCTCCTACCCTCACAAGCACGACGTGACAGATCAGGCCTCTCTCAGGGAGGCCGTCTGCCACGATTACGTATGTGCAGAATACCAGAACAGCTATCGCAATAATGACAACTTCATCGGAAGCGACTGCCTACCGGTCGACTGCGACAACGACCACAGTGAGAACCCGGATGAATGGGTACACCCGGCTGACGTGGCTGCTGCTTTTCCGGGTGTCGCCTTTGCCATCCACTACTCAAGGCATCATGAGAAGTCCAAGAACGGTAAAGCACCGAGGCCGAAGTTCCATGTGTTCTTCCCGATCGAAAGGATCACCGACGCAACGGAATACAGCAACCTGAAAAGGCTGGTTAGTGCCATCTTTCCGTACTTCGATACGCAGGCGCTGGATGCTGCCCGGTTCTTTTATGGGACAGCTGATCCGCAGGTCGAGGTCTTTGATGCACCCATGAACCTGACCTCATTTCTGGACGATGAGTTTGATGAGAACATGGACGGCGGCACCTACGGCAGCATCACCATACCGGAAGGCTCCCGGAACGCTACCATGTCCCACTACGCCGGAAGAATCCTGAAACGCTACGGCAACACCGATGAAGCCCACGATCGCTTTATCGAATTCTCGAAAAACTGCGATCCGCCTCTGGATGCCCACGAGCTGGATACCATCTGGCGCAGCGCACTCCGCTTTTACGGGAAGGTGTCGTCTCAGGACGATTACATCCCTCCGGAAAAATATAATCAGGAGCTCCTCCTGCAGCCCGGCGATTACTCAGATGTCGGGCAGGCCTTGATCCTGTCCCGGGAATACATCGACCGGCTCCGCTACTCCCCATCGACAGACTACCTCGTGTACAACGGCAGCTTCTGGGAGGAATCGAAACCAAAGTCACAGGCCGTAACGCAGGAACTCACTGCCCGTCAACTGGAAGAAGCAGAGAACGAGATCAAGAAGACGCTCGATGAAATGATGAAATGCGGCGCATGGGAGCTTGTGGCCACGATGGGTAATAAGAAGGCCGCCGCTGCCATGAACCGGGAGCAGGCACGCGTCTTCCATAAGTATGAGAATGCCATCAGCTACAGGAACTACGCGATCAAGCGTCGGGATTCCAAATACATCTCCTCTGCCCTGAAGGAAGCAAGGCCGATGCTGGAGATCGACCAGAGGGATCTGGACGCGGATGAATTCCTGCTGAACACGCCGTCAGCCACCTACGACCTGAGCAAAGGCCTGACCGCGCTTCACGACCACACGCCGGGAGACTTCATAACAAAACAGACCTCGGTCGATCCGGATGACCTGAATATGGACATCTGGCAGGCTGCGCTGGACACCTTCTTCGTAGGCGACACGGAGCTCATGAACTATGTGCAGGAGATCGCCGGGCTGTCCGCTATCGGCAAGGTCTGCCTTGAGGCTCTGATCATCGCGTATGGCGAAGGCCGCAACGGTAAGTCGACCTTCTGGAATGCCATCTCCCGGGTGCTCGGAAGCTACTCCGGGAACATGTCCGCCGACACCCTGACCGTGGGCTGCAAGCGGAATGTCAAACCGGAACTGGCTGAGGCCAAGGGCAAGCGCCTTCTGATCGCATCCGAGCTTGAGGAAGGCATGCGCCTTTCCACTTCCAACGTGAAGCAGCTCTGCTCCACCGACGAGATCTATGCGGAGAAAAAATACAAAGACCCCTTCTCCTATGTCCCGACGCACACGCTGGTGCTCTATACCAATCACCTGCCGAAGGTGGGAGCGCTTGATGCCGGTACGTGGAGAAGGCTGATCGTGATCCCGTTCAATGCCGTCATTGAAGGAAACAGCGACATCAAGAATTACGCCGACTACCTGTATAAGAAATGCGGCGGCTCGATCCTCTCTTGGATCATTGAAGGTGCCAAGCGCGTGATCGCCAAGGACTACAAAATCGAGAAGCCGAAGGTTGTGGTCGACGCCATCAATCGTTACAAGGAGAACAACGACTGGCTCTCACAGTTTCTGGATGAGCGCTGCGAGCTGGATCAGAGCTATACGACCAAGTCCGGCGAATTTTATAACGAATACCGCAGCTACTGCATGCAGGTCGGTGAGTATATCCGCAGCACGACGGATTTCTATACGGCACTGGATCAGGCTGGCTTTGAGAAAAAGCGTACCAAGACCGGAGTCATGGTCTTCGGAGTCCGCTTAAAGTCTGATTTTATGAAGGCTTAGGACTAATGGTGTAGGTCGATGAAGCTCTTTTCTATAACTACTCTTAGAGCCTAAAAAAACAGCCTATAAGAAAAGTTAGCGATATGACCTTAATCGACCTGCACCACCGTTTAATTCACTGATGAAAGGAAGGCACAATGCTTGAAAAATCAATCGAAAAGAAACTGGCTGATGCAGTAAAGAAACGCGGCGGTCTGGCTCCCAAGTTTGTAAGCCCGGGCTTGGACGGCATGCCTGATCGTATCGTACTGATGCCGGGCGGACGGCTGGCCTTTGTGGAGGTCAAGGCTCCGGGAAAGAAACCAAGACCGCTGCAGGAAGCCAGACACAAAAAACTACGCGAGCTTGGCTTTTCCGTTTACACCCTTGATGACAAAGACCAGATCGGAGGAATCCTTGATGAAATATGTACCACATGATTATCAGCAGTATGCAACCGAATATATCAAATCCCACCCGGTTGCTGCCGTGCTGCTGGATATGGGCTTAGGCAAGACGGCTATCAGCCTGACCGCACTTCTTGACCTGCTGTTTGACAGCTTCGAAGCTCACCGCATACTGGTGATCGCACCTCTTAGGGTAGCACGGGACACATGGCCTGCGGAGATCGAAAAATGGGATCACCTGAGCATGCTGACCTATTCCGTCGCTGTCGGTTCCGAGAAAGACCGGAAGACTGCCCTGATGCGAGATGCGGATATCTATATCATCAACCGCGAGAATGTCCAGTGGCTGGTCGAGCAAAGCGGCATCCCGTTCACCTTCGATACGGTCATTGTGGATGAGCTCTCCTCCTTTAAGAACCACCAATCAAAACGCTTTAAGGCTCTGATGAAGGTGCGGCCACGGATCAAGCGGATCGTCGGTTTGACCGGCACCCCTTCCGCGAACGGTCTGATGGATCTCTGGGCAGAGTTTAAGGTGCTGGATATGGGGCAGCGGCTCGGGCGCTTTATCGGAATGTACCGTAACAACTATTTCAGACCGGACAAGCGCAACGGCCAGATCATCTACTCATACAAACTCCTGCCCGGTGCGGATAAGGCGATCTATAAACAGATCTCTGACATCACCATTTCCATGAAGGCAACCGATCATCTGAAGATGCCGGAGCTTGTGATGAACACGCACACCGTGGAGCTTTCCGATGATGAGCGTGAGCACTACGACGAACTGAAGCAGACACTGGTGCTGCAGCTTCCGGAGAAGGAAATCACAGTGGCCAACGCCGCAGCCCTCACCGGGAAGCTCCTGCAGATGGCCAACGGTGCGATCTATGACGATGACGGCGACCACATCCATATCCATGACCGGAAGCTGGATGCACTGGAAGATTTGATCGAAGGTGCCAACGGCAAACCGGTGCTGGTGGCCTACTGGTTCAAGCACGATCTTGAGCGCATCAAGTCCCGGTTCAAGGTCAGGGAGATAAAATCATCTTCCGACATCCGCGAATGGAATGCAGGAAAGATCCCGGTTGCTGTGATCCACCCTGCCTCAGCCGGGCACGGACTCAACCTGCAGACCGGAGGCTCCACCCTTATCTGGTTCGGCCTCACGTGGTCGCTGGAACTGTATCAGCAGACCAATGCCCGTCTGTGGAGACAGGGACAGCAGGACACCGTCGTGATCCACCACATCATTACGGATGATACGGTCGATGGCCGGGTGCTGAAAGCCCTGCAGTCAAAAGAGAAAATACAGGACAGCCTGATCGCTGCGGTCAAGGCGGAGCTGTCCAAGTGACAATCACTGTAAACACGAGTCAATCAGAGTCAACCCGAGGACGTTACAAATCGGAGGTGAGACTTTGAACCCATACGAGAATCTGGCGAATGCCATCGTGCTGCAGGCCGTGAAGGATTACCGGCTGACTGACGACGAGGCAGAGCTCGCCGAGATCGAGCGCTTCTTCCGCTCCGACTGGTTTGGTGTTCTGACGGACGTTGATCCGGAGTATCTCATCAGAAGGCTGCGGAAGGAGAAAGATAAATGACAGCAAAAGAATATTTATCACAGGCACGGACACTGGACATGCGTATCAAGTCCAAGCTCCAGCAGATTGAATCACTGAACGATCTGGCTACCTCCTGCACCACTGTCTACAGCGACATGCCGAGAAACCCGAATCGCGGCGGCTCAAAGGTAGAACGTGCGGTGCTTAAGATCATCGAGGTCGAGGACAGCTTAAAGCGTGACGTGGAGGATCTGGTGGAACTGAAGAAGGAGATAATGCACACGATCCATTCCGTGTCCGACGTCGAACTGCAAACCCTGCTGGAGAAGCGGTACCTTTGCTTCCTCTCGTGGGAGAAGATTGCGGTCGATATGCATTACAGCATCCAGCACATCTTCCGGATGCACGATCAGGCACTTTCTAAAGTTTCTGCCATCATGAGAGTAAATGAGAGTGAATGAGAGTTTCCTTTTATGATATTGTTATGATGGACAAGATGAAACAACGGATGAGCCTTGCAGGACGTAAACCCTGCAGGGCTTTTCTTATGAACGGAGGTGACGCAAGGTGCCAAGGAAACCAAAGCGTCCCTGCTCCTTCCCCGGCTGTCCCAACCTGACAGACGGACGCTTCTGTCCGGAGCACGAACGGCAGGAGCAACGACGCTACGAGAAGTACGACCGCGACAAGACTTCCAAGCGAAGGTACGGTCGTGCTTGGAAACGAATCCGCGACCGTTATATTCATGTCCACCCTCTCTGCGAGCGATGCCTTGCGGAAGGACGGTACGTAAAGGCTGAGCAGGTGCACCACATCAAACCGCTGTCCGAAGGAGGCAGCCATAATGATGAGAACCTGATGAGTTTATGTACGGCATGCCATGCAAAGATCCATGCCGAGAGAGGCGACCGCTGGCACACCCACTCCGATGGGTAGGGCGGTCTGAATCTCTACAGCCTATGCCCCGTGGAACGGGCGTGGGGTCACGTGTGCGCGTGCGCGGTTTCAAACGGGGAATATACCCCAGAAATGTGAGGTGATTATCATGGCTAAGGACGGTACCAACCGTGGCGGTGCCCGGATGGGTGCCGGAGCCAAAAAGAAGCCCTTGGTCGACAAGATCAATGAAGGCAATCCGGGCAAGAGAACGCTGACTGTCATCGACTTCGATTCGCACGCAGCCGATTTGGAAGGTCAACCGATGCCCAAGCCGTCAAAGCTCTTGTCTGCAAAACAGAAGGACGGGAAAAAGCTGCAGGCGGCAGCGATCTACAAAATTACATGGGAGTGGCTGCATGAGCGCGGCTGCTCCTCTTTAGTTTCCCCACAGCTACTCGAGCGCTATGCCATGAGCTGTGCAAGGTGGATTCAATGTGAGGAGGCCGTGACGGAGTTTGGCTTCCTTGCCAAGCACCCCACCACGGGAAACGCGATCCAGAGTCCATACGTTGCGATGGGACAGAACTATATGAGCCAGACCAACCGGCTCTGGATGGAGATCTACCAGATCGTGAAAGAAAATTGTGCCTCGGAGTACACCGGCATGAGTCCACAGGATGATGTGATGGAACGGCTGCTCAGAGCGAGGCGCGGAGAAATGTAAGAATCGGAGGAATGATTATGTTTGAAAAAGTGAATCCGGCTCACCCGGACAAGGTGGCTGACCGCATCGCCGGTGCCCTCGTGGATCTGGCCTATGAAAAAGACGCTGATCCGAAGATCGCCGTTGAAGTCCTGATCGGCCACGGAACCTGCCACATCATCGCTGAGACATCGGTTAGTATCTCCCCCGATGAGGTGGCAGCGATCGTAAGCCGCATCGCAGGTAGCCTTACTGTCGATTACCGCGAAGTGCCGCAGGATCAGCACCTGTCGGATAACCAGAAAGACGGCATCCGCTGTGGTGACAACGGGATCTTCAAAGGCGTCCCGGTAACAGACGAGCAGAAAACCTTGTCGAAGATCGCAAGGGATCTGTATCAGAAATATGGCTGTGACGGCAAATACATCATTGATGAAGCAAGGCTGATCATCTGCCAGAGCAATGCTGCCTCGGATGAGATTGCAGCCACATACCCCACTGCCGAGATCAATCCCCTCGGGGACTGGACTGGCGGTACGGACGTGGACTCCGGCGCTACCAACAGGAAACTCGGATCAGATATGGCTGACTCCGTGACTGGCGGCGGCCTGCACGGAAAAGACCTGTCCAAAGCAGATGTCAGTGTGAACATCTACGCGTGGCTCAAAGCGCAGGAAATCGGACAGCCGGTCACCCTTTGCTGTGCCATCGGGGATGAGTCCGTTGATGGTATTCCGTATATCAACATTGTAGAAACAGCGAGAAATTACATCCGCGATATTGGCGGATTCGAGAAGTTCGCTGAGTGGGGTCTCGTATGAATATAGAAAAGAAAAATGTGAAAGACTTACTCCCGGCTGACTACAATCCCCGTAAGGATCTGCAGCCCGGAGATACAGAATATGAGAAGCTGAAACGCTCCATCGAGCAGTTTGGCTATGTGGAACCGGTCATCTGGAATAAACAGACCGGTCGCGTGGTCGGTGGCCACCAGCGCCTGAAGGTGCTCATCGATTCCGGCATTACCGAGGTCGATGTTGTTGTCGTCGATATGAACACGGAAAAAGAAAAAGCGCTCAACATCGCCCTGAACAAGATCAGCGGCGAATGGGATACGGACAAGCTGGCTCTTGTGATTGCAGATCTGCAGGGTGCTGACTTTGATGTCTCCCTCACCGGCTTTGAGCCGGAGGAGCTGGACGACTTATTCCGTGACGATGTAAAAGACGGAGTCAAGGAGGACGACTTTGATGTTGAGGCTGAGCTTCAAAAGCCGGTCTTCTCAAAAGCTGGCGACCTGTGGATGCTCGGCGAGCACCGCCTCTTCTGCGGCGACTCCACCAAATCGGAAACCTATGAGCTTTTGATGAACGGAAAGCACGCGCAGCTGGTCGTGACAGACCCTCCGTACAACGTGGACTACAAAGGTACTGCTGGAAAGATCAAAAACGACAAGATGGCCGAGGATCAGTTTGAGCAGTTCCTGCTCGCTGCCTACAGCCAGATGTATGAGAGCATGACGGACGACGCCAGCATCTACGTCTTCCATTCCGACTCCCACGGTCTTGCCTTCCGTAAGGCCTTTGAGGAGGCAGGCTTCTATCTTTCCGGATGCTGCATCTGGAAAAAGCAGTCGCTGGTGCTCGGAAGAAGCCCGTACCAGTGGCAGCATGAACCGGTGCTCTTTGGCTGGAAGAAGAAAGGCAAGCACCAATGGTACACCGGAAGAAAGGAATCCACGATCTGGGAGTTTGATAAGCCGAAGAAGAACGCGGATCACCCGACCATGAAACCTGTGGCTCTTGTGGCCTACCCTATCATGAATTCGACTATGACCGGCTGCCTTGTACTTGATCCATTTGGCGGCTCCGGCAGTACACTCATTGCCTGTGAGCAGACCGGGCGCACCTGTTACACGGTTGAGCTTGATGAAAAGTTCTGTGATGTGATCGTAAAACGCTATATCGATCAGGTCGGATCAGCAGAGGGAGTTACCGTCTTAAGGGACGGTCTCACCTACCGTTTTGACGAGATCGATACAGGTGAAAATTCTCCTGAAAAATAGCACAGATATATCGATAAATGACTTGCTATTACTGGCTTTTAGAGTGATATATGTACTACCGAAAAAGCACAGCAAAGCAAAGGAGGATTCAAAAAATGATCGTACATTACAGAGTAAACGGAAAAGAAAGAAAAAGACTGGCCGAGGTCATCGCCAAGGAAATCGGAGTCGATGCCATTTATCAGGGTGCACCGACCTTCTCCTACCAGATGGACTACTTCACGGTCGACCGCGAAGGCGCTCTGGTCTTCGACGACGAGAACTACAGCGACGAGGTCGATAGAGTTTTCAACGCCATCGCCGACGCAGGCTTCACCTCGGATGAGGGCGAGGAATACGAAGGCACCGGGCTTGCGATCCAGATGCCGATGATGACCGGCGATGAGATTTCCAGACTGGAAGCCCTGATCGAGTCCAAGGAAAGCCTGATCAAGAAAGCCATCGGCGCGGACAGCCTCGCAGTTGGCGAGAAGGACGGCAAGCTCGACTTCCCTTGGTTCAAGGCCGACGCGGAGCCGGACGAGATCATCGCCTACACCCACTTCGTTACAGCCCTCTGCCGGACAGCGAAGGAAGCCACACGCATCACCGGAAAAGACAAGCCGGTCGAGAATGAGAAGTACGCCTTCCGCTGCTTCCTCCTCCGGATCGGATTCATCGGTGATGAATACAAGGTCAGCCGCAAACTCCTGCTCAAGAACTTCTCCGGAAGCTCCGCATGGAAAAGCGGCGCACCGGCAAAGGAGGTGCAGGCATGAGGATGATCAGACCAGAACAGCTGAGGCACCTACGTGAGACCTACCCTGCCGGTACACGCGTCGAGCTCATCCAGATGGATGATGTTCAGGCACCGCCTGCCGGTACCTGCGGCACGGTAACCGGGATTGATGATACCGGAAGCCTGATGGTGCGCTGGGATAACGGCTCCGGCCTAAATGTGATCTTCGGAGTTGATGTCGTCAGGAAGGTGGTGGACGCGAATGACTAATCTGATCCGCGAGCAGATCCTCGCCGTCCGGGATACCGGCCTTACCAACATGTTTGATATCCCGGCAGTCCAGAGGATCGCCTTTGACCTCGGTTACTACGAGCTGGTTGACTGGCTCACAGACCACCGGAAAGAGTATGTAAATTTCATCATGACGGGTGAGAAATAAGCCCTCCGCCAAGGGAGCCAGCAGGCTCTTTTGGTCGTTAAAAAAGATGTGAAAAAATAGCAGAAATGACTTGCTATATCCTCCGAGTAGAGCGAATATACACATACCAAAAGACAAGGAGGAAAACGAAAATGACAATCAACGAAGGAACCAGAAAATACAGACTGCCAAACCCGACCACCCCGGAAGACCTCGAATGCCGCTGGAGCAAGCTCCTGAACTTCGGAGACAAGGTGATCATCGCCGGATACTACTACAACGGCAAAGGCCAGCCTTCCTACTTCGGAGCGACCTACGAATTCCTCACAGACGACACCACCTGCGAAGGAACGATCGGCCTAAGAGCAGTCAGCGAGGTTGAGTTTGAAGACGACGGGCACGCGATGGCATGGGCGATGCAGCAGTAAGGAGGCAAAAATCATGATGAAGACAAACAACGCATACTTTGAAAACCTGAGACAGATCGCAGAAAAATGGGAACAGGAAAAGGCCGAGCGCAAAGAGCGCAAAGCCCAGATCCTCGATACCTACGGATGGGACTCGGAGGAGCTCAAGGCTTGGCACGAAGAGGATCAGGCAGCCACCTACCCGATTCCGCAGGGAACCTGTAAAGCCTACCGCGCATTTCTGGGCACGCTGGAACATGGCGAGGATGAGATCGAAATGAACGACTTCCTCTGGGATCGCGAGATTGATGATTTTGTGGAAGCCCTCCGGAAGGCCGGATTCGATAGTTTCATCTACACCAACCAGAGCACAGCGGTGATGGAAAACCTCCACGGCTTTGCCAAAGCAGGCTGCATCATGACAGGCCTGACAACGATCACAAGGCGCGAGCGCCGCTTTGGAGAATACAGGGATGAGGAGATCCTCGGCATCCATTTCACCCTGTAAAAAACTTTGAAAATGTAGAAAATATGACTTGCTATTATCTCCGTTTAGAGTGATATATGTACATACCAAAAGAGAACCACACAAAACGGAGGTAAACAAAATGAGAAACGCATACGAACTGAGAAACCACTTTTTCCTTGAAGACTACAACACAGCGATCACCAGAGAAGACTTCGAGACCTTCTTCACCAAGACAAAGGAAAAGGTCACCTTCACCTTTAACGGCTGGGACGGCAAGAGCTACGACGGCGAGAGCCGCACAGCAACGGTCTACCGCACCACCATCGAGGGATTCGAAGAGGTCAGACTGATCAAGGTTGGCAAAGGCCTCCACTACATCGAAGAGGACACCAAGGTGCTGGAGAAGGCCACCGGAGAATACCACAAAAGAGCAAGCTGGCTGGTAGACGTCAGGAGGAAGTAAGAACGAGGCAAACTAAACACGCCAGAGAGCAGCCCGGATGGGGCTGTATCTCGTACAGGGAAGTCGCACATGGCGGCTATTTTTTATGCCCTTTTGGAGGTGATGACCTATCAGAAAACTTGAAAATTATACACCGACGCACTTCATGGCTGAGGATTCCTACTATGACGAGTACGCCGCTGACTTTGCTGTTGCCTTTATCGAGAGCCTTCAGCACACCAAGGGTGAATGGTATAAGAAGCCCTTTGAACTGATCGACTGGCAGGAGCAGATCGTGCGAGACGTATTCGGAACACTGAAGCCAAACGGCTACCGGCAGTTTACGACGGCCTATGTGGAGATCCCGAAGAAGATGGGCAAGTCCGAGCTTGCTGCCGCCATCGCGCTGTATCTTACCTGCGCGGACGGCGAACAGCGAGCCGAGGTCTATGGCTGTGCTGCCGATGTCAATCAGGCCAAGATCGTATTTGATGTAGCTGTGGATATGGTGATGCTCTGCCCGGCTCTCGAACGGCACGTTACCATAAACAAGTCCACACGTACCATCGTATATAATCCGACCAACAGCAAATACAAAGTCCTGTCGGCGGATGTGGCCAACAAGCACGGTTTCAATACCCACGGAGTGATCTTCGATGAGCTCCATACACAACCGAACAGGAAGCTATATGATGTCATGACCAAAGGCAGCGGCGATGCGAGAAAGCAGCCGCTTTTCTTTTTGATCACAACTGCCGGTGACAACACCAACTCCATCTGCTGGGAGGTGCACCAGAAAGCGCTGGATATCCTTGAAGGCCGCAAGATTGACAAGACCTTCTATCCGGTGATCTACGGCGCTTCCGAGGATGAAGACTGGACTGATCCCAAGGTCTGGGAAAAAGCGAATCCATCTCTGGGCATTACGGTGGATATCGAGAAGGTACAGGAAGCCTGCGACTCTGCCAAGCAGAATCCCGGCGAAGAAAACGCCTTCCGGCAGCTCCGCCTTAATCAATGGGTGAAGCAGTCTGTCCGCTGGATGCCAATGGACAAGTGGGATAAATGTGCCTTCCCGGTTGATGAGAAGATGCTGGAAGGCCGGGTCTGCTATGGCGGCCTTGACCTCTCCTCCACTACGGACATCACGGCCTTCGTGCTGGTCTTCCCTCCGGAGGACGAGGACGATAAGTTTGCCGTGCTCCCATACTTCTGGGTGCCGGAGGATACGCTGGATATCCGTGTGCGGCGAGACCACGTCCCTTATGACCTGTGGGAGAAGCAGGGCTATCTCTTCACGACGGACGGCAACGTCGTCCACTACGGCTTCATCGAGCAGTTCATCGAACACCTCGGTGAGCGCTTCAATATCCGGGAGATCGCGTTTGACCGCTGGGGAGCTGTCCAGATGGTACAGAATCTCGAAGGCATGGGCTTCACAGTCGTGCCGTTCGGTCAGGGCTTTAAGGATATGAGCCCACCTACCAAGGAGCTCATGAAGCTGACGCTGGAGCAGAAAATCGCGCACGGCGGCCACCCGGTGCTCCGCTGGATGATGGATAACATCTTCATCCGCACCGACCCGGCTGGCAACATCAAAGCAGATAAGGAAAAATCCACAGAAAAGATCGACGGTGCCATCGCCACCATCATGGCGCTGGATCGTGCGATCCGCTGTGGTAACGATACGGGTGCATCGGTCTATGACAGCCGAGGCATCCTTTTCATTTGAGGAGGTATCAGATGAGTTTTTTATCAAGCATTTTCAGATCAAGGGATAAGCCAACGGACTCCACCTCCGGCAGCGCCTACCGCTTCTTCCTTGGCGGCACCACCTCCGGGAAGACGGTCACGGAACGCTCTGCCATGCAGATGACAGCAGTCTACTCCTGTGTCCGCATCCTGTCAGAGGCAATCGCCGGTCTGCCGCTTCATCTGTACAAGTACAACGAGAAAGGCGGCAAGGAAAAAGCGCTGGATCATCCACTGTATTTCCTGCTCCATGATGAGCCAAATCCGGAAATGACATCCTTCATCTTCCGGGAAACACTCATGACGCATCTGCTCCTCTGGGGCAATGCCTATGCGCAGGTGATCCGGAATGGTCGCGGTGAGGTCGTCGGTCTATACCCTCTCATGCCAAACCGAATGACGGTCGACCGGGACGAGCACGGGAAGCTCTATTACAGCTATCAGGTATCAAACGAGGATGCTCCGACCATGAAGACAGGAACTGTGATCCTGCAGCCAAGCGATGTGCTCCACATACCCGGTCTTGGGTTTGACGGGCTCGTGGGCTATTCTCCGATTGCTATGGCCAAGAATGCTATCGGCCTTGCCATCGCAACTGAGGAGTATGGCGCTAAGTTCTTCTCAAACGGTGCGACTCCGGGAGGCCTATTGGAGTATCCGGGTACGGTGAAAGACCCCGACCGGGTGCGTGAGAGCTGGAACAAGGGCTTCTCCGGAAGCCAGAACGCCGGGAAGGTAGCGATTTTGGAAGAAGGCATGAAATACACGCCGATCTCCATCGCACCGGAGCAGGCGCAATTTTTGGAAACACGGAAATTTCAGATCAATGAAATCGCTCGGATTTTCCGGATACCCCCTCACATGATCGGGGATCTGGAGAAGTCGAGCTTTTCTAATATTGAGCAGCAAAGTCTGGAGTTTGTGAAATACACCCTCGACCCGTGGGTGGCCAGATGGGAGCAGGCAATTATCCGCTCCCTCCTCTCTCCGGATGAGAAGGCTCACTACTTTGTCAAGTTCAATGTCGACGGCCTCCTTCGCGGTGATTACCAGAGCCGCATGAACGGCTACGCTACCGCAAGGCAGAACGGCTGGATGAGCGCCAACGACATCAGAGAGCTTGAGAACCTTGACCGCATCCCTGCCGAGCTCGGTGGTGATCTATATCTCATCAACGGAAACATGACCAAGCTCGAAGATGCGGGTATTTTTGCGGCCTCGTCTGCCGCTGGAAAGGAGGAAGAATCCAATGAAGACGAAGAAGTTCTGGAACTGGAAAAACAGAACGGCAGTGAATCAGGAAACGCAGGAACCGGTGACCGAAAGGACGCTGTTCCTGAATGGCACCATCGCTGAAGAAAGCTGGTTTGACGATGATGTCACACCGGAGCTTTTCAGGGAGGAATTAAACTCCGGCAGTGGTGACATCACGGTCTGGATCAACTCTCCGGGCGGCGACTGCGTGGCCGCAGCACAGATCTACAACATGCTGATGGATTACAAAGGCGGCGTCACTGTGAAGATCGACGGCATTGCAGCCTCTGCTGCCTCCGTCATTGCGATGGCAGGCACTAAGGTGCTCATGTCCCCGGTCTCCATGATGATGATCCACAACCCGGCGACCATTGCCTTCGGTGACCACACCGAAATGGAAAAAGCAATGGCCATGCTGGATGAGGTCAAAGAGTCCATCATCAACAGCTACGAGATCAAGACCGGCCTGTCCCGTGCTAAGCTCTCACACCTTATGGATGCGGAAACTTGGATGGACGCCAATAAAGCTGTGGAGCTTGGGTTTGCGGACGACATCTTAAGACGTGCTGAGGATGCGCCGGAAGATACGGCCAGCCCTGCTGAAGCGCTGCTGTTCTCACGGAAGGCGGTCAACGCTGCCCTCGTGAACAAGCTGGAAGCCAAATATCACATACCGAAAAGGGAGCCGGAAGCTCCTGAAGAACCCGGTCGCTCAGTCGACGATATCCTGCAGCGACTCGACACTATCTCAAAATTCATGTAATGAAGGAGGATTTTTACCATGACTATTTTAGAACTGATGCAGAAAAGAAATCAGGCACTGGCGGCGGCTCGCGATTTTGCTGAGTCCCACAGAACAGACAAGGGAACCCTCTCCGACGAGGATTCCGCAACCTACGACAAGATGGAGAAGGAAATCATGGACATGAGCCGCGAAATCTCCAGAATGCAGAGACAGGAAGCAATGGAGCATGAGCTCTCCCAGCCGGTCAACTCCCCGATCACGGGCAGACCGTACCAGCCTGCCAATGAACCGGAAAAGAAAACCGGTCGTGCCTCCGATGAGTACAGGAAAGGCATGCTGCAGGCTCTGCGCACCAACTTCCGTCAGATCAGCAATGTTCTGCAGGAAGGTATCGACGAGAATGGCGGCTACCTCGTACCGGAGGAATACGACCACAGGCTCATCGATGTCCTGAATGAAGAGAACATCATGAGAAAGCTGGGTACCACGATTACAACCAGTGGCCAGCACAAAATCAATATCGCAGCAACAAAGCCTGCTGCGGCATGGATCGAGGAAGGTGAAGCACTGACTTTCGGTGATGCGACCTTCGACCAGATCATGCTGGATGCCTACAAGCTCCACGTAGCGATCAAGGTCACTGAGGAGCTGCTCTACGACAATGCCTTCCAGCTGGAGAACTACATCATCAACCAGTTCGGCATCGCTCTGGCCAACGCCGAAGAGGATGCCTTCCTGAACGGTGATGGCTCCGGCAAGCCTCTGGGCATCTTTGCCGAAAACGGCGGTGCGCAGGCAACTACGGTCACCGCAAAAACAACCGTCGAGTCCGATGACATCATCAATCTGGTGTATGCCCTGAAGCGTCCGTATCGCAAGAACGCGAAGTTCATCCTGAACGATCAGACCATCGCATCCATCAGAAAGCTCAAGGACGAGAACGGCCAGTACATGTGGCAGCCTGCCCTTGTCGCCGGTGAGCCGGATAGACTCCTCGGCTATGAGTGCCTGACTTCCCCGTTTGCACCTGTTGCAGCAGCTGGTAAGCCGTTCATCGCATTTGGCGACTTCAAGTACTACAACATCGGCGACCGTGGTACCAGAAGTTTTCAGGAGCTCAAGGAGCTCTTTGCCGGAAACGGAATGATCGGATATGTCGCAAAGGAAAGAGTCGACGGCAAGCTGATCCTTCCGGAGGCCGTGCAGCTCCTGAAGCTGAAGGGTACTTCTTCTGGCAACTGATCATAACATGGGCGGTGCTGCACTTCGCGGCATCGCCCTTTCAGAAATGAGGTGAAACGTATGCTGGTAACACTTGCAGAGGCAAAGGAATATCTCCGGGTGGATCATGATGACGAGAATACCCTGATCGAGCACCTGATCACTACAGCGCAGAAGCTATGCATGGACATCGTGCGGATTAACGACGAGGAGGTCTTTGAGAGCGACTTTCGGGAAGCCCGGATCGCCATCCTCTACTCCATCGGGTACCTGTATGAACACCGGGAGGAAGCCGACCACCACCAGCTTACCATGACGCTTCGCTCACTTCTGTTCGGTATGCGGAAGGAGGCCTTCTGATGAAGATTGGATTACTGAACGTCCGGATCACCATCGAGAAGAATCAGGTCGTAACAGATAAGTACGGCAACCACAAAAACACATGGGTGCCCTACTATAACTGCTATGCGACTGCAAGCTCCGAGTCTCCGAAGGAAGAAACAGATGCAGGCCGGATCGTGGATGATTCCAAGATCGACTTCACCGTGCGCCACTGCCGGGCAATCGATGCTCTCACCTCTACCGGCTACCGCGTCTTCTTCCGGGATGAGGCATACAACATTCTCGGTATCGACCATATGAATTTCAAGCATAAGGCAGTAAAGCTCATCTGCCAGAAAGCGAGCCGGTCATGAAGAAGATCAAGGTTGAACAGCTGGCCGATGAGGTCATGAAGGAACTGGAGGATTATGCCAATACCACCACGCTTGGAATGAAGGCTGCGGTACAAAAAACCGGAAACACAGTGCGCAATGAAATCCGGGCTGGTGCTCCAAGCCGCACCGGAGCCTATGCCAAGAGCTGGTCGGTGAAGAATACCAAACAGAACTCCCATGCCTTTGAGGTCACGGTCTATTCCCGGAACCGGTATCAGCTGGCGCACCTTCTGGAGTTTGGCCACGCCAAGCGCGGTGGTGGCCGGGTGTCCGGCAGGTCTCATATCGCACCGGCAGAGCAGAAAGGCATCGAGGAGCTTGAACAAAATATCATAAGGAGTCTGCGTCATGGATAAGCTGTTAGAACTGATGGCGGAGATCGACATCCCTTCTGCCTATGACCATTTCGCAGAGGGTGAGTCGCCAGATCCGCCATTCATCACCTACCTTCTGCCCGGAAGCGACAACTTCGCTGCGGATGGCAAGGTTTACTTCCGGATCACGGAAGTCCATATAGAGCTCTACACTGACGAAAAGAACCTGGAGGTGGAGGCGCTCGTCGAGACCGTGCTTGATGCGCACGGTATTTTTTATGACAAAACGGAGGTCTGGATTGACTCCGAGAAACTATATGAGGTTCTTTATTCATTCGAAACGGAGGATTAAGACATGGGTAATAAAGTCAAATACAATCTGAAAAACGTTCATGCCGCCAAGCTGACTGAGACGGTCACAGATGGTGTGAAGTCCTTTTCCTACGGTACACCGAAGGCGATCCCCGGCGCTGTTTCCATCGCGCTGGATGCCGAGGGTGAAACCAGCCCGTTCTATGCTGACGGTATTGTATATTTCCGCTCTGTGACCAACAACGGCTACTCCGGTGACCTTGAGATGGCGCTGGTACCGGAATGGTTCAGAACAGAGATCCTGCAGGAGGAACTGGACTCTAACGGCGTACTTGTCGAGAAGAACACCAACGCGGAAAGCGTGAAGTTCGCTCTGCTCTTCGAGTTTGACGGCGATGTCAATGCGATCCGCCACGTGCTGTACAACTGCAGTTCTTCCCGTCCGTCCATCGAGTCGGAAACCAAGGAAGATACCATCGAGCCGGGCACGGAGAAGCTCTCCATCACTGCCGACCCGAGAGCTGACGGCCTCGTGAAAGCGCGTACCGGTGATGGAACCGATCAGGCGACCTATGACAACTGGTACCAGTCGGTATATATCTCTGCTGCGGCAACACAGGAGGAGAACAATGATTGAGAAAACAATTGATATCTGCGGCAAAGAGGTGAAGTTTAGGTCTTCAGCGACCATCCCTCGCCTCTACCGCATCAAGTTCAAAAGAGACATCTTCAAAGACCTGACCAAGCTGGAGAAGGCATACAGCAAAAAGGCCAAGGATGATGACGATCTGGAAATCGATGATCTGGAGATCTTCGAAAACGTCGCCTACATCATGGCCTTTCATGCTGATCCGTCCATTCCGAAAACCATCGACGAATGGCTGGATCAGTTTGATATGTTCTCCATCTATCAGGTGCTCCCGGAGATCCTGACGCTCTGGGGTGAAAACCTGATCACGGATGTTGAAGCAAAAAAAGGATTAGCAGAAGTGAGCGGGAAATGACCACGCCACTGTTCCTTCTGCGCTGCGTAGAAATTGGGATATCAGTATCAGACCTCGATCTTCTGACCGTAGGTCTGGTACTGGATATCTGGACAGAGAAAACAAACGATGGCGTGAAATACAGGCAGCTTGCTACACAGGAAGATTTCGATCGATTTTAAGGAGGTGAAGACCGGTGGCAAACAGAATCAAAGGCATTACTGTCGAGATTGGCGGCGATACTACTGGTCTCGACAAGGCGCTAAAAGGCGTCAACAACTCCATACGTACCACGCAGTCGAGCCTCCGCGATGTGAACAGGCTTTTAAAGCTCGACCCAAAAAACACCACCCTTCTCTCCCAGAAGCAGAAGCTGCTGAAGGACTCCATCGGTGCGACCAAGGAAAAGCTGGAAGGACTGAAGGAAGCCCAGAAGCAGGCAAAGGAGCAGCTGGAACGTGGCGAGCTCGGGCAGGATAAATATGATGCCCTGCAGCGCGAGATCGTAGAGACAGAGAACGAGCTGAAGCGTTTGGAAAAGGAAGCCGCCTCCTGTGAATCCAAGCTGGATAAGATGGCGGAGGTCGGATCTAAAATGCAAAAGGCTGGTGACTCCATCACGGGTGCCGGTAAGAAACTCCTGCCGGTGTCCGGTGCTGTCGCAGGGCTCGGTGCAATCTCCGTAAAGACCGCTGCCGACTTTGACAGTTCCATGAGCAAGGTGGCTGCCGTATCCGGTGCGACCGGCGAGGACTTTGATAAGCTCCGTGCCAAAGCCCGTGAGATGGGTGCCAAAACCAAGTTCTCTGCATCGGAAGCAGCTGACGCCATGAACTATATGGCGATGGCCGGTTGGAAGACCGAGGATATGCTTTCCGGTGTGGAGGGCATCATGAACCTTGCCGCTGCATCCGGAGAGGATCTGGCGACCACATCGGACATCGTAACAGATGCGCTGACGGCATTCGGCCTTTCTGCGGAGGACTCCGGCCACTTTGCCGATGTCCTTGCTGCAGCATCGTCCAATGCGAATACGAATGTGTCCATGCTCGGCGAGTCCTTCAAATATGCAGCTCCGGTTGCAGGCTCCCTCGGGATATCGGCTGAGGATACATCCATCGCGCTGGGACTGATGGCAAATGCCGGTATCAAGGCATCACAGTCAGGTACGGCTCTTAGGACTGGCCTTACAAACCTTGCCAAGCCTACCAAGCAGATGCAATCCTTCATGGATAAATACAACATTTCCCTTGTGGAGAACGAGGACGGCTCCATCAATCTCCGGGAGACCATGATCTCCCTGCGTGACAAGATGGGCGGCCTTTCGGAATCCGAGCAGGCAGCTGCGGCATCGGCCATCTTCGGTAAAAACTCGATGGCAGGCTGGCTTGCCATTATCAACGCCTCCGACAAGGACTTTGATAAGCTGACCGGTGCAATCGATAACTGTGATGGCACGGCTCTTTCTATGGCCGAAACCATGCAGGACAACCTCATGGGACAGATCACGATCTTAAAGAGCCAGTTGCAGGAGCTCGCTATCTCCTTCGGTGATGCACTGATGCCGATGATCCGGAGAGTCGTGTCCGCGATACAGGGCTTTGTCGATAAGCTCAATAACATGAGCGAAGGACAGCGCCGGGCGATCCTTATCGTTGGCGGCTTTATCGCTGCCCTTGCACCGATGCTGATAATCATTGGAACAGTGATATCGAAAGTAGGAATCGCCATACAGGGCTTTGCCAAGTTCGGCGGTGCCTTATCCAAGCTGTCCGGAGCGGTCAGCAAGGCCGGAGGCATGACGAGCATCCTGTCTAAGGCGATCGGCTTCCTGACATCCCCTATTGGCATTGTGATCGCGATTGTGGCAGTCCTCGTGGCTGCCTTTATTCATCTTTGGCGTACTAACGAGAAGTTCCGAAACTCCATGATCAAGATCTGGAACGGGATCAAGAACACCATCGGGAAGTTTGTCACTGAGGTCAAGTCGCGGTTTGACAGCCTTGGTATCGACTTTGGAAAGATTGCCGCTACCATGAAAAAGATCTGGGAGGGCTTCTGCCAGATCCTCGCTCCGATTTTTGAAGGAGCATTCAAGATCATCGCTGCCGTTCTGAAAACGGTGCTGGATGTGATCATCGGCGTGCTCGATATCTTTATCGGCATCTTCACCGGCGACTGGAAGAAGGTATGGCAGGGAGTGAAACGAATCTTCTCCGCCGTATGGACTGGGATTAAGAGCGTTCTCTCTGCAGCCCTGAATACGATAAAGAATGTGACGAATACCGTGCTGAGCTGGTTTGGCACCAACTGGAAGAAGATCTGGAATGGGATCAAGAGCTTCACATCAGGCCTTTGGAACGGACTCAAGTCACTGGCAGCTAAAGTGTTCAATGGAATAAAGACTGCAATACTTACGCCGATCCGGGCAGTGAAAAGCGGCCTCTCGTCCCTCTGGAACGGGATCAAGAGCACCGCTTCTTCTGTATGGAGAAGCATCAAATCCACGGCCAGCTCTATCTGGAACAGCATCAAGACTGCCGTAACCTCGCCTGTGCAGGCAATCAAATCCACGCTTTCATCTGCGTGGAGCAGCATAAAGAGCACAGCGAGCTCCGCATGGTCAAATATCAAGAATGCCATGATCTCACCGATCAATTCCGCAAAGTCTACGATCAGCGGAATCATCAGTAAGATCAAAGGCTTCTTCCCTCTTTCTGTCGGCAGGATCTTCAGCAACCTGAAGCTGCCGCATATCAGTGTATCCGGTGGTAAGGCACCGTTCGGTATCGGCGGCAAGGGATCGCTTCCGCACTTTTCTGTCAGCTGGTACGCCAAGGCGATGGAAAAAGGAATGATCCTGAACAGCCCGACGATCTTCGGTATGAAAAACGGATCGCTGCTTGGCGGCGGTGAGGCTGGATCGGAAACAGTGGTCGGCACAGACTCGCTGATGAATATGATCACATCGGCTGTATCCGGTGTCGGTGATGAAATTGCAAACGCCCTGCTCTCCGCTGGAAAGACCGGTCGCTCCGGTGATGTGAATATCAACGTGGAGGTTTCCGGCGCTGAGAATCCGGAGGAATGGGCTCGCAAGTTCGTAAAACAAATAAGACTGGAAATGAGGACGGTGTGATATGGGAAAGAAAACAAGTAAAAAGCCGAAAGGCCTATCTATAGCAAGGAACGGTATGAAGTTCGCCTGCTCTTGGAAGAAAGGTGAATCATACAGTGATAAGCAGCAGTTTTCCTATCTGGTCAACCGTGCTGGAAAGTCTGATAAATGGACAACTGCTGTAAACATCGGCAAAGCGGTGACCAGTAAGTCGGTCTCCCTTTCGCTGTCAAACTACTTCCCCTACTCCGGCAAGCCGAAGATCACGGAATTCAAGTTCAGGGTAAGGGGTGTATCCAATAAAGAAAAATGGTCGGACTGGGTAAGTCAGGCGTTCTCTATTGAAGTCCCGGCAAAGCCCAGCCTGTCCGCATCTCCAAGCGAGAGCAATTATAACCAGTGTACCTTCAGCTGGAGTGTCGATACGTCCAATACCCACAAGGTATTCACGGACGTTGAGTTACAAACAAAGCTGGTCGAAAACTATGACTATGGCGGCGATAAGGGCTGGACTTCCGGCACTGGCGGTGCTTCCGGGAGCAGGACTTATACGGAAACAGCATCTACCATCGCATCCGGCTCCCATACCAGATGGTTCCGGGTGCGTTCGCGTGGTGCTGCCGGAGTCAGCGAATGGCGCTACTCCTACCGTGTTTACTCCGCGCCTTATGCCGCTTCGAACGTCAAAGCAAACGTCACCAATCAGGCTGGCGGCATGCAGGTGAAGGTCACATGGTCACAGACAAAGAACAACGCCTACCCGGTCGATTCGACAACAGCCGAATATGCCATCAAGGTACCCGAGGAGGGTCTTACCTACAACGGCACGGCTGACGGGACGATCGGAACCATGTCCGGTGCAGGCGGCGCGGCATCCTCCTTTATCAGCCAGAATCTTGCGAAGGATGAATGTCTCTTTGTACGGGTAAGCTCCACCCACCTGTACCAGACAACCTATTCCGGCTGGGTGCTTGCCAGCGCAGGCTCCCTAAAAGATCCGGAGATCACGGATATACAGACGGATGACACCACCTTCCGGGCAACGGTCACCGCAAACAACCTCTCGGATGTTCCGGAATCGTTTCTTGTGGTGCTCTTCAGAACTGGCTCTGAACCGGATAAGGCTGCCACGGTCGGCATCATCCCTGCCGGGCAGACGCAGGTCGCTGTGCAGTGTCCGGACTGGTCTTCTGAGGACTCTTACGAGTTTGGTGTCTATGCCTGTGTCGGAAGCTACACCAGTGTTACAAGAGCTGATGGTGTTGACGCCTATACGGTCACACCGCGCATGAAATCAGATGCTCCCATCTGGCAAGGCGGTCAGGTTCCGCATGCTCCCGGGAACGTATCTGTGAATGCGACAGCGATCAGCGGCACCGTTAAGGTGGTATGGGACTGGACATGGCGTGAAGCACAAAGCGCAGTCATCTCATGGGCTGACCATGAGGACGCATGGGAAAGCACCTCCGAGCCGGAAACCTATACGATCAATAACACCCATGCAGGTGAATGGAATGTATCTGGCCTCGAAACCGGCAAACGATGGTACTTCAGGGTACGGCTTGTCAAGGGCTATGGAGATAATGGTGTATACGGTGCGTGGTCTGCACTGGCCATGATCGACCTGTCGTCGGCTCCGAGCGTACCTACCCTGACACTGTCCAAAAGTGTAATCACTGCCGATGGAAGCCTCTCCGCTTTCTGGTCATATGTATCCGGTGATGGAACCGGGCAGGCTTATGCTGAAATCTGTGAAGCAACGATCACAGGCGAAGGCGTCCAGTATGGCGATATTATCGCCAGCACCCAGACTGCACAGCATATCACCCTATATGCAGAAAAGCTCGGTTGGACTTCCGGCGAGACTCACTATCTGTGTGTCAGAGTCGTATCTGGCTCCGGTCGTGTTTCCGACGAATGGTCTGATCCGGTACCGGTAATCATCGCGGAAGAGCTGACTGCTGTTATCGAAAGCACAAGCCTCGTGGGACAGGAAATCATCGTTGATGATAATTCCAGAACAGTGATGGCTCTTACAGCGCTGCCGTTCACAGCTACTATTACGGGCGCAGGCACGGGTGGTACGACCACCCTTGTCATTGAACGGGCTGAGGATTATCACATGGATAGGCCAGATGAACAGGACTTTAATGGCTTTACAGGAGAAACGATCCTGCTCTTCTCACAGACAGGAGAAGCTCCTATCAGCATAGGCCGGGAAGATCTGATCGGAAGCCTCGATGACGGTGCGCAGTATCGGCTGGTAGCAACCGTACAGGACAGCCTCGGACAAAGCAGCACGGCAAGCATTGACTTTGAGGTGCATTGGTCGCATCAGGCTGTGATCCCAGAAGGCACCGCGACCATATCCGGTACGGTTGCTTTCATCACACCAATAGCTCCAGAAGGCTTTGTGGAGGGAGATACCTGTGATATCTACAGGCTATCAGCTGACAGGCCGGAGCTTATTGTATCCGGTGGAGCCTTTGGAGTGACCTACGTTGACCCTTATCCTGCCATTGGTGAGTTTGGAGGCCATCGGATCGTCTACCGTACCGCTGATGGCGATTACATCACAGCGGATAATGAGATCGCTTGGCTGGATATCACAGCAGAAGACGGCGACGCTTTGAATATCATCTATTCCCTGATCGACTTCGAGGGTGAGCAGATCGAGTTTTACTATGATGTTACCCACTCCAATTCATGGGAGAAGGACTTCAAAGAAACAAGGTATCTTGGCGGCTCCGTTACCGGCGACTGGAACAAAGCCATCGGCAGGACTGCATCCTTAAAGGGCTCAACGGTAACCATAAAGGATCAGGACACGATGCGGAAGTTCAGACGCCTTGCAACATATCCGGGCATCTGTCACATCCGAACGGTCGATGGATCAAGCTTCAAGTGCGACATTCAGGTCAGCGAGGACAGACGCTATGACGCGAGCACAATCCGCGCTGAATATAGCCTGTCGGTCACACGCGTTGATCCGGAGGAACTGGACGGCCTTACCTACGCCGAATGGATAAGTGAGGAGGTCTGACACAATGAAATGGAACAATGGATATAGCGCGAGCTATTATGCATACATCATCGATCCGGTAAGCTGGAGGGAAAAAGAAAGGATAGAGATCACAGGAGGCAGTATCAGCAGGTCGGAAGACGGCCTGCGAGAATCTGCCGATATCGAGTGCAAGGCATACGAGCACGGGAAGGAACAATATATACGCGTCTACCTTGATGCGTGGCAGAACGGAGCGGCTTCTCATGAGCCGCTTTTTACTGGCCTTGCCACAAGTCCATCGAGGGATATTGATGGGTATTTCGAGAAGAACACGCTGGAGTGTTACTCCGTATTAAAGGCTGCCGAAGATGTACTCCTTGACCGAGGATATTACGTCCCAGCAGGTACTGACGGTTCAACAGTGATACGTGAACTTCTCTCCTGCTGTCCGGCACCTGTTATTACAAATAGTACTTCTCCATCGCTTCAGTCATCCATTATCGCAGAGGATGGTGAAACTCATCTTTCTATGACAGAGAAGGTGCTCGCAGCTATCGACTGGCGTATACGAATATATGGTGATGGAACAATAGAACTATGTGAAAAAGCCTCAGTCGATACCACAGGATTTGATCCTATAGAACAAGATGTCCTCGAACCGACGATCACCGTCAAATATGATTGGTATTCTTGTCCGAATGTGTTCAGGGCTGTGCATGAAGAACTGTCTGCTGTCGCCCGAGACGATTCACCAGATAGTCCACTATCGACTATAAGACGAGGCCGAGAAGTTTGGTCTGAAGAAACCTCCTGCACTTTTAATACGGGAGAATCCATCAGTGAATATGCTGTCAGAAGACTTAGGGAGCTTCAGCAAATCAAGCTTACAGCAGAATATGACAGGCGTTTTCATCCGGACGTGCTGGTTGGAGATTTGATCAGGCTCCATTACCCGGTGCAGGGCTTAGACGGACTGTTCAGGATCAAAAGCCAGAACGTCGAACTTGGGTATAACGCGAAAACAACAGAGGAAGTGGAGGCAGTATGAGTATAAAAAAAGAATTTGTCGATGTCATAAAGTCATCGGGAAATAGAGAGACCAAGCCCTATGATACGCAGGCCACTGTTACAAGGGTGGAAGGCCAGACCGTATGGGTACATATTCCGGGCGGAGTCGATGAGACACCGATCAAAAGAACGATCAATGCCAAAGAGGGAGATATCGTGCAAGTTCGGATATCGGGCGGATCTGCATGGCTTATGGGGAATGTTTCAGCTCCGCCCACTGATGATACACAGGCACTTCTCGCGACGGAGCATGCAATGTCGGCAGCATCCGCTGCAGAAAGCGCAATTGCATCGGCTAAGACAGCAAATGAGGCGGCGACGAATGCGAAGGCGCAGGCCGCAAACGCCACCACATATGCAGGCGAGGCAAAAGCGCAGGCGATCACAGCAACAGAATCCGCCAGAGTAGCAGGTGTTGCAGCATCGGTTGCACAGGCTGCGGCAGAGGCGGCACAGGGTGATATAGACGAGCAGAAGGAGTGGTTTTGGCATGATGCAAACGGCTCCCATATCCTTGGCGCTGATAGTGGATATCGAAATGATATTACTTCGATCGGGATGAGCATCGTAGATACGAGCCGTGAGGTGGTCGTATCATCCTTTGGTGTTGATGAAGCATATATTGGCGAGAAAGGCAAAAATAACGTAACGATCACGGGATCAAGGCTCGCCCTTAACAACAACGGAAACGAAGTAGCCTACTTGAGCGGAGAACGTCTTTATAGCACGGACATTGTTGCGACGAATTTATTCATGCAGACAACGAATGCAGCAACCAGAGAACGTGTCGGAAAAGTCGGGTGGGTCATGAGATCAAATGGCCACCTGTCGCTAAGGAGGATGATATAAATGGCAACAGTATACGGAAACACATACACAGGTGACGGATACGGAGAACAGGTATATCTTGATTATTCTGTATCCCAGACGGGAAGTAAATTTACTGTTACAGCAAAAGCCGGAATAAAGGCAACGACAAAAGCGATATCCATCGATACGAGTGCTATGCTCGTCGACTCCGTAATGTGCGGTATCTATACGGGATCGTACCAGTCCACGGATTATGACAGCAATCAGAAAGCCTTCACACTTTCAAAAGGCTCTACAAAGCAGCTTGTATCTAAGACGTTGACGTTTGATAAGAGCAAGACCGGATCGCAGGTCGTAACTGTTAAGGCATACAGCCTCATAAGCTGGCTTGGCCTTATAATGACGGAGGCCACCACATCAAACTCGTCCTATGTTGGAGTGAATCTTACGATTCCGCAAAAGACAAGTTACGCCATAAAATTCAACGCCAATGGAGGAAGTGGTACAGCACCAACTGATCTTACAAAATGGGACAGTGAGACCGCATATCTGCCAAATAACACTTTTACCAGAAAGGGCTACGATTTCGTAGGCTGGGGAACAAGTGAATCTGGCGGCACGATTTATCTTGAAGGTGCAGCATACACAGGAAATGCTGCTGCAACGCTTTATGCTATTTGGAAATCCAATTACATCGCACCTACGTTAAGCAACCTGACAGCTACGAGGGTGGCTCTTGTTGATGAAGAATATGTTGAAACGGACGACGGAAACCTTGCGCACGTGAAATTCAACTACTCTGTGCCTTATGAAGATTATGAGGAACTTTCTCACACGATCAAAATAGGCATAAAAGCAACTGATGAAGATGAATATACCTATGTAAGCGTGGAAGGCGAATACGAGCTGGTCGATGCCGTTATTACAGGTATTGTCCTTGATACGGAGAAAGCTTATGACATCATCGCCATGATCGAGGCTGAAGGCTATACGGCTGTTTCAAGACACACTTACATAGCCGCTGCCTATTACATCATAGATGTTAATACCGATGGCACAGCGATCGGTTTTGGAACGGCTGTAGATGACGAAGATAATGGTTTGATATCCGGCTTCCCTATCGCCATAAATGATGAATCCGGAGAAAAGGCTTTTTCTGTGGGGCTGGACGGGATTCCGCATTGCAGAAATGTAAACAGTGACTTCGGGACAATCTTCAATCTTATATATCCGGTCGGCTCAATATATATGAGCGTCAATGCAACAAATCCGGGCACCCTGTTTGGAGGAACATGGGAGCAGATACAGGACAAGTTCTTACTGGCCGCTGGCTCCTCATATGAAGCAGGAAGTGCAGGAGGCAGCGCTGATGCTTCCGTGATAGCCCATACACATACCGTCACGGGTACGGCTGCATCAAACGGTGCTCATACGCATAGCATGAATAAACAGTGGAGCGACGGCTCTGGTTCAAGTTCCGCTTACATGAAGACATCAAACAGAACTCTTACGACAAAAAGCACAGCATCTGCCGGAGCACACACTCATTCTGTAACAGGTACCGCTGCAAGCACGGGTGTAGCTGCAGCAGGAAAAAACATGCCGCCGTATCTTGCCGTCTATGTCTGGAAACGAACTGCATAAAGGAGGACGTAAAATTGAACTGCATAATCGCTTTACTCGCAGGAGTCTGCCTCGGCATTCCGCTGGGCTGGGCTCTTTTATTTTGCCTTGTTACTAAAGACATCTGGCCGAAAGAGCCAAAGTCAAAAGATGAATGGAAAGTCATGTAAAGGAGGTATTTGCTATGAAGGAATTTTGGTTGATGATTCAGGCCGTGTTTACAGGACTCGGCGGCTGGATCGGTTACTACTTGGGAGGATGTGATGGTCTATTGTATGCACTTATCGCTTTCGTTATAGTCGATTACCTGACTGGCGTCATGTGTGCAATAGCCGACAAGAAGCTGTCCAGCAACGTGGGATTCAAGGGCATCTGCAGAAAGGTGCTCATTTTTTTACTCGTCGGCATTGCCAACATCATCGATGTTCAGGTGATCGGGCAGGTCGGAATCCTGCGCACAGCTGTTATCTTCTTTTATCTCTCCAATGAAGGTGTGAGCCTTCTGGAGAACGCCGGTCATCTCGGGCTGCCGATTCCAGAGCAGCTTAAGACTGTTCTGGAACAGCTCCATGACCGTGCCGGAAAGGATGGTGATCAGTAATGGGATATACAAACAGCAAGCTGGTCGTCTACAAGAAGCTCTCCCCGAATCACTCCGGAAAGAGAACCCATGCCATCGACCGCATTACACCCCACTGTGTCGTAGGCCAGTGTACCGCAGAAGGCCTCGGAAGCTGGTTTGCAAAGACATCCACGCAGGCCTCCAGCAATTACGGAATCGATAAGGATGGCCGCGTCGGGCTCTACGTCGAGGAAAAGAACCGCTCATGGTGCTCCTCCTCTAATGCCAATGACCAGAGAGCCGTGACGATCGAGTGCGCTTCCGATACCAAGGAACCATACACGATGAACAGCAAGGTCTATGCGACGCTGGTCAAGCTCTGCGTGGACATCTGCAAGCGCAACGGAAAGAAAAAACTGCTCTGGATCAGCAATAAGAGCAAGGCGCTGAATTATGTACCGAAATCTGATGAGATGATCCTGACGGTGCACCGCTGGTTTGCTAACAAGTCCTGCCCGGGCAACTGGCTCTACAGCAGGCTCGGCAAGCTGGCCACAGAGGTCACAAAGCAGCTCGGCAGTTCCACTGCTTCAGGCCTGAAGGCATCCAGTCTTAAGGATCTGTCCGACGCGGATGTGATCAAGAAGGTCGGTGCTCTCTTCACTGCTGATATGAAGAAGTCCGGCATCCTTGCTTCCGTCTCCCTCGCGCAGTTTATTCTGGAGTCCGGCTACGGCAAATCCGAGCTGGCGCAGAAAGCCAATAACTGCTTCGGCATGAAGAAGTCCCTGTCCGGCAACACATGGTCTGGCTCTGTGTGGGATGGAAAGAGCGTCTATACCAAAAAGACGAAGGAACAGAACAAGGATGGATCGTACACCACGATCACTGCCGACTTCAGGAAGTATCCGTCTGTCGAGGATTCCATTGCGGATCACTCCGCCTACCTGCTCGGTGCCAAGAATGGAAGTAAGAAAAGGTATGCCGGTCTGAAGGGTTGTAAGGAATACAAGAAGGCGGCAAAGATCATCAAGGACGGCGGCTATGCGACCAGCCTCACCTATGTCGATAAGCTCTGCAGCATCATCGAAAAGTGGAAGCTGACGCAGTATGATGTGAAGTCCGGTTCCTCTTCCAAGAAGTCCATCGACACCCTTGCCAAAGAAGTGATCGCTGGCAAATGGGGTAACGGTGAGGAACGTAAACAGAAGCTCACCGCTGCCGGATATGATTACAATGCCGTTCAGAAAAGAGTCAATGAAATGCTGTCATAATTCTTCTCTCGCCGCTTGTGGGCATCACGCCTGCAGGCGGCTCTTTTTTATTTCGTCAAATCGCCCTCCCCACCTCCAGTGGAAAGTAAAGGAGGTGTTCTCATGACAAATACATTAAGTCCGGAAGTCAAATCTGCCCTCTCCGGCATAACAACAGATCACTTTTTTACCCCGGAGCAGTTTCAGAAAGATATCGACTATTACCGCGCCCAGAAGATCACGAAAGCCCTACTCGATGCGGAACTGATCAGCTTGGAAGAATACCACAAATTGAGCGAATTGAACGCGCAATCTTTCTCTCCGTTTCTCGTGGATATATTCCCTAATACCGTTGATAATACTGCGGTTCAGAGGTAATATACGACACTACCAAAGGGAGGTGAAATAGTGAAAAAGGTCACTAAGATCAAGGCAAAGCAGGCTCCTGCAGCAGAAAAAGCTAAGCTGCGTGTTGCTGCCTACTGCCGTGTATCCACTGATACAGATGCGCAGCTCGAAAGTCTGGAAGCCCAGAAGCAGCATTACGAAAGCTACATCGCCTGTCGGGATGACTGGACGTTTGCCGGGCTCTACTACGATGAAGGCATCACCGGCACCAAGAAGGACAAGCGGCCTGAACTGATGCGGATGATCCGGGACTGCGAGGCTGGCAAGATCGACTTTGTCATCACCAAGTCAATCAGCCGCTTCTCCCGGAATACAACCGACTGTCTGGAGATGGTAAGAAAGCTCCTCGCACTGAATATCCCGATCTACTTCGAGAAGGAAAACCTGAACACGGGCTCAATGGAAAGCGAGCTCTTCCTCGCTATCTTAAGCAGCATGGCTGAAGGCGAGTCTGTATCCATCTCGGAGAACAGCAAATGGTCGATCCAGAAACGCTTCAAAAACGGAACCTTCAAGATCAGCTACCCACCCTACGGCTATGATTGGGACGGTGAGCAGATGGTTGTAAATCCCGAGCAGGCCGAGAACGTTCGCTGGATTTTTGATCAGGTGTTGGCAGGCCGTGGAACACAGGACATCGCCAAGGATCTGAATGCTAAAGGAATCTGCACTAAGAAAGGAAATCGCTGGACTGCACATACGGTACGTACACTGATCGTCAACGAGAAGTACACCGGCGATGTGATATTCCAGAAAACCTACACGGACTCACAGTTCAACCGGCATGTGAATTACGGCGAGAGAGATCAGTATGCACTGACTGATCATCACGAGGCCATCGTCAGCCGGGAGGTTTTTGCGGCAGCCGGTGAGGTGATCCGCCAGCATAGCAAAGAGAAAGGTATTGTCAAAGGCTGCGGCAAATACCTGAACCGCTACTGCTTCTCCGGCAAGATCATCTGCAGTGAATGTGGCGACGTCTTCAAGCGCCGGACGCATTACTGCAGCGAGTATAAATACATCGTCTGGACTTGCAGCACGCATCTCGATGACAAGAGCAAATGCTCCATGAAGTTCATCCACGATGACGCTCTGAAGGCTGCCTTTGTAACGATGATCAACAAGCTGATTTTTGCAAGGAAGCTGATCCTGAAACCTTATGTGCAGGCGCTGCGCAAGGGAAACAACGACGATTCCCTCCACAGGATTCAAGAACTTCAGACCTTACTCATGGAGAACAGTCAGCAGAAAGAACGCCTGACCGGATTCATGGCGCAGGGCTATATCGACCAGATCCTTTATAACGAGGAGATGAACACCCTGCTCGCACAGGCAGACAGATACAACGCAGAAATCGAAATGCTAAGCAATAGCGTCAAGGGCGATGCCAGCCATATTCAGGCCGCAACTGCCCTGCTCCGCTTTACAGAGAAAAGTGCCATGCTCGACTTCTTTGATGAAGAATTGTTCGAAGAGACCGTGAGCCGCGTCCGGGTGCTCTCAAGGGAGAAGATCGCTTTTGAACTGAAATGCGGACTCACGCTAACAGAAAGGATGTGAAAAAATGGGACACACCCCTTACGGATATCGGATCGAAAATGGGATCGCGGTCATCGACAATGATGCTGCAGATAGGCTCTGTAACCTATACAAGAACTACCTTGCAGGCATGGGACTCATGTCGGCTGCGGCAGAGGTTGGAATTGATGCCTATCACGGCAGTGTCAAGAGACTTCTGAGCAATAAACACTATCTCGGCGATGACTTCTACCCTGCCATCATCGACGAAGGCACCTTTAACAAGACACAGGAGGAGATCATGAGACGTGCGGAAGCCCTCGGAAGAACTGGCCGGAAGACAAAACCACGGGAGCTAAAACCCTTCAGGCGATTCAGGCTCGGACAGCTCACTGAACACTTTGACAGCCCGGTGCAGCAGGCAGAATACATTTACAGCCAAATTGAAAGCGAGGTGAGCTGATGGCAAATGTAACCTTCATACCAGCAAAACGGCAGGTCGGAAACAACATCAAAAAAGCAGAGAAGCCAAAGCTCCGAGTCGCGGCGTACTGCAGAGTCAGTACTGACAGCGATGAGCAGGCTACCAGCTACGATGCACAGATCGAACATTACACAGAGTACATTTCCAAGAATCCAGACTGGGTGCTGGCTGGCATCTTCGCCGATGATGGTATTACCGGCACCAACACCAAGAAGCGTGACGAGTTTAATCGCATGATCGATGAGTGCCATGCCGGAAACATCGATATGATCATCACCAAGTCGATCAGCCGATTTGCGCGTAACACCTTGGACTGCCTGAAATACATCCGAGAGCTAAAAGATAAAAACATCCCGGTCTTCTTCGAGAAAGAGTCCATCAACACAATGGATTCCAAAGGCGAGGTGCTGCTTACCATCATGGCTTCCCTCGCCCAGCAGGAATCTCAGAGTCTTTCGCAAAACGTGAAAATGGGAATCCAATACCGCTATCAGCAAGGTAAAGTGCAGGTCAACCACAACCGCTTCCTCGGCTACACCAAAGACGCTGACGGCAATCTGGTCATTGAACCGAAGCAAGCTGAGATCGTCAAACGTATCTACCGGGAATACCTCGAAGGAAAAAGCATGGATAAGATTGCTGCCGGTTTGGAGGCTGACGGGATTCTCACCGGCGCAGGTAAAGAACGATGGCACCCAAGCACCATAAAGAAGATCCTGACAAATGAGAAGTACATCGGTGATGCTCTGCTTCAGAAGACCTATACCACCGACTTCCTGACAAAGAAACGAATCAAGAACAACGGCACCATGCCGCAGTACTATGTGGAAGGTGATCACGAAGCAATCATACCGAAGGACATCTTCCTTCTGGTGCAGGAGGAACTGGCCAGAAGGCGCAGAGTGCACACAACCGAGAATGGCAAGCGCCGATGCTACTCTTGCAAGCATTGTTTCGCGCAGATCGTATTCTGCGGTGAGTGTGGCGAGTATTACCGCCGAGTCCATTGGAACAACCGTGGCTGCAGATCAATCGTCTGGCGGTGCTGCTCGCGGCTTGAGAACACCGGCCACGCCTGCCGCAGCCGGACAGTGAATGAGACGATTCTGGAGCAGGTGGTGATCGACGCCATCAATCAGGTGCTCTGCCAGAAGAACGACTTCCTGAAAACCCTGCAGTCTAACATGAAAACGGCCATCACCGATCGCGACTCCCTTTCCCCGGAGGTCATCGACGCGAGGATGAAGGAACTACAGAAAGAGCTTCTGAAGAAAGCAAACCAGAGCGCAGACTACGATGCCATCGCTGATGAGATTCTCCGGCTTCGGGATATGCGCAAACAGTCCGAGGTCGATAGCGTCCTCCGGGATGACCAGATGAAACGAATCAAAGACCTGCAGGACTTCATCAAGAAGCAGTCTACCGACATCACAGAGTTTGACGAGGCACTGGTTTCACGGCACATCGCCAAGATCACCGTCTTCGAGGATCACTTCATCGTCGACTTCAAGTCCGGGATCACAATCGATATCGAGGCATAATAAGAGCTCCCCACCGCCGTGATTGGTAGTGAGGAGCTCTGGTCTGTCTCTTTTTTCTTATCTTCTTCTCTTCCTGCGAATTGCCACAATACATCCGATCAAAACAATAATCGGGTGTAGATACCACAAAAGGTCAACCCCGCTTGTCAATACAATCAATCCAAACAGAGAGATAAAAGCTGTAATCAGATAACACGCCAACAGCACTATACCTAAAACCAAGCCTGCCCTTCCTTTTCCCCATAGACAGGTGACAAGAAATCCGATTCCCATGATCCACGCTCCGGTCTTATAGGGATTAATGATTGTAAAGACAGGCAACAGCAAATCCTGTGTTGCATTAGGCAAAACAAATATATACACGCCCATGAGCACGAATATTACAATACAGATCGCATCAATGATCTTAACTGCCTTCATAGACATTTCGACACCTCACTTACTCTTGAAGCAGAGTCTCTTCTAAATAATCTTTCATCTCATAGATTCCCCTGTACGGTTGTTCGATATAGTGTTTACTATCTTTATCGTAGTAGTAAACCACTGTTGATTCACCAACGGTATTGATGCTGATGGTTCCGTAGGCGTCAACATTCGTAGGCTGGTCATTTACGGATTCCAACCGAGTCGGTTCAGCTGCGCTTAAAGCAGTCATGACTGTCTCAATCTGATTGGCTTCTGTAATATCGGCTTTAGCTCCGTCGAGCGTAATGACCTCTATACTTATGACAGCCTCATTGGATGGCAAATCTATCGGCTCAGCTTTCTTTCCACATCCAGCCAAAACTGTCAGAATACAAATCATTGTTATAATAAGGATTTTTCTATTCATTTGTTAATATCCCCATGACATCAGCTTCCACTGACCACCGTCAGAACGTGCCAGCCACCATTGCCAATCAGTATACTCTTCATCTGCATTCCAAGCACCACCGCCTTCTTTTGGTGAATGGAAATTGCTCTTAAACATAATACACTGCGTGAATGTTTCTTTTGCATCATTTGCTTCTTCCAACTCATTCATCCACTTTATGTTTTCATCATTACATTCCTCATCTGTCCCATAGGTGATGCTGTGCAATTCACAGCCATCCCAAGTATCAAATTCCTTTTTTATCATCTGAATTGCTGAATCCATATCTTCTTTTGAATAGATCGAGGAATTGCCGTAATCTATTGCTACTTCAGGCGAGGACTTCGCACCACATCCTGCCAACATAACAATACATACAACGGTGATCAATACTGCAATCAATTTTCTCATCGTTTCAGTTCTCCTATTATCTCCCCATTCTTATATACAACCGGCGCAGGGTCTCCCTCTTCTGATGTGTAGTCCGGTCTCTCGGAAAGCAGCTCTATCAGATCGTTCTCATCTTTGACGAGTGTGATTTTGAATGGATCGCCGAAAGCGATCTTCTCCACGAACAAATAGTTGCTATCGACAGATTCGATATCCCTGCAATCAATCAGAATACCGGTATGTCCAACGAATGCTGCCTCCTCCTCATAAGCCTTAAAAAGGATGTTGATGACGGAGCATTTATCGCTTTCCACATTTAATCCATGTTTACTCCAGTTTTCGGGTAGGGTTTCGGCAAACCCGTTCTTCGAGATTGCCATTTCGCCAAACATGGTAGTAAACAGCTGTTTCTTTTCCTTCAGTATGCTGTACTCGTCTTTATTCTCTATCGCATCCATATCGAACATCAGGTAAGTGCCATTATAGTCTTCCTCAACACTGTCGTATTTGATCAGTTCACCTGCAAGCAGCATGACTGTCATACGACAGTCGGCATCGGTAAAGCCAGACATTTCCGAAGCTTTCTCGGACGCACCAGATGCCGAGTCCTTAACCCATTTCTCAAACACATCCACATTGGAGAGACCTGCCTCATTTAGGATTTCGCACACCTGCAATACGTTTTCTTTTGTTATGTCGCCGGATTCGAGCGGCTTTCCCTTTCCCGAACTGCATGCTGCAAGCGCGGTTAGCACCAGAACCATAAGAAGGCTCAGTACGATCGATTTTCTACTCATTCGTCCTTATTTGACCTCATATCTATACGGAAACGGAACATGCCATGTCATTTCTCCTCTTGCCATCTGCTGATGCACTCATTGATCTGATCTGTTGGTATCATCACACCATATCGGAAACGCCCAAATACATCTCTGCCGCCGCCTATGTTGATACCGACCAGCTCCATGCTATCGTTATACACTGCGCTTCCACTGCTGCCGGGTGCTTCATATGCACTATGTTTTACGACCAGATTGTCAGACTGATCATCATTGAAACTGGAGTTCTCTGGTTTACTGGATTTGATTTTGCCGTATGTACTAACAAACTTCTCTCCTTCCGGATTGGATATCACAGCTATTCGATCTCCCTTCTCAGGCATTGTTTCTGCGATTTGTACGACAGAGATTTGCTTGTCAGACTCAAATGAAATAACAGCCAAATCAGATTCCTCTTTCTCGAATTCAACCTTTACTTTAGGAAACTGATTATAATACTCTTCCTGCCCTACGCCTTCATGTTCTTTTTTGTAGTCGAAAACGGACGGATCATCCGGTGTTATGACTACAAAATAATCGATCTCATCATTCGCAAGAACATGAAATGCGGTCAAAGCATAATACTTGTTCTCTGTTTTTTCTATTACAACTCCGCTGCTTCCGGCACCATATGCAATTCCCCCATCATGCTTATCGACTGAAACAATTCTGATGTTTGCATTCATCACATCAGAAAGATCAGTCTGCATATCAGTGTATATGCGATGCTTTGCCTGATAGTCTGAAACTGATGGAAGAATACCGATCAAAAGCACGAGAGTAAGCACAATGCCAATTATTAGAATGATACCGATGCTCTTCTTCATAGCATGCTGCTCCTTACAATTACAATCTGCCGTTTTCATCCCTGACATCTAAATAACGCACTCAACCTCCGACATCTAAACAGCCCACTCAACCCTATGTTTTCTGACATCTAAATGGCGCACTCGAGCCCCGACATCTAAATAGCCTACTCAACCCTCCGGCAAAATGACATGTAGATATGTTCCCGTCGAGTGTTGTCAATGGCTGCTGAGTGGTCGTTTCGATCAGAGACAAATCGATAAACGGCTTGTTTTCAAGCCTTTCAGCGCCTCTTATGTGCTTGCTTTAGACATCAATACTACGCACTCCACATG
>JNKK01000018.1 GCA_000702845.1 Lachnospiraceae bacterium FE2018
TGCATCGCCAGATGCATCGCCGGGTAGCTGAGCCTGGACGGGATAAACGCTGAAGGCATCTAAGCGTGAAGCCCCCCTCAAGATAAGATATCCCATTCATTAGAAGTAAGGTCCCTGAGAGACGATCAGGTAGATAGGGCAGAGGTGGAAGTATAGTAATATATGGAGCTGACTGCTACTAATAGACCGAGGGCTTACTCAAGCGCAAGCGGAAAAGGTGTTAAAAAAGGTATTTGTATATGTAGTTTTGAAGGTGCATGAAGATGCACTGAATGGTCCTCGATAGCTCAGCGGTAGAGCATTCGGCTGTTAACCGAAGGGTCGTAGGTTCAAACCCTACTCGGGGAGCAAAAAAAAACGAAGTGGAAAACCACTTCGTTTTTTTGTTGTTTATGAAAAAAATGTATTCAATATCCTTCCAGTTTTCTTTGTTTTCGCAGCTTAATCCGTTTCAGAGCACCCTCCCATTCAGCTTGTTCTGAGGGACCGCTGATTTCGAGTCCGTAAGGAATCATTTTCGGCTTTCCTGCTTCATCAATACAGACCTGTGTCATATAGGCGGTATTGATCATATGACGCATGCCGGTCTTCGGATCTTCCACATAGACATCTGTACGAACTTCCATGGAGGTACGGCCGACATAGGTGACACGGCCGACAAGCGTGATTACATCATAGAGATTGGCGCCCTTCCGGAAACGAAGGTTGTCGACGGATGCGGATGTGACAAATCCGCCGCAGTGCCGCATGGCGGTGATCCCGGACGTTTCATCGATCCACTCCATCAGACGTCCGCCGAACAGGCGGTTGCTGCCGTTGATATCCTTATACAGGATGGTTCTTGTTGTTTCTGTCTTGGAATCTGCCACTGTTTTTTTGGGGCGTGTATCTATATTATCCATACCTGTGTTTCCTCATCAGTATATCGATCAGTATATCTATCAATATTTCTATCGAGATAGCTATGTCTTATTTGTCGTTTGACTGAAACCGTCTGTGTTCTTCATCCAGTTCTGAAAACAGTTGCACCGGCGTCCATGCAGCATTATGCGGTGTGAGAACTGCTTTGTGCGGAATCCGCACCCCTTTGCGGCGCAATGCGGCGAGCACGGCATCAAGACGTTCAGAAGACAGTCCGCAAAACACGAGCATCGGTACGGGAATAGCAGTTTCATCTTTTGCAGTAGCATCTGCTGAAGCATCAACAGTTTTCTGATCATTCTGACCGGATACGGGGTTGTTTACCGGTTCTGCAATGGTGAGTTCGCCAATTGTCAGATGATACTGCGCGCGTGAAACTGTTTTCAGCCTGATCCGCAGCGGCATCAGTGCCTGGCGGAGAAGAAGCTTCTGCTTTTCATCGTTCAGTTCAAAAAGTAATATTTGTTCTTTCATAAAGGTTAGTTTATCACAGGGGTACCCGCCATTCAATCTTCAATTTATTGTGAATGAAACATAAATCATGATTCCAATCGCGCGCGAATGAATGCAAAAGATGTACAGGATGGAGACAGTTTACTTTGTACGATGGTTGTGTATAATGATTTTATCGGAATCAGAAAATAAATTCTTTGCAAGAAGGATATAAGAATGAAGATACGACACCTTGAACGGTATGGATCGGTGCGCACAGCAGTACTCATTTGTCTGTGTTTTCTGCTGACATCGACCGCATATCTGGAGTGGACTTATCATATAATCGGTATGGTATCGCCGGCGAAAGCGGATTTCATAACACTCGCGGCGGGGTATGGGTTTCAGGCAGCCGGCATCGCTGTTTCCGCATGTCTGCTGCGGCGGAAAAAAGAAGAAATTCTGTATATCACACTTCTGCTGCATCTGATTTGCATGCTGCCTGCATCGCACAGCAATTCAGCCGGTTTGTCACTGGCGTCAGGCTTTGTGATGAATTTTTTGTGCGGTGTGATCTGCGGATATTATCTTTATCAGCTGAGTCTGGCCGTCAGTCCGGAGAAACGGGGATGTACTCTGGGAATCGGATACAGCGTTTCGATTATTGTTTCCTGGCTGCTGTCTCTTATACGTAAACAGGTAGATCCGGGACATATGGGAATGATTGCCGTATGTTTTTGCCTGTCTGCGGCAATTATATGTCTGTCTGAAAACGAAAGGAGAGCGCGCAGAAATGCCGGCCGCAGCCTGCCGGAACCGATTCTGTTGCGGGCATTATCGGATGATCAGTCATTCAGAAAGGATCTGCTTGCAGTCAGCATTCTTGTACTCCTCTTCAGTGTAATTAACAGTTGTGGATTCGGATTTCCTTCGGCAGACCTCAGCAGGGGGATCAGTGTGGAATTTTCACGGATTTTCTACGCGGCAGGACTCCTGATTGCAGGAATCGTGAATGACAGAGACCGCAGATACGGGGGAATTCTGGCGATGACGGCCCTTGTGGTACCTTTCATCATGCTTGCGATACAAGGTGTATCCGTTTCTTTTCTGATTCTGTGGGCTCTGAGTTATTTCACGTTTGGATTTTTTACAGTCTTTCGGATTCTTACATTTTCAGATATGGCCGGAGAAAAGAAGCTGTTTGCCGTTTCCGGGTTCGGATTGCTGGCCGGACGTCTGGGTGACGCATTCGGAGAAATGATTACGCTGCTGCTTGCAGAACATGTCCTGATCTTAATTGCATTGCTTGCCGCTCTGTTTGCGGCGGCAGTTGTCCTGTTCTTTGTCCTCTATCAGAGAATCTGGCTGCCTCAGTATCCCGGACAGGAAACGGAACAGGAAAAATTCAGCCGTTTTTCAGCACAGTATGAATTGTCCGCAAGAGAGCGTGAAGTGCTGATGCTGATTCTGCAGGAAAAGAACAACCAGGAGATTGCAGAAGCGCTCTCCATCTCGGAAAGTACTGTAAAATTTCATATTCACAACCTTCTGCAGAAAACAGGCTGCAGAAACCGTGTGATACTTTTAAATACATATACAGGGCTGCCGCGTTAAACATGTTGTTTGACGCAGCAACCCTGTATTTTTTTAGAAACCGCACATTGGTATGCGGCGGTGCACTTTGGTGAACAAAAGAGATGGAAGGAGAGAAATATGCAGTTTATTTCTTAACAATAAAGACCGTGTAATATCCTTCCGGGTCCTGCACAGTTGTCGTCAGCTTTTTCTCGCCGGGCATACCGGAAGAACCGGTTGAACCGGTAATACGCTGGTAGAGTGCATCCACATTGCTTCCCGTAATGCCAACGTTGTTTCCTTTGTAGTCCAGGTACTTATATCCGGGATCCAGCGTCAGGCTCTTTCCCATGCGGTCAAGTACCGGATAGCTTCCGGAACCGGTGAACGTGATGCCGTTCATTACGGTATCGGGCGTAGCCTTTGTTCCGATGCTGCCGCCTTTTAATGATACCCTGCAGCCGGACTCCAGTATATTGATGCCGCTTCCAAAGTGTGTGAAATTCATTGTCGAATTAAGTGCGCCGGCGCGGATTCTGGGCCTGCCGGTCAGGAAAAGCTTTGAACTGCCCATCATCGCCACACCATTATTGATTCCCTGTACGACGTTTGTTCCCTGCAGGTAGCACTGCGCGGATCCGGTCAGGTAGATGGCGGAGGCAAGACCGGTTCGGAATTCTGTGGGGTCATTTACAATGGAGGCATTGTTTTTCATATAGAGTTTAGCCTTGCCGTTAACCTGGATTCCCATCCATTCTTTCGAATAGATAACGCCGCCCTTTTTCTTTGAGTTCTTAAGGATAACCGTTCCTTTGTTGATGGTCAGCGGACTGGATTCTGATCCGGTTCCCCAGTCCGTGATTTTGTGACCGTTGAGGTCGATGGTATATTTCTTGTTTTTTTTGATCGTAAGATACTGTTTTGTATTTTTTAATGTAATATTCTTCGTGAGTTTAAATTTACCGCCCTTCTTTTTCGAGATGTTCTTCCAGTCTTTTGCGGATTTGATTTTATATACCTTTGCTTTTGCCTGAACCGGTGCTGCAGTTGAAGCACTGATGAACATGCAGGCCAGGAGCAGCAACAGCAGAAGCGTGCAGTGTCTTATTTTACGTTGTGGTAATTTGTTAACCATGGGAACTCCTCCTTTTGTGTGTGAGTAATGTTTGCGGGCAGCAGGATATAGTTATATAACGTTACCATAGTATGCAACTTTGTGTGTTTCAAGTCAGGATTCGGTCAGTTTATGCGGATTTGGTGCAGGTCAGGTTTAGGTCAGGCTGTTTCAGAGACAAATAATCCGGATATCTGCCGGAAAACGCAGGAGGCTCAATTCAGATGGAGAAATCTCTGCCTGAGTTGAAAGCAGATAAAGCTTATGATAAATTGAACATGAGGCTAAAAACAAAACAGAACCAATAACAGGTTCCTGTATGATAAGGAGAATGCAATGAAAATCGGATTTATCGGATGTGGAAATATGGCGTCGGCAATTATTGGAGGCATTATTAAAAATCAGCTGGTTCCGGCGGATGACATTATGGTTTCGGCGAAGACAAAGGCTACGCTGCAGCGCGCTGCGGACAGTTTTCATGTCCGCACGAGTCTGGAAAGCAGGATGGTGGCGGAGTTTGCGGATGTTCTTGTACTTGCGGTAAAGCCGAATGTCGTCGGTGCTGTCGCGGAAGAGATCCGGGAGATTGTCAGACCGGATACTGTAATCGTGTCGATTGCTGCCGGAAGAGAATTGTCTTATCTTGCGGAAGTTCTGGGAGACCAGCAGAAAATCACGCGCGCCATGCCGAATACACCGGCACTTGTCGGCGAAGGTATGACGGCGCTTTGCCCGAATCAAAATGTTACAGCGGAAGATCTGGAAAAGGTTTCCCGCATTTTTAACTGTTTTGGCCGCGCGGAGGTGGTGCCGGAGGATCTGATGCCGGCAGTCACGGCCGTCAGCGGCAGCGCACCGGAATATGTGTTCATGTTTATTGAGTCGATGGCGGACGCCGCAGTTCATCAGGGAATGGAGCGGGAGACTGCATATAAGTTTGCCGCGCAGACGGTCCTTGGCAGCGCGAAGATGGTGCTGGATTCCGGCCTGCATATCGGAAAACTGCGGGATATGCTTATGACACCGGGCGGGACAACGATCGAAGGACTTCGGGTTCTTGAGGAAAAAGGCATGCGCGGCGCCGTTATGGATGCGCTGATTGCAGCATCAGAGAAGGCAAAGAAGCTCTGACTGGAAATCATGTAAATGATGTTTTTTCTAAAAGACAGAGAAAGAATTGGAGAAAGAATCGGAAACACGTTTATCGTAGAAACATGAAAGAAATCATGGTAAAATAGTTACAGTGCACATGGCACCCGCTCGTGTATCACATCGATCCGTATGCGGGCGGACTTATGAGAGGTTGGAGAGAAAGGAGCTATAAAATGGCTAACGTATTTGTATTTCTGGCGGATGGCCTGGAAGAGGTGGAGGCACTTACACCGATTGATCTGCTGCGCAGGGCAGGAGACTCTGTGACAACGGTTTCCATTATGGACAAGAAAACAGTCACTGGCGGACATGATGTGAAAATCAAAGCCGACAAGAAGTTTGCCAAGGTTGATTTTTCAGACGGTGATCTGTTCATTCTGCCGGGCGGCGGTGTCGGAACCGAGAATATCGAAGCGCATGACGCGCTGAAATCCCTTCTGGTTGAGAAGTTTGAGGCAGGAAAGCATATCGCAGCGATCTGTGCCGCTCCGCGTTATCTCGGGGAACTGGGATTCCTGCAGGGGAAAAAGGCAGTCGTCTATCCGGGACTGGAAGATCGTCTGATCGGCGCCGATGTACAGCAGGTTCCCGCTGTTACAGACGGTAATGTTACAACAGGTCACGGTCCGGGCGCTGCGACAGATTTTGCATTTGAACTGATCCGTGTGCTGCACGGCGAAGAGACAGTGGCGAAGATTAAAGAAGAGTTTGTATATCCGTATTGATAACTACAAATAAATCAGATATGTGACGACAACAGGAGCAGAGAACATGGGGTGAATCCGGGACTCTGCTCCCTGTGTATGCAGGAAGGAACTGTATTGACTTCGCAAGCCTTGCTTCAGGAGGATGAATTCCGATGAAACGGAAACTGACTGCGGTATCCACGCTGCACTATGTGCGTCTTGTTTACCGTTCAATTTTACTGATTTTACTCCTGATCGAGTATTTTGTTTTCCGGTTCCGTGCCGGTCCGGAGATCACCGTATCCCTGGAAGAAAATCCGGTGCTGTTATACATTACCTGCGGCGTGTTTGTTTTTGAAATGATTCTGCGTTTCTTTCCGTCAAGGTTTGAGAGTCCGGGATGTCAGAAACAGTTCCGTCAGAATTATATCAAATCCGGTAAGACAGAGATCGTGATTCAGGATAATAACGCGACAGTGCTGGTTTTGCTGCTCTGGATTACGTTTAACCTGATCTTCGGTGCGCTGCGGATGGCAGGGATTTTTGACGACGGGATCATGATTCTTCTGTGCGGCGCCTATTCTGTCTGCGATATGATCTGCATCCTGTTTTTCTGTCCGTTTCAATCCTGGTTTATGAAAAACAAGTGCTGCAGTACGTGCAGAATCTATAACTGGGATTATGCGATGATGTTTACCCCTTTGTTTTTTGTCAGACGGTATTACGCATGGGGGCTGCTGGCATTGTCATTTGCGCTTCTGATCCGGTGGGAAATTACTTTTTACAGACATCCGGAACGATTTTCGGAGCAGACGAATGACTATCTGAAGTGTAAGAACTGTACGGAAAAACTGTGTTCACATAAAAAGCAGCTGCATTCTCTGTGGAAGCAGGTAGAGCAGCAGACAGCGGGACGGATCCGGTTCCTGAAGAAACAGGAATAAAGACAATTTAAAAAACGGAGCAGCCGGGAATGATCAGAAGTGTTCATCCCGGCTGTTTTTCTGTCTGAGATTCTGTAAAATATATGAGAAATACTGATCTGAGATAATGCGTAAGGATTGTATAATAGCAGTGTGGAGAGAAGTTAGTAAATCGCGATCTCTGATCGCGCGCGAGCTGCGCGACGCACCTGTGCGTCTTCCTCTGCGCAGCTCTGCGATGTCTACGCTTCGCTTCGGTCGGCGCAGAACCAGACGTCCACTGGACGTCATGCGCCGCCGGAGGCTCATTCTTCAACGCGGGCTTTAAACCCATGTTGAAGACGAGTTTGATTTTGCGCAGTACTCTCATGACTGAAGTCACGAGTATCCTGCGTTGAAGAATGAAAGATGCTCAGCGCGAGGAGGACCCCCCGTACAGTGTATCTTACAAAGGCGAATAATGCTGGAGAAATTGTGATGGCACGGAAGGATTATCTCGGACAATTACGCGCAGGAAAGGAACTGACACGCGGGCAGCAGCTCAGCATGATTCTTTCTTTGAGTATCCCTGCGATTCTGGCTCAGATTTCATCGGTTATCATGCAGTATATCGACGCGTCCATGGTCGGGCAGCTTGGCGCGAACGCATCTGCCTCCATCGGACTGGTCGCGTCGACCACCTGGCTGATCGGAAATGTCTGTCAGGCCATGGCTATCGGTTTCACGGTGCAGGTAGCACAGCAGATCGGTGCGGGCAGAAATGATCTGGCCAGAAGCGCCGTCCGGCATGGTCTATTGTTTATCCTGCTGCTCGCCGCAGTGCTTTCTGCAGGATGTGTGGTCCTTTCGGGACAGCTGCCGGGAATGCTCGGCGGAGCGGCGGATATCCGGCCTGATGCGACACGGTATTTCCGGGTATATGCCTTCGCGATCCCGGCTCTGGCAATGAATTACGCGGCGTCCGGAATGCTCGGAGCCAGCGGAAACATGAAAGTGCCCAGCATGTTGAATATCCTGATGTGTTTTCTGGATGTTGTCTTCAATTTTCTGTTTATCTTTCCGACCAGAGAGATTCAGATCGGAACCACAGCATTTACAATGCCCGGTGCAGGACTGCATGTGACAGGCGCCGCGCTCGGAACGGCCATGGCAGAGGTTGTCTGCACACTGATCATGCTGCTGATTCTGTTGTTCCGCTCGCCGATGCTGCGGCTTCGGCGTGAAAAAGCAGCCGGATCCCTGAAACAGGAGCTGCGAACAGCAGGAAAAATCTCTCTGCCGGTCGGTTTTGAAGCTGTTGTCATGGGCATGGGATATGTCATGTACACAAAGATCATCGCTCCGCTTGGAACAGTGGCAATCGCAGCAAATTCCTTTGCGGCCACGGCGGAAAGCGTCTGCTATATGCCGGCATTCGGCATCAGCCAGGCAGCTACAACGATTATCGGGCAGACTGTGGGCGCCGGCCGCAAAGATATGAACGTTCGTCTCAGCCGCCTGATTGTGGGACTCGGCATGGTAATTATGCTTGGGTGTTCCTCTCTGCTCTTTCTGTTTGCGCCGCAGATGATCGGAATGCTGTCCCCGGATCAGGAAATCCGGGCGCTCGGCACGGCACTGCTGCGGATCATCGCATTCGAAGAACCGTTTTATGCTGCAGCGGTTGTGACCAACGGTGTATTCCGCGGACGCGGCGACACACTGGTCCCAAGCATCATGACCCTGATCAGTATGTGGGGCGTCAGAATACCCGCGTCGGCATGGTGTGCGACGCATTTTGGACTGAAGGGCAGTTGGGCTGCAGTTGGGCTGGAACTGGTATTCCGCGGTGTGATCTTCCTGGTGCGGCTGCGCAGACGGAACAAGAGGATATAATAAAAGGGGGCTGTCTCATTTTTTTTGAGACAGCCTCCTTCTGGTAAGGGTGGTAGTTGAGAGCTTATTTGTTAATCCATGCGTACGACTGCCTTGATGCATTCGCCGCGGCTCGAAGCCTCCATTGCTTCATTGATCTGATCAAACGGGTAGAATTTGATCAGCTTATCAATCGGGAAACGTCCCTGCTTATAGTATTCGATCAGCTTCGGGATAAACAGTTTCGGGATGGCATCGCCTTCGATAACGCCAAGCAGTGATTTAAAGTCGCCCATCAATTCATTCTGAATATCAAATGTCACTTCTCCGGTTGCGCCGAGAATAACGCCTTTTCCGAGGAAACCAACGCTGCCGAGCATCTTCTTGACGAAATCAGCATTTCCGGAAGTATCAATTGCATAATCGCAGCCGCCGTCCGTGATTTCGTGGATTGTTCCGACAATGTCATCACACTCTTTGCGGTTGATGGTGTGCGTTGCACCCAGTTCTTTCGCCAGCTCCAGGCTTTTCGGATTGCCGCCGACTGCGATGATCTTTTCGCAGCCTGCAATCTTTGCGGCCATGATGGCGCTCATGCCGACGGTACCGCAGCCGAAGACCGCGATAGCAGAGCCGAAGTCCGGGTGCAGAACGTTGAGGACAGCGCCGGCGCCGGTCTGGATGCCGCAGCCGATCGGCGCAATGAGTCCAAGATCGATGTCTTTGTCATCTACTTTGATCGCCGCCGCTTCATTGACCACGATATGGCTGGAGAAAGAGGACTGGCCAAAAAATGTAGACAGTTTTTTTCCGTCCGGAAGTGAGAGACGTGTGGTTCCGTCCGGCTGGATGCCGCCGAAATTGATTTTATTCAGGTTAATGCATGCTGCAGGATGCCCGGAACGGCAGTTTTTGCACACGCCGCAGAAGCCAAATGAAACGCCTACATGATCTCCGACTTCAAATTCGGTTACTTCCGGTCCGACGGCTTCTACAATTCCCGCACCTTCATGTCCTAAGACAGCCGGGAGCGGAACCGGGATAAACTGATGCTGAACAGCCGCATCAGTGTGGCAGACGCCGCTTGCAACCATTTTTACAAGAATTTCGTGTCCTTTAGGCGCATCAAGATTTACTTCCTGAATCTGAAATGGTTCACTTTTTGCATTTGTTACGGCAGCTCTGATTTTGATCATTTCAAATCTCCTTTCTGATAAAATCTGTCTTCACGTAAACGATTCGGAATGACATGTTCCTGATGATTTCATTCTAACAGGAACGGCCGGAAGATTTCGGACACGTTTTCCTGATTCATGTCTGCAAAAGTTAAAATCCACAAATACACCAGATAAAAACTATGCAAATAGCACAAAGCTAAAAGTGCTTAATGACATGAAAATAACAAAGTGTACAAAAAAAGACACCGTTCAGAAAAACGGGGTCTCGAAACGCAATCGACAGTTAATTTAGGTTCTTTTACCATATTATCATAACCAATCGGACAGGCGGAAATCAGGGATTCTGATGGAAGATCCGCTGGAAATTTTAAGGAGGTGGCTTGAATGGCTGACAGACAGGAAGTTGTACGGCTGGAAGATCTGGCTTTTGAAATGCGGAAGAAACTGCTGGATCTCTGTGTACAGTATGAGGGAGCAGTTCACATTGGCGGCGATCTGTCCATGACAGATCTGCTGATTGGGTTATTTCATCATGGAATGAATGTGAATCCGGATGATATTCGTATGCCGGAACGTGACCGGTTTATTCTGAGTAAGGGGCACGGCGCGGTCTGCATGTATATTGCAATGTGCCTGCGCGGCTTTTTTGACTACGACGAGATCGTGAGAACTTACGGAAAACTGGACAGTGCATATGGAATGCACCCCTGCCGTGTACAGCTTCCGGCGCTGGAGTGTTCCTCCGGATCACTCGGACACGGGCTTCCGATGGCAGTCGGAATGGCATTTGCAGCAAAGGCAAGAAAACAGTCCCACCGCGTATTCTGCATGGTAGGTGACGGTGAGTCCTGTGAGGGAACAATCTGGGAAGCAGCAATTGCTGCACGTTCTCAGGAACTGGGCAATCTGGTTGTCGTTGTGGACCGCAATCATCAGATGATGTGCAGCCACACAGAAGAAGTAACAGTACTGGATCCGTACGCAGATAAATGGCGTGCATTCGGCTTCAATGTGATTGAGATCGACGGACATAACATGGAAGAAATCGTTGACGCACTTGACAATCTTCCGGCATCGGATTCCAACCGTCCGACGGCGATCATCGCACAGACAATCAAGGGAAAAGGCGTTGACTTTATGGAGCGCAACATCGGATGGCACGCAGGCAGCCTGAATCAGGAAGATTATAAGAAGGCAGTTGCGAGTATCGAGCGTATCTACGGGAAGGAGGCAAAATAATGGCTGGATCATTTAATTTCGGAGAATGGATTTCCGCCCGCAGCGTCATCGGCGCAACATTGAATGAGATTGGCGCGGAAAATGAAAAATTATTTGTCTGCACACCGGATGTGGCAATGAACCTGATTGAGTTCAAAGAAAACTATCCGGAGCGTTTTATCGATGTCGGCATTGCAGAGCAGAACTGCATCGGCGTAGCAGCAGGTATCGCGCTGGAAGGAAATATCCCGGTTGTCATGGGTATGCTTCCGTTCCTTTCTATGAGAGCATGCGAGCAGGTCCGTACTGATGTGTGCTACCAGAATCTGCCGGTCCGTATTATCGGTACAGGCGGCGGACTTACATCCGGCGGCGGCTCTACCCACAATGCAATGGAAGATATCGCGATTCTGAAGTCAATGGTCAACATGACAGTTGTATCGATCGGCGACCCGAATATGATCCGCGATATCCTGAAACTTTCCATGGATTATGACGGACCGATGTATATCCGTCTTGCACAGGGTAAAAAGGACCGCCCGATCTATGAGCCAGGTACAGTTGAGTTTAAGATCGGCGGAAGCGTAACTGCCCGCGACGGAAAAGATATCACAGTTTTCTGCCACGGAGAGATGGTCGGCGAAGCGCTTGATGTAGCTGCAGAGCTGGAAAAAGAAGGCATCGATCTGCGGGTAGTCGATATGTATACCATCAAGCCGTTTGACGAGGAAGCAGTCCGGAAGGCAGTTCAGGAGACAAAAGGAATCATTGTCTGGGAGGATCACCTGATGGCGGGCGGTCTGGCAAGCTCTCTTGCAGATTACTTTGTAGATAACAATTTCTATCCGAAGCAGTTCAGAAGATTCGGCATTCCGCAGGTTTACGCGGGCTTCGGTGCAGGAGATGAACAGCAGGCAAAATACGGCTATTCCGGAAAAGAGATTGCTGCCTGCGCGCGGGAGATGATGTGCTGATTTCAGGATCAGAACACATGACCCTGCTGCAGGATTCAAGATTATAAATGAGGAGGTTTTTCAATGAGCAATCAGACAAATGTGGCAAAGGTGGATGAATTCACCAAGCTGAATACACCAAAGAAGATCGGTTATGCGTGCGGCGACTTTGCCTGCAACATGAGCTGGTCCCTGGTCGGATCTTATCTTGTGTTTTTCCTGACAGATATTGCGCTCATCCCGGGCGCGGTTGTCGGACTGGTTATTTTCATTTCCAAGTTCTGGGATGCGATCAATGACCCGGTCATCGGATCACTGGCAGACCACACCAATACAAGATGGGGACGCTATCGGCCGTGGATCATGTTCGCATTCATTCCGATGCTGATCTTCAACGTTCTGACATTTACCACGTTCCCGAGCTGGTCAACGACAGCGCGTACGTGGTGGGGACTCGGCATGTACTTTATCCTGGTGCTCCTGTACACCATGGTCAACGTCACATACTCTGCTATGCCGGCGCTGATGACCCGTGATACAGAGACCAGAAGCGCACTTTCCAGCTACCGTATGACAGGCGCATTCCTGGCCATGACAGTACTTTCCTTCATGACACTGCGTGTCGTTAACTACTTCGGCGGCGGCGCAAAAGGATATCAGTACGCGACCATTTTCTTCTCCCTGCTGGCAGTACCGTTCTTCATCATTACCTGCGTCTCTTCAAAAGAGATCGTAAAAGTTGATGATTCCAAGGGTGAGAAGGTAAGCTTTATTTCACAGTTTAAGACACTGGCAGGCAACTGGCCGGTCATCCAGATCGCCATCGCATATCTCGCATGGGGCATCATTCAGGGCGGTATGACCTTCCGTCTGTACTTCTGCACCTACAATGCAAAGAACGAGCTGCTGTATGCGAATACCCAGACCCTGTGGTCCATTATGGGTATGGTCGGCGCATTCTCGGTTTCCTACCTTGTAAAGCGCTTCAATAACAAAGGAACACTCGGCGGCATTGCATTCTCCATTATCGCAGCCGCTTCCATCATTTCCTTCTTCCTGCCGATTGAAAATGCAGGCGCACAGGCTATCTACTATGTCCTGCAGGCAATCGTAGGACTCGGAACCGGAATGATGCTCGGCAACGTATTCGGCATGATGCCTGACACAGCGGAGTATACTTATGATAAATACGGCGTCTATGCAGCCGGATTCCTGTCAACCTTCATCAACTTTATGCTGAAAGTCGGCCAGGCAGTTTCCATTTCCGGTGCAGCGCTGATTCTGGACAAAGTCGGCTATGTGCCGGGCGGAGAGCAGACATCAAAGGTCCTGTTCACGATGAATTTCGGTTCTCATATGTTTGTAGGTCTGTGCTGTATCGTAGCGGCAATTGCACTGTTCAGCTACAAGCTGGATAAGAAGACATACGCTGAAATCGTCGAAAGACTCCGCCAGAAAGGTATGGCGAACTGAGAAAGAGAGGGTACACGATGGCTACAATGAAACAGTTGTGGTGGACACATGATAAAGAAATCGAACTGAAGGATGTCGAAATTCCGGAAGTGAAACCAAATGAAGTCAAAGTAAAAATGGCATATGCTGCAATCTGTGCAAGTGATGTGCATCAGGTTGAGCAGAACGTCATGGGCGCGCAGCCGCCGGCACCGCTCGGACACGAGGGATCCGGTGTGATTGTTGAGATCGGGGCGGAAGCTGCAAAAGCCGGCTATAAAGTAGGCGATAAGGTTACAATGTTCCCGGTGTCTCACTGCGGGATGTGCGAAAACTGCAAGAACGGCAAGCCGCAGTATTGCATCAATGCGGTTGCGACAGGCTGCTTTGCCGAGTATGTTGTCACGGACTGTAAGACAATCTACAAATTGCCGGATGACGCAGATCTGATGAAATATTCGATCGTCGAGCCGACGAACTGCTGCCTGCGTGCAATGGATCTGGCTCCGATTAAGCATGGCGCGAATGTTGCCATTGCCGGTGTCGGGGGAATCGGTTCCATCATGCTGAACCAGATCATCCTTTCCGGTGCGACCAACATCACTGCAATCGATCCGGTTCCGGAAAAACGGCAGCTGGCTCTCGAGATGGGTGCAAAGTATGTAATCGATCCGTTCAACGAAGATGTTGTTGCGCGCGCGATGGAGATTACAGACGGAGAAGGCTTTGACCAGGTATTTGAGATGTCCGGATCACCGAAAGCATCTCAGACACCGATTGACATTCTTGCCCGCTGCGGAACAGCAGTGTATTTCGCAGTATTCCCGCCGACCTATGAGATGCCGCTGAATCTGCACAGTCTCTATATGAAGGAAGGCCGGATTCAGACCGTCTTTACAACACAGTCTATCATGCATCGTTCCATCAATATGATTGACCGCATGCAGACAGACAAAATTATCGGTCACATCATGCCGCTGGCAGAGGCCGTTGAAAGTTTCGATGTATTCCATACATCCAAATACTGCAAGATTCTGCTGGACTGCAGCAAACCGTGAGTACGCCTGTACACAGTCCCTTGAACATACGTAATAATGGGAGGATAATAATAGATGAAAACATTATGTGGTGTATTAGTTGGTGATATGAAGGATCCGAATCCGGAGACCAGAGGACGCGTTGACCTGGTAGATATTCCGCAGCCGAAGATGGGACCGCAGGATGTCAGGATCAAAGTTGCATACTGTGCGATTTGCGGCTCTGACCCGCACTGTGTCGGCGGCTGCTTCGGTCAGCCTGTCGGTTCAACAGATCCGATTCCGCTTGGTCATGAAGTATCCGGTGTTATCGTGGAACTCGGACCGGAAGCAAATCACAAGGGTCTGAAGGTCGGCGACCGTGTAGCAGGCAATTTCCTCCGTTTCTGCGGCGGATGCTACTATTGCCAGAACGGACAGCAGCAGTATTGCATCAATGCACAGGAATACAACCGGCCGGGATTCTCTCCGGAGATCGTATGGCATGAGGATCAGGTTTACAAACTTCCGGATGAAGTCAGCCTGAAGAAGGGCTGCCTGCTGGAGCCGATGTCGATCATCGTACGTATGCTGGACAAGGCAAATATGAAGGTCGGTCAGCGCGTCCTCGTTAGCGGCGGAGGCCCGATCGGTCAGATGGCCTGCCAGGCTTTCAAGATGTTCGGCGCTACAAAACTGACCATGAGTGAGCCGATTGCAAACAGAAGAGAACTTGCTCTTTCAGTCGGGGCGGATTACGTCATCGATCCGGTCAGTGAGAACTTCTATGAGAGATGTATGGAAATCACGGACGGACTCGGCTATGATGTAGTTCTTGACTGCTCAGGCTCGATTCACTGTGTAAGAGATCTGCCGGACGTTACCGCAAATGCAGGCATGCTGATCTACGGCGCGCAGTATCCGAATGAATATGAGATGCCGTTTAACATCTCAAAATACTGCTATTTCAAAGAGCTGACAATCACAGGCGTATTTGTAGCACCTTATGCGTATCCGCGCGCACTGCAGATGCTGACCAGAATGAATCTGGACGCACTGACAGAGATTGTCTATGATCTGGATGACGGTATCGAAGCTTTCCAGGCACAGCTCTCAGGAAAATATCCGAAGATTCTGATCAAATGTAATAAGGACCTTCCGGAATAACGGGATACCCTCCTCAACCAATTATAAAGTGCTGGGCTGCCTGCGGGCGGCCCGGCATATTCGCATACCTGCGTAGATATATAATTATTGAAATGGAGAAGCCAGAATGAGCAAACGGTTTGATGAACATGTCGAAGAATTGAAAAAACAAAAGAAAGTCGGAGAAGTCGTTGAATACATTCCGCAGTTTAACGGGATCCCGCGTATGGTATTGTTCATTGCGGCAGCCGTTGCTTCATTTGTCATCGGCAGAGTGTTTCCGGGACGGATCGTTATCATGCTGCTGACCAACGTCTTTTCCATGTGGATGATGGTTGATGCGGCAAGAGTTCTGGCAGACACACAGGATGCATGTATTCTGATAACAAATAAACGTATCTACGGGAGAGCCGGAAAAGAGATAAATCTGTTCTACCGTGATATAATTCAGATACACAATACACGGAAGGGAATCTTCATAGATGCAGGAGACGGGCACCGGAGTGTGCTGCTGCGGCATTTGAAAGATCAGGATGTGGTCTTTCAGACGATCGGAAAACATTTGCAGTAAAGGAATTACGATCGTGCAGGAAACGTTTCAGATCAGAGACTGGGCGGAGTACTGCGTTTGAGGTATTAAAATGGAATATAAAAAGCGCGACAGTACATCCTATAATCCGCGAATCATTCAAACAACACTGGGCAATTATTCGGTGTCCGTAAATTATTCTGAAATTACGGATGAAAGCTGCCTGGAGTTTTCGCATGTGCATACAGATTTTGAAATATATTACTGTATGGAAGGCACGATGCATCTGATGGCGGGAGAAACATGTATCGAAATGAAAGAAAACATGTTCACAATACTCGCGCCCGGGGTTTATCACAACACGTTATATGAACCAAAAAATCCGAAGAAATACTTCATTTTTGTATTTGAACTTCCAGTGAAAAACGCACTTCGTACCAGAGGGGATCTTTCTGATCACATGGATGAATATGTAGAGCAGGTCATCCGGTATATCAATGAGAAAGAAAGTCTGACACTTTCCGACAAACTGATGAGCCGGAACATTATAGACCGGCTTGCGTATGAAATGGAACAGGACCTGCCGGGTAAGGAGGAGATGATCCGCTCGTTTTACACGAGCTATCTGATTCATGTCTTCCGGAACCTGGAGATCACAACTACATTTGAAAAAGCCGGAGACGCTGGCGATCAGGGGAATGTAAATCTGGCGCTGGAACTGACGCAATACATGCATGAAAACTATTATAAGAACATTAGCGTAGGGGATGCTGCTGAGACATTCCATATTTCCGAGCGGCATGTCGGACGGATTTTTGATAAGTATTTCGGAAAATCCTTCAAGAATACACTGAATATTTTTAGAATTAATTACGCAAAAAACTATCTGCTGGACACAGACTATTCCATCGAAAAAATTGCCGGCATGGTAGGGATTTCTTCCACGAGAAAGTTTCATCAGCTTTTCCGGGAAATGGAACATATGACGGCCTCTGAGTACAGGGCGAGCCATAAGGGCACAAGCAGTCATTATGGAGTGGAAAAGCCAGATTCCGGCGAGGAAGAGTGAGCCTTTCCGGAAACAGATACGCCAAGCAGAGGTTTTTCAATGAGTGCACAGGAAAGAAGAGCACGGGGGTCATTTCTTAAAGAATCATTAAAAGAATGAGAAGAATCTGGATTTTTGCCCGAAATTATTGAATTGAATAATTAAGGTGTGACACAATGCATGAATCATGGTAAAATACAAACATCAATTCTTTAAGTAGTCACCCGATTGATACACAATTCAAATAATGTTAAAAGGGGGAAAAAATGAGAAGATATCTGACAAAACAAATGCTTGCGCTTACTGTTTCGGTTTCCCTTCTGGCCGGATCAGTGCTGCCTGTTTTTGCGGCGGATGCTGAGCTGGAGGCAGAGACTTCCGCGGCCGGATATGAATTGGAGCAGGCAGAAGATGAAACACCTGTTTCTGCGGATGAAGCAGAGAGTGTTATCGTTGAAAATGCAGAAACAGATTCTTATGCGGAGCCTGCAGAATTGCCTTCGGATGACGGGGCGGTGATTTCAGAGGAAGAAACTGAAAATGCCGAAGCAAGTTCCGTCAGCGGGGATGTTTCTTATGAGCAGGAAGAGGCAGATGTCGAAGTGATTACAGAGACAGAAGCAGTTCCGCAGCAGGACGATACAGAAGAGATCATAGATGATGTCATGGAAACGGTTACTGCAGATGCGGCAATGCTGGACGAAGAGGGCTCTGACGAAGGAACAATAGGGACGCTTTCCTGGAAAATCAGTGGAACAACACTTACCATCAGCGGAAGCGGAGCACTCGATTATTCAGCTGCATCCGACACATTAAAGTCGAAATTAAGCACGATTACAGATATTGTAATCGAAAGCGGTGTGACAGGTATCGGGGATAATGCATTCGCTGATGCGGCTGCGCTCAAAACGGTGACAATTCCGGATTCTGTAACCAGTATTTCAGCTTCAGCATTCTCAGGACTCAGTGGTCTGACTGTGAGAGGCAGTTTTGGGAAAACAGCTGAATCGTTCGCAAAAACAAAAGGATTTGCGTTCGAGCCTTCCAGTACAACGAATATTTCCGGAGCAAAAGTGACTGTCAGTCCTGCATCTTATACTTATGATGGGAAGGCGAAGACGCCGTCTGTCAGTGTTACATACAGTGTAACACCACTTCAGGCAGGCAAAGATTACACAGTTTCCTACAGCAAAAACGTCAATGCAGGTACTGCAACTGTAACGGTTACCGGATCTGGAAACTTCAGCGGGACAGCGTCTAAGACGTTTGCGATCGCTCCCCGTTCTCTTGCAGGGGCAAGTGTTGCGGGGGTTGCGTCCTCTCTTCCGTTTGCTCCGGGAGGTGTAAAACCGGTTCCGCAGGTGAAAATTGCCGGCGCAGCGCTGAAAGCAGGCACGGATTATCAGGTGTCGTATTCCGGCAATACAAAAGTCGGAACTGCAACAATTACCATTACCGGTAAAGGAAACTATAACGGTAAGGTTCAGAAGAAGTTTTCAATTGTGAAAACATCACTGAAGAAGACAAAGATTGAAAAAATCCCGGCGAAGATTTATACAGGAAAGAAAATCAAACCGGATCCGGTCATCAAGCTGAACGGGGTCAGACTGAAAAAGGGACAGGATTATACCCTGAAATATAAAAAGAACAAGAACGTCGGAATGGCGACAGTTACCATCAAAGGCAAAGGCAACTATAAAGGGACAGTTAAAAAGAAATTCAAGATCAAGAAAGCCACGATTGCAGATGCGGCCATCAAAGGCCTGAAAGATAAGGAATATACAGGTGATGCGATCACGCAGAAGCTGAAGGTGAAGATCGGAGGTAAGACACTGAAATCCGGAAAGGAGTACACAGTTTCTTACAGCAATAACGTCTCGGTTGGCACTGCGAGTGTCACGCTCAAAGGAAAAGGCAATTATAAGGGAACGCGTACACTGCAGTTCAAGATTACGCGGAGATCGATCGAAGGAGCAACCGTTTCCGGCCTTTCTGAACAGGGCTATACCGGAAAAGCAGTCAAGCCGGATATTACTGTAAAAGTTGCCGGAAGAACACTTAAAAAAGGCAGAGACTATAAACTGAAATTTGCGAATAATGTAAATATCGGAACGGCAAGCGTTACAATCAGAGGAATCGGCAACTACAAAGATACTGTAACTGCTTCGTTCAGGATTGTCAGGCAGTCAGTTGCCAATGCTCAGATTTCAGTAAACGACTGCACTTATAACGGCATGGATCAGATGCCGGCCGTCCGGGTAAGTCTGAAGGGCAAGTCACTGAAGGCGGGGACCGATTATAAGGTACTTTATACGAACAATGTAAATATCGGAACCGCGCGTGTTACTGTAACCGGAATGGGAATCTATGAAGGACAGAAGTCAGCAAGCTTCAAGATTCTGCCGCCAAAGGCTAAGTTTAAAAACGTAATCAATTCCGGCAGCAATGTTCTGGTAACTTGGAATGTTGACAAGACAGGAAATTATATTTACCAGATTCAGGCCAGCAATAACCGCTCATTCAGTAATCCGGAGAGCAGGCAGGTTCTCGGAGTGGCACAATACACATTCCAGAACAGACAGACAAACAACAGCTATTTCCGGATTCGAACAGTATACAATAAAAACGGAACGGATTATTATTCCGAATGGACCACATGGTAATAGAAAGAAAGAGAAGCTGCACTGAAACGTGCAGCTTCTCTTATGTTGTTATGCGTTATTCAGGATTATGTGTTATTCAGAATACATCCCATCAGAGGCTCTTTATTGCGTTGTAGAATTCGCCTACTTCCTCGTTGTCTACATCATAGTGATATACAAGCTGATTTCTTCCGAGGTAGATGGTGCAGTCCATCAGCAGGGAATATTCTTTAGAATCTGAAATGTTTACAGCTGTAACCTTATTGAGCGGTACGATTGTATAAGTGTAACCGAAATCAGGCATTCCGGCGCGGTTCGGGAAGAATCCGTTCTCCAGCACGACCAGTTCTTTATCGGTGAAGAGATGGAGTGCTTCAGGGTTCATTTCCTTCCAGATCATACGCTCGATCATTGCTGCGGTTCCTTCTTTGCGGTATACATCAATACCCTTCTGAACAGCGGCAAGCGAGATATTCGGCTTTTCTATCTTCAGATCATGCAGCATGTTCTGCAGAAGCATGGTTTCAGGCTCTGCGTCTGTTACAGGAAGAGAAGAAACATTCATCGGGTTACTCTTCTCCAGAGACGCCAGAATCAGGTTCGCGAATTTCCAGACCAGATCCATGGAGACGGAGTTAAAGGAGAAGGACGTTGCGCCGTCTACCGAATAAATTGTGCAGGCAGCACGCAGCAGATTCTTATAGATACGGATTCCCATAAAATCAGCCGCATTGACAAAGCTTTCTCCAACTGTATCATCTTCACGTCTTTCCAGAATGCGGAGCTGATCTTTATACAAAGCAATTACGTAATCATAAAGGTGCATTTCCGGATTTGCATTTCTGCGGTCAATATCTCTCGGAACTTTAATTTTGATAATTGCCTGATCATCATCTTTAAAGTATGGAGCAAAAAGTCTGGGGAGCGGGTAAGCATCATTAATTTCATAAACCCATGGACCGAATGTATTAAACTCCAGCTCGGCTTCGGTCAGATCAACGTTAATTGCCATGTTATAAGTCTCCTTTCGTCAATAATGAACTACGATTCTTTTTTAATAAGCGAAAGCTGTTATTCATAATTATATATGGAATGTACATTTTTTTCAAATATATTGTGCATTTTTTCGATATTGCATCTGTTTTTTCTGGCGATTACACTGAAAGAACCATAAGCGCAGTCTGTTTTCTGAAAAAGATGGGATATAAAAAATGATAAAAACAGTCTTATTTGATGTAGATGATACCCTGTATGATTGTCAGCAGCCGTTTAACAGGGCGGTACACGATGTCTTCTGCGGTAAATATGATCAGGAGATTGACCGGATTTACAGAAGGAGCCGGTACTGGACTGACTTAAAATTTACAGAGTACTGTGCCGGTAAAATCAGTACGGAAGATTATTATTGTCTCCGGAATCAGAATGCATTTGCTGATTTCGGAATCAGTATTACACGGGAAGAAGCGCTCGCCGTCATGAATCATTATAAGGAATATCAGAAGAAGATCACGATGTCCGCGACGATCAGGGAGATGCTGTGCAGACTCCGGGAGCGAAACATCTTTACCGGCGTGATATCCAACGGTGTGGCAGAAGCACAGTGGAGGAAAATAGAAACCCTCGGGATCCCGGATTATATTCAGAGAGAGAATATTATTGTTTCCGGTGATGTCGGTGTCTCAAAGCCGGATCCTGCTATTTATGGCATAGCCTGTCGGCGGTTTGGCGTTGCCCCCGGAACTGTCTGGTATGCAGGTGATAACTATACAAATGACGTTGTTGCTGCCGCCCGGGCCGGATTACATACGATCTGGTTCAACCGGAAGCATTTTGATCTGCCGGAGAATGAGATCAGACCGGACTGTATTGTTTACAGCGAGGAGGAATTGTGTTCTCTGCTGCTGAGAGAGACAGGTATTTAAATTTGATGCAGAAGCCGCAGAATCTGATAAGGAGAATGATTTATGGTTGAAGTGTTAAAAACAATTCTTCCGGTTGCGCTCATGCTGGCGATCGGTATCGTCTGCCGCAGACGCGGCATAATATCCCGAGAAGGCGTACAGGCGCTGAAGAATGTTGCTGTGAACATTACGCTTCCGGCTGTTTTGCTGAACGCGTTTGCCACAACGCAGTACAGTTTCCTTGATGTGGTAATTCCGCTGATTGTCTTTACCGTATGCATAGCGGCATGGGCGTTGGGCAAAGTGTCGGGCAGGATTCTGCATATGTCGTCGCGGTTTGTTCCTTTCCTGACGACAGGATTCGAGGCCGGTATGCTGGGGTATGCGCTGTTTTCCATGCTGTACGGTTCAGAGCGCATCGCGGAATTTGCCCGGATTGATCTGGGACAGGTGCTGTTTGTATTTACGCTTTATAAGATACTGCTTGCCATGGACAGTAATCGGAAGACTGATACCGGGACTCTTATGAAGGAGATGGTCTTTTCACCGAGCATTATCGCGATAGTATCAGGTGTTGTGATTGGAGCAACGGGATTGTATCAGGCGTTGATACCATCCGGTATCAGTAGTGTTTTTGATGCCTGCACAGGATTTTTTTCGGCGCCTACCAGTGCGATCATACTGCTGGCAATCGGGTATGATCTGGTTCTGAATGATATTCCGTGGCGGGAAACAGCCAAAGTTGTAGTACTGCGCTTTGTAATAATGCTGCTGCTCGGTTCGGGCCTGATCATGCTGTTCGGCAGGCTGTGGCCGCAGCTGCACTTTACAGATGCAATTATCATGTTGTTCATTCTTCCGCCGCCGTTTGTGCTTCCGGTATTTGCAGATGACACGGATCAGCGCACCTATGTATCATCAGTACTGACGGTTTCCACACTGGCTGCAATCATCGGATTTGCGATTCTGGCGGTATTGCGTTAGAAATACTGGAGGGATCATCATTGAAAGAGTTTCGAACAGAGCGCGAAAAACATAACTTCTTCAACCGGCTTTCAGAGGAACAGAAGATGCAGGCGTTTCGGGATATTCTGGACGAGACGGAACATGCCGTATTTCTCGGCGGAGCCGGCGTCTCAACAGAAAGCGGTATTCCCGATTTCCGCAGCAAAAACGGACTTTACCGGAAGACGGGAAAAAAGTATAGAAAATATAATCCGGAATATCTTCTGAGCAGTGACTGTCTGCGCCGTGATACGAAACTGTTTTTTGAATACTACAGAGAAAACCTGGATGCGAGAGCGGTGGAACCGAATGCTGCCCACTACGCGCTGGCAAGTCTGGAAAAAGAGGGACGGCTCGAAGGAATTATCACACAGAATATCGACGGCCTGCATCAGAAAGCCGGCAGCAGGAATGTGCAGGAAATTCACGGAACGACACTGCGGAATTACTGTGTGTTCTGCCGGAAAGAATATGATGCGGATTTTATTTTTGACAGTCCGGATCCGGTGCCGCGCTGTACAGAATGCGGGGAGATGGTCCGGCCGGACGTAACGCTGTATGGTGAAGTGCTTCCATCTCCGGCATATGATAATGCACTGGATCTGGTAAACCGGGCGGATTGCCTGATTATTGGCGGAACTTCCCTGGAGGTGGGATCAGCCGCACAGCTCGCCCACAAGTTTCACGGTAAATATCTGATTATCATTAATAAAGGCAGGACACGGCTGACCGGAAAAGCAGATCTGGTTTTCCGGGACAGCATCGGGAAAGTGCTGGGAGCACTGTAGGCTTCCGGTACAGCTTTTTCCGGCGGAGGGACCTGAAGGTTCTGATCCCTGTCCGAGAATACCGCTCCAAAGATCTCTGCTCAAAGATACCTGCCCAAAGATATCTGTTCAAAGAAATATCATAAAACCCCTGCCGCATCCGGCAGGGGTTTTCAGCAGTATCATTTTAAAAGTTATGGCTTGGCTTTATCGTAATTCGTATGGTGATAAGAGTGATACTGCATTACTTTACAGATGTATTACATAGCCATCTCGTAAATCTCAGCTGCGATTTCCTTTGTCAGCGGAATGAAGTTTCCGTGATTCGGAGCTTCGAAGAACATGTTCTCGACCATCTCCGGAATATCTTCCTTCTTGCCGCCGAGGCTGCTGATGCTGTTCGGCATTCCGATCTCATCGAAGAATGCGCGGAGCATCTTAATGCCTTCCATAGCAGTTGTCTCCGGGTTCTCCCAGTCGATCTGGCAGCCGAAGATACGGTTAGCAAATTTAACGAACTTCTCAGTTCCTTTTGCCTTCATTGCATACTGCATCCAGTACGGGAAGAGCAGTGCAAGGCCTGCGCCGTGAGATGCACCATACTTGATGCCGATCTCGTTATCCATGTGATGGGTGCCCCAGTCCTGTGCACGGCCGACGCCTGTGATGTTGTTCTGTGCGACCATAGCTGCCCACATGATGTTTGCGCGTGCTTCGTAATCGTTCGGGTTGAGCATAACGCGGCGTCCCTCTTTGAGCATGGTCAGCATAACAGCCTCAAGCATGCGGTCGGTCAGCTCGCAGTCCTTTGTATCGGAGAAGTAACGCTCCAGGCAGTGTGCGATGATATCAGAGATACCGGATGCTGTCTGGTATGGCGGAAGTGTCATCATCAGTTCCGGATTCATGATTGCGAACAGCGGACGAAGAATGTCGCCGTCTGCACATCTCTTGTACTGGTTTCCGTCTTCTGCGTCAAGCGTAACGACAGAGTCGGTAGATCCTTCAGAACCGGAAGCCGCGATTGTAACAATAACACCTACCGGAAGTGCTTCGGTAACCGGGCCTTTCTTGCCGCAGTAGAAATCCCAGAAATCACCGTCATAAACAGCGCCGAGTGCGATACCTTTACCGGAGTCCATAACAGAACCGCCGCCGATCGGAAGGATAAAGTCAACGCCTTCCTTCTTTGCAAGTTCGATTCCTTCGTAGATGAGGTCGCTGTGCGGAGATGCCTTAACGCCGCCGAGCTCACAGTATTCAATTCCTGCCTCTTCCAGAGAAGCTTTTACACGGTCAAGCAGACCAGAACGCTTAACAGAGCCGCCGCCGTAATGGATCAGGACCTTGTGTCCGCCATACTTCTTGACCAGTTCACCGGTCTTTGCCTCTGTGCCTTTACCAAATTCGAAATAAGTCGGTGAATAGAATGCGAAATTGTTCATAAATACCTCCTGAAAATGTTTAATCCAAACCAATAACTGTAAGTTATTTTTGCTGATAACTTCATTATACTGAGAGTCAGTAAAAAAGATGTGCAGAGTTTCCTTTTTTTTGTGCAGTATCTCGAGTGGATGCTGTAAAAATGCAAAAAATCTGCAAAGTCCGGATGAATCAGCACAATTAAGATGAGATACTGCACATTGAAAGAAAGGCTTTTTCGCTACTATATATTTAATATGTGGAAATGTTTTTCAGAAATGAGAAAAAAATTAATTTTCAGAAACGGGGGATTTAACTTTGGCGGGAACACTGGACAATTTTTATAAGGAGCTGGATGCGCTGTACACAGCAGGAGATCTGCAGCAGATTGAAGCATTTCTTCTCGGACAGCGGGAAGCATTTTCAGATGATTATCCGGCGCACCTGGGGGAACTGATCGCGGTCAGCAACGAAATGGGTTCATTTTACCGAAGCACCAGCCGCTATGACAAATCAATTGAGGCTTTTGGCGCGGCACGGGATCAGATCGCACAGGAATTGGGGAAAAACTGTACCCAGTACGCGACGGTGCTGAACAATATGGCCGGTACATACCGGCTGATGGGAAATTATCAGGGGGCGGTAGATCTTTTTCTGGAGGCACGTGAAATCTATCTTGCTTCAGGAGACAGGAATACTTATGAATTTGCAAGCGTACTGAATAATCTGTCTCAGGCGTATCTGTATACGGGACAGTATGAAGAGGCAATCACATATCTGGAAGAAGCACTTCGCATGGTAAAGGAAATGCCCGGCACAGACCAGGATATTGCGATTACCTACAACAATCTGGCAGCTCTGCACCGCGCTGCAGGAAATCATGAAAAAGCAAAAGAATGCGCAGAACTGGCAATCGAATCATTTGAAAAATGTGCCGACGAGGAAAATGTGCATTATGCCGCGGGGCTGAACAGTCTTGCAGGGCTTCTCTATGCAGAGCAGCAATATGATAAGGCGCTGGAACTGTATCAGAAATCAGCCGAATATACGCGCCGTTTCTTCGGCGAGAACATAGAATATGGCGTCACATGCCGCAACATGTATTGGGTCTATGAGCAGATGGGCCGGCGGGAAGATGCCATTGCTTCCCTGCAGAAGGCAAAAGAGAATTTCACACGGATTCTGGGTCCGGACCATGACCGGACACTTGCGGTGGCAGATGATTTGCGGAGGCTGCAGGCAGGTTGAAGCCCTCTTTTGTAGTTAATTTCTCATTATATGCATCCGCAAGCGAGGAGATGGGCAGGATGCGGATGCACAAAAATTGAGAAATGACCCTTGTCGGGGAGAGACAAACAAGAAAAGTGCATCCGCATGAGAGAGTTTGTCCGGGATGCGGATGCCCAAAAAGCCAGGGTTAGCGCCAGCGGAAGGAAACAAATCAAGAAAAGTGCATCCGCAATTGCCAGGAAGTAAGGAATGCGGATGCCCAATCAGCCAAATCCTGGAAATGCCAGGTGGACAAAGGCGAGAAAAGTGCATCCGCAACTGTCAAAAAGCAAGAGATGCGGATGCCCAAAAAGCCAGGGTTAGCGCCGGCGGAAGGAAACAAATCAAGAAAAGTGCATCCGCAACTGCCAGGAAGCAAGGGATGCGGATGCCAAAACAGACAAATCCTGGAAAAGCCAGGCGAACAGAGGCGAGAAAAGTGCATCCGCAACTGCCAGGAAGCAAGGGATGCGGATGCACTAATGGTCAAAAAGATCTGATCGAGGATAGAAAAGCAAGAGGCAGAGTCCGGAAACATATATCATTACAAAATCACACGAACTCAATAAAACCACCCTTCAAAAGAAAAAAGGGATAGTAAATCGCGATCTCCGATCGCGCGCGAGCTGCGCGACGCACCTGTGCGACTTCCTCTGTGCAGCTCTGCGATGTCTACGCTTCGCTTCGGTCGGCGCAGAACCAGACGTCCACTGGACGTCATGCGCCGCCGGAGGCTCATTCTTCAATGCGGGCTTTAAACCCATGTTGAAGACGAGTTAGATTTTGCGCATTCCTCTCATGACTGCAGTCACGAGTATCCTGCGTTGAAGAATGAATATAATGGAGTTTGATCATATGGAGAAGAACACAATCATCAACCAGATTGTCGACATCGAATGGATTATGTTCGACAAGGTTAATAATATAGGCGGGCGCGCTTCCTGCCAGGATGAGAAGCAGACTTTTTATATTATGCGCTCCAGCCAGCTTGGCGCATGGAATGAAGCTCTGCTGGGCAGCTACCTGGAGGATCTGCAGCAGGCAAAAGCAGAGGGGAGAAATCCGCTGAGCGAAAAGTATGGCTATATGATGGAGCGGACCAGTCCGGCCGAGTTTGCGGCAATCCGCAGTCAGCTTCCGGCACGTGTCCCGGAGAAGGATGCACTGATTGATCAAATCTGTGCGCAGCAGACAGACTGGCAGGAACAGCTTGCGGAGCGCTTCCCGAAGCTGACCGGCCGCGGCAGATCCATCCGCCGGGCGGAGGATACGCCGGTCAATACTTCATTTGAGACCTATATGTGGGGAGAACTTGCTACCTATTCCATGAGGACAATTCAGATTTACGCAGATTATGTGGAAGAGGTCCGAAAAGAAGGAAAAAGTATTCCGGAGATGGTGCTTTTGAATACAGTGAAGCAGTACGGGTTCGATTCGCTGGATGCAGCTGAAGCAAGAATGCGCTGAAATGCAGCCGGCGGGCTTTTTGATAATAAGTAGACAGAGGAGATATATGGGAGAGAAATTTGAGCGGGAAGCGATTGAAATAGAGGGTGCTTCCTCAAACAATCTGAAGCATATCACGGTCAGCATTCCGAAGGAGAAGCTTGTCATGCTGGCCGGCGTTTCCGGGTCAGGGAAGAGTTCCCTGGCCTTTGATACGGTTGCAGCTGAGAGCGGCCGGCAGTGGCAGGCCTCATATCCGATGTTTCTGCGGCAGCGTCTGCCGCGCTATGAGCGGCCGAAGGTGGAACAGATCCGCAATCTGACACCTTCTATTATCGTAGACCAGAAGCCGATTGGAGCAAACGTCCGGTCAACGGTTGGAACAGCGGTGGATGTGGCGCCGCTTGTAAGACTGCTGTTTTCGCGCGTGGGTCAGCCTTCGGCGGGTGGATCAATGGCATATTCGTTTAATCATCCGCACGGCATGTGTCCTGCGTGCACCGGGCTTGGTGAAAAGGCTGAGCTGGATGAATCGCTGATGTTTGATATGGACAAGACCATCAACGAGGGTGCGATCCGGTTCCGCCAGTTCTTCGGCGGCAGCTGGCAGGATTTTTATTATAAATTCAATCCGCTCTACAGTGCTGATAAAAAGCTGCGTGATTTTACTGAAGAGGAGTGGAAGGCGCTGCGCATCGGACCGGATGAGCCGCTGGTCATGGATTTTATCCGCAACAACACCGGACAGGTATCCAAGCTGCCGTATGAAGGTGTTGTAGCGCGGTTTAACCGGCTGTACCTGAACCGGGATATCTCAAAACTGAAAAAAAGCGTACAGGATGAGGCGATGCAGTTCATTAAGCGCAGTCCTTGTCCGGTCTGCGGCGGCAGCGGTCTTAACCCCGCGGCACTTGCCTCTAAAATCGACGGCTATAACATTCAGGATATGAATGATATGGAAGTCAGCGATCTGATCGGGGTTCTGGAAAATATTCGGGATCCGCTTGGAAGATCGATTGCGTCTCAGATCACAGCATGCCTCTGGTATATGGTGGATGTCGGTCTGGGATATTTAAGCCTTTCCAGACGGACAGATACGCTTTCCGGCGGCGAGTCACAGCGGCTGAAAATGGTGCGGCATCTCGGCAGCAGTCTGAGTAATATCACTTATATACTCGACGAGCCGACAGCGGGCCTGCATCCGGCGGACGCAGGAAAAATCGGGAAACTGCTGCTGGATCTGCGTGATCATCACAACACAGTTCTGGTGGTGGAACACAGCAGGCAGATGCTGCAGCTTGCGGATCATATTATTGAACTCGGACCGGATGCGGGGCAGTACGGCGGCGAAATCGTATTTGAAGGAACGCTGCAGGAAATGGAAGGAACCGGAACGAAGACAGCGGAGAGCCTGCTGGAGAAAATCAGCCTGAACGTTAATCCGCTTCCATGGACAGAAGGGTATCCGGTGGAACATGCATCCGTTCATAACCTGAAAGATGTCAGTGTAACGATTCCAAAGGGGATTCTCACTGCGGTGACCGGTGTTGCCGGCTCCGGCAAGAGCAGTCTGATCTGTGAGGCATTTGTGCGCGGATATCCGGATGCGGTCGTGATTGATCAGAAAGCGATCGGAACTTCAACCAGATCCACACCTGCGACCTATACAGGGGTTATGGATGAGATTCGGAAACTCTTTGCAAAGGCAAATGATGTCAGCCCGCAGTGGTTCAGCTTCAATTCAAAGGGCGCATGCCCGGTCTGCAAAGGAAAGGGAGAGATTCTGCCGGATGTTGCCTTTGCCGATCCGGTTGCAATTCTCTGTGAGGAATGCGGCGGCCGCCGTTATAATCCGACGGCGCTTTCTTACTGCTATCAGGAGAAAACCATTGAGGAAGTCATGAATATGACGATCGCGCAGGCGCTGGAATTCTTTCCGCAGAAGAAAATCCACGACCGCCTGCAGATTATGATTGATGTCGGACTGGAGTATATGACACTCGGACAGCCGACCAGCACGCTGTCCGGCGGCGAGATTCAGCGTCTCAAACTGGCGGAAGAATTGCACAAAGCAGGAAAAATCTATGTGCTTGATGAGCCGTCGACCGGTCTGCACAGTCATGATATTGCCCGGCTGCTGAAGCTGCTGCGCAAGCTGATTGAAGGCGGAAATACGGTTGTGATTGTTGAACACCGGCAGGAAATGATTGCGGCTGCAGACTGGGTGATTGATATGGGACCCGGCGGCGGAAAGAACGGCGGACAGGTCATGTTTACCGGAACACCACAGGAGCTGATCAATTGTGAAAAGTCTCTGACCGGTATATGGCTTAAGAAAAGCTGCATAGCATGAAGGGTTGAAATTATACAGAATTTGCTGTACGATGTTCCGCGGAAAGAACGAAGAAACAGGAGCTGGATCATATGAACCGAAAAAGTATCGACATGACACACGGCTCACTGGCAGACAAACTGGTAATCTTCTGTCTGCCGCTGATTGCCGCCAATATTCTTCAGCTGCTCTTTAATGCGGCGGACGTCATCGTTGTCGGGCGATTTGCCGGCAGCAATTCTCTGGCGGCGGTCGGCAGCACAACCAGTGCGATTTTTCTGTTGATCAATGTGCTGATGGGTCTTTCTGTTGGTGTCAATGTCATGATCGCCCGTTTTCTGGGCATTACAGGGGAAGAAGAGAAGATTTCCCGCACACTGCACACGGCCGTATCGGTTAGTATTATCGGCGGTGCAGGTGTCGGGCTGTTCGGAATTGTTATTGCCGGACCGCTTCTGCGGCTCATGTCGGTCCCGGAAGAGATTTTTCCGCTTTCTCTGTTGTATATGCGCATTTATTTCGCGGGAACTGCCTTCAATATGCTGTACAACTACGGCGCTGCTGCGCTGCGTGCCCGCGGAGATACGCAGAGACCATTAATTTATCTGACGATCAGCGGCGTGCTCAATGTAATTCTGAATCTGTTTTTTGTCATTGTTCTGAAAATAGATGTTGCAGGTGTTGCGCTTGCGACAATTATCAGTCAGGGGGTCAGCGCGATTATGGTACTGGTCTATCTGGCAAGATCGAATGACGAGCTGCATTTTTCCGTCAGAAAGCTGTGCATAGACCGCAGGCTGCTCGTCAATATGATGAAGATCGGCGTGCCGGCGGGACTGCAGATGTGCCTGTTCAGTATCGCAAATATGACGGTACAGGGAGCAATCAACAAATACGGCGCCGTCACAATGGCAGGTTCCAGTGCGGCAACCAGTATCGAGTCCTTCATGTATTCCGCCATGTCGGCACTGCATCAGGGATGCCAGACATTTACCAGCCAGAATGCAGGGGCAGGCAAATATGACCGCGTAGACCGCGTCATTAAGATCTGCCTTCTGTATGCGCTGATTGTAGGCGCGGTGCTTGCGACCATCATGGATGTCTTCCGGTATCCGCTGCTGCATATTTATAACACAGATCCGGCTGTGATCGAAGCTGGTGTCATCCGTCTGGTGGTCATGGTAACCCCGTATTTCATCTACGGTATGGCAGATGTTTTTGTCGGGGCAATCCGCGGCTGCGGTCATGCGCTGTCACCGGTGATTGCTACGCTGATCTGCAACTGCCTGTTCCGTATTCTGTGGACAACCTGGCTGGATACCAGCAAGTACGGGGTTGAATATATCTATTATTCCTTCCCGGTTACATGGATGCTGCTCCTGATCGTTGTCTTCTTTATCTGGCGGCGTGTGCGCAGGCAGGTGGCGGTGCAGCGAATCTGACATTCAATCGCGATCTCTGATCGCGCGCGAGCTGGACGACGCACTTGTGCGTCTTCCTCCGTTAAAGCAGGGAGCTTCTTCTTTATTTTAATAGAGGAAGCTCTTTTTTAATTCAGCATCAGAAACGCACACAGGTTACCGCGCTTTCCATTGGATGCCCGGTGGGAGAAGAATCGGTCGGATTCACAGCAGGTGCAGTGTCCGCTGTCAGAAATATGATCATCCGGGATGCCCGCCTGTTTCATAATCAGACGGTTCATGCGGGGCAGATCGAGCTGATAATGTTCCGGTCTGCCCGGCAGCAGGAAGGCTTTCATTTCCTCTTCTGAAAATGATTCCCGGATTCTTTCGGCAACGAATTCGTCAACTTCATAGCATTTTCCGCAAATACACGGACCGATACCGGCCAGGAGATCCTCCGGCCTGCTGCCGAATTCTTTCTGCATGCGCTTTATGGTCACTTCGCCCATTCGGCAGACACTTCCGCGCCAGCCGGAATGCGAAAGCGCGATTGCCTTATGAACCGGGTCCAGAAAATACAGCGGAACACAGTCTGCAAAAAAAGCGACCAGCATGACACCGGGTTCATTGGTTACGAGTCCGTCGATATCGGTCCACGGAAGCGGCTTTGTCAATCCGTACCCCATCTCTTCTCTGCCGACGCGAAGCAGGTTTGTCGTGTGTGTCTGCTGCGTCAGCACCATCTGAGAAATGGAGACGGACAGGGCGTCTGCCATGCGGCGGTAGTTTTCGGCGATGTTCTCCGGATCATCATCCATGGTTCCTCTGAAATTCAGTGAGGCACAGTAACCGCTGCTGACACCGCCTTCCCTTGTGGAAAAAGCGTTGACGGTCAGACCGGTCTGGTCAAAGGATTCGAAAGAAAGAAACGGGATGCCGCGGCGGGAATTTTCTCTCATTTGTGTGTGCATGATTATCACCTCGCAGTAAATGGAATCCGGGTGGTTACAGAGTCAGCAGTGTTTCTGCATTTTCGCGCAGGAATGCTGCAAATTTTTTCGCAATCGGCAGCGGTTTATCCGGAAGGCAGATACCGATGGTCCGGGAGACCGGCGGATCCAGTTCCAGAAGATCGATGTTTTCCGGGATGGTCTCAGCGCGAAGACTCAGTTCCGGGAGAAGCGCGATGCCGAGTTCCCGGGCTGCCATACGCAGCTGCGGAAGACTGTCTGCGGTCATTACGCTGGTGACGTCCGGCGCATCTTTGAGCTGCTGTGTCCCCTGCGGGAAGAGGTCGAGCGGGTTTATTATGACCGGGTATTCTTTCAGCTTTTCCAGTGTGATAGATTGCCGTTCGCCCAGACGGAAGGAAGCCGGTGCCACGGCGTAAATATGGTCTTCCAGAACAGGAAACCAGGATGCCCCGGCTTTTCTGGCCTCATCAATCAGAAGGACATGGATTTTTCCGTTTTCAAGGAGGGAAGGCAGTTCATCAGCTCCCACAACAATCTCGAACGATGCGCCCGGAAACTGTTTGTGGAATGCGGAGATGATTCCCGGCATGAGTGCAATGCTGATGCTGGAATAGGTACCCACGCGCAGCGGCGTTTTTTTACCGGCTGCGATTGTCTCAGCCGCTTCCTGTAATTCGGAGAGTGCCTGACTGGCGGTGGTTACATAGGGCATAATCGTGCTTCCTTCTGCTGTCAGTATTACCCCGCGGTTGGTCCTTCTGAAAACAGTAAATCCAAGTTCTTTTTCAATTGCATTCATAATCTGCGTGACAGCAGACTGGGAACAATGCAGTTGTTCTGCGGCGGCATTCAGACTGCCGGCAGATGCAACGGTCAGAAGTGTATGCAGTTTTCGATCATCCATTGTTTTTCCTCGATTCGGGTTCGATGTTTTGTTCATGACAGTGATTTACCTGCCAATTTTATTATAAGCATTTCTTATAACGTGTCCAGACAGACTTTCTTCTAAAAATGTCCTGCTATTAAGTGCAGACAGTGATGACTGGAAGAGCTGGGCAGGTTGGAAATATGTAATTTCCGGAATTGTCGTGATAATCTCGCTTGTTACCTGGAGTGGTCCGCTGAGCATCGTTCCCTGTGCATGTTCCATCATCGCGACGATCACGAACTGGTCAAGGAACGGCCGGACGATCCGGATGTACAGGCTGCTTGTGCTGAGTCCGCTCTGGATTTTCTATGACATTGTCGTGCATTCCTATCCGGGAATCGTGCTGGAACTGATCGCGATGGGATCAGTCATTGTATCCTTTGCGCGGTACGGCGTGAAAGAATTAAGTAAAGCATAAAATACAAAACTAAAACCCATAAAAAAGAAGAACCCCGCTGCACCGGTCGGATGCGGCGGGGTTCTCTGAATACTGAAGTTAATTCGGTAATCAAATAGATATTGACATAACATTGCAAAATGGATATCGTAAAGAAGGTGACATAAATTATCGGCAGGGGATTTTGTATTGCAAATTGCATTGCAAAATGAAGTGTAATACAATACAATGATAGTGAGGTAGATGTTTGTATCAGATTTTTGATTATGATCTCAAAAAAGTTTCTTTTGAGTGGGATGAGAATAAAGATGCCCTGAATTTCAGAAAACATGGAATTCATTTCAAAACAGCGGCCAAAGTATTTCTGGATCCGTACAAAATGATTCGGGTGGATGAGGAACATCCGGAAGAAGAACGCTATAATATTCTTGGGAAGGTCGGAAGGATTCTTTTTGTTGTCTGTGTGTTCAAAGATAATAGAACAATCCGGTTGATTTCTGCCCGTGTGGCATCTGTGCCGGAAAGAGAGAGGTATGAACATGGTGAAGATGAATTTTAATGAATTGAACCCGGAAATAAGCCGGCAGGAATTGCAGGAATTAGAAGAGGCTGCTGAGCGGGCAATTACGTATGATGAAGAAAGCCCGGAAATGACTCCTGAAATGTTAAAACAGTTCAAGAGAATGAAGCAAAAAACCAGGACAAAGCAAACCGCATCCATTCGACTGTCCGAAAAAGCTCAGAAGTTTTCAAAAGCTTATGGAAAGGGATATACGTCGTTTCTCAGCCGTCTGATTGATGCTGCACTGGATGACGCGGCACTGGTCAAAAAATGTCTGTAGAAAAAAGGAACCCCGCCGCATGTGATTGAATCAATGCGGCGGGGTTCTCTATGAAAGGGTATACACACGTTTTCTATGCGGAATGTTTTCTTGCCTTTGCATTTCTGCGGAACGCAATCAGCAGTGTGAGAAGGAGCAGATACGGTCCGATAAAATAAGTTGCATTGGGCGGTGTCTGTGTCGCGATGACACCAAACTGCAGCATCAGTCCAAATCCGATGATAAACAGATCTGCGATCAGAAGAATGATCATTGTTATGGGTTTCATATCGTGCTCCTTTCTTTTATCAGTCAGCTGTCTTCTCGCCGAAAAGTTTTGCGAACAGCTTATCAATTCCATCCTGGTGTGCCATCGGCTCGCCGTTATCCGGCGCGTTTGCAACTTCCGGCTCCGGCTCATAATCGCCGTTGATTTTCCGCGGCCGCTTCAGGATGTATTTCAGGAATCCGAGCAGGATCGCGAAGCACATGAACGTCAGCGGAATACCGCAGAAGGATTTGATTGTCTTAACGCCGTTGATGCCGCCGAGGACAACGAAGACCATTGCGATGACTGCGAATACGATGCCCCAGAACAGCTTCAGCCATACCGGCGGCTCATGGGTATCGTCGGAACCTTCCATAGACATACCTGCGAGCGTAACTGCCATGGAGTCACACTGGGTGACGAGCGAGATCGTGATAATAATCAGCATGATGATTTTGGCAATCTTCGAAATCGGCAGGACGTTAAACATCGCAAGGGTTAGTGCCTCGGCACCCTCGTTAATATAAATGCTGTAGAAGTCGACGCCCTGGAAGAACTGTCCGTGCAGGATTGTTCCGCCGAATACTGCAAACCATACGATACCGAACAGTGCCGGGAACAGCCACTCAACGAGGACAAACTCACGGAGTGTGCGGCCATAACCGACGCGGACCATGAAGAGACCGAGCAGCGGCGCGTATGCCATCCAGTCAACCCACCAGTACATATCCCAGTTCTGTGCCCATCTTCCGGCATCCGCGAACGGAGCGGTGTAGAGGCTTGCGCTGAAGAACTGATCCAGATAAGCGCCGAGGCTGTGTGTAAACAGGTTGCAGATGTAACCGGTCGGTCCTGCCAGGAATACGAAGAGCAGAAGAATGAAGAAGAATCTTGTATTCATGTTGGACAGGAATGTAATACCGTTGCGGAGTCCGGAAATAGCGGACAGATTATAGCAGATGAACATTGCAATGATGATACCGATATAGATCATCTTGGAAGGCTCGATACCTGCAAATGCCTTGATTCCTGCAGAAAGCTGCATCGCGCCGTATCCGAGACTGCCTGCAACCGCACCGGTCAGCGCGAAAGCAGACCATGCGTCAAATGCGGTTGCCCATTTGCTGTTTTCGGCGCCTTCACCGAACAGCGGGATCAGGCAGGAACTTGCCTTGAACGGAGCTTTTTTGTTCAGAATGATGTAGGAGAGGATAACACCCATGACAACGCAGGTTGCGTAAGGTGTGAATCCCCACTGCAGGAAGCAGTGAACCATGGACCAGACGACGGATCCGTTGCTGCCTGCGAGAAGTCCTGTGGACGGGTCCGGCTCCATTGCGAACAGAAGCGGCTCAGCTGCGCCCCAGAAGACGACGCCGGCGCCGATGCCGGTACAAAGTGAGATGCCGAACCACTGCAGGTAACTGAATTTCGGCTTTGCGTTCGGTCCGCCGAGTTTGATTTTTCCAATTGGCGTGACGAGGAAAATGACACAGACGATGAGCATGAACAGGCAGACCAGAGATACAAACCAGCCCAGCCCCCACATCAGATTGTTCATGACCAGATTATTCAGGATGTCATAGAATGTTTCGGCATTCACAACGATTGCGATCAGCATCGCCACGAAGAGGACGATCGTGACTGACATGACCGGCCATCTGACTTTTCCCTTTTTTGGTGCTTCCATAAGAGTTTCATTCCTTTCTGTTTTTTTGGTAAAATTTCGGGTTGCAGTTGAATTTCATTTACTTTATGATTTGTTTATATTTTAGAGATGAAATGGGACAGAAATACGACGGACGCGGTATTTCCGAAAAAGATTATCCGCATATTTTTGAGCGGTTTTATAAAACGTCTGTCGACAATCCGAAGGGTACCGGTCTCGGGCTTGCAATCGCGCAGGAGATTGTAAACGGACTGGATGAGACGATCTGGGTTCAGAGCAAAGAGGGCGAAGGAACAATTTTCTTTGTGACAGTGGCAACAGCTACATGAAAGAGGATGCAATGGGTATCACAGAATCATTAAAACTAATTTCGCAGTGCGGGATCGGCGCTGTCATCGTTGATCGGGATGGGTTTATCCGTATGTTTAATGAGCAGGCGATGCGTCTTCTGCACGGTGAGGCGCATGATTACCTGATCGGACACCGGCTGGATGAAATTGCGCCGGGGTTATGTGAGAAGCCGGAAACAGGCGGTGAAGGTTCAGATGCCTCGCAGCATGAACGGAAGCATGACCGGCGTCGTTATGTTGGAGTTGCGTTTGACGAATACCTGATCCGCACGGATGCGCCGGATATTCCGGAACTGCCGGAGGAAATGCAGCTGGTCACGTTCCGGAATGTGACGGCAGAGGTACAGCGGGAACGGTACGAGCACGCACTGGAACAGATCAGTGATTCGATCATCATGTGCGACGAGGAGACACGGATTGTATTTCTGAACAATGCCGCTATTAAGATGGATAACCTTGTGCTTAAGGATGTTATCGGAGAGCGGATTGAAGATGTCTATGAGGCGCTGGACGGGCGCGGCCTGATTATCCCGCGCTGCATTGAGGAGCGGCAGGTCTATCTGGACCGCCGGCAGTATTATACGACCCGCTATAACAAAAATGTCGATATTACGGCGAATACATTTCCGGTTATTCAGAACGGGCAGGTACTCGGCGGCTACAGCGTTATGAAAGACTGGAGCACGGTTGATAACCTGAATAAAAAAATCGTGGAGCTGCAGGAAAAGCTCCTGCAGCAGTCACAGTCCGGAAAGACGCAGAAGAAAAGCGCGCTCGCCGCGCGGTTCCGGTTTGAGGATATGCTTCACGTCAGCAGTGTAATGGGAGATCTGATTGCACGCAGCAGACAGGCGGCAAAATCGGATTCATCTGTAATGATCTACGGGGAGACCGGTACCGGAAAGGAACTTCTGGCGCAGAGCATTCACAATGCCAGCCGGCGGTCAGAAGGGCCGTTTCTTGCCATCAACTGTGCTGCGATTCCTGAAAATCTGCTGGAGGGTCTTCTGTTTGGCACAGAGAAAGGCGCATTTACGGGCGCGGAGCGGCGGCCGGGATTGTTCGAACAGGCCAGCGGCGGAACGCTGCTGCTGGATGAATTGAATTCTATGAATATTAATCTGCAGGCGAAACTGCTGCGTGTGCTGCAGGACGGCCGGGTCCGCCGGGTCGGCGGGTCAGAGGAATTCCAGGTGGATGTCCGCGTGATCTCCAACCTGAACATTCCGCCGCAGGAGGCGATTGACCGGAAACTGCTCCGGCAGGATCTGTTCTACCGGCTGGGTGTCGTCAGCCTGATTGTACCGCCGCTGCGGGAGCGCAGAGAAGATATTCCGCTTCTGGCAAAGCAGTTTATTATGACGTGCAATGCGAAACTTGCGCGCAATGTGCGTGATCTGGATCAGAGAACGCTGGAAGTGTTTGATGCATACGGGTGGCCCGGCAATGTGCGGGAACTGGAGCATGTAATTGAACACGCAATTAACATTTTACCGGATGACGAGGCTGAGATTACGCCGGAGTATATTCCGCAGTATCTTCGCAAAACAGTCCCGGCAGCGGAAGCGGTCCGGGTACATAAGAAAGCGCCGGCACCGGTGCTGGCAGATTCTCTGAATACGACTATGCAGGATGTTGAACGGGCTGCAATCTGCAAAGTGCTCAGGGAAAACGGCGGTAATGTATCGCAGTCTGCGCGGATCCTGAAAATGAGCCGGCAGAGCCTGCAGTACAGGATGCGGAAGTATGGGATTAAGGTGGAGGAACTCTGATGATTTTGCTGAATGTTGTTATTTTGATCGTGGGATTTGTGGCGCTGGTGAAGGGCGCGGATCTTTTTGTGGACGGCAGTGCGGCGCTGGCGAAGATCTTTCATGTGCCCGGGCTGATTATCGGGCTGACAATTGTCGCGCTGGGAACGAGTGCGCCTGAGCTGGCGGTCAGTACGACGGCCGCGATTCAGGGATCGAATGAGATTGCGCTCAGTAACGTGGTGGGTTCGAATATTTTTAATCTGCTCTGCGTGCTGGGAGCCTGTGCTGTGATTCATGCGGTTCCGGTGGATAAGATTGTGCGGAAACGTGATTTCCCGATTTCGATTGCCGCGGCCTGTTTTGTTCTGGCGACAGTTCTGGTGACAGCGTCCCGGGTGAATGGATTTTCAGAAGTTCGTATGAATGCAGATGCCGGGGTGATCGGACGGCTGGCAGGTCTGATTCTGCTGGCTGCATTTCTTGTGTACATCGGTATACTTGTGTACAACGCCAGGAAACATCCTGCAAAGGAAGAAGAAGGTGAGAATAAACCGGTCTGGAAATGTCTGCTTTTTATTGTGATCGGACTGGCACTGATTGTGGGCGGCGGGCAGGCGGTTGTAAACAGCGCAAAGGCAATTGCGCTGGCTGCAGGGATGACAGAGACACTGGTCGGCCTCACGATTGTGGCAGTCGGAACATCTCTGCCGGAACTTGTGACATCTGTTACCGCGGCGCGTAAAGGCGAGACCGCTATGGCAGTCGGCAATGCGGTCGGATCCAATATTTTTAATCTGATGCTGATTCTCGGCATTTCAACTCTGATTCATCCGATCACAGTTAACTGGGCGTCGGTATTTGATCTGGGCATTTTAATTGTGATCAGTATCATCACCATCCTGTTTTCGATCAGCAAAAGCAGGATAAACCGGTGGGAAGGGATTGTTATGCTTTCCCTTTATGTTGCGGATGTTATTTTTGCGATTGTGCGGTAGAGGCGACAGGTGCAAAAACGGCCGGCATGATGCAAAATCATTCTGCATGAGTGCAAAATGTATATGCGGGTGCAAAATTCAGATGCATGTGCATGCAAAATTTCCAGGCATGCACGTGCATTTATTTTTTGCAGACCGAAACATCAAAACGCAGGATGGCGAGATGAAGATTAATCAGAAATGCCTGCCGGATGACCTGAATTCATTGAAAACAAAGCTTTTTTTAACGCAGGAGAAAAAGAAGAAATCACAAATAATCTGAGCAGGTTTTTTTGCCTTACAAGTACGGGAAAACGGATCATGGGCGGTTGGAAGAAAGAAAACCGTGATAATAGACAAAAACAGAGTCGGATAATTGTAAAAATCAAACAAAATATTAATTGTTTTCACGGAATCCCGCAATTTTGAAAGGTTTTGGCACGTCGATTGCAACTTATCAGGCAACACACACGTGTTTCTATGCATAGACGTCCGACAATAAATGTTTTGTGAAATTGAAAGGGAGAAGAGAGAATGGGTTTTAGTGATTTTATTTTCAATCTCGACAACTTACTTTGGGCTACCCCGCTGATCGCCCTGACTTTCGGTCTGGCAGTTGTTTACTGTATCGCGATTAAATTCGGCAACATCACCAAGGCAAAACTGCAGTGGAAACTTCTGACAAAGGGCGAGGGTTCTGAGACAGGACTTTCTGCATTCCAGACATTCAGTACCGTCGCAGCTTACCGTGTCGCAATCGGTAACGTCGGCGGTGTCATGGTCGCTATCATGTATGGCGGACCCGGAGCTATCTTCTGGATGATCATTACCGCTCTGGTAACATCTGCAATCGCATATGCCGAGAACTCACTCGGTCAGATTTACAAAGTTAAAATGGACGGACAGTATCGAGGCGGCCCGTACTTCTATATGGAGAAAGGTCTTCCGAAGGGACTCGGCAAAGTCATGGCAGTCATTTTTGCACTGTTCTGCACCATCGGCGTTCCGTTCCTTGTAACAGGACCGTCCGCAAACAACATCGCGCAGGCATTCGAACTCAGCCTCGGTGTTCCGAAATGGGTTGTCGGCGCAGTCATCGCAGTTCTGCTGTTCCTGGTTATTTCCGGTGGTGTCCGCAGAATCGCTGATTTCTCTACCATTATCGTTCCGTTTATGACGATCGGTTACCTGATCATTACGATCATCGTTCTGATCACACATGCTTCCAATATCCCGAACGCACTTGGACAGATCTTCGGAAGCGCATTTAACACCCATGCAATCTTCGGCGGAGCAATGGGCGGCGCGTTCTCCTACGGTGTAAAACGTGCAGTTAATTCCTCAGGTTCCGGTTTCGGTGAAACACCGCCTGCAGCTGCAGCAGCAGAGACCGAGCATCCGGCAACACAGGGTCTTGTCAATGCATTCTCCGTATACATTGACGTTGCAGTCTGCGCATGCTCCGGTATTATGGCAGTTGTCTCCGGATGCTTCAACGTTCTGGCACAGGACGGTGCAACCTGGATCTACACCAGTGCTGACTCGGTTGTAGCAGGTCTGCAGGAGAGCAATACAGCAAACGTTATCTGGGTACAGCAGGCAGCAAACTCCGCGATCCCGAAAGTCGGCGGCATCTTCATCGCAATTGCAATCACACTGTTCGCATACTCTACCTGTATCGCATACTACTATGAAGGTGAGTCAGGTCTTGCTTATCTGATGCGCAACTCCAGCCATAAGACCCGTATGGCAATCATCTGGGGAATCCGTATCGTTATGCCGATTTTCTTCTTCGTCTGGACGCTGGTTACAGCAGGTACCGCATGGGCAATTTCCGAGGTTATGTTCGCACTCATGGCATGGTTCAACCTGATTTCTCTGATCTTCCTGCTGCCAAACGTCAAGAAGGTTTACGACGATTACATGAATCAGCTGAAGGCAGGCGTTGAGAAGCCTTACTTCGATCCGGATAAGGTCGGTGTCAAGAACGTTGATATCTGGAAAGAGATTAACGCTGACAGAATCAAAGCTGGCAAGTAAAAAATGTCAAATGACAGAGAAAACTGGCCAATTTACCAGCGTATCTGTTAGAATTATAATTGCATAGAAGCATTGTCTGCGGCGCGGTATTCAGGCCGTGCCGCGGACATCGGAAAATGAATATCGAAAATAAAATGTATCTGAGATACATCTAAATAATACAATATATATTTTGGAACAAAACAATCTGACAGTATAAATCAAAAAACGATGTGACAGTTCATTAAGGAGGAAGCAATGAATACAATGTTACAGAATCAGGACAGAAAGTTCAAACTTGGCATGCACAGCTACACCCTTCATCTTTCCGGGTTCGGCGAGAGCTGGGGCTTCCAGGAGTACGGCGAGCACCATGCTTTTGAGCAGGTAAAGACATTTAACGATCTGGTAGATATCGCAGTTGAGGTAGGACTGGATGTCCTGCATATCACTCTGGTTGACATCCAGAATGATACATCTGATGAGCATCTGGCAGCATGCCGCAAATATGCTGAAGATCACGGAATCGGCCTGGAACTGAACATCTCCTTCAATGCGCCGTCGGATCCGCGTGTAAACTGCACCATCGAGGAATCTCTTGAAATCGCGCACAAGCTGGGCTGTACACTTGTAAAATACAGCACAGACGTGGAGCATCCGCAGAAGCGTTCTCATTCCTGCCTGTGCAGTTCGGTCATGGTTCAGCTTGCAAAGATCGCTGATGACTTCAGGCGCAATATCCCGACCATCGAGAAATATGGTCTGCAGATCTCCATCGAGAACCACTGCGATCTGTTTGCAGATGAGGTAATCTGGCTTGTTAAGGAAATTGCACATCCGCAGGTCGGCGCATGCTGCGATACCATCAACCCGATCATGCTGATGGAAGGCATCGAAGAGTGCTGCCGCAAGATGGCTCCGTACATCAACTGCACACATTTCTGCGACAACCGCGTCTTTGCAGATCCGGATGGAACACATTCACTCGGAACTGCAATCGGACAGGGCGATGTGGACTGCGAAAAGATCATGCAGATCTTCCGTGAACAGGCTCCGCCGCAGCTTGACACCATCGACCTTGAGATCGAGCTTCCGCTTTCCGGTTACACGATCGAAGAGGGACGTGAAGTTGAGATGAAGGCGCTGAAAGAGTCCGTTGAGTACATGTACAAAGTGCTTCACATCGGATTTAACGCAGCGAAGATCTACGGCGAATAATCCGAAAAAGACTCCATAACAAATAAATCAAAACAACAACCAATTGAAAACGTGTCAGATCCGATAAGGACCTGACACGTTTTTTCGATACTCAATAGGTAAACCCGCTGGGCTCTCCGAGCGGCAGTTCCAGCAGCTCCGGGTGTGCGAAGATGTGTTTGACCAGCTTCAGACTCCGCGCAAAGTAAAATCCGTCCGCAATCCGCTCGTCCAAAGTCGCGCCGACGTCTACGATGTCGCGGATTTGTTTTGAACCGTCCGGCATGATCACTTCTTCCTTGTGAAGTGTCCCGATCGTAATCATGATGCTGTTGGTGCCGTAATTATTCAGATGATGATAAACAGAAGGGCATTTAATTGAGCCCAGGTTGCTGCAGAGAATGGTTGTGTAGTTCGGGTCTCCATCAGTCAGCACTTTCGGATTGATTCCCCAGAAATCCAGCCAGCGGATGATGCGGATTGCAAGAATCAGAACCGGCCGCGGCAGTGCGGCAAAGTGGTCCAGAATTTCATCAATTCCGCCGGTGGCATGTTCACTTTTACGGGCTTCCGTCACATCTCCGACGATCTTTCTGCTGATGTCGGTGATGGTATCGGTGTCTTTCGGCACAAGCACCATCAGCGTTTCTTCTGCATGGTCTGCAAATCGTCGCTTGGCGACGAAACTCAGACTGATTTCATTGCGCTCGTACAGGCGGTATCCCTGAATAAACCGGTTCATCAGCGGACGTTCCCGGACCATACGGGCGAGACCGGTGATGGCACAGTGAAAAATCGTGGTTTTATATTCAGGGTGTTCTGCGTTTCGTTTTTCGAGGTAACGCATCAGTTCCGTCGCATCGATCTTATCGTTCAGATACACCTCACAGTCGGTTCGCTTTGGCAGCAGGTATCCCATAACGGTCTGCAGCCCCGGTGCCTTGACCCATCTTGCGTCACGGCGGTCACCGCGTTTTCTTTTTCTTTTTGATGTCTGATCCTTGCGTGCCATGGTTTCATCTCCTGTATGTGTTAAAAATCATGATTTCCGATTGCGAGCGGGCTTCGCGGCGCACTTGTACGTCTTCCTCTGCGCAGCTCTTCGATGCCTGCGCTTTGCGCTGGTTCTGCGCCGGCTGAAACGAAGCGCAGACATCGCAATTTACGGTTCTTCTTCTGCGGCTTCTTCTTCCAGCAGCCGGTACGCGACCTTGCCCACCAGTGTTTTCGGCAGAGATTCGCGGAAAATGAGTTCTTTCGGAAGCGCGTAGGAAGCGATGTTGTCCCGGAGCGCATCTATGATTTTCTTTTCGAGTTCCGCTGACGGCCGGTTTGGTTCGCGCAGCACGACATACGCCCGGACGCGCTGCATGCGGCGCGGATCTTTTACGCCGATCACACAGCTGTATGCGACTTCCGGCAGACCGTCGATAATATTCTCCAACTGTCCGGGATAAACATTGTAGCCGTTTGTAATGATCATTCGCTTGATTCGCTGATGGAAATATAGATAACCGTCTTCATCGATATGTCCCAGATCTCCGGTATACAGCCAGATGTTGCCGTCCGGCAGTCTGCGGAGCGCATGCGAAGTTTCCTCTTCGTTGTCCAGGTAGCCTTTCATGACAGTCGGCCCGCGTAGAATGATTTCTCCTTCTGCGCCGTCCGGCATGATGTCGTCAGTGCCGGGCTGAACAATGGCATAGACAGTATCCGGAAAAGGAAGCCCGATGCTTCCCGGGCGAAATGTGTCTTTCGGCGTGAGACAGCTGGCTGTTACGCATTCCGTCAGACCGTAGCCCTCCCGGATCTGCACGTCTGCGCCGTGTTCCTTCAGGAAACGGTCGATCTTCAGTTTTAATTCGACGGAGAGTGAGTCTCCGCCGCAGAAAACACCTTTCAGAAAACTGAGATCTGCATGTGCCAGCGCGGGGATATTCATAAGTGCATCGAAAATGGTCGGTACACCGGCAATAAAACTGGGTTTCCTCTTAATTAATATGTCTGCGTAGCTTTTGGCATTGAAGGTCGGCATGAGGACACAGCAGGGTCCGTGCATCAGAATCGCGTGAATGTTAATGCCCAGACCGAAGCCGTGAAAGACCGGCATACATGCGAGCATCGAAAGGCCGGTGCGGAATTCTTCCTGAATCGCTTCTCGGGCCTGCATGGCGCATGCGTTGAAGTTAAGATCTGTAAGACAGATCCCCTTGGGAATGCCGCTGGTACCGCCGCTGTACAGGATTGCTGCAGTGTGGTTCTCTTCGTAGAGCGGATCCGGCAGTGATCTGCCTGTTCCCTTTTTCAGAAATTGTTTCCAGAGCAATGTATGACCCGTATCCGGGAGCCGCAGATGTTTTCTGCCGGCCTTCAGAAAGTACAGGGCGGCAAGATGCGGCGGCAGTTCATCCTGCATACGCGCAAAAAGAACGGTGACCGGATGGTCTGCGGCAGCGACTGCCTGCGCGACCGGCTCCGCGAACAGATCGAGGGTCAGAATGGCCCTGCTTCCGGAAATGTTAAGATAAAATGTGATTTCACGTACCGCGGACTGCGGATGGATCATATTGGCGGCAGCGCCGATCCGGTTCAGGGCATAGAAGCAGTCCAGCGCCTGCGGGACATTCGGCATGCAGATCGTGACGTGGTCATCCCGCCGGATTCCCATTGCAAGAAAGGCACGGGCGGCCCGCTCGATCCGCCGGATGAATTCCGCATAAGTGGTTTTGCGCCCGTATAGTTCATAGGCAGGCTCGTCCGGGTACTGCTGTGCAATCCGTTCGATCATTTGGAACATGGTGCGCTGCGGGTATTCGAGATGTCGTTTGTAGGGTGTGTTAAGCATGAAGGTTCCTTAATCAGTCGGTATTAAAGTGTGCATTCATAGAGCTCTCCCGGAGACGGAATCCGGCAGGTGATGCCGTAAATCCGCTCTGCCTCTTTTGCAAACGGATGCGGATCAATCGATGCCGAGAGAGGGGGAAAGCTGTCGTCGTGATGGTCAATCAGGATCTCTTTCGGAAGCAGTTTTGCGGTCAGCGAAAGCGCATACGGCGTCAGGCTGCTTTTTCCCTGAAGCGGAAGGATAAGCAGGTCTGCACCGGTCGTGCAGGAAACATTCTTCCGCAGGTTCAGGCTCCCGAGGATCTGGATGCGTTTTCCCTCGCAGGAAACTTCATACATCAGTGTCTCGCCGTTTTCGGGAAATGTCTGATGCAGCCTGAGCCGTTTGAGAAGCGCCCTGACCTGTTTTGTGGCAATGCATCTTGCAGCTGTCTGCACGATCAGACGCAGATCAAAGATACAGTGTCTGGATGCGAACGCCGTGATTTTGAATGGCCCGATCTGCTGTGTATGTCCGGGTGCAATGATTGTAACTTTGTCCGGGCTGATGCCGCGGCGGATCAGGGTTGCAGCCGGCGTTTTTGTCGCATAGACAGAGACCGGACACTTCCTGCAGATGCGCGGAATGTGCAGGATGTGGTCAAAATGTCCGTGCGTCACAAAAATATGCTGTGATTTCCGGTACAGAGTGAGAAGATCCCGTGCGCGGTCCGTTTTGGGACCTTCCTGTGAAATACCACAGAACGGATCAAATGCGATGACAGTTCCCTGATACTCCAGGATGATCGATGCAGTTGTTGTCCAGGTGAGTTTCATTCAGATATCAGTTCCTCTTTCGGAGTCGTTTTTCTATTAATAAAACTTTACCATTTGAGGAGAAAGATGCCAAGAAAAAATGAAAGAACGCTGCGCTGCCGATGTGATGGAGGAATACTGCGGCGAGTTCTGAAGCAGTCCCTGCAGCGGGTCCTGCAGCGGTATTTTGAAAAAACTTGACATTTACGGTTCCTCATCTTATAATCATAAAACGTGACTGACCAGAAAAGGGGTCAGTGCGCCTTTTTGCGCGAAAAACCGGGTATTTCGGATCGAATGATTTGTGCAAAACAGTGTTTTTGCAGTGAAGTTCCCTGTGAAAAGTGCATAAAGGGACGGGAACTGTCACAGTCCTCAAGGACGGCAGATTCCGTTAAGAAAACAAACAGCAGCCGCAGAGGACAGACGCAAACCGGCGTCTGACCCGTTCAAAAATCAAACAGGAGGAAAAGAACGAATGCCAACATTTAACCAGTTAGTTAGAAAAGGCCGTCAGACTTCTGAAAAGAAGTCCACAGCACCGGCATTGCAGAGAAGCTTCAACTCTCTGAAGAAGAGATCTGTTGAAATGTCCTCTCCGCAGAAGCGTGGTGTGTGCACAGCGGTTAAGACTGCTACACCGAAGAAGCCGAATTCAGCGCTTCGTAAGATCGCCAGAGTACGTCTCTCCAACGGAATCGAAGTTACAAGCTATATTCCGGGTGAAGGACACAACCTGCAGGAGCACAGCGTCGTGCTCATCCGCGGCGGCCGTGTTAAGGACCTTCCGGGTACCAGATACCACATCGTACGTGGAACACTTGATACAGCAGGTGTTGCAAACAGACGTCAGGGCCGTTCCAAATACGGCGCAAAGAGACCGAAATCATAAGTTTCATATTTAAATAAGTAGATTAGTGTTTCGATTCACCAGATGATGGTAGTCAGGCAGCGTTCTGAATCAGTTTTCCTACATGCGGCTGCGGGAGATAGATGGATCAGTCCTGGCGCAGACACATTTTCAATTCATCATAAGGTGTGAGTACCGAAGATCTAATCCATCATGATTAAGGAGGGAAGTATCGTGCCACGTAAAGGACATACTCAGAAAAGAGATGTTTTGGCGGATCCGGTATACAACAACAAGGTCGTTACCAAGCTGATCAACAACATCATGCTGGACGGCAAGAAGGGTACAGCCCAGAAGATCGTATACGGCGCATTTGCCAAAATGGAAGAAAAGTCCGGGAAACCGGCAATGGAAGTTTTTGAAGAAGCAATGAACAACATTATGCCTGTCCTCGAAGTCAAGGCAAGACGTATCGGCGGTGCTACCTATCAGGTACCGATCGAGGTTCGTCAGGACCGTCGTCAGACTCTGGCACTTCGCTGGATTACCATGTTCTCCCGCAAGAGAAGCGAGAAGAAGATGGAAGACAGACTTGCAAATGAACTGCTGGATGCAGCAAACAACACCGGCGCATCTGTAAAGCGTAAAGAAGACATGCATAAGATGGCAGAGTCCAACAAGGCTTTTGCGCATTACAGATTCTAAAGGGGGAAATTAAGTTTTGGCTGGAAGAGAGTATCCACTTGAACAAACCAGAAATATCGGTATCATGGCTCACATTGACGCCGGTAAGACAACCCTGACAGAGCGTATTCTGTATTACACGGGTGTCAACTATAAGATCGGCGAAACGTACGAGGGTACCGCTACCATGGATTGGATGGAGCAGGAGCAGGAGCGTGGCATTACCATTACTTCTGCTGCTACGACCTGTCACTGGACCCTCCAGGAAAACAACAAGGCAAAGCCGGGCGCGAAAGAACACCGCATCAATATCATTGACACCCCGGGACACGTTGACTTCACAGTCGAGGTTGAGCGTTCCCTGCGTGTCCTTGACGGCGCAGTCGGTGTATTCGACGCAAAAGGCGGCGTTGAGCCTCAGTCAGAGAATGTATGGCGTCAGGCTGACACATACAACGTTCCGCGTATGGCGTTCGTCAACAAGATGGATATCATGGGTGCGGACTTCTTTAACACAGTTGATGAGATCGGCACTAAGCTCGGCAAGAACGCAGTCGTAATCCAGCTGCCGATCGGCAAAGAAGATCACTTTGAAGGCATTGTAGATCTGTTTGAGATGAAAGCATACATCTACAATGACAGCAAGGGTGAGGATATCTCCATCGTTGATATTCCGGATGATCTGAAGGATGACGCAGAACTCTATCACGGCGAGATGGTCGAGAAGATCTGTGATCTGGACGAGGATCTGATGCTGGAGTATCTCGAGGGAAATGAGCCGGATGTCGATGCACTGAAGGCGGGACTCCGCAAGGGAACGATTGAGAACAAGGCTGTTCCGGTCTGCTGCGGTTCCGCGCATCAGAATAAGGGTATTCAGAAAATGCTGGATGCCGTCATCGAATTTATGCCGGCACCGACGGATGTCCCGGATATTGAGGGAACAGACGTGGACGGCAATCCGATCGTCAGACATTCTTCTGATGATGAGCCGTTTTCTGCTCTGGTCTTCAAGATCGTCACAGACCCGTTCGTCGGGAAACTCGGATATTTCCGTGTTTACTCCGGTACACTGAACGCAGGTTCTTATGTATTAAATGCGACCAAGGAAAAGAAGGAGCGTGTCGGACGTATCCTCCAGATGCATGCAAACAAGCGGGCTGAACTGGAAAAGGTATATTCCGGCGATATCGCTGCAGCGATCGGATTCAAGTTCTCCGGAACCGGTGATACGATCTGCGACGAGCAGCATCCGGTTATTCTTGAGTCCATGGAATTCCCGGAGCCGGTTATCGAGCTTGCAATCGAGCCGAAGACCAAAGCCGGTCAGGGAAAACTGGCAGAAGCGCTTGCAAAGCTGGCAGAAGAGGATCCGACATTCCGCGCGCATACAAACGTGGAGACAGGTCAGACCATTATCGCCGGCATGGGCGAGCTGCATCTGGAAATTATCGTAGACAGACTGCTGCGTGAGTTCAACGTCGAGGCGAATGTCGGCGCACCGCAGGTTGCCTACAAAGAGACCATCACCAAAGAGTCGGATATCGACAGCAAGTACGCAAGACAGTCCGGCGGCCGCGGTCAGTATGGTCACTGCAAGGTCAAATTTGCTCCGATGGATGCAAATGCAGAAGAAATTTACGCATTCGAGAATACAGTTGTCGGCGGCGCGATTCCGAAGGAGTACATTCCGGCAGTCGACGAAGGTATTCAGGATGCTATGAAAGCCGGAATTCTCGGCGGTTATCCGGTTGTCGGTGTCAGCGCAAACTGCTACGACGGCTCCTACCACGAGGTCGACTCTTCCGAGATGGCATTCCACATTGCCGGTTCGATGGCATTTAAGGAAGCGATGAAGAAGGGTGCGCCGGTTCTCCTCGAGCCGATCATGAAGGTTGAGGTTTCCACACCGGAAGAGTACATGGGTGATGTCATCGGCGACATCAACTCCCGGCGCGGACGCATCGAGGGTATGGACGACATCGGCGGCGGCAAGATGGTCCGCGGATTCGTACCGCTGATGGAAATGTTCGGCTATTCAACAGACCTTCGTTCCAAGACACAGGGACGCGGAAACTACTCAATGTTCTTCGAGCGTTATGAGCAGGTTCCGAAGTCTGTACAGGAAAAGGTCCTGGCAGATCATCAGGGCTAAAGTACTTGCAAACACAGGGAAAATGCAATATAATCTTGCGTAGATGGCATTTTTTAGAACATAATTTTGAACTTAAGCAGTAGATGCTTTAATTTAAGGAGGAAAATCTAAAATGGCAAAGCAGAAATTTGACAGAAGCAAACCGCATGTAAACATCGGAACAATCGGCCACGTTGACCATGGTAAAACAACTCTGACAGCTGCAATCACAAGCGTACTGTCCCAGAGAGTCGAAGGTAACCAGGCTGAGGCATTCGATCAGATCGATAAAGCTCCGGAAGAGAGAGAGCGTGGAATCACAATTTCTACTGCACACGTAGAGTATCAGACAGAGAAGAGACACTATGCACACGTTGACTGCCCAGGACACGCTGACTATGTCAAGAACATGATCACCGGTGCTGCACAGATGGACGGCGCTATCCTCGTTGTTGCTGCAACTGACGGCGTTATGGCACAGACAGCTGAGCATATCCTTCTTGCTCGTCAGGTCGGTGTTCCGTACATCGTTGTATTCCTGAACAAGTGCGACATGGTTGATGACGAAGAGCTGATCGAGCTCGTCGAGATGGAAGTTCGTGAGAAACTCTCTGAGTATGGCTTCCCGGGAGATGACATTCCGGTTATCCAGGGTTCCGCTCTTATGGCACTCGAAGATCCGAACTGCGAGTGGGCTGACAAGGTTATGGAGCTCATGGACGCTGTTGATGAGTACATTCCGACTCCGGAACGTGATTCTGACAAGCCGTTCCTGATGCCGGTAGAGGATGTCTTCACAATCTCCGGTCGTGGTACTGTTGCTACAGGCCGTGTTGAGCGTGGAACACTTCATCTGAATGACCCGGTTGAGATCCTTGGTATCAGCGAAGAGAAGAGAACTTCTGTTGCTACAGGTATCGAGATGTTCCATAAGCTTCTTGACGAGGCTATGGCTGGTGATAACGTAGGTGTCCTGCTTCGTGGTATTGAGCGTACCGGTATCCAGAAGGGCCAGGTCGTTGCTAAGCCGGGTTCCGTTACCTGCCATACAAAGTTCACAGCACAGGTTTACGTCCTGACAAAGGATGAGGGCGGCCGTCATACACCGTTCTTCAACAACTATCGTCCGCAGTTCTACTTCAGAACAACAGACGTTACCGGCGTTATCACACTTCCGGAAGGCACAGAGATGTGCATGCCTGGCGATAACGTAGAGATGAGCATCGAGCTGATCCATCCGGTAGCTATGGAGCAGGGTCTTACCTTCGCTATCCGTGAGGGTGGACGTACAGTCGGATCAGGCCGTGTTGCTTCCGTCATCGACTAATACAATGCCAGCAATCTGATCCTCACTGGATCAGGCAGTATTAGATTTGTCAGAGTATTATTGATAAGAATATTATTGATATTTGGAATTCCGGGATTTACAATCCCGGAATTCTTCTTCATTCTGCATTCTACATTCATTTTACATTCTACATTCTTCATTTTGTCGAAATTCTATTCCGTATACATTTCTATTTCACCTTTAAGCAGGCAAAAAATCCAAATCAAATTGCATGCTTTGCAAGTGCTGCCAGGCATGCAGAAAACCCAAAACAAGTGAATTTGCATGCCTCGTGGGTGCTGCCAGGCATGCAGAAAACTCAAAACAAGTGAATTTGCATGCTTCGCAGTTGCTGCCGGGCATGCAGAAAACTCAAAACAAGTGAATCTGCATGCCTCGTGTGTGCTGTTAGGCATGCAGAAAACCCAAAACAAGTGAATTTGCATGCTTCGAAGTTGCCGCCGGGCATGCAGGAAACTCAAAACAAGTGAATCTGCATGCTTCGAAGTTGCTGCCAGGCATGCAGA
>JNKK01000019.1 GCA_000702845.1 Lachnospiraceae bacterium FE2018
GCACTTTTCTTGATTTGCTGCCTTCCGCCAGAGCTGGACTCTGGCTAAGGTGCATCCGCATCCCGCAAGTCCGCTCCCTTGCGGATGCACTTTTCCTACCTCCGGCTGTTCGCTCTGGCCAGATCTGGCCAATTTGGGCATCCGCATCTCTTACTTCCTGGCAACTGCGGATGCACTTTTCTTCCTTCTGACTGTTTGCTCTGTCCGGATCTCGCCAAATCGTGCATCCGCATCCTTTACCTCTGGCAATTGCGGATGCGTATTCCAATGCTCTGACCGTCAATCCCGGATTACCGCATCGCGTCCAGTTCCGCGAACAGCCGCTCGATCTCCTCGGCCTCTCCGCTGCTGACTTTCTGCAAAATACAGCCTGCATGGACCAGCACGCGGTCGCCAGGCGCAACATCCACAAAACCGGTGCGCGCATGCACACGGTTGCCGCTGAAATCAACAACGGCTGTTCCCTCATTCAATTCCACTACTGTTCCCGGTAAGGCAACACACATATTCTACTCCCTGATTCTTCTGTTTTCAGTAGTTTGGTTTTCCTGATACAACCAACATCCTCCTGCAGTCAGGCTTTCCCGATACAACCAACATCCTCCTGCAGTCAGGCTTTCCTGTTGCAATCAGCATTACAAAGGGCTGACAGCTGTCAGCCCCTTATTCTGTATCATATTGTTCAGAGGATCACGCCTTCGTCTCAGCTGCAGCTGGTTCAGCTTCGGTTTTTGCCTTTGGTTCAGCTTCAGCCTTTGCTTCTGCCTCAGCCTTTGCCTTTGCTTCCGCCTCAGCCTTTTTCTTTGCCTCCATAGCAGCTTTTGCCGCTGCCGCTTTTTCTGCCTGAATCCGCTTTTTCTCAATCTCAGCCTGAATGGCTTCTTCAGATTTTCTGAAGACTTCTTCTGTTTTTGCTCCCATCGGCTCCTGATATCCCGGAACCATGTGCAGACATTTCTTCGGACATCTTTCTACACAGTTTCCGCATGCGATGCAGTCAAACCGGTTGATTGTCCAGGTGTATTCCTGCTTGCTGACTGCAAGACAGCCGGGCGGACAGCAGCGTACGCACATACCGCAGGAAATGCAGTCGTCAATATCGATCGTGATATGACCGCGGCTGCGCTCCGGGTATACGGCCGGTTCTGCCGGATAGGATGTCGTGACCGGCGGGGAGAATAGATTTTTCAGCACGGTCGGAACAAATCTCATCAGCTTTGCCATGATTCTACTCTCCTTTCTTAACGCTCTGTGCAGCTGATGCACGGGTCAATTGTAATAACAAGCAGACCGACATCCGAGAGAGTCGCACCTTTCAGCATCTCGCAGAGTGACGGAATATTCGCAAAAGTAGGTGTGCGGATCCGCATACGGTCAAGGAACTTGCCGCCGGTTGCCTTTGCATAGTATACAGCTTCACCGCGGGACTGCTCCAGCCTTACGAAACACTCGCCGTCCGGATTTCCCTTAACAGGTACGGCAAGTGTCCGGTCTTCCGGAAGCTTCGCAATTGCCTGCCGGATCAGATCGATCGACTGGTATACTTCATGCAGGCGCACATTACAGCGCGCATAACAGTCTCCGTCATTCGATGTAACCGGTTCGAAATCCAAATATTTATAAGCTGCATAGCCGCGCTTCCTGAGATCTACATTCACACCGCTTGCACGTGCGACCGGTCCGACGCCGCCCAGTTCGTGAATCTGTTCTTTTGTCAGAACACCGACACCTTTCAGACGGGACTGAACGGTATAATCCAGCAGGAATGTCTTTTCAATCTGCTTCAGTTCTTCCTCAATCTCGCCGATATTCTTCAGAATCGCCTTTGTCATGTCATCGTCAATGTCTTTCAGGACCCCGCCGATTTTATTGACGGATGCGATTAACCGGCCGCCGGTCGTAAGTTCAGCCATATCAAGGATTTTTTCACGGATTCTCCACGCCTGATAAAACAGGCTCTCAAATCCAAACCCGTCAGCCAGCAGTCCGAGCCAAAGCAGATGACTGTGGATACGTGACATCTCGCACCAGATTGTGCGAAGAAACTTTGCGCGGTCCGGAACCTCAACCTCGAAGATGCCTTCCAGTGCCTCGCAGTATCCCATGCCATGCATGAAGCTGCAGATGCCGCAAATACGTTCAATGACATACTGCATGTCATTGAAATCCTTTTTCATAGCCAGTCCTTCCAGACCGCGATGGATAAACCCGATTGACGGTATCGCCTCTACTACTTTTTCATCTTCGATTACCAGATCCAGATGGATCGGCTCAGGAAGGACGGGATGCTGCGGTCCATACGGAATGACGCTTCTTCTGCTCAAATCAACAGCCATTTATTCTCCCTCCTTCGGTTTCTTCGGTGCCATCGGCGATTCAACTTCAATACGGTAAAGCTTGTTATCGTAATCCATATTAATCATCTTAATATTCACGCCAAACAGCTCTTTCATCTCATTTTCATAGAATACAGCAGCCGGAACGATTTCGGTAATACTCGGAATCTCAGTCTCCTGATCCGTCACAATCCGGAATGTCTCAAGCTGATAGGTTTCATCATGCGCGAAAGAATAGCTCAATTCAATCTGATCTTTTACAAGTGCTGCACATGCCTGTGACAGGCGGAATCCGCGTGTCTTGATCTCCATTGTCTTCGGAAGGAGCTGTTCCGGGGTTATCTCAAATAACCTGTTTTCCGGACAAATAACTTCTGCCATATTAACGTCCTCCCTTCTTCTCTGCTTTGACCTTTGCATCATGCTCATCGGAGCGCTCCTGGAACAGAGCGACTGCCTTTACGATGCCGTCAATGATTGCCTGCGGTCTTGCAGCGCATCCCGGAACATAAATATCGACCGGAATAACAGAATCCGCTCCGCCCAGAATGTTATAGCACTCTTTGAACACGCCGCCTGTGCACGCACAGACACCGACTGCAACGACCACCTTCGGACGCGGCATCTGATCATAAATCTGTTTCACCACGTCCTTGTTCTGAGTATTGACACCGCCGGTAATCAGAAAAATATCTGCCTGCAGCGGATCACCTGTATTCATAATACCAAAGCGCTCTGCGTCATAAACCGGCGTCAGACACGCGAGTACTTCTATATCGCACCCGTTACAGCTGGATCCATCATAGTGGAGCAGCCACGGGGATCTTGCAACTTTTCCCATTATTTCCTCCTTTTCATTCAGGATACACGCCGGAATCAGTCCCGGTCCTGTGCATCTTAAGAAATCAGCATCAGAATCAGCAGATTGACGCCTGCGGACAGCAGGGTAACCAGCCATGTGATCTTCAGCATCTGATCCCAACGGAAACGGGCGCTGGTATTGTCAATCAGAATTTCCACAAAATAAACTGCCAGGATCACAAGTACCGCAGCGAGAATACTCCACGGATTATTGTTGATGATAAACAGCGCAACAACACCCAGCAGGAAAATGTTCTCATACCACTCTGCGATCTGGAAAAATGCCAGATTACGCGCACCCATCTCAGTCGTAAGACCTTTTACCAGCTCCTGATGCATATGGTGCGAAGTAGCCGTATCGAACGGGGATTTCCTCATCTTAATTGTCATGATAAATACAAATGCGAAGAAGAATCCCGGCATGTAGAGAATATGACTGAGCGGCGATGCGGCAATATCACTGACATTAAATGTCTTTGCCGACAGATAAAAACCTACACAGGTAAGCAGAACTGCCGGCTCGTAAGCCATCATCTGAATCAGCTCACGCTGGGCGCCGATTGTGCTGTAAGGCGAACTGGTGATCATCGCTGCAAAATACAGGAATGTCGCTGCTGTCGCCAGAATAAAGAAGCACATCAGGATGTCACTTCCAGCAAAGAACATCGCTCCTGTAAAGATCATCAGCAGCATGTACGTCATAAGAAGGAATGTCTGCGCACGGCTGACCGCGATGACCTGTTTGTTCAGCAGTTTCTGTACATCATAGAACGGCTGCAGAACAGGCGGTCCGACACGTCCCTGCATGCGTGCAGAAATCTTGCGGTCCAGTCCCTCCAGAAAACCGCCGAGGAACGGTGCCAGAACGACATAGCAGATGATGAAGATAACGCGCATATAAATACTCATCAGAACACACCTCCCAAAATTCTGGCCATCATGACAATCAATACCGCCAGCGTAAACAGCTGACACGGGAACATCAGTTTTTTCTGACCAATGTACTTCGTAAAGTAGTAGTTCGACATCCAGAGCTGCTTCGGTTCGCCAAATGAATCAATGAAACCGGTATTATTACCGACATTGATACCATTCATATATGCAAGCTTGACGTTGGTTCTGCGGTTCTTGAACGCGCGGTCCGCGAGGAACGGCACAAGGAAGACCAGCAGAATAATTACAATCAGTGTATACAGCACAGCGGTCGGAATGACCTCCGCTGAATGATTGAACTGCTCGATCAGCAGCGGCTCCACGTAGTTAACGGAAAGGACAGGAAACAGAACACAGAGTGCAATCATCAGGACTGCATGAATCGTGAGTGAAAGCGTCTCGCTCTTCTGTGTAATATCCTCAACATTGGTGTGCACTGCATTGTGCGTCGGACTGATGATTTTACCGAGCCATTTTGTCCAGTAAAAAGAAGTTGTCGCACTGCCGAATACGATAAAGACAACCAGCAGAATATTGCTCTCGTCTACTGCCGCGCGAAGTGCGGACCACTTGGAAATCAGCATGCCGAACGGGGCAAGGAACATGCCGACGATACCGATGAACATAAAGATCGCCAGTTTCGGCACGCGGTACAGCAGACCGTGCATGCTCTCGATCTCTCTGCTGTGGGTAGCATTTTCCGTTGCACCGATGTCCTGGAACAGCAGCGACTTGGAAATTGCGTGGAATATCATCAGGAAAATGCCTGCCCAGATTGTCTCTGCCCGGCCGACACCTGCACACGCAACCATAAGACCCAGATTTGAGATGGTTGAGAAGGCAAGCACTTTTTTGCCGTCATGCTGTGCGATCGCCATAACCGATGCGGCAAAGAATGTGAATCCTCCGATCAAAGCGATCATATTGCCGGAAGCCTTCTCACTCATAGCCGGTCCCAGACGGAACAGAATGTAAATACCAGCCTTGACCATCGTAGCGCTGTGCAGCAGTGCCGAAGACGGTGTCGGCGCAACCATTGCGCCCATCAGCCAGGTTGAAAACGGCATCTGCGCCGCTTTTGTAAGCGCCGCAAAAGCGATCAGCGCAACCGCAAACGCAATCACATGTCGCTCATCCAGGTATTTACCGTATCTAATCAGTTCCTGCAGGGAATCCTGTCCTTTGGAATAGATATAGAGAGTAACGCCTACTGACAGCGCACAGCCTCCCAGCAGGTTCATCCAGAGTGCGCGGAAAGAATTGTTTATTGCTTCCGTCTCGCGTGTATAACCGATCAGAAGGAATGAACATACACTTGTCGTCTCCCAGAAGAAAATCAGCCACAGCAGACTGTTGGAAACAACAAAACCGAACATCGCACCGAGAAACAGGAACAATATCATAAAGAAATAATATCTGCGGTCCTGAAACTCAGTATGATGTTTGTGGTATCCGTCCATATAACCGACTGCGTACACCACAATCAGACTTCCGATTAATCCGACGATAACGCACATAAGAATTGAGAGATAATCGACACGGACATGCGCGATTTCCTTCAGTTCCGGACCGGCCAGCTCTACATATGCGATCAGAATGGTCGGCGCAATTGAGAGCAGACAGATCAGATACTTCTTATAGCGGAAGCATAGAAATGTAACAACAATCATCAGCAGAAAGTCACCCGCCAGAATCAGATGGTTCACCATCTCCGTGTGAACATACAGTTCCATCGGCTGACGTCCTCCCATCATCCACTGCATAACCAGCAAAGCGGTTGCCGCAATAATAATGACAGCGCCTGCATATGCAATTACATTTCGCACTTTGTCCGCCCGGATGCAGTACATCAGCACCGCACATAAGAGCGGAAAGCAGATCAGAAACGGAATCACCTGCATAACTCAAAATCTCCTTTCACTTTGCCTCAAACATGATTTTATAAATGTTTTATGAATTCTTTATCATTCTAGCACATTACCAGCAGTTCTTCCACCGGTTTCCGGCGCGGCGGTTTCGGTTCTTCCGCCGGATATCCCACAGGAATCAGCGCCGCGATTTCCTCATCATCCGGAAGATTCAGGCATTCCTTAATTACATTTTCGTCAATTACACCAAGAATAACCGTCCCAAGTCCCATTTCATGCGCTGCCAGGCAGAATGTCTGCGCCGCAATTCCCGCATCAAAAGACTGCCAGTGCGTTCCCTTGGAAGTTGAACTGCTTCCGTCCTTCTCAAATCCGGAACGTCCTGTCTTCATAGTCATAACAACAAGTACCGGCGCTCCCTGTATGATTTTTGTATTCCAGGTAAATCCAAGTACACCCGTCTCGGCAATTCTGTCTTTTGTCTCCTTATTCAATACAGCATAATACCTGACGACCTGTGTGTTTTTCCACGACGGAGCCCATGCAGCAGCAGCCACAACCTGTTCCAGAATCTCAGGTGTTACATCCTGATCCGTATATTTCCGGACACTGCGTCTTGTTTCGATACATTTTCTTGTTTCCATTCTATTTGACTCCTCTCATTTTCATCATCATATGCCTGCGGCTGCACAATCCAGTCTCAGGTAATTCGAGTTCGGCCGCAGGCATCTGCTGCTTTACTCTCAGCGGTCAAGCAGTCCGCTTGTCAGCTCTGCAATTTCCTCCGCAATTTCCGCCACCGGACGGTTATCTGTCGCAATGGTCAGATCAGCTGCCGCATCATAAACAGAGGAGCGCTGCTCCATCAGCTCCTCTATACCGGCGACGCTCATCCTCCCCTGCAGAAGCGGTCTGTCTGCACTGCTACCCACACGTGCGAGAATTGTCTCCGGCTTCGCTGTCAGCTGCACGATTACACCCTGTTCCCGCATCAGACGTACATTATCCGCGCGCATCGCAACCCCGCCGCCGCAGGAAATAACCTTCGATCCTGATTCCGGAAGCCGCTGCAGATAAGCCGTTTCCAGATCACGGAAGTACCGTTCGCCAAACTGTTCAAATATCTCGGGAATCGTCATTTCCTCTTCTTTTTCTATGACTGCGTCCATCTCGATCAGCTCGGCACCGATATACCTTGAAAGCACTTTTCCGATTGTACTTTTTCCGGTCCCCATAAATCCGATCAGGAAAATATTTTCTTTCCTGCGTGTATGCAGCCGCAGCAGAATCTCGCTCAGATTTCCCGCATCCATCTGTCCGGGCGCCGACTGTTTTCCAACAGCGCCGAAGGTTACAGCAGAACCAAATGCCTCACCGACGACCCGGCTGATCTGTCCGTCCGCGCCCATGGCAATCGAAATAACCGGACGGTCTGCATAAACACGTGTCATCTCTTCCGTAGCTGAAAGAAGGATCAGCACGTCCTGTTTATTGTTCGGCATGACAGCTATCTTGAGAATATCCGCGTCCAGCGCCTGCATACGCCGCATCGTGGTGATTATCTCTTCGCGCCTGGGTGTGGCGTCAAAATTGTGGCTGGATGCAATCACAATGCCTTCATACGTGTGTACAACATCTACCAGATTTGCCACTGCCGCTTCACCCATGGAGAGTTCGACATCAATCAGATCGGCCAGTCCGGTAGCTGCGACATGCTCGATCAGCTCGATGTAAGCCAGCGTGGAACACTCACGCGCACCGCCTTCCCGCATCGTACGAAATGTAAACAGGACCGGAATGTTTCCGAGCACCTTATGCAGCAGGCGGAGCATCTCATCCACATTGTCCAGATCTTCGATATCGTTAAAGAAATCAGCGCGCCATTCAACCAGATCGGCCGGTTCTTCCAATATCGCGACTGCCGCTGCAAGTATTTCCTCTGTGGTCCGTTCTACGATCGGTACACAGATTTTCGGAATTCCTTCCCCGATCCGTACACCTCTCACTTCAACATAGTTTTTCCCGCTCACTTATCAATTCCTTTCAAAAAACAACTGTTTTACTTCATCTGCCGGCATTTCCTGCCCGGTAAACAGCCGGAACGCCGCCGCGCCCTGCCAGAGCAGCATTCCTCTGCCGTCAACTGTGCGGCATCCCGCTGCGGCCGCCTCCCGCAGAAGCTTCGTTTCAACCGGATTATATACGGCGTCTGCGACCACAAGATCCGGATGAAATGCGCTGACATCGCGTATGATACTTTGATCATCCAGCGGTTTCATTCCAAGATTTGTCGCGTTGATCAGAATATCCATTGTCCGCACACAGGACGTCGCGGCAGCTGTATCTTCCAGATCCATAACGGAAACGTCGCAGCTGCATTTCGTTTCCTTCCCGCCGGATTCTGTAAACGAGGCAGTTGTCTTTGTCAGCTGCGCTCTGATTTTTTCAGCCGTATCCAGTGCCCGCGCATAGGATTTCCCTCTGCGCTGCAGAATCACCAGCTCCGCCGCGCCGGAAAGCGCACACTGTACTGATATAGCCGTAGCCGCTCCGCCGGCACCTGCCACGGCAATCCGTTTACCTTTTACAGGAACACCATGGTCCGCCAGATTCAGAACAAATCCCTCTCCGTCCGTATTGTGGCCCGTCAGGATTCCCCTCTCATTTACAATTGTATTCACCGCGCCGATCAATTCTGCGGCCGGGGAAAGGACATCCATATACTGCACAATTTCCGTTTTGTGCGGCATGGTGACATTGCATCCTGCCAGGCCAAGCGTCCGGATCGCTTCCGCAGCTGCGCCGGTCCTGTCCGCAGGCACATCAAATGCCGTATAGACACTGTCAATCTCTCTTCGCCTGAAACTGTAGTTGTGCATTTCCGGCGACAGGGAGTGGCCGACCGGCGTACCAATCAGCGCATAGACACGTGTGTGTCCCGTGATTTTATATTCCATCATACTATTCTCCTGCCGTTACAGCGCCCGCCAGCGTTCCTTGCGGAATCCGTTCCTGCTTCTGATTTCTTCAATCTGCTGAATCATCGCAGGAATATCCTCATTCAGATTTCCCTTCAGCAGCATGTAGTTCGAAGCATGGTTCGCACGGAAAACAGTGCCTTCTGAATCAACATTGGACAGAAACAGTTCCATCTCATCCACTACCTCTTCCGGCGTCAGCAATTCCATTCTTCCGGACCGGATTTCCTCCACAATCGGCGCGGGCTCTTCGACCATCAGTGTCAGGAAACCGACATAATGCGGCTTCATGGCAGTAATTGCCCTGGCGCTGGCAATTGCATGTTCTTTCAGGCGTTCTCTTCCGCCCAGTCCCGAGATCAGTGTGACCGAAGCCTGAATTCCTGCTGTCTTCAGCTTAATTCCCGCTTCGATGATTTCTTCGGCAGTGGCACCTTTCCGAACTCTCCGAAGCACTTCATTATCCCCGGATTCCAGCCCCATATAAACCATCTCAAGGCCGGCGGCATGCAGTTCCTGCAGCTCTTCCGGAGATTTCCGGAGCACATCATGCGGCGCGCCGTAAGAAGTAATGCGTTCCGCCGACGGGAAACGCATCCGTAAAAGACCCAGAATTTCTTTCAGCTGTGCAGTCGGAATGACAAGCGCATCCCCGTCCGCGAGGAAAATGCGGCGGATGTTATCTCCGTATACGCTGTAGACTTCCTCAATATCTGCCCGGATCTCTTCCATTTTCCGGATCCGGAACTGCTTTTCCTTGTACATGGTACAAAACGTACAGTCGTTGTGCGCACATCCGATTGTTACCTGCAATATAAAACTGCGTGCCTCACTTGGCGGTCTGTAAACCATCCCTTCGTATCGCATCTGTTATCTCCCTTCTGATTCGCTGCGGATCTCATTTCAGAGAATCCTGTTGATGATCGCAGCAGCCAGATGATTTCTGGTTGCATGCGGATGTTTTATATAATGCTCCGCATTTATTCCCGGATAAATTGATCCATCTGTATCCTTAAGTTCCTCCGGAAAAGCATCGGCCGGTGTGCTGAAATGAATGCCGATTCCCAGCACAAGCCAGTGAATCATTCCTGTCTCAATCTCCCCGCCTGACTCTGTAAGAATCCCGCAGATTTTTCTGCCGTTCAGCAGCAGATCACCGGAATTCTGTATTTCCGCCTTCACGCCGCAAACCTCTTCCACTGCCTGTGCAGCAGAATCAGCAGCCCGCAGCGCAAACCGCTCTTTGTTCTTTCCTTTTTCCGAATCATCCGGCCGTATGACCAGACTCATATACAAACCGCCTTCCGGTGAGAAAAAACTGCCCGAAGCCCTGCCTGCGCCTGCTGTCTGTCTTTCGGCGATAATAACCGTTCCATGCGGCGCTCCCTGAAGCGCAAGTTCCTTTGCCGTCAGATTCGTAGAAGGCAATTCTTCATATACCTGGATCCTGCACGCATTTCCCGGGATCTGCAGATACTGCCTGATTCCCTGAACAGAAAGTTTATCATTATCCTCTGTCAGATTATACCCCCGGTTTGTCACCGCGGCAATTTTATATCCTTCTTTCCGGAGCGCACGTACTGCTTTCCAGACAGAATTTCTGGATATATTGAGCTGTTCAGCGATCTGTTCACCCGAAACAAAAACACCCCGGTTCTGTTCAAGCAGTGACAGGATCCGTTCTCTTGAAGACTCTTTTTCTGCCATATTCTCTGCTCCATGATCTGGTTTGTTCTGCGGCATTCGCCGTATGCCATGACGTTCCTTTTTCCTGAGCCATGCCGACAGTTACGCGTTCTTCGAACGCTCATTGCTAACGCGCAAAAAATCCGGCTGCGCGGGAAATACTGCTGCCCGCGCGAACCGGAAATTATAACAAAAAGTGTTTCGGCTGTTATACCCTGATCGTGTTGTGTGCCCGATTACTGCTTCACAGATATTCCGAAACTCATTGTATCATATTTAGTGCCGTTCATCAAAAAGAATTCCTGCTTTCATCAATGCATTCCGGACGCTCCTTCCGAGTATCAGTGAAACAGCAAGTTTTGCAAGATCAAACGGAATAAACGGAATCACCCCTGCCGCCAGCGCCGCCTGAAATGTCATGTCTGCCTGATGCGCAAGCCAGACCGTTCCGAAAAGATACAGGACTGCAATGCCAAGCACCATACCCAGAATCTGAAGCGGAATCTGATGATAGAAATGATCCACAAACCATCCGGCAATCAGTGCCAGCGGAATATATCCGATCAGATAGCCGCCGGTCGGACCGAGCAGCTTTCCTGCTCCGCCGGAAAACCCCGAAAAAACCGGAATTCCCACAAGTCCAATCAGCAGATAAAGTACAACAGCGAGTGTCCCCTTCCATACACCCAGAATATAAACGCCCAGGAGGATTCCGAGCACTCCAAGTGAAATTGGAACCGGTCCGATTGGAATCGCAAGCGGTCCGAGGACACAGATCACTGCTGTGATCAGTGCAACAGTTGTCATTGTCTTTACGTTGAAATACATTCGTGCCTCATTTTTTCGCATATTGATCATGTCCATATTCTAAATTGCAGCCCTGTCTGTAAAGCTTAACAGAAGCTTTTGTAATTGTCAACCTGATAAAATTATAAGGGTGACAATTAACTCTGTTAAAAAACGTGCTCTGTGCACGCCTCCCGCCTGAATGCTCCTCTTTTCATAAGTCATTCATATATCAGAATGTCAATATCAGATTATTCTTCCAAAAACACTGTCAATATGTTATCACACTTTATTTTAAAATACCACACGAAATATTTCAGGTTTTCCGAACGAAAATGCAAGAATCTTCTAATAGATATTTTGTGACGCTTCCCATATAATAGGTAAGGGCAAGTTTGAGTTTTAAGGAGGAATCATATGTCGCAAAGAACTGACATCCATAAAGTATTAATCATTGGTTCAGGGCCGATTGTCATCGGACAGGCCTGTGAATTCGACTATTCCGGTACACAGGCATGCAAGGCGCTCAGAAGTCTTGGCTATGAAATTGTACTTGTAAATTCAAACCCGGCAACAATTATGACGGATCCTGAAATGGCAGACATCACTTATATCGAGCCGCTGAATGTGACCCGTCTGGAACGTATTATTGCAAAGGAACGTCCGGATGCACTGCTTCCGAATCTGGGCGGACAGTCCGGACTGAATCTTTGTGCGGAACTGTATAAAGAAGGAATTCTGGATAAATATAATGTACAGGTAATCGGCGTACAGGTAGATGCCATTGAGCGCGGGGAAGACCGTATCGAATTTAAAAAGACGATGGATCTGCTCGGGATTGAGATGGCGAGAAGCCAGGTTGCCTACAGTGTTGAAGAAGCACTTGAAATTGCGGGACAGCTCGGATACCCGGTTGTGCTGCGTCCGGCTTACACGATGGGAGGAGCCGGCGGCGGTCTTGTCTATAACAAGGAAGAGCTGAAAACAGTATGTGCCCGCGGTCTGCAGGCGTCGCTGGTTCATCAGGTTCTGGTTGAAGAATCCATCCTGGGATGGGAGGAACTTGAACTTGAGGTTGTCCGCGATAAGGACAACAATATGATTACCGTCTGCTTTATCGAAAATGTCGATCCTATGGGTGTGCATACCGGTGATTCCTACTGCACTGCCCCGATGCTGACTATTTCGGAAGATCTGCAGCAGCGTCTGCAGGAGCAGGCCTATAAAATTGTTGAACACATCGGCGTCATCGGCGGAACAAACGTGCAGTTTGCACACGATCCGGTTTCAGACCGCATCATTGTCATCGAAATCAATCCGCGTACTTCCCGGTCTTCCGCACTGGCCTCCAAGGCAACCGGATTCCCGATTGCACTGGTTTCCGCAAAACTGGCAAGCGGACTGACACTCAAGGATCTTCCATGCGGCAAATACGGAACACTCGACAAATATGTTCCGGGCGGTGACTACGTCGTCGTAAAATTCGCGCGGTGGGCATTTGAAAAATTCAAAGGTGTTCAGGACAAACTCGGCACACAGATGCGTGCCGTCGGTGAAGTCATGAGCATCGGAAAGACATACAAAGAAGCTTTCCAGAAAGCGATCCGTTCGCTTGAGAAAGACCGCTACGGACTCGGTCATGTAAAGAATTTCGACACGCTCTCCAAAGAACAGCTGCTGAAAATGCTGGGAACCGCTTCCAGCGAACGTCATTTCATCACTTATGAAGCGCTCCGCAAAGGCGCAACCGTTGATGAGATCTATGAGCTGACACATATTAAGCGCTATTTCATTGAGCAGATGCTGGAACTCGTTCAGGAAGAAGAAGCCCTGCTTGCATGCAAAGGTTCTCTTCCGTCCGATGAACAGCTGACCCAGGCGAAGAAAGACGGTTTCTCAGACCGCTATCTTGCCGAAATCCTGGAAATTCCGGAGGATGACATCCGCGCCCGCCGCGAGGCAATCGGTGTGACAGAATGCTGGGATGCCGTACATGTCAGCGGAACCGAGAACAGCGCTTATTACTACTCCACTTATATCGGAAAAGACAACAATCCGGTCAGCAGCGACAAGCCGAAAATCCTGATCCTCGGCGGCGGCCCGAACCGCATCGGCCAGGGAATCGAATTTGACTACTGCTGTGTCCATGCGGCACAGTCTCTGAAGGCACTCGGATTTGAGACAATCATCATCAACTGCAATCCGGAGACTGTTTCAACCGACTACGATACTTCCGACAAGCTTTATTTTGAACCGCTGACACTGGAAGATGTTCTCTCCATTTATCATAAGGAAAAACCGGTTGGTGTCATTGCGCAGTTCGGCGGACAGACACCTCTGAACCTCGCCTCCGAACTTGAGAAAAACGGCGTGCGGATTCTCGGTACCTCTCCTTCTGTTATCGATCTCGCAGAAGACAGAGACCTTTTCCGTGAAATGATGGAAAAACTCGAAATCCCGATGCCGGAATCAGGCATGGCGACGACTGTCGAAGAGGCAAAAGAGATCGCTGGCCGCATCGGCTACCCTGTTATGGTCCGCCCATCCTACGTTCTTGGCGGACGCGGTATGGAAGTTGTATATGATGATGAAAGTATGACTGACTATATGCAGGCAGCAGTCGGGGTCACACCGGACCGCCCGATTCTGATCGACCGCTTCCTGAACAATGCGTTGGAATGTGAGGCCGATGCGATCTGTGACGGCACACATGCCTACGTACCCGCAGTTATGGAACATATTGAGCTGGCCGGTGTCCACTCCGGTGACTCCGCCTGCATCATTCCTTCCAAACATATTTCCGATAAGAATCTGGAAACAATCAAGGAGTATACAAGAAAGATTGCGGAAGAAATGCATGTCGTCGGTCTGATGAATATGCAGTACGCGATTGAAAACGATAAAATATTTGTCCTTGAGGCGAACCCGCGTGCGTCCAGAACCGTACCGCTTGTATCGAAGGTCTGCGGCATCCGCATGGTTCCTCTGGCAATTGAAATTATTACTGAGGATCTGACCGGAAGACCTTCCCCGATCGTCGGACTGAAGGAACGTGATATTCCTTACTACGGCGTCAAGGAAGCCGTATTCCCGTTCAACATGTTCCAGGAAGTCGACCCGATTCTCGGACCGGAGATGCGGTCTACAGGCGAAGTTCTCGGCATGTCATTCTCCAGCGGCGAAGCATTCTACAAGGCAGAGGAAGCTGCTTCCTCCGTTCTTCCGACAGAAGGAACCGTTCTGATTTCACTGAACCGCCGTGATAAATCACACGCACCGGAACTTGCGAAACAGTTCTATGAGAACGGGTTTAAGATTCTGGCAACCGGCCGCACCTGTGATCTGATCACTGAATCAGGCGTTCCTGCAGAAAAAGTGAAAAAACTGTACGAGGGACGCCCGAACATCTCCGATTTCATTGCAAACGGGGACATTCAGCTGATTATCAATACACCGGTTGAAAAAGACGATCTGCACGATGACAGCTATCTCCGAAAAGCAGCGATCAAGGCACGTGTCACCTACCTGACCACCGTCGCCGCAGCCTATGCCGCAGCCGAGGGAATTCATTACATGAAGAACCACGATGACGGAGCAATCCATTCCCTGCAGGAGTGGCACGCAATGATTAAAGAGAAATAAAATGTTAGAGGAACGACAGTTGTCTCTCTGCTCAGGTGGAATTCGCAGAATAGACAACTGTCGTTCTTTTTGAGGTGGTGGAATTCGCAGGCGGTCATTAAAAGGGACAGATCATGTCTCTCCTGCGAATTCCATCTGCGCAGGAAGACATGATCTGTCCCTTTCATATTTCATAACATATAATATTAATAACTTAACGCTCTTCTCCCGTTTCCTGCCCACATGGAGCGGAATGTGCTCCACGGCATTGTGCGGGCTGTTCCGGTCCAGGGATCGTTGTAATATACCCTTTCCCTGTCATATCCGGTCAGCGCGATTGTGTGCGAACCGAAGCCATCCAGTCCCGCCACCCAGGCCAGTACAATGTGCCCTTTCCGGATCTTGTTCTGTAGTTTTATCTCCGGTTTTCCTGTCAGATTCACGGCAGAGCCGAGATACTTTTCTGTCAGAGACATCAGTCCGCCCGGATAAACCACCAGACTGTATCCGGAAGAACTGAACGGGCTGCCGACAAATCCGAGATTGGGATTTGCCGCGCGCGGCATCAGTTTTACCGCTTTCATCTTGTTCATTTTCACACGGGCATGTTTCACCATCATGGTCCAGGCAACGATCTCGCATCCGCTCGGCAGTTCAGGCTGCTGGCAGATCGGCGCCACCTTCTCTTTCATAACATATCCGGTGATTTTTCCGTTCTTCTTATTGATCAGGTACTTCATCCCGTTTACCGTGATGTTTTTCTTCCGAAGAACACCCCGCTTTGAGAAATAGTAGTAGTTCCCGCTGATCTTTTTCAGACCGGTGACCTTTTTGCCTCTTTTGTAATAGTACTTCCTGCCGTTCTTTTTTACCCAGCCGCTTTTCTTTTCCGTGTCCGGAGCCTTTTCACCTGTGTCCTGTGCAGCCTCGGCTGAATCAGTACCCGCTGACTGCGCAGTATGATCTGCCGGGTCTAAATCTGCTGTCCCGGTTCCAGCCCCGGTATTTTCTGACACATCTTCTGTCTGAAGGGTTTCACCGGCATAAACAGAAACCGCCCTTCCGGGAAAGCCCGGCTGAAGAAAAAGCGACAAAGCCACCAGACATATAAGAATTCTTTTCATTTCATCTATTCTCGTCTCTGTAAAAACTGCAGTCGTCAATTATAGCAGAATAATGTTGTGTTCCCGGCATGCCTCCCGCATTTCCTGCGGCCAGATACTTGCCTGTACTTCTCCGACGTGAACACGGCCAAGCAGCAGCATACAAAGACGTGACTGACCGATACCGCCGCCGATCGTATAAGGCAGTTCTCCATTCAGGAGCATTCTGTGATACGGAAGTTCCCTTCGCTCCTCGCAGCCCGCTTTCACCAGCTGTTCAGCCAGAGATTTTTCGTCGACGCGGATACCCATACTTGATATTTCCAGAGCACACTGCAGCGGCTCATACCAGAATAGAATATCTCCGTTCAGCTGCCAGTCGTCATAGTCCGGTGCACGGCCGTCATGCGGCTTTCCATCCGACAGTTTTTCGCCGATCCGGGTCAGGAAAACACATCCGTATTTTTTCGTGGCGATATTTTCCCGCTCCTTGGCTGTGGTTCCGGGATACTGTTCCAGAAGTTTCTCAGAATCCACGAAATGGATTTCTTCCGGCAGACGGTGAACTGCTTTCGGATACTTATACCAGACCTCGTGCTCCATGTGCTTTATGATTCGGAAAATCATTTCAACGGTGGTCTTCAGCGTCTCGTAGTTGCGTTCTTCCTTTTTTATCACTCGCTCCCAGTCCCACTGATCCACATAACAGGAATGCAGATTATCCAGCTCTTCATCTCTTCGAATCGCATTCATATTCGTGTACAGGCCTTCACCGGGTTTAAAACCATACTCCTTCAGAGCCATACGCTTCCACTTTGCAAGGGACTGTACAACTTCTATGGTTTCTTCCGGTTTCCAGGGTACATCAAAACTGACGGGACGCTCAATGCCGTTCAGGTTATCGTTCAGACCGGAACTTTTTTCCACAAACAGCGGGGCAGAAATTCTGGAAAGATTCATCTGCCGGCCGAATTCCTTCTGAAATGTATCCCGTATGTATTTAATCGCATCCTGCGTCTCTCTGACCGTCAGACGCGGGTTATATTTTTCCGGTAAAACCAAACTCATAACTACTTCTCCTGTTCATTTGTTTCATTGCTTATCATATCGTCCTGACATATCACTGCCCATTATACGTCATTTTTGTTTTTATGACCACTACTATTCTGGTATAGTATCATATCATATTTCAGCGTGCCCAGCCGAATGACTGCTGTACCGCCCGCGTCCATCCTTCTGTCTTTTCGCGACGCAGTTCCTCATCCAGTTCCGGTGTAAAAGTCCGGTCCACCGCCCAGTTCCTGCGAATCTCATCCATATTCTCCCAGTAACCGACTGCCAGACCGGCAAGATACGCTGCCCCCATGGCGGTTGATTCGACACAGACAGGTCTCTGTACCGGCGCCGCCGTAATGTCTGCCTGACATTGCATCAGGAAGTTATTTCTGCTGGCACCTCCGTCAACCCGCAGCGCTGTCAGGGCTGTCCCCGCATCTTTTTCCATCGCCTGAATTACATCGTTCGTCTGAAATGCAATAGATTCCAGTGTCGCGCGAATGATATGATACTTTCCGCACCCCCGGGTAAGCCCTACAATCGCTCCCCGCGCATACTGATCCCAGTACGGTGCTCCAAGTCCTGTAAATGCAGGTACAACATAACACCCGTTTGTATCCGGAACACGGGATGCCATTTCTTCTGATTCAGCCGCAGTATCGATCATGCGCATTTCATCTCTCAGCCACTGAATTGCGGCCCCCGCGACATATACAGATCCCTCCAGCGCATAGCTGACGGATCCATCCAGTCCCCAGGCGATCGTTGTCAGAAGACCATTTTCCGAAAAGATCGGCCGGTTTCCGGTATTCATCAGCAGAAAACACCCTGTCCCATATGTATTCTTTGCTTCCCCTGCCTGAAAACAGGTCTGTCCGAACAGTGCAGCCTGCTGATCGCCGGCAGCACCGCTGACCGGAATCTTTCCGCCGAATAACGCCGGATCTGTCGTGCCGTAAATCATGCTGGACGGTTTTGCTTCCGGCAGCATGCATCCCGGAATGCGAAGAAGATCCAGTATTTCCTGATCCCATTCCAGCGTATTGATATTAAACAGCATTGTTCTGGACGCATTGGAATAATCCGTCACATGCACCTTTCCGCCTGTCAGCTTCCAGACCAGCCATGTCTCCACGGTTCCGAAAAGTAGTTCTCCTCTCTCGGCGCGCTCTCTGACGCCTGCAACATGATCAAGAATCCAGGCGAGCTTTGTCGCGGAAAAATAAGCGTCGATTACAAGACCCGTTTTCCGGTGAATCAGCTCTGTATAGCCCTGCTCTTTCAGTTCATCCGCTTTTTCTGAAGTCCTTCTGCACTGCCATACAATTGCGTGGCAGACCGGCTCTCCGGTTTCCCTGTCCCAGACGACAGTTGTTTCCCGCTGGTTCGTGATTCCGATCGCCGCGATATCTGCCGCAGAAGCACCGATCGTCTGCATCGCTTCTACAGCGACTCCCAGCTGTGTCGCCCAGATTTCGTTTGCATCATGCTCAACCCATCCGGGCTGCGGAAAAAACTGCGTAAACTCACGCTGTGCCATGCTGCAGATGTTTCCGACCTGATCAAACAGAATACAGCGGTTGCTGGTTGTGCCCGCATCGAGTGCCATTACATATTTTGCCATTGTCCTCCTCCTGATCCATTGAAACGAGCCTGTTGCAACTCAATCTTCGTTTACAGCATTGTATTGATTCTCTGAAAGCTTTGTACAATATTCCGCAGCATTTTCCGGCGTAATAATCTCATGTGGTACCTTTACTGAAGTTTCAGTGCTGCCGTTTTTCAGATAATCCAGAACTGTCTGAATCGCCCTGACTCCGACCTCCTCCGGAAACTGTGCTGTTGTTCCGAGTACCTGTTCGTATTTTTCTGTCAGAGATGCCACTTCCTCTGTTCCGTCGAATCCATAGATTCTGACAGATGTATTCCCAAGCGCAAGCACCCGCTTCCACACTGCCAGTGTAATCTCATCTTCCGTGGTAATCACCAGATCCAGGTCGGGCAGTTCCTGAAGCAGCCTCTGAACATCGTTACCGGCATCTTCTGCGCTGGTGCAAAGGGACCTGCATACAGTTACACCCGATGTGGTCAGACCATCGATTATTCCTTCTGTACGTTCGTCATGAACAGAATCTCCAAGCGTTCCGCGAAGAATGACTGCCGTACCGGATTTTCTGATCTGTCCTGCCGCGTAAACCGCACCCTCTTTTGCTGCTGTATAATTATCTGACCCGATATATGCAGCTCTTTTCTGAAAAGAGGTGTCTGTATCGATTGCAAACACCGGAATGCCTGCATCATCTGCGCGGGTCAGCGCCGCATAAACCATCTCGTCACTAATCGGGGAGACACAGATTGCATCCGCTTTTTTTTCGATCAGCCCGTCAATTTCCCCGATCTGTTCTGCCGCTGCGGCGTCACTGCTTCCCGCCAGAAACAACAGTTCCGCACCGTTTTCTTCACAGTACTGTTCTGCCGCCTCCTTCATGCGGATCCAGTGATCCCGGCCGTTTTCCTTTACTACAAAACCGATCCGGATCCGTTCATCATCTGTTCCGGCAGCGGCACTTCCGGAAGAAGATGATTCTGCTTCTGAAGACGCATCTGATGCATCACTGTTTTTCTTTCCGCATGCGGCAGACAGAATCATAACAATACACAGCAGCCATACCGCAGTGATTCTTTTGTACCTCTGTTGTCCTCTATCAAGTATGTTAATCACAGTATTGCTCCTGACCAAAAACAAATTTGTATTTTTCCTGCGGATTCCGTATTTTTCAGTATATATGAAAGCACATTTTTCTTCAACCGGAGGGTTTTGCTGTATAGGAATTCCGGGGAATTTCCTATACAGCAAAAAACTGTCCCGGCCGGTAATCGGCCAGGACAGTCCCTTGTACTGATTTCATGACATTTTTATTTGTAGAAGTCAGGCATTTCGTCGTATGTAACCTTCTGGATTTCCTGTGTATCACGTGCAAGAGAAGCTGCAGATGCCACAACCTGACATGCATAACCATCCCATGCGGTCGGTCCGTCTACTCGGCCTTCCTTGCAGGCGTTGATCCACTCCTGGAATTCCACGTTATAAGCTTCAACGAATCTGGTGGACCAGCTTCTGTCGATTGCTCTTCCGCGGACTGCATCTGCAACGACTTCAATATTTGCCGGCTGCGGAAGATTCAGAATTGCATCTTCACAGACAACTTCACACTGAACATCATAGCAGTGACCATTGCATACAAAAGATTCCACGTCAATGCGTACACCGGATTCCGTAGTCAGAATCATGATCTGCGGATCATGGAAACCATCTGCTCTCCGGGTGGTCTTTCCATAGCGGACTTCAGCAGAAACATAGTTTTCGCCGAGCAGCCATCTCAGAACATCCATCTCATGAACCATTGAATTCTCAACCGCCGAGGAGTTATTCCAGTTTCCATCAACTTCCGGATTGCGATGACGGCAGTGCAGAAGAAGCGGTTCGCCATATGTTCTGTTATCAATTGCTTCTTTCAGCTGACGATATCCCGGATCATAACGACGCATGAATCCAACCTGAACGAGTTTCTTTCCGCCTTTGATCTCCTCTTCCATGATACGTCTGCAGTCAGCTGCTGTCGGTGCAAGTGGCTTCTCACAGAAAACATATTTGCCGGCATGAATTGCAGCTGTAACAAACTGCTCATGTGCCTGGTCAAGCGTTGTGACGATGACTGCATCGATTTCCGGATCAGCAATCATTGTCTCCCCGTCTTCAAACGCCTTAATTCCATACTGCGCTGCAACCTTTTTGCAGAAATCTGCGTTAATATCCGCACATGCGACAACGCGCGCACCTGAAAGCTTATTATTGATTCGCTCAATGTGTGTTCTTCCGATCATACCTGTGCCAACGAGTCCGATTCGCAGTGTTTCCATGAAAATACCTCCTCTGTTTTTTGTATTCGTTTCCTGAACCCCTGCCGGCCTGACTGCCGTTCCTTTATGTTGTATTTATAATAATATATATATCACTCGGATACAGTATATTTCTTGCAAATAGTATCTTCCTGCCAAATCGAAAAAAATAAATTTTTCCCTGTTTCTTCAGCAACATTTCATATTTTTTATTTTTAGAAAATATAAAATCCTATAATTCCTGCATTACCCACTTTCAAAGGAACCTCCGGCATGATATACTGTTATGCAAAACTGATGTTGCTGCCGTTCACGCATAAGCTATGGAGTCAAATGCCATGAAACAGACCTCCCAAAGTCCATTCCGCAATAGAACCCGCTATCATTTTTCTGATCAGATGAAATTACATTATATCATTAAAGGTTTTTCCAATCCCGCACACATACCAGCCCGCAGATTTCACAGGCACCCTTTTCTCGAAATTCATTTTGCGGTGCGCGGAAAATGTATCATACATGTAGAAAAAGAAGAAATTATAACCTCACCGGGCCAGCTTGTCATTTTCAATCCGGATGATTTTCACGCAGAAAACATATACGGCGATGAAGAAGCAGAGTTCTATTCCATCGCATTTTCCGGATTACAGTGCGCCGGACTCCCAAAAGACCATCTGACAGCAGCGGAGATGACGCATGCCGTCTTTCTTGACCGGTATGAACCTTTGTTCCGGACACTTTCAGATGCTCTTTATCATGAAACAAAAAGTTCCGAAGATGCCGGCACCCCGGTTGTGCATCATATGACCAGCCTCATGGCACAGATTATTTTTTCTGCTCTGGAATCTTCGGGTTCACAGCTTTCAGACCAGTCTGCGCCTTCAGAGTATGTAAGTGAACGAATCCGTCGATATCTGTGTTACCATTTTGAAGAGGATATTACACTGGAAAAGCTGGCTTCTGTAATGAATACCAGTCCTTCGACAATTTCACATATATTTAAAAAACATCTCGGTATTTCCCCGATTCAGTATCTGCAGCGAATCCGGATCGGTGAAGCTCAGACACTTCTGGGCAGCTCTGATCTGAGCATACAGGAAATCGCACTCCGGACAGGATATAATTCTCCGGATCATTTTTATCTCATTTTTCGCAAGAATACCGGTATGTCTCCCGTTCAGTACAGAAAACTCCAGAAAAACATACAAACAAAAAATGACCTCTGAAACACTTGTTTTTTCGCGTTTCAGAGGTCAACCTGGATCGTACATTGGATTTTACCTCTTTTCCTTTTAAATTATGATGTGAGATTTACGCTTTCTTCGGACTGTACCTCCTTCATGCTTTTCATCTTCCGGCTTTCTCGTCACCGTCCGATGCGTTCAACATCATTCATTTAATGATTTTGTTTTGTTCGTCTGTTTTATTTGATAAATAGACTTTATCACACAATTACAGATATGTCAAGTATTGTTTCAAATTTATTTCATGCACTTCTGTATCTATTTGTTCTAATTGCGTATATTTCTTATATTTTTCAGACAATTAGTTGGATATCAACGTTTTGAGTATATATTCCTCCTGCCGCTGAATATGCAGATGCATCAGTTCTGCCGCAGCATCACCATCACGTTTTTCAAGATCATCGCACAGCTTTCTGTGCTCATCCACCAGAAGTTCGTGACTTCCCGCGTCTTTCAGATATTCTACACGGTAGCGGTACATCTGGTCCTTGATATTATTCAGCATCTGAACAAGACGGTCATTGCGGGTTGCCTCATAAATTAATGCATGGAATGCCTCATCTGCTTCAGCAAGGCCGATCAGTTTTTCATTATCAGACAGGGCTGCCTCTGCAAAGCGCTCCGATGCATTCCGCAGCATCTTAATCTGCTGCTCCGTGATCCGTTCACACGCGAGACGGACAGACAGGTCCTCGAGCCCCGCACGCACTTCCAGAACATCTTTCAGGTCCTTTTCCGTTATTTTTGCAACATGTGCGCCCTTTCTCGGAATATTTATCACAAGCCCTTCCAGCTGCAGCATACGGATTGCTTCACGAATCGGCGTACGGCTTACACCCAGACGGTCTGCCAGCTTAATCTCCATCAGCCGCTCATCGGGCTTCAGATCCCCGCGGAGAATTCCCTTCCGCAATGTATGAAACACAACATCCCGCAGTGGCATATCCTGATATTCCGTCATCATTCTTCCAAGTTTATCTTCTGTCATGATATCCTCTCTCTGCTGATCTGAAATGGTCTTGTAAGAAAAACCATATTGGCCAGGCTGCTTTTACGCAATGCTTCAGCTGCCTTCTCTGCAGTATTGCGATCCTCAAAGATACCGAATACGGTGGGCCCGCTTCCGCTCATTCTGGCACCTGCCGCACCATACTGCAGCATCAGTCTGCGAATTTCCTCAATTACCGGATATTCCGGTACCGTGACCTGTTCCAGCACATTTTCCAGCCGGCAGACAATCCCTTCCAGCGATCTGTCATTTATCGCGCGGATCATGCCGTCGACATCCGGATGCAGTACATCCCCGGCCATATCAAAATGTTCATATACATATTTTGTCGAGACACTGACCGGTGGTTTGCCAATCAGAATGTGACAGTACGGAATTTCAGGAAGCGGCGTCAGTATTTCTCCGATCCCCTCTGCGAGAGCCGTTCCCCGCATAATACAGTATGGGACATCTGCGCCCAGCTGCAGTCCGTATTCCATCAGTTTCTGCTCCGACAGCCCCAGAGAAAACAGGTGGTTCATACCCACCAGAACAGCTGCTGCATTAGAACTGCCGCCAGCAAGACCGGCTGCCACAGGAATCCTCTTGTTTAATTTTATCGCTACACCTTCTGGTATGTCAAATGCTTTCAGCAATATATCAGCCGCCTGTACAGCAAGGTTCCGTCTGTCAACCGGAAGAAATGGCACATTTGCCCGCATAGAAACACCGGCTTCTTTTGTTCGCTCCATTTCAATCTGATCATACAGACAGATGGTCTGCATAATCATGCGCACATCGTGATAGCCGTTTGCTCTTTTACCTGTTATATCCAAAGCAAGATTAATTTTTGCCATCGATTTCAGCTGCATCGTTTCCTCCTTGAAAAGCTTCTGTTACTTTTTTATAATGAGTCTAGAAACAAATTTACAGAAAGGATACCTATCTATGATTCGTACATTGTTTTTAATAATCATAGCTGCACTGTACCTGATTCTGACGCTCCCGGTTCTCCTGGTTCTCTCGCTGATCCGGAAAGTCAATCCGGAAAAATGCGGCGTCATTTCCAACGCAATGATCCGATGGATCTTCCGGGTAATTGGAAAAGGCGCAGGCGCCCGAATTACAGTAAGCGGTCTCGAACACATTCCTGAGGATCAGGCTGTCCTGTATGTCGCAAACCACCGAAGTATCTTTGATATCATCCTGGTTCACCCGTTCACAAAAGGCAGGACAGGATTTGTTGCAAAAGATTCTCTCGCGAAAGTGCCGATTTTTTACACCTGGTGCAAATATATCGGCTGTCTTTTCTTTAACCGCGATAATATGCGGGAGGGAATTCAAATGATCCGCGACGGCGCCGATCAGCTGGAGCAGGGAATCTCCGTATTTATCTTTCCGGAAGGTACCCGGAGCAAAGCCGAAGAGGATCTTCCGCTGCTGTCCTTCCACGAGGGAAGCTTCCGGATTGCCACAAGAAACAACCGCCTGATTGTTCCTGTTGCCATCTGCAACACAGCAGCGATCTTTGAAAAGCAGCAGCCTGCTATCAGAAGCAGAAATGTTTCCATTGAATTCTGCGAACCCATTGATCCTTCAACACTCTCAAGAGACGAAAAGAAACATCTGGGTGAATTCTGCAGCAGAATTATTACCACATCAATCATCACACAGCAGCAGAAACCCGGCAGGTAAATACAGTATTTTCAGTAAAATAAAATCCCGGAAACCTTGCGGTTTCCGGGATTTCTGCCGTGCGCTAGAGGATTCGAACCCCCGACCTTTTGGTCCGTAGCCAAACGCTCTATCCAGCTGAGCTAAGCGCACAAGAGCTGACCGAATCAGCAAGACTTATATTACTCCATTTCGGAATCCTTGTCAAGCAGTGCTTTAAAAATAATCCGAAGCATTTTCTGTATTATCAGACGGTATGCTTTCAACTGTCTGTGTCTCTGTCTCTCCTGTACTTTGCGGTTCATCATCCTGCGTCGTCACTTGCTTCGCTTCGGTTGTCTGCCTTCTTCCCTCATTCGTATCCGAAATGCCCAGCGCCAGTCTGTAAAATACCGGATCTTCGAGCGCATCCATCCAGCCGGTGTACGCACTCAGATGATCATAAACGGCATCTTCAGAAAAACGCATCCCATCTGTGTGATACTCATTTGACACGAGGAAACATTTTTTATTTGGAAGAATATCCGAATCTCCGGCAATTCGCTGTACTTTTCTGGTCGCCATCAGATTCGGCTCTGTAACCAGCACAATTTCATCCGCCTGATTCATCAGGGCAGTTCCTGCTTCATCCACTCTGCATCCGATGTCCAGGATCAGATAATCAAAATCCCCTTTTTCTTTCATCAGGCGGACAAAGGATTTCCATTGTGTTCTTCCGACACCCAGGGCGTGCGGCGCCCGGTCAAAAGATTTCAGATATGTCACATCACCGCCTGCCAGATTCTGCAGAATCGTCCAATATGTATTTTCACCCGGATCGCGAAGCTCTTCGGCCAGATATGCGTCGGCATGCAGATCCAGATCGCCAAATACAGAAAAACTCTGTACGTCATCACAGCCGATCAGCAGAACTTTCTGATCGAGCATACGAAGTTTGCGCGCAAGTCCAATGCAGATCAGGCTCTTCCCGCACCCGCCGATCGGAGAATACACAGCCACAACACGCGTCTCATGCTGCGGTTTGTGGTCCGGATCAACCGCTTCGAGATCAATTCTTGCAAATGCATCATTCACTGCCTCAAACAATTCATTTTCCGGCAGATACTTTACCATTACACTGACATTGCGCGGCGTCTTCTGTTCGATATCTATTTCAGGAATCATCAGAAACGTCTGACGAATGACATGCTCTTTCAGATAATCACCATAATGATTCTGATCAATTATCAGAACATCGATCTCACGCTTTTCCTGAAACCAGATATCCATAAAAGCCTCATCCGTGATGATCTGTACATCGACTTTATCCGCATATCTGCGAATAATTTCCGGCTCGATCGATCTGACATAATCATAATCAGAATCCAGGATTACCAGATTATGTTTTTTTTCCATGTTTCTCCACTCTGCAGAGACCTGCTGTTTTTCACACTGTTCCGCTTTCCCGGAACAGGCCGCTGCCATCCTTATGCTTCAACTAAAAAAGAATAACCGGCCACACGTATCACACTGCCTGCTCCGATCGGTATTTCTGTATTCGGCGTGAGCTTTGTATCGTTCAGCCAGGTTCCTGATTCATGTTCCAGCGCCATGACATAGAAGCTGATGTCATTCCAGCCGATCACCACATGAACCGCTCCAACGTCTTCATCTTCCAGTACAGCATCTGAAAGATTCTCATCTGATCCGATCCGGAACAGTTCCGTCCCGATAGAAAATTCCATGCCGACAGCCTTATCCATGCCGATCAGACGGATTGTTTCACTTTGCATCGGAATCCGCTTGTCAAGCGTCTCTTTCAGAAGATTCCAGTTTCCCATGTCCTGTGTTTTCTGGTACTCGATCTGACGGATAATGGTTTCCCCGCCTTCTACACGTTCCAGCATTTCTTCCAGAAGGGCATAAATGCGCCGGACGTAGATCCCGCTGTTTTTCACAGCTTCATCCGGCAAAATCGGCATATAGAGCAGCCGCAGGGCGCCGGTCTCCTGCATCAGATAAATCGCATCCATATCCCACACCATATTCTCCAGTGTGATTGCAGGAATATTCTCAAGCGTCATCACTTCATCCAGAAGATTCTTGGCTGTCTGACATACTTCATCCAGCGTGAGCTGCGGAAGCAGCATGCTGATCGGACTGCAGTTTTCCGGAAAAAATGCCAGTTTGATTCTGTCATTAAAATGAATCCATCTGCAGGGAAGCAGCGTTTCCTGGACGTCATTGTTCATATACGAAACCTGTTCCGGGTCCAGAACGCTCTCGCTGTTTAGCAGAAATTCTCTCATCATCTTCTCCTTGTGTGATTCGCTTCAGTCCGTCACTATTATATCGGAAATCCATAAATATGTCCACAAAAAGGCCAGACCCGTAAACAGGTCTGACCTTTCACTCCCATTATCATTCTGTGTCAGCTGCGGTTTTTCAGGAAATCCGGAATCTGAATGTCTTTCTTCGGTGCTGCATTTCCAACAGAAGAGCTTTTTGGTGCGCTGCTCTGCGGCTGTGCCTGAGATGAAGGCATCTGGAATGACGGCATCTTAAATCCCGCACTTGCAAATGCATTCTTTTTGGTCTCTTCCTTCTGTCTTCTGGTACCTTCTACACTTGGTTCTCTTGTTGTTGCCTCATCCAGTCCTGTCGCAATGACTGTGATCGTTGCAGCATCTGTCTGAGAATCATCATACATAGCGCCGAAGATGATATTTGCATCGGAGCCGGCCAGATTCTGTACATAGCTTGCAGCATCATTTGCGTCCATAAGGCTGATATCACCGGAGATATTGATGATAACATGAGAAGCACCTTCGATCGTTGTCTCAAGCAGCGGGCTTGCAACCGCTTCCTGCACAGCCTCCAGTGCCTTGTCGTCTCCCTTGGCGGAACCGATACCAATATGTGCAACGCCCTTGTCTTTCATGACAGTCTGGACATCTGCAAAGTCCAGATTGATCAGTGCAGGCAGATTAATCAGGTCTGTAATACCCTGAACAGCCTGCTGCAGCACTTCATCAGCCTTCTTCAGTGCTTCCGGCATCGTTGTTCTGCGATCCACGATTTCCAGAAGTTTATCATTCGGAATAACAATCAGTGTGTCAACCGATTCTTTCAGGCGCTCAATTCCCGCAAGCGCGTTGTTCATGCGCTGTCTTGCCTCAAACCGGAACGGCTTCGTAACAACACCGACAGTAAGAACACCCATCTCTTTTGCAATGGAAGCCACGATCGGAGCCGCACCGGTACCTGTTCCGCCGCCCATACCGCAGGTAACAAATACCATATCTGCACCTTCAAGAAGCTGGCGGATCTCATCACTGCTCTCTTCGGCAGCTTTCTCGCCAACCTCAGGCTTTGCACCGGCACCAAGTCCCTTGGTGATCTTCTCGCCAATCTGCAGTACCATCGGTGCTTTACACATGGAAAGTGCCTGTTTATCTGTATTTACAGCGATAAACTCAACGCCGCCAATCGCTTCGTCAACCATCCGGTTCACAGCGTTTCCGCCGGCACCGCCGACTCCGACAACAATAATCTTTGCAGCGCTTTCCGCTTCATTTGTCATAATCTCTAACACAGCTGTTCCTCCTGTATTTTCAAAAGCTTATTTGCTCATCAGTTCATTGTAAATAAAACTACACCATTCCTATAATATAATTTCTTAACCGAATTATCAACCTATTTTTTTCAGGAAGCTGTGTTCTTATCCCTGTCAAATATAATATTCTGTGTATCTTTTGCGTAATCTTCCAGATGAAGGACGCCTGAAAGGCCTTCCAGTTCCGGCAGAATCGCCGCGACACGCGACAGTTTTTCTTCCAGCAGTGAGTCTGTTCCGATCTGAATCCGCACACTGTCATAGTGCAGCGTCATGGTATTGTCTTCTGCAACTTCTACATAATCAGGTTCGATCCCGAATTTATCGATCAGTTTTGTCAGCGAGAGAATTGTCTGGAATACAGCGGGGTTCTTTACTTTCAGAATGCCGCCCACCTGAATATTGGACGCTCCCAGTCCTTCGATCTTCGGTACATCGGTCAGTGCAGGTCTGAATTCCGTGTCTGAACTGTTATGAGACGCTTTCTCGACTGTGGCAGTTTCCTGGCTGATACCTGTTTCACCCGGTACGCCGCGCGTATCTGTTTCCGCGTCCCCTTCTGAAGCTGAAGACAGAACATTTACGTCTTTTTCTGTCTCTTCCGCCTGATTTACCTGTTCTTTCTCTGCCGCTTTCACATCCTGTTCTGCAATTGCTTCCAGTACAAGACCGTCTTTGTCAAAGTAATAATTCGTTCCCTTTTCATTCAGATATCCGATCGGATACTTCTCCTGAACCTCCAGACGCAGCCGGTTCCGGTCCAGATATTTAACCTGGACCGACTCCACAAAAGCAACATCCGGATATACCGTTTTGTTCAGCAGTGACATCAGAACCGAATTGTAGGATACCGGTCCTTTCAGTGTCATCTCCGAAATCTGTCCGGCGGAATATCTGGTATTACCGACCACTTCTACATCCGTGACATAGAAGAGGCCGAAAAAAACCGCTGCAGCAGCAAGTATTACCACCAGAAACACCAAAAAGCTCCGCAGCAGTCTTCTCCCCTTATGTTTCATGAAACCTTAACCCCTCATAATTTTCCTGCTAATCGGGCAGCCGGTCAGCATATGCCCGGAAGAGGTCTCCGCGTTCTTCGTAATTCCTGAACTGTCCCCAGCTTGCACAGGCCGGTGACAAAAGCACTGCATCTCCCTCCTCTGCACGTTCCGCGCAGGTATGCACTGCTTCTTCCAGGTTATCGCACAGCAGAATATGATCTTCCGGGAATCCGCATTGTTTTGCGGTTTCCGCAATTTTTTCTCTTGTCTGTCCGATCAGAACCAGATACCGGACTTTCCCCTCAAAAGAACGGATCCATTCATCGTAAACAGATTCCTTGTCATAGCCTCCGCCGATCAGAAGCGTCGGACGGTTCATCGCCCGGATCGCCTTAATTGCGGCGTCAGGATTGGTTCCCTTGGAATCATTGTAATACCTGACACCACGTTTCTCTCCGACGAACTCAATCCTGTGTGCCACACCTTTAAATGCCTTACAGCTTTTACGTATCTGTTCCATCGGAACACCCGCAAAATCAGCCAGCGCAATGGCACACATATAATTCTCGTGGTTATGCGTACCCAGAAGCTGCAGCTCATCGGTACGAACCACCTGAATGTCACGTTTATCATCTCTGAGACGGATGACACCATCTTCGAGAAAGATGCCTTTTTCCAGTGCTCTTGCGCTGGAAAAATACAGAACCTTACAGGGCGCATTCTCTCCGAATTTCCGCAGCACATCATCCTCATAATTCAGAACACACAGATCTTCGCCGGACTGGTTTTCCGCAATCCGCTCTTTGACCCGGATGTACTCTTCCATTGTATGATGCCGGTTCAAATGATCTTCTGTGATATTGGTTATCACAGACCCTGCCGGATGGAAAGTATCGATTGTTTCAAGCTGAAAGCTGCTGATTTCAGCAACGGTCCACGCCTGATCCGACAGATCTGCCACAGCATCCGTATACGGATCCCCGATATTTCCCACAACTGAGACTTCCGGGTAAAAGGCAGACATGATTTCCCCGAGCAGTGTGGTTGTCGTTGTCTTGCCATTTGTTCCTGTGATTGCCAGAACGTTTCCGCTTCCAACCCGGAATGCAAGTTCAATCTCACTCCAGACCGGAATACCGCTGTCCCGGAACCGGATAACGACAGGTATATCGCACGGAACGCCCGGACTCATTACAACCAGGTCCGTCCGGCTGATCTTTTCTTCTGTGAGTTCACCCAGCACGATCTCGGTATCCGTTCCGATCGCCGCCTGAATCGCATCTGTATCCTGATCGGTTTTCTGATCATACAGATATGGTATTGCGCCGATTCTGTGGAGCAGTCTGCAGGCAGCTGTCCCGCTCTTTCCTGCTCCGAACACAAGTACCCGTTTTCCCTCCATATGATGTACCTTCATAGCCAGTCCTTTCTTTAAATGGCATGGATCATACCGATCATTGCCAGAATCACCGTAATAATCGTAAAAGTTGTCACAATACGGGTCTCTGACCAGTCGCATAGTTCAAAATGATGATGGATCGGTGTCATTTTGAAGATGCGTTTTCCATGTGTCAGCTTGAAATAAGAGACCTGAAGGACAACGGATATCAGTTCCATTGCATAGATAAAGCCGACAATCAGTATAAACAGCGGCATGTGCAGAACATAGGCAATTCCTGCCACAAAACCACCCAGCGCAAGAGAACCCGTGTCTCCCATAAAGATCTTTGCCGGATAGGCATTATAAAGAAGAAATCCCATCAGTGCTCCGATAACTGCACCCGCAACAGGTGATACCCCTGAATGCATCCTGATTGCGGCGATCATAAAGAAAAGCGCGACAAAGATCGTCACGGATGATGCGAGACCATCCAGTCCGTCTGTAAAATTCACACCGTTTACAGTGGCAAGCACCGCCACAAACAGCAGTGGAACTGCGAGCCATCCGATGTCATACAGTCTGCCGCCTCCGAAAGGAAGCATCAGTTCCAGCGAAATCCCCTGAACGCGGAGAATCACCCAGAAGATGATGGTTGAAGCAAACTGCAGCACAAGCTTCTGTTTCGGCAGAAGCCCGTCTGAGCGACGCAGAACAACTTTCAGATAATCATCCAGAAAACCAATGATCCCGAACGCCACCGTCAGAAATAGCACCGGCAGGATTTCTTTTCTTCCCTTAAGAAAAATCAGAGATGTAATAATAATACCTGCCAGAATCATCAGACCGCCCATTGTCGGGGTGCCTGCTTTTTTCAGATGTGCAGCTACACCTTCTTCACGCTCGGTCTGCGCTGCTTTCAGCCGCCTCATTTCTTTAATAACAAACGGGCCTGCACCCGCGCTGATCGCAAATGAAATAATAACCGGTAACACAATCTGCAGTTCCATGCTCATATCCTCATTCTGTCAATGCCTGTTCTTCATTGGTCAGACCTTCAGAGAAGACGCCTTCCTCCTCTTCCGTTTCCTCATCATAGGACTCTTCCGATATTTCCGTATCTTCTTCAGATGTATCTTCCTCATAGGTAAGATGCAGAGGTTCCGGAAGTTCCATATCAGCCAGCGCCTTCTCGTCGCTGTCATCATCCGCTTCGTCTCCGGTCAGTTCCTGATCCGGGAAGATGTTCATATAGGGCAGCAGTTCCGTGAAAATCTGTTTTGCGACAGCTGAAGCATAAATACTTGAATCCTGTTCCTCCGCATTCGGCTCATCCACTACGACATAAACCAGTACCTGCGGGTTTTCAACCGGTACATATCCGGCAAATGATAAAACGTAACGTTCTTCACTGCGCGGAATTTTCTGTGCGGTGCCGGTCTTTCCACCCATGCTGTATCCGTCGACCTTTGCACGGTACCCTGTACCGCCGGGTTCGCATACACTTGCAAGTGCCCTGCGCAGTTCGGTGCTGACCGACTGTGAAATAACACGTTTCTTTACGGTCGGCTCAATCGTACTGACAACAGATCCCGAACTGTCGGTAATCTGGCTTACCACGTGCGGCTTATAATAATTCCCGCCGTTAATAACAGCCGCAAAAGCCGCCGCATGCTGAATCATCGTACAGGTGATACCCTGTCCGAATGATGCTGTTGCAAGTTCAACCGGTCCCATCGCATCTTCCGAGAAGAGAACACCTTCTCCCTCTCCGGGCAGATCAATTCCGGTTCTGGAGCCGAAATTAAACAGTTTCTGATAGCGGATCAGCTGCTCTGAACCAATCAGATCTGCAATCTGCATCAGCGCGTCATTGCAGGAATACTTAAGCGCTTCCTCAATATCTTCCGCACCATGTGTATCCGTACAGTGAATATCCGTATCTACAACATGCTGTGCACCGTCACAGTAAAATGTCTCATCCTTATCGATCGTTCCTGTCTCCAGCCCGGCAGAAACCGTGATCGGCTTAATCGTAGAACCCGGTTCATACGTATCGGAAATACAATAATTTCTCCAGATCGCATTCAGATTGTTGACGACATCTTCATCGCTCATTTTACTGATTGCTTCTTTGGAATAAAACGGTGTAAGGTCTCTCGGATTATTCAGGTCGTACCAGTCAAGAGAATCCATCCCGAGAATCTCTCCGTTATTCGGATCCATTACAAGAATCCCGAGATTTTTGGCGCTTCGCACACCTTCCTGTCCCTGCGAAATCCAGAGATTGAAATCCTCAATAACCGAGCGGATGATCTGCTGAATATTGGCATCCAGCGTCGAAACAACATTTTTCCCGTCTTTTGCCGGAATAATATTCTGTTCAACATCCTCATCCGAATTATAATATCCATACTGCCGTCCGTTGACACCGCTTAAGATATCCGAGTAGTATCCTTCGATTCCCCAGTCGGCCTGATTGTCCGCATATGTAAAACCGATTGTATCGCAGGCCAGTGAATCCAGCGGATATACCCGCTGCCAGGTATCCTCAAACCAGACACCCTGTACATACAGACGGTCCCTGCGTTCCTCCTTGCTCAGCTCTTTGTTCTTTTCACTGTCAAGATCACAGTATTCCTCGAATGCTTTTTTCTCTGTGATCGAAATATTCTGTGCGAGGATCTGGTACTGGGAATCTTTTGTTTCCTCACTGTCCAGCAGCGAACGAACTACATTTTCCCTGATGTGAAGCACATTCTTCAAAGCCTTAACGGTCGGCTCATAATATCTCTTTTCTTCCTCTCCTGTCAAGGTCTTAATTGTATCATTCACAACTTTGCAGTCCAGAATCACATTGTAAACCTTCTCGCTGGTGGCCAGAATGGTTCCGTTCCGGTCCAGAATATCACCCCTGCGAAACGGGATCGTTCTGCTCTCATAGCGCTGCTGCGCCTGACTGAGAACGATTCTGGAATATTTTTCACCCTGTGTAACGTTGATATAGGTGATTCTTCCGGCTAAACCGACTAAAGCCAGTATGACTATTAAAAATAGTCCTACCAGCTTTCTGCTTGTTTTTCCTCCTGCTTTTTGAATCTGCCGCCCGCGGCGGGACGGCTTTCTGCTGCTGTTCACATCAACACCTCAGTATGACAGCAATTCACGGCACATTGGTGTACTGCCGGACATAACTGTTTTCATCGGTACTATAATAACGGATCTGGGATTCGGAAGGATAATGCATATCCAGCCGGTTGATCGCCGCATCACGCACTTCGTCCATAGTCACAGATGCCATTGCCTTCTTATAATAGGCGTCGTTGTCTGCCTTCATCTGTGACAAATTGCTTTCCATCACTGCAATTTTGACGGACTGTGTCGTCAGCTGCGACTTCAGCTGGAGAAACTGAATGCAAAAAAACACCGTCACAATACAGACAATCCCCAGAAATACGACATAACCGGCGCTGACTCTCTGCGCGCGTACGCGGCTTCGCGCTGAAGCCCGGTTCCGTGTCTGCGGCCGCTGATTCTGACGTGCTTTTCCGGCATTCTTCCGCTGTCCGGTCTTTCTCTGCCTGCCTGGCGCCTGCCATTCTTCCGGATACTCCCACTCCGGCTTGCGAACAGCATTGCCATCCTCGTAATTATAACGCATCTGCCTGTTTTTATAAAGATCCGATCTTGAATTTACCCTTCTTGCTGCCTGCGCCATAATTACCCTGCTGCTTTCCCCGAATCAATGTGCATGCATACCCCTGTTTCATCATGCACGGATCCGTATTTTATTTCTGTATGACCCGCTCAAAAACCCGCAGTTTCGCAGACTTTGCGCGGCTGTTCCCCTCGGTTTCCTCTTCTGTCGGCAGGATCGGTTTCCTTGTCAGCGTGCGTCCCTTCGGTTTCTTCCCGCACACGCAGACCGGAAACTCCGGCGGACAGGTACATGGATTTTCATTGCGCCGGAACGCCTGTTTGACAATACGGTCCTCGAGCGAATGAAACGTAATAACACACAGCCTTCCGCCATCATTCAGAAGATCGATCATTCCGTCAAGCGAGTCCTGAAGCACTTCCAGTTCCCGGTTCACTTCAATCCGGATCGCCTGAAATGAACGCTTTGCAGGATGCCCTTTTTCATTGCGGTACTTTGCCGGAATCGCATTCCGTATGAGATCGGCCAGCTCCCCTGTCGTCTCAACCTTCCGCGTTTCCCGCTGTTTTACAATCCGGCCTGCGATTCTCCCCGCAAATCGCTCTTCGCCGTATTCCCGCAAAATTCTGGCCAGCTCCTGCTCGCTGTATGTGTTGATAACATCTGCTGCTGTCAGGGTCTGACGCGTATCCATCCGCATATCAAGCGGCGCATCCGCCCGGTATGCAAATCCCCTTTCTGCATCGTCGAGCTGATGTGATGATACACCCAGATCCAGCAGAATCCCGTCTACTGACGTGATTCCAAGTTGTTCCAGTTCCGTGACCATGGCGGAATAGTTGCTGCGCAAAATCGTTACACGATCCTTAAATTCCTTAAGACGATCCTGTGCAGCAGCTATTGCGTCGCCATCCTGGTCTATTCCGATCAATCTCCCCTTGTCGGAAAGCAGTCTGCAAACCTCAAGCGCATGGCCGCCGCCGCCGAGTGTCCCGTCGACATAAGTGCCGTCCGGTCTGACATGCAGTGAATCAATCGTTTCCCGCAGCAATACGGATGTATGCCGGAATTCCATCATATCTGTTCTCCCCTTACAGACTGATTCCCATCTCTGTAAGCTGCTCAGCAATAGAGTCCATGTCATCGTAACTGCTGTTCTCGATCCATTTCTCCTTGCTCCAGACCTCGATTCGGTTCAGGTTGCCTGTCAGAACCACATCTTTTGTCAGACCGGCGTATTCCCGCAGTGTCCCCGGTACGAGAATGCGTCCCATTTTGTCCAGCTCACATGTGGCTGCTCCTGCGACGAAGAAGCGCGTAAAGGTACGTGCATTCTTACTGGTAAGTGGTAAACTGCGCAGTTTCGATTCAAATTCCTCCCATTCACCGGCAGGGTAAATAGAGAGGCATCCATCCAGCCCCTTCGTCAGAACGAAATGATCTCCCAGCTCGTCTCTGAATTTGGATGGAATGATGAGTCTCCCCTTCGTATCAATCGTATGATTGTACTCTCCCATGAACATAAACTGCTACCTCAAGTGTCCGAAAACGGGCTCCTCTTCCCCATTTTCTTCCACCTTTCACCACTTCTTACCACTCATGAACCCATTTTATCCCATTCCAGACGATAATTCAACATTTATTTTCATATTCTGCACACATTCCTGCATAAAATACAGCATTCTTTCGACAATAAGCACAAAAAAAGGAACATATTGTTGTTCAGTATTCTCCGAACAACAATATGTTCCATTTTTATCATTAATTGCTTATCTAATTACTGCATAATTCAATAATCTGCTTCAGCTGTTTTTTACACCGAGACGTACCATAGAGCGTCTGAATTTCGCCTCCACTGTTTTGTATGTGGCATCATCCATTCCGCCCTGCGCAAGCATCTTCTCAGCCCGCTCTTTTGCGGCCTGCGCGCGCTGCAGATCGATATCCTCTTTCCACTCCCAGGTTGTCGGGAGCAGATGGCAGGTACCATTCATCATGCTGATCATGCCTCCGATGCATGCCGCACTTCTTTTTGTGCCGTCTGCCAGCACTATATGCGCTTCTCCCTCTCCAATTGCTGTCAGATAATTGGTGTGGTTCGCGAGAATTGCAAGATCGCCGGTAATAGAGCGGCATACAACACGCTCAACTTCTCCCTCAAACAGGAGACCGTCCGGCGTACCGATCTTAAGTTGGAATGTATTCATATTACTTCTTCGCTTTCTCAAAAACCTCGTCGATGGTTCCGGCGAACAGGAAACAGCTCTCAGGAATATCATCGCACTCACCGTCCAGAATCATGCGGAAGCCGCGCAGTGTCTCAGAAAGCGGCACATACTGTCCCGGCATGCCGGTAAACTGCTCTGCGACGGAGAAACTCTGTGACAGGAAGCGCTGGATCTTACGGGCACGGTTAACGGACAGCTTATCTTCTTCAGAAAGTTCGTCCATACCCATGATTGCAATGATATCCTGCAGTTCCTGATAACGCTGCAGCACGCGCTGTACGGCACGGGCCACTTCATAGTGTTCCTGTCCGACTATATCAGGTGTCAGAATACGGCTTGTTGAATCCAGCGGATCCACTGCCGGATATATTCCCTGGCTGGCGATATCACGTGACAGAACGGTCGTTGCGTCCAGATGCGAGAATGTAGTAGCAGGTGCCGGATCAGTCAGGTCATCTGCCGGTACATAGACTGCCTGAACGGATGTAATCGAACCGTTTCGTGTGGATGTAATACGCTCCTGCAGATCACCCATCTCAGTTGCCAGTGTCGGCTGATATCCGACGGCTGAAGGCATTCTGCCAAGCAGCGCAGAAACTTCCGAGCCTGCCTGCGTAAAGCGGAAAATGTTATCGACAAAAAGCAGCACATCCTGATGATTGATATCACGGAAATATTCAGCCATTGTCAGTCCTGCCAGTCCGACTCGCATTCTTGCTCCCGGCGGCTCATTCATCTGGCCATAAACCAGTGCCGTCTTATCAATAACGCCGCTTTCCTTCATCTCTCCGTAAAGGTCATTTCCCTCACGGGTACGCTCACCGACGCCTGTAAATACAGAGATACCGCCGTGTGCCGTCGCGACATTATGGATCAGTTCCATGATCAGGACTGTCTTGCCGACGCCCGCGCCGCCGAACAGGCCGATCTTTCCGCCCTTTGCATACGGACAGATCAGGTCGACGACCTTGATGCCGGTCTCCAGAATTTCCGTCGCAGGTGTCTGATCCTCAAAAGAAGGCGCTGCGCGGTGAATCGGCCAGCGCTCCTCCGCATCCGGAGGATCCATATTATCAATCGGATCTCCCAGCAGATTAAATACACGCCCCAGGCAGACATCGCCTACCGGTACCGTAATCGGACCACCGGTATCGACCGCTTCCATTCCGCGGACGAGTCCGTCTGTCGAGTTCATTGCGATACAGCGTACCATATTGTCACCGATCTGCTGGGCGACTTCGGCAACCATTCGCTTTCCGTGGTTGTCGATCTCTATGGCATTCATCAATGCCGGAAGTTCGTTGAACGGGAACCGGACATCCAGTACCGGTCCTGTTACCTGAACAATTGTTCCTACATGTTTATCACTCATTTTATTCTCCTCTGGAATTCGGATATTTCTGTAATATCCTCATACCGCGTCAGATTTATAATTCCTCTGCTCCCGCGATAATCTCGGTGATCTCCTGCGTAATGCTGCTCTGACGCGCACGGTTATACTGCAGATTCAGTGTTTCAATCATCTCCTCTGCATTCTTTGTCGCATTGTCCATGGCATTGCGGCGGGCCGCGAGTTCACTTGCCAGACTCTCGCAAACCGCGCTGTAGATCAGTCCTGCCAGATATTCCGGCACAATCGCATCAAATACGGTGGATGGATCCGGATCGTATTCAATCAGCCTGCGCACCGGTTCTCTTTTCTCAGCAGTCTCCCGGTCAATCAGATCAGGCAGCGGCAGGACATTCACGACATCCGGAATCTGGGAAAGCATTGACTGAAATCTGGTATAGACCAGTTCCAGATGACCGTATATACCTTCTCTGTAGGCACCGCACAGCAGTTTTGCAATCGTAAAACAGTCAGAAACGGAGACATCTGCCGTAAGCTCAAAAGCCTCTGTCAGCGTTCTGTAACTCTTCCGGCGGCAGTATTCAATCGGCTTCTTTCCGATCGGCAGTACAACACACGGCTTTTCCGCCCGGTGTTCCTCCATCAGCTTAAACAGATTGTTATTATATCCGCCGGCCAGACCGCGGTCTCCGCCGATGATAATATAACAGGTCTGTTCAACGCCTGTTTCTTTCGTATATTCTGATGTAAAATCCGTATTGCCGTTTGCGATTTCTTCCAGCGCCCTGTGAAGTTCCCTGAAATACGGCTTGCAGGTCTCAGCCCGTTCTTTCGCTTTCCGCAGCTTGGAAGATGCAACCAGTTCCATTGCTCTGGTGATCTGCATCGTGTTCTGGACGCTCTTAATGCGCGTCTTAACTGCTTTCATATTGGAAGCCATAATTGTCCTCCATTCTTATGCGATAAAGTCTTTCGTAAAACGATCCAGCGCATCTGCAAGCTTCGCCTCTGCATCTTTGTCCAGATTACCTGTCTCCCGGATCGCCTGCATGACAGAAACACCGTCAGCATCCACATCCAGGAAAGAGAACAGATCCTTCTCATAAGCATGGATTTTCTCCGGATCGATCCCGCTGAGATAATTATTAACGACGGCATAAATAATAGCCACCTGTTTTTCTACCGGCACCGGCGCATTCTGACTCTGCTTCAGAACTTCCACGATACGCTCACCCTGTGCAAGACGCGCTTTTGTATCCGCATCCAGATCACTTCCGAACTGCGCGAAGCTGGCAAGTTCACGATACTGGGAATACAGGAGCTTCAGGCTTCCCGATACCTTCTTCATCGCCTTGATCTGAGCATTTCCGCCGACACGCGATACAGAGATGCCCGGATTGACTGCCGGCATGATTCCGGCATGGAACAGCTCTGTCTCCAGGAAAATCTGACCGTCTGTAATTGAGATAACATTGGTCGGAATATACGCGGAAATATCACCCGCCTGTGTCTCGATAATCGGGAGTGCCGTCAGGGAACCGCCGCCATGTTCTTCATCCAGCTTGGAAGCACGCTCCAGCAGACGTGAGTGCAGATAGAAAACGTCGCCCGGATAAGCCTCGCGTCCCGGCGGACGTCTGATCAGCAGGGAAAGTGCACGATATGCCACAGCATGTTTGCTCAAATCGTCATAAATGCAGAGAACATGCTTGCCCTGATGCATAAAATACTCACCGATTGTGCATCCGGTATACGGCGCGATATACTGCAGCGGACTTACCTCCGATGCACTGGCAGTGACAACAATTGTATATTCCATCGCACCGCGCGTCTGCAGTTCTTCCACAAGTGCGGCAACTGTAGAACGTTTCTGACCGATTGCCACGTAGATACAGATTACATTCTGTCCCTTCTGGTTCAGAATTGTATCAACTGCAATCGTTGTCTTTCCGGTTTGTCTGTCGCCGATGATCAGCTCACGCTGACCGCGCCCGATCGGGATCATCGAATCAATTGCCTTAATACCTGTCTGCAGCGGCTCCTTAACCGGCTGACGCTCACAGATACCAGGTGCATTACTCTCGATCGGACGAAACTCTGTCGTATCAATCGGTCCGCTGCCGTCTACCGGCTGACCGAGCGCATTTACGACACGCCCGATCATCGCATCACCGACCGGTACAGAAACAACTCTTCCGGTACGCTTGACACTCTGTCCTTCATTGATGTTCGCATCGGATGAAAACAGGACAATTGATACACTGTTTTCCTCCAGATTCTGTGCCATACCGAAGGTACCATCCTCAAACTCAAGCAGCTCGCCTGCCATGCAGTTTGTCAGTCCGCTCGCTCTGGCAATTCCATCACCGACCATCAGGATCGTACCGGTCTCACTCTGCTGGATCGCATTGTCATAGTATTTAATCTGACTGCGAATCACTCTGGATATTTCTTCCGGTTTAAATTGCATTTTTTGTCCACCTTTATTTTATTCCGTCACGGAGCATAAATAATCTATGCCTAAATAACCGCTTCGTTTAATCGCCTCGTTACGCCTTCCAGGCGTCCCTGTACTGTACCGTCCAGACGTCTGCCGTCCAGTTCAATCCGTACACCGCCCATAATCCGGGGATCAACCGTCTCATGAAGCCGGATTTTTTTACCGCTGCTCTGTTCCAGTTTCTGCACCAGCGCCTCCCGCTGCTGCGCGCTAAGAGGAACCGCAGTGACAACTTCCGCGCGGGAAATGCCGTGTGCAGTGTCGAACCTTCTCTCAAATTCTTCTGCGCAGGCTGAAAATTCATTCAGAAGTCCCTTTTCGCAGAGCAGTTTCATGAGATTGACCAGATAGCCTTCCGTTCCTTCACCGAACGCTTCATCGATCATTTTTGCGCGCTCGGCAAACGGAACCGACGGTTCCATCAGCAGTCCGGGATACTCCGGATATTCCCGGAACAGATCCCGGATCTGAATCATCTGATCCAGAAAAACCTCTGACTTGCCTTCTTCGGTTGCAAGATCATACAGGGTTCCGCCATAAATACGGCCCGTTCTTGTCATGACGCCTCACCTACATTTCTGATAAAGTCATCAATCAGTTTTTCGTGATCCTGCTCGTTCAGTTCACGTTCAATCACTTTGCCGGCAAGATCAACCGCCATACCGCCGATATCGTCTTTCAGTTCTCTTGCGGCTTTTCGCTTCTCGGCTTCGATATCTTTCTCAGCCTTTTCCTTTATTGCAACAGCCTGACGGTTTGCCTCCCGCAGAATCTCTTCACTTCTGGCACCTGCCGTTTTTTCAGCAGATGTCAGAATCTCTCCTGCTTTTTCCCTGGCCTCCGCCATATCCTTTTCATAAGATTCTTTCATGGCCAGCGCTTCTGTTTTTGCCTGCTCGGCATCTTTGATTTCCGCATCAGCCATCTCCCTGCGCTTTTGCAGAATGTTGTTGATCGGCTTAAACAAAAAACGCTTGATCAGATAGACCTGCAGGGCCAGATTCAGAAGCTGTGCAATTAAAGTCCACGGCACGAGTGTGACCAATTGCTGTGTCTGCATCGTTAATCCTCCTTATGTTCTTGTTTCTGAGCTCATGCCGATAAGCATCCGAAGGCTTATCCGAGGAGACCCATGAACATATTCGGAGCAACGAAAATCAGAAGAAGGCCTGTAACGAAACCATAAATACCGGTTGTCTCTGCGATTGCGCAGCCAAGCAGCATGGTAGAAGTGACATCACCCTTGCACTCCGGCTGACGTCCGATTGCCTCAAGTCCTTTTGCAACTGCATTACCTTCACCAATACCAGGTCCGATACCTGCGATCAGCGCACATCCTGATCCGATAGCACATCCTGCCAGCGCGATACCTTTTGCCAAAATCGTGAAATCCATTAGAAAACCTCCTGAAATATATTTTTTTTAATCGTTATTTTACCTGAGTAAAACTGTTACCCTTCCGCTGCATTTGCGATATACAGCGTTGTCAGCATGCAGAAAATAAATGCCTGCATGATACCGGTAAACCAGTCGAAGTAGACACCGAGGATCGCCGGAATACCGACATCCAGAATCGGAATATGCTTCAGTACTGCGCCGACCGCTCCCGGAATCAAACCGAGTATAGCGCTGCTTGCAAGTGCCAGTGCTGTATAGATCAGTGTATTAATAACAATACCGGACAGAATGTTTCCAAAATGTCGGCATGCCATACTGATCGGCGTCGACAGCTCTGACAGAATATTAAACGGCGTCAGTACCGGGATCGGCTGGGTAAATCCTTTCAGATAGCCGCCAAAACCGCCCGCCTTGATTTTCTGATATGTGATCATAATAAAGACCACAATTGCCCACGCCGCTTCTGTGGACAGATCTGCTGTCGGACTGCGCAGTCCGATCAGGCTGATCAGATTAGAAAACAGGGATGTCGCAAACAATGCCGCCACAAACGGTATCATGTAGCGGAATGCCTCTCCCATGTTCCCGATCACAAATTTGTTTGCCGTCTCGACAATAAACTCTGCCGCCGCCTGCCGTTTGGAAATATTCTGTACCTTCAGGTCACGCGTAAGAAAGATACAGAGTCCTGTGATAATCACCATGACAATCCAGCTGACAACCATCGTCTCCGTGATACGAAGCTGTCCCAGAACAGGGACGCTGAACGGAAATGTATAAAAGATCTTAGCTCCGGTTATATCAACATTCAAAACATTTTCACCTCCTTTCGTAATATTTCACTTCTTTCATGTACATATTATATTTACGTATTCAGTTTTCCGGTCACAGTCAGCAGCTTCAGTCCCAGACTGGGGAACAGAAGCGGAACAAGTCCCGCAACAAACTGAAAACAGGGCGCTGCGATTGCGGCAATCATCCAGAGGATCTGCAGCAGCATTCTTCTGGAGTAGCTCGCTTTCATCTGCTGCCGGGCCATCCCTTCATCTTCCATGGAAGTGATTTTCTGAACTGTAAGTCCCATCATGAAGAAATTCAGCACTGCGATACAGCCTCCTCCAAGTCCGCCGAGAATCACTCTGTAATCGAAAGGGACCTTGCCGGGCATTGCAAAATGAAGTCCGGCAAAAACCGCAAACATAATTACAACTCCGATCGCAGTAATACATAAAACTCTTTTTGTTTCTTTGCGCACAGCCGGCGCAATTTTCTGCATGTTTATCGCCTCCGATCTTTCTGATCTGTTTTTGTTTCTGACTGTGTCAGAGATGCTGATTATGATTAAACCCTTTTCTGTTATCTTTCTTCTGATCCTTCATAATCATCTGATAGAATTTCCATCCCGTCACAGCAGAAGCGCCAAGTCCAAGCACCAGACCCGGTATGAAAATCCAGCCCGGAAGCCCAAAACGGTTCACAAGAAACCAGCACAAAAAAAGGCACAGTAAGACAGGCATAATTAATGACAGTCCCAACTGTGTCAGTATAGAAAGATTCTTGAGTATCTCTCTGTATTTTTGCATGTTTCTCCCCCGGCGTTCTGCAGTCAGATACTTCCTATACTATACCAGAAAAAAAAGTGATTTGCCATATATTATCTGAAAATCAGAAGGTTTCCATTCTGTTTTTTTATAGATACTTCCATTATACAAATATAGACGTAAAACACTTTGCCGGAACTCACTGTTATTATACTTTCTGCTGCAAAAAAAGAACCCGTTCTGTAAACTAAAACAGAACAGGTTCCCGAAAGTGGAAGCGACGGGGCTCGAACCCGTGACCTCTCGCGTGTGAGGCGAACGCTCATCCCGGCTGAGCTACGCTTCCATATGCCTACTACAGTATATCACGCTCCCTCAAAATGTCAAACAGGACCGACGCTTCGGTGCGCCGGTCCTGCCCAAAATCAAATCAATATTACTTGTAGTTGACAATCTTTCCGAAGTCAGCCTTCAGGGAAGCGCCGCCTACAAGGCCGCCGTCGATGTCCGGCATAGCAAACAGCTCAGCTGCGTTGCCTGCATTTACGGATCCGCCGTACTGGATGCGGATTGCTTCTGCGGTAGCTTCATCATAGATCTCAGCGATGCATTCACGGATGCCCTTGCAGACTTCCTCAGCCTGCTCGGATGTCGCGGTTTTGCCTGTTCCGATTGCCCAGATCGGCTCATAAGCGATGACAGCTGTCTTAGCCTGATCTGCTGTGACGTTCTGGAAGCCGACCTTAACCTGCTGACGGATCCAGTCCATAGTGATGCCCTGCTCGCGCTGCTCAAGAGACTCGCCGCAGCACATAATCGGTGTCAGACCATATTCGAAAGCCTTAAGAACCTTCTTGTTAATGTCCTCGCTGGTCTCCTTGAAGTAATCTCTGCGCTCTGAATGTCCGAGAATGACATATTTAACACCTGCGTCTACCAGCATAGCCGGAGCGATCTCACCGGTGTAAGCACCCTTGTCTTCGAAATACATATTCTCAGCAGCAACTTCTACCTTGGATCCCTTGACAGCTTCAACAACCGGAACGATATCGATCGCCGGAACGCCGTAAACGACATCAACGTCATCGCTCTCTACAAGCGGAGCAAGTGTTTTAACCAGCTCAACAGCCTCACTCGGCGTCATGTTCATTTTCCAGTTACCAGCAACAATTTTTCTTCTTGCCATGGTCGGCCTCCTTTAATGATAAATATCTCCATTTTGCGCCTGATAATGCGCGCTCACTTCAATCAGTATAGCACGGTTCAGGCAGATTCGCATCTGTTGATTTAAATTATTTGTCATCAGCCGCTGCGACACCCGGAAGTTCCTTGCCCTCAAGGAATTCAAGGGAAGCGCCGCCGCCCGTGGAGATGTGGCTCATCTTATCGCCGAATCCCAGCTGATTCACTGCCGCCGCGGAATCACCGCCGCCGATGATGGTGGTGGCATCTGTATCTGCGAGCGCCTTTGCAACTGCAATTGTACCTGCTGCAAGAGTCGGGTTTTCAAAAACACCCATCGGGCCGTTCCAAACGACTGTCTTTGCATTCTTAACAGCATCTGCATACAGCTCAGCTGTCTTCGGTCCGATATCAAGTCCCTGCATATCAGCCGGAATCTTGTCAGCATCCACCGCGCATACTTCAATCGGTCCGTCGATCGGATTCGGGAAGGATGCCGCAATTGTGGTATCAATCGGAAGAAGCAGCTGCTTGCCGAGATCCTCTGCCTTTTTAATCATTTCCAGGCAGTAATCAATCTTGGTATCATCCACAAGCGAATTGCCGACTTCCTTGCCCTGTGCCTTCATAAAGGTATAGGCCATGCCTCCGCCGATGATGAGTGTATCACATTTTTCAAGCAGATTGGAAATGACATTCAGCTTGTCTGCAACCTTCGCGCCGCCCAGGATTGCAACGAACGGGCGGACCGGATTTTCGACGGCATTGCCGAGGAAATCGATTTCTTTCTGCATCAGATAGCCGACAGCACAGGTATCTATATATTCGGTCACACCGACGTTGGAGCAGTGTGCGCGGTGTGCGGTACCGAAAGCGTCGTTGACAAATACTTCTGCGAGTGATGCAAGATCTTTGGAAAATGCCTCCTGGTTCTTCGTCTCTTCAATGCGGTAACGGGTGTTTTCCAGCAGAATCACTTCGCCGTCTTTCATTGCTTCTACTGCCGCCTTCGCATTCGGACCGACGACTTCCGGATCAGCAGCGAACTTAACTTCCTGTCCCAGGAGTTCAGAAAGACGTGCAGCAACAGGTGCCAGAGACAGTTCCGGTTTCGGCTCACCTTTCGGCTTGCCCATATGAGAGCAGAGAATCACTTTTCCGCCGTCGGCAATCAGTTTCTTAATGGTCGGAAGCGCAGCCACCAGACGGTTCTCGTCTGTGATGACGCCTTCCTTCATCGGAACGTTAAAATCGCAGCGCACCAGGACGCGTTTTCCCTGCACATTGATATCATCTACGGATTTTTTATTCAGTCCCATTATATTCTCCTTTTCACTCTTTGGTTGATGCCTTGTCTGCGCATGGCTCATTGCTAACGTGCAAAAACCGGGTCCGGTCCAAAGACCGGACCCGGTAAGGTCTGCTGTTTCAGAACTGTTTCAATTTACTTTACGAATTTTGCGAAGTACTTGATTGTTCTGCACATGTTAGATGTGAAGCTGTTCTCATTGTCATACCAGGAAACGACCTGAACCTGAGTCTTTCCTTCGCCTGCCGGAATAACCATTGTCTGCGTTGAATCAAACAGAGATGCATAAGTCATGCCGACAATATCCTTGGAAACGATCAGATCTTCGTTGTATCCGAAGGATTCGTTTGCCTGTGCCTTCATAGCAGCATTGACGTCATCAACTGTAACTTCTGCGTTTACAACAGCTGTCAGAATGGTTGTGGAACCTGTCGGTGTCGGAATACGCTGTGCAGCGCCGATGAGCTTGCCGTTCAGTTCCGGAATAACAAGACCGATTGCCTTTGCGGCGCCGGTGCTGTTCGGAACAATGTTTTCAGCTGCAGCGCGGCTTCTGCGCTTGTCGCCCTTTCTCTGCGGTCCGTCAAGGATCATCTGGTCGCCGGTGTACGCATGGATTGTGCACATGATACCGGACTCGATCGGAGCCAGGTCATTCAGAGCCTTGGCCATCGGTGCCAGACAGTTTGTTGTACAGGATGCTGCGGAAATGATATCATCATTCTCTGTCAGAGTCTCATGGTTTGTGTTGTAAACGATAGTCGGAAGATCATTTCCTGACGGAGCGGAGATGATAACCTTCTTAGCGCCTGCGTCAATATGAGCCTGGGATTTTGCCTTGGATGTGTAGAAGCCTGTGCACTCAAGTACGACATCGATGTCAAGATCTTTCCACGGAAGGTTCTTTGCATCTGATTCCTTGTAGATCTCAATCTCTTTTCCGTCGACGATGATGGAATGATCTGTGTTGGATACCTTATCGCCAAGTGCATATCTTCCCTGTGTGGAATCATACTTCAGAAGATAAGCCAGCATGTCCGGGCTTGTCAGGTCGTTGATTGCAACGATCTCAAATCCTTCTGCGCCAAACATCTGTCTGAAAGCCAGACGTCCGATTCTTCCAAAGCCGTTAATCGCAACTCTTACTGCATCAGCCATAACTAATTTTTCCTCCTGCCTAAACCAAATATTTGTTAAAACTTAAACATTTATATTGTACCGAAAACGAAACAATAAATCAAGTCATTTCTCATGGCAAAATGTAAAACATTCCCATAGATAATGTTAATAATTGGTCTATAATTCCAGAAATACAGGCTTTTTGTTCATAAAGATGGTTATTTCCTTGTATCCGGCCTCTTTTATAACCGTTTCAGCCCGGTCAAATTCATATCCGATATAGGACGGCACATGGGCGTCGGCACCCAGCGTTATCATCTCTCCGCCCAGTTCCCGGAACCGGCGGATAATATCCGGATGGGGATTCGGATATCCCAGTCCTTTTTTATATCCTCCGGTGTTCACCTCCAGCGCAATGCCGCGCGATACCAGTTCCCTCAGAATCTCGTCGATCACATCTGCATATTTCTGATAAGTGTATGCAGTCTGATCATAACCGTACCGCACAACGTAATCCAGATGACCCAGTGCCTGAAATCCGTCAATATGGCGGACACATTCCAGTGTCTGTTCGAAATAACGCCGGTACATTTCATCATCTGTGCCGGGATACAGAGCGCGGTCATACGGATCCACGCCGTCGACCAGGTGTACGGATCCCAGAACAAAATCAAACGGATACTTCTGCAGAAATGATTTGATTTCATCACGGTAATCCATGTGCATGCCGATTTCTATGCCGATCAGAACCCGGATCCGGTCCTTAAACGCATCACGAACCTGTATCATCTTCTCCCGGTAGGCATCCGGGTCAACCTGGAAATATCCCGGTTTCAGCCCGTAATCCTGATGATCTGTAAAGCAGATGATGTCCATCCCGCGGGCAATCGATTCCTCGACCATTGTCTCGACAGGCGTCTCTGAATCTTCTGAAAAAACGGTGTGCATATGAATGTCCGCTTTCATGTCTTTCTCCTTTTCCGTCAGATGTACATTCAGACAGCTTATGTCCGATCAGAAACCGCTCTTTAATTCCTGATTGTTCCGCCGCCGGCGACACATCCGTCATCTGTATAAAACACAACCGCCTGACCGGGCGTTACCGCGCGCACCGGTTCACGAAAACGGCAGGTGATCTCATCTTCTCCGGTTTTTGTAACTGCACACAGCGTTCCTCTGTGATTGTACCGGATTTTTGTCAGGAACAATCCTGCATCCCCGGTCTGCATTTCCGGAATCCCCATAAAATTCAGATGATCGGCGCGCAGAACATCCGTAAATACCTCTTCATGTTCACCAACCACAACTTCATTGGTCTCAGGCCGTATCTCTGTCACAAAAACTCTTCTTCCCACCGGCAGACCGAGTCCGCGGCGCTGCCCGATTGTATAATGTGTGATTCCTTTGTGACGTCCGATGATCTGACCGTCCTTTGTCACAAAATTTCCGGGCGGAGGAACAGCGCCGCCGCGCTCCCGCTCGATCAGAGCGGCATAGTCTCCGTCCGGCACAAAACAGATCTCCTGACTGTCATGTTTGTGTGCCACGGGAAGACCGGCCGCTTCGGCTATTTTCCGGATCTCCGGTTTTGTATATCCTCCCACCGGCAGCAATGTTCTGCTCAGCTGTTCCTGCGTCAGATTATACAGCGCATATGTCTGGTCTTTTTCCGCTGTAACAGAATTGCAGACCGCAAGTCTTCCGTTTTCCCGCGCTGCGATTCTGGCATAATGTCCCGTCGCGATATAATCAGCGCCAATCTGAAGACTCTTTTCGAGAAGCGCCTCCCATTTCACATAGCGGTTGCATGCGATGCACGGATTCGGTGTGCGCCCCGCCAGATATTCTTCCGTAAAATAATCTATTACTCTGCGCCTGAAAATATCCTTAAAATTCACAACGTAATAAGGAATCCCGAGGACTTCCGCGACACGTCCGGCATCCTCAACCGCCGAGACGCCGCAGCATCCTCCCTCCTGTTCCAGGACAGCAGGATTTTCATCCTGCCAGATCTGCATCGTAATTCCGATGACCTGGTATCCCTGTTTTTGCAGCAGATAGGCTGCTGCTGATGAGTCCACGCCGCCGGACATTCCGACAACAACTGTTTTTTTCATAAGCAGTCTGCTCCCTGTAATTGCTCAGACATTTACATCTCTGTCTCAGTTCAGTTCCGACGGTTTCAGTTCTGTATGCCGGTTTCAGTTCTGTATGCCGGCAATCTGTTTCATGGCCTCCACGACACAGTCTGCCTCTTCCTGCGTCGTCTCGTGTGAAATCGTAAAGCGCACTGACTGACGCGCAGCTTTGGCGCTGCATCCCATCGCGAGCAGCACGTGCGACGGATCGAGAGAGCCGGAAGCACAGGCCGAACCAGCTGATGCGCAGATCCCCTGCAGATCCAGCCTGATCAGTGCAGTTTCCGCGCTGAGCCCCGGAAACTGCAGATTAATGTTATTGGGCAGCCGGTGCTCCGGATGTCCGTTCAGCCGGGTTCCCGGCAGTTCTTCCATCATACGGCGGATCATGTAATCACGCAGCTCTGTCTCGTACTGCGCGCGCTGCCCCATGGCAGCATCTGCCTCCTCCGCGGCCGCGCCCATTCCGACGATTCCGGGTACATTTTCCGTCCCGGCACGACGGTTAAACTCCTGTGCTCCTCCCCGCATCAGGGCACCAAGTCCCGTTCCTTTCCTGATAAACAGAAATCCGCATCCCTTCGGTCCGGAAAACTTATGTCCGCTTGCCGAGAGAAGATCGATTTCCATCTCATTTACATCAAGCGGTATGTGGCCAAACGCCTGTACCGCATCTGTGTGAAATAAAATCCCGTTTTCATGCGCAAGCCTGCCAAGTTCTGCCACAGGCTGTATTGTCCCGACTTCATTATTTGCCGTCATAACAGACAGCAGAACTGTGTCACTGCGGATTGCCGCAGCAGCAGCCTCCGGATGAATCATTCCGGAATGATCCGGCTCCAGATACGTGATTTCCGCACCGCGCGTACGGGCAAGATATTCACAGGTACGTAATACAGCCGGATGTTCGATCCGGCTTGTAATCATATGCTTTCCCTTTTCAATTCCCGCTTCCAGTGCAGCAGTCAGTGCCCAGTTGTCCGATTCTGTTCCGCCGGACGTAAAAAAGATCTCATCCTGCTTTGCTCCGAGCATTCTGCTGATGACAGCACGGCTTTTTCGAATCGCTTCTTTACTTCTGCGTCCCGTCTGATAAATTGCTGACGGGTTGCCGTATGCCTCTGTAAAATATGGCTGCATTACCTCCGCTGCAGTGCGGCTCATCCGCGTCGTCGCGGCATTATCCATATATATCATACCATTAGCCTTCTGCTGTTCATCAGAAAATCGCGCTTCTCTACCCTCCGCCGTACTGGCAAATACAGCTAGCAGAGTGAAGGCGGTGTCGTTTCACCCTTCTCCGCAAGCAGTGTACGGCTTTCCCGCACCAGCTGGTCCAGCATGATCGAATCGACTGCCTGCGCAATCGCGTCATTGATCCGCTTCCACACATACTTTGTCACACACCAGTCTGCCCCTTCGCAGCCGCTTCGGGCCAGCGCAAACTGATCCAGATCAAACTTCTCAATCAGCTCTTTTGTAATTGCAGTGTCATTCTGATCTTCACCCTGTCCGTTCCGGCCGGTCGTATCCTTCATTCCTTCAATTGTAATAGCAGGACAGGATACTGCATCAATGCTTCCTTCCAGGGCTCTTAAAACATCGCCTACCGATATCTGATCGGCGGGTCTGGCAAGCCTGAATCCGCCCCCGGCGCCGCGGATGCTCTCCACAAGCCCGGCTTTTTTCATCGCGCGGATCAGCTGTTCCAGATAACGTTCCGACAGATCCTGACGCTCTGCGATACTCTGTGCCGAGACAGCCCCCTCCGAATCATGAACCGCAAGATCAATCATAGCGCGCAGCCCGTAACGGCCGCGGGTTGTTAATTTCATTTCTATCTCCTCATACACCTGGAAAACAGGGAATTGCGGCGGGTGCATCCGACCCTGGATGCAATTCTCTTGCCTCAGATCACTTGATCTTTCCAGCATTTGTCCGATTGTGCATCCGCATCCCTCACTTCACGCCACTTGCGGATGCACTTTTTCCCCTTCCAGCTGCTCTCTCTGTTCGGATCTGGTCAAATCATGCATCCGCATCCCTTGCTTCCCGGTAATTGCGGATGCACTTTTCCAGTTCTATGCTTCTCTGCCTGTCTGGAATCAGCCAAATCATG
>JNKK01000020.1 GCA_000702845.1 Lachnospiraceae bacterium FE2018
CCATCTGAGATCCCTTTCCGTCAAGATAATCATAGACAGCCTGCAGTTTGGTTTCTTCAGAATAGCGCCTGTTATGACTTTGTTCCAACAAGCCTGCTGGTCCCTCATTACGATAGATATTGACCCATTTATGGAAAGTATCTGCCCCGTTTCCGGCTAGCCCTGCCAACCGCCCGGCCTCTTTGACGCTAATCTCTCCTTCAAGATACCTTTCTACAAGTTCAACCTTTAGTGATGGATCGATCTTACTTTTTCTGGACATAGAAATACCCCCAAGTAGGTTTTATATTTCAGTGTCCTACTTGGGGGTAGCATATCAGGTTCTGTGTGGCAGCTTTTCATCGTCCTGTGCAGTTTAAAAAAGGTTACCGGTATGAGATTCCCACCCCCATCGCATCAACACTTACGTGGCACGCGATGCTGCAGGAGAGATCATTATAGTAGGTGCTGCATTCCGGAAAATGCGTGCGCAGGGTTTCCAGCCACTGGTCAGCATCCTCCCTTTTTGTAAAGGTTCCGGCTGCGCCGATCCGAATCCGTGCGGGGTCAACATCCGCAAACCGTGTGTTAATATCGTTTTTGACAGCTTCGCAGATCCGGGTCTGGCACTGATGGGCGCCGCGCACTTTTGCGAAGGCGTCGAGTTTGCCGCCCTGAATCGTCAGAATCGGTTTAATGTGAAAGACCGAGGCTATTTTTGCGGCAGCCGGTGTGATCCGGCCGCTCTTTTTCAGAAGATCCAGCGTATTGACAGCGATGTAGATGCTGGATTCCGGTCCTGTTTTTTCCAGATGTTCCCGGATTTCTTCCGCAGATTTGCCTGCATCCGCCAGTGATTTCGCTTCAATCACAGAATCACGCAGCGTGACAGAGATCCGGTGGCTGTCAGCAACCTGGACATTTCCGTGAAATTCCTGTGCGAACGCCTGTGCGGTCTCACAGGAATTGGACAGGCCGCTGGACATCGGGATGTGCACAATGGCGTCATATCCGTCAGCCAGGAGATCGGTCCACATCGTGATCAGGGATTCAGGAGAGGGCTGCGAGGTGCTTACGTCCCTTCCGTCCAGGATGGCCTGGTACAACTCTGTGTGCGTTATGTTTACATGCTCAAGATAATCAGTGTCATCGATAATTACGGGCATGGGTATCACATAAATGCCCAGGGATTTTCCTTCTTCCGGTGAGATGCCGCTGTTTGTATCAGTTACAATTGCCACATTTGACATATTAAACTTCTCCGTTTATTATATTTAAATATAGTCCGTGTTACTATATCACACTTTTGTTGATCGGTCAACAAAAAAACAATAATTGAAAATGTTCACGTAAAGAACACACAAATTCCGGGAAATCGTGGTACCATTTGGTATATCTGATGTTGCCGGATCTTTTTTTCTAAAAAAGCAAAAAACGATACCGGTAAAATGGCTGTGAATCAGGATATCAGGAATCAATCATGAAAAAGGGACTTGTACTGGAAGGCGGCGCAATGCGCGGGATGTTTACGTGCGGTGTGACAGATGTCATGATGGAGCACGGGATCACTTTCGACGGGATGATCGGTGTTTCCGCGGGCGCAGCCTTCGGATGTAATTATAAATCCGGACAGGCCGGACGGGCAATCCGCTATAACAAGCGGTTCTGCAGAGAACCGAAGTTCTGCAGCATCCGCTCACTTCTGAAAACCGGAGATCTGTATGGAAATGAATTCTGCTGGCATACGCTTCCGGATAAACTGGACGTATTTGACCGGGAAGCCTACCGCGCGAATCCCATGGCATTTTATGCAGTATGCACCGATGTGGAAACAGGCGGGGCGGTATATCGCAGATGTGATGCAGGCGATGAAGCTGATTTCGAGTGGATGCGCGCATCTTCGTCGATGCCGCTGGTTTCCAGACCGGTAGTGATTGGAGAGCGGAAGCTTCTGGACGGCGGTGTCTCGGATTCCATTCCGCTGAAGTTCTTTGAACATATCGGATATGAGAAAAATGTTGTGATTCTGACACAGCCGGCTGATTATGAAAAGAAACCGCAGAAACAGTTCCGTCTGATCAGGATGGCCCTGCGCCGTTATCCGAATCTTGTAAAGGCGATTGCGCGGCGCTACATCCGGTATAATCAGACGCTGGCATATATCCGGGAAGCAGAAGCACAAGGGCGCGCCTTTGTCGTGCGGCCGCCGGAAAAACTGCAGATCGGATCGGTGGAACACAATCCTGACAGACTGGAGGAAGTCTATCAGATTGGAAGGAAAACAGGAGAACAGTGCATTGGGGAGATGCAGAAGTTCCTGGAAGTATAAATACAGGGAAAGAATTCAGAAGATAAGGGGAGATTATGGATCGTTTGTTTATTATCATGCCTGCCTACAATGAAGAGGCAGTAATCAGAGAAGTTGTTGATGCATGGTATGCCATTGTCGAGGAACATCACGGGGACGGTGATTCAAGACTGGTTGTAATCAACGACGGCAGCACAGACCGGACACAGGAAATACTCGACGATATGCAGGAAGCCAGACCGCTTCTGCATGTAATCAATAAAGCAAACGGCGGTCACGGAGATGCTTTACTGACAGGATACCGGTGTGCGGTGGAGAATCACGCTGACTATGTGTTTCAGACAGACAGTGACGGACAGACATGTCCGGAGGAATTTGAGGCGTTCTGGAGGAGAAGAGAGCATTTTGATCTGATTATCGGAAACAGGAAGCAGCGAAAGGACGGAAGACAGCGTGTCATGGTATCACGCGCGGAGCGTCTGCTGATTATGTACCTGTTCCACGTCAATCTCGCAGATGCAAATACACCGTTCCGTCTGATGAATGGGGCCTGGCTTGCAAAGAGTCTGCCGCTTGTTCCGCAGGGATTCTTCCTGGTAAACATTCTGCTCGGCGTGATTGCAGCGAAACAGAAGCGCAGAATTCTGTATCTGCCGATTACATTCGGGCAGCGTGCCGGCGGGAAAAACAGTATGAATATGAAGAAGATATTCGGAGCAGGTGCCAGTGCGCTGCGCACTTTTCCGCGGATCAACAGGATGCTGGACAGAGAACTTAAGGTTAAAAAGAAATGAAACAGATCGATCAGGCGATCAAAGACAATCAGTTTGCAAAGGTCTATCTTCTTTACGGGGATGAGAACTATCTGAAAAACCGGTACCGTCAGAGGCTGGTAAGGGCTCTGATTTCTCCGGATGACACGATGAATCTGACCCGTTTTCTGGAGAAAGATGCGACAGAAGATGCAATTATCACACAGGGGGAGACAATGCCTTTTTTTGCACCCCGCCGTGTCATAGTTGCGGAGAATACAGGGCTGTTTAAGCGGTCTGCGGATGCCCTTGCGGACTATCTGGCCGGAATCCCGGATTATCTCGTGCTGATCTTTCAGGAGGATGAGATCGATAAGCGCGGCAGGCTGTACAAGGCTGTTAAAAAGTACGGTCACACCGCTGAATTTCCGGTCCAGAAGGAAGAAATTCTGATGCGCTGGGTGCTGGGGGAACTGAAGAGAGAGCAGAAAAAAATCACCCGGCCGGACATGGAGTATTTTCTCTCGATGACAGGAACAGATATGGGAAATATCAGCCAGGAACTGGAAAAACTGTTTTCCTATACACTTGGGCGGGATATAATTGCGCGGGAGGATATCGACGCGGTATGCACGCGGCAGGTGACAAACCGTATTTTCGAAATGGTTCGTGCGGTGGGTGCGCACGATCAGAGAAAAGCACTGGAGCTATATGAGGATCTGCTTTCTCTGAAAGAACCGCCGATGCGGATTCTGTATCTGCTCGCACGGGAGTTTAACCTGATTTATCAGGTGAAGTGTCTGTATGAGGCAGGACAGAACCAGAAGGCAATTGCGCAGACAGCCGGCGTGCCGCCGTTTGCGGTCCGCAATTATCTGACGCAGGCAACAAACTATGAAAGCGGGCAGCTGATTTCAATTATTGAGACGTTTACAGAAGCAGAAACTGATGTGAAGACCGGAAAACTGAATGACCGTCTGGCGGTTGAATTAATGCTGATCCGGCACAGCGGCGGAAGAAAGTAACCAGTTCAATCGCGATCTCTGATCGCGATTTACCACCCACCGCCTATAGAGGCGGGGGATTCCCCATCTGAGTTAAACATTGATGAAAGGAGATTCGATCTATGAAAGGAAAACAATTTAAAAGATTGCTCGCAGCAGCAGGACTTGCGGGGATTCTCGTGATCAGTGCGGGATGCGGAGGCAGCACCGGAACGGCAGATGCATCTTCGGCGGACAGCGGACAGGTGCAGGAAGAATCTGCTGCGGTGTCTGAAACAGAAGAAACGGAAGCAGCATCCTCCTCCGAAACTTCAGCTTCGGAAAGTGCCGTGTCCGAGGCGGAGGAAACTGCCGGAAAGACTGCGGAAGAAGTGATTAAAGAGCGCGTGCCGTTCCTTGCCGGTGAGTGGGAAGATTCCTACAGTCAGCGGGCCGGCATGAATATTGAACCGATCGAAGAAGACAAAACAAATGCCACCTATCACGTTACCATTCACTGGGGCGGAAGTGCGTCTGAGACAGCGATCTGGACATTTACCGGGAAATACATGCCGGTAACAGATGCACTGGTTTACAGTGATTGCAAGTACGCAATCGTAACGATGCAGGAGAACGGGGAAGAGCAGGAGGATGTCCGGTACGAAGATGGTACGGGTACACTTCAGATCGAAGACGATCACATTCTCTGGATTGATGATGTGGAGAATGCCGGTGAAGGATGCACTTTCGTGAAGATTTCCGGCGGTGAGACAGAACAGACCTCAGAAATAGCAAATCCGTGGTCAGAGACAGAGAATCTCGAAGAGGCAGAAGCAGGTTCCGGCATTCATCTGGATGCGCCGATGGAAGGGCTTCCGAAGCATGGTGACGCGACGATGAATTTCTGGAAATACCTGTGGATGGATGACATAATTGAAGCGCGCTATGAAAGTGTCAATGATGAAATGCTGATCCGGGCATCAACAGGACATGAAAAGCTTGAACTCTCAGGTGATTACACAGAATACAGCAAGACATGGACAGAATCATTCAAAGGGCTGGAAGTAGAGTGTATGGGAGACGGACAGACCGTTAATCTTGCTTATTTTGATGAAGGTGATACGCATGTATCGATCAGCTACAATGCAGGGTACGAAGGAAATGGCCTGACGGTTGATGAACTTTCCTCGCTGGTCATGGGATTATACGCAGAACCGGCCGGCGCTTCAGAGTGAATACCGGCGCGCAATCATTCTGCGGACAGAAATCGGGCATAAAAACCAGACATAAAAAACCCGCTGCGGGAATCCGCGGCGGGTTTTTGGGTCAGTCTTAAAAAAATACGTTTTCCTTATGCCATCTTGTTGACGGCTTTGCTCAGGCGGGAAACCTTTCTGGAAGCATTGTTCTTGTGGTAAACGCCCTTTGTGCATGCTCTGTCAATTGCAGAGATAGACTTCTTAAGTGCTTCCTCAGCTGCAGCCTTATCACCTGCAGTGATCGCAGCTTCAACACCCTTGATGGATGTCTTGACAGCAGAGCGGATGGATTTGTTGCGCTCAGCGCGCTTTCTGTTTACCAGGATACGCTTCTTCGCAGATTTAATGTTAGCCAATGTAACACCTCCGATAATCGAAAAATAAATGATGGGATTGTGAATCCTGACCGGTATTGACGGTTGCCGGACAGTTTTTCGTAAATGCATTCTGTTTTGTTTCAGAGGGGAGACACGAGTCCCTTTGAAACATGCCTTTTTATTCTAGGGCATGCGTATGTTGTTGTCAAGCGGTTTTCCGTGAAAATACCAGAAGAAATCAAAGAAGATTCTTTTCTGCCGATTGCAGAGGGCGGCGCTTTTTAGTATACTGTACGTGCTTCGAAAACAAAACAGGTAATGGAGTAAATGAAACGTGAGTACAATTGATCAGAGCAGAATCCGTAATTTCTGCATCATCGCACATATCGACCATGGAAAATCAACGCTTGCAGACCGGATCATAGAGAAGACAGGTCTTCTGACCAGCCGTGAGATGCAGAGCCAGGTGCTCGACAACATGGAGCTGGAGCGGGAGCGCGGCATTACGATCAAGGCACAGGCCGTCCGGACCGTATACTGGGCACAGGACGGACAGGAATATATTTTGAATCTGATCGACACCCCCGGACATGTCGACTTTAATTATGAAGTTTCCCGCAGTCTGGCTGCCTGTGACGGAGCGATCCTTGTCGTGGATGCAACCCAGGGTGTCGAGGCACAGACACTGGGAAATGTATATCTTGCGCTGGATCATGATCTGGAAGTTTACCCGGTGATCAACAAGATTGATCTGCCGAGCGCCGATCCGGAGCGTGTCAAAAATGAAATAGAAGAGATCATCGGAATTGAGGCGGAAGAGGCGCCGGAGATTTCGGCAAAGACCGGCGAAAACGTAGAGGCGGTTCTGGAAGAGATCGTGAATAAGATTCCTGCTCCGGCGGGTGACGCATCTGCTCCGCTGAAGGCATTGATTTTTGACTCGGTTTATGACGCGTATAAAGGTGTCATCATTTCCGTCCGTGTAATGGAGGGAAGTGTACGCCGCGGCACCCGGATCCGTATGATGGCAACCGGTGCAGTCGAAGAAGTTGTTGAAGTCGGTTACTTCGGCGCGGGACAGTTTATTCCGTGTGATGAACTGGAAGCCGGCATGGTCGGCTATATTACAGCAAGTATTAAAGAAGTGGCAGCCACTCGTGTCGGTGACACAGTGACGGATGATGAGCGGCCGTGTGAAGAAGCACTGCCCGGCTACAAAAAGGTCACCCCGATGGTCTACTGCGGTTTGTATCCGGAAGACAGCGCGAAGTATCCGGAGCTTCGGGATGCGCTGGAGAAACTGCAGCTGAACGATGCCTCGCTGTTTTTTGAGCCGGAGACATCTGCGGCACTCGGGTTCGGGTTCCGGTGCGGGTGTCTTGGACTTCTGCATCTCGACATTATCCAGCAGCGTCTGGAGCGGGAATACGCACTTGATCTGGTTACAACCTCTCCGAGTGTAATTTATAAAGTACACCGCACGAACGGAACGGTTGAGGATCTGACGAATCCTTCAAATCTTCCGGATCCTTCGGAGATAGAGTTTATGGAAGAGCCGATTGTAAAGGCTGATCTGATGGTTACGACAGAATTTGTCGGGTCAGTCATGCAGCTCTGCGAAGAGCGCCGCGGCGAGTATCTGGGGATGGATTATCTCGACCAGACGAGAGCGGAACTGCACTATCATCTGCCGCTGAACGAGATCATCTATGATTTCTTTGATGCGTTAAAATCCAGATCGCGCGGATATGCTTCGCTGGATTATGAAGTGGTGGGTTATCAGCGCAGCGAACTGGTCAAACTGGATATTCTGGTGAATAAAGAGACGGTTGATGCGCTGTCGTTTATCGTATTTGCAGATTCCGCCTATGCCCGCGGCAGAAAAATGTGCGAGAAACTGAAAGAAGAAATTCCGCGGCAGCTGTTCGACGTGCCGATTCAGGCAGCAGTCGGCTCCAAGATCATTGCGAGAGAAACTGTCAAGGCTCTGCGCAAGGATGTCCTTGCCAAGTGCTACGGCGGTGATATCACACGTAAGAAGAAACTGCTGGAGAAGCAGAAAGAAGGCAAGAAACGGATGCGTCAGGTAGGAAGTGTGGAAATTCCGAAAGATGCATTCATGAACGTACTGAAACTGGACGAAAATTAGAGTGTATAAGCTCCCGTCAGGGTCCGTGCATGTTCCATGCGAAGCAAAATGATTGAATATTCAGATTTTGAAATATACATCCATATCCCGTTCTGTGTGCGAAAGTGCGGTTACTGTGATTTCCTGAGTTTTCCGGCCGGCCAAGACGTGCAGACGCGTTATATGGAAGCGCTGAAGAGAGAGATCCGGCTGACAGGGGAGATGCTGCGCAGACAGGCGAAAACAGTTTTTTCTGTTTTTATCGGAGGCGGAACGCCGTCCGTCCCGGAGGAAGGACAGATTGCCGGCATCATGCAGGAACTGCATGAACAGTTCAGTATCCTGCCTGACGCGGAGATTACCATTGAGGCAAATCCGGGAACGGTTGATCTGAGTAAGCTGCGCAGTTTCCGGTCAGCGGGAATCAACCGTATCTCCATCGGATGTCAGTCGATGCATGACAGTGAACTAGTTCGGATGGGCAGGATTCACGACCGGGCAGCTTTTCTGGAGAGTTATGAGCTTGCACGGAAGGCCGGATTTGACAACATCAATCTGGATCTGATATCGGCACTTCCGGGACAGTCTCTGCAGAGCTGGCGGGAGACATTGCATGCCGCAGCAGCGCTTGAACCGGAACACATCTCAGCATACAGTCTGATTCTGGAAGAAGGGACACCTTTCTTTGAACAGCGCGATACGCTTCAGCTGCCTGACGAAGATACAGAACGCGAAATGTATGAGGAAACAGCGGAGATTCTTTCTCAATATGGATTTCAGCAGTACGAGTTGTCGAATTATGCAAAACCGGGCAGAGTCTGCCGGCATAATCTCGGCTATTGGACCGGGGTACCTTATCTGGGAATGGGGCTCGGCGCCGCATCATACTGGCCGGCAGAACCGGCCGGTGCGGATCGGGAAGAACAGGAGAAAACATGGATGGTCCGCTTTCGTAAAACAGCGGATCTCAAGTCTTATTTACATCTGTTATCCGAAGATGAAACTGCGCAGATTCCTGAAGAAAGTGATTCTTATGAACTGCTTGGAAAGACCGGCTGTATGGCAGAGTTCATGATTCTCGGCCTGCGTTTGACGGATGGAGTATCCAGGAAGGAATTCAGGCGCCGGTTTCAAAACGATCTGCAGGACATATATGGAGGAATTCTGCAGAAATATGCAGCGGCAGGTCTGCTTCATAACGGAGAAGACCGTGTTTTCCTGACCAGACGCGGCAGGTCTCTCGCAAATGTAGTTATGATGGAGTTTTTATGAGCGTTGAAACAACACAGCCTTTTATTAAAATCAGAGGGGCTGCTGAAAATAATCTGAAACATATCGATGTCGATATCCCGCGCAACGAGCTGGTTGTATTAACAGGTCTGTCGGGATCCGGTAAAAGCTCGCTGGCATTTGATACGATTTATGCGGAAGGACAGAGACGTTATATTGAAAGCCTCTCCTCCTATGCGCGGCAGTTTCTCGGCCAGATGGAAAAGCCCGATGTGGAAATGATCGAAGGGCTTCCGCCTGCTATTTCAATTGATCAGAAGGCGACAAACCGCAATCCCCGGTCAACAGTCGGAACGGTGACGGAAATCTATGATTATTTCCGTCTTCTTTATGCGCGGATCGGTATCCCGCATTGTCCAAACTGCGGAAGAGAGATCAGCCGCCAGACGGTCGATCAGATGGTTGACCGGGTGATGGAACTGCCGGAACGCACAAAAATCCAGCTGCTGGCACCGGTTGTCCGCGGACGAAAAGGAAGACATGAAAAAGTGCTGGCCAGTGCAAAAAAAGCCGGGTACGTGCGTGCTATGGTCGACGGAAACCAGTATGAACTGACTGAAGAGATTGCGCTGGATAAAAATATCAAGCATAACATCGAAATCATAGTAGACCGTCTGGTTGTGAAACCGGGTATTGAAAAACGACTGACCGATTCCGTTGAAACCGTCCTGAATCTTTCAGACGGGCTTCTGATTGTAGACAAGATGGATGGCGAACCGCTCAGCTTCAGTCAGAGCTTTTCCTGTCCGGACTGCGGCATCAGCATCGAGGAAATCGAGCCGCGCAGTTTCTCGTTTAATAATCCGTTCGGTGCATGCCCGGTATGTTCCGGACTTGGGTATAAGATGGAATTTGATGCGGAACTGATGATTCCGGATCCTTCGCTTTCGATTGATGACGGAGCGATTGCAGTTATGGGCTGGCAGTCTGCAACCAAGAAGGGCAGCTTCACCCGGGCGATTCTGGAAGCACTGGCAGAAGAATACGATTTCTCACTCGCCACACCGTTTCAGGATTATCCTGAGAAGGTGAAGGATATTCTGATTCACGGAACAAAAGGGCATGAGATTAAAGTGCATTATCGCGGCCAGATGGGTGTCGGCGTTTATGACATTGCATTTGAGGGTCTGGTTCGCAATGTTGAGCGCAGGTACCGTGAGACGGCTTCAGAAACCAGCAGGCAGGAATATGAGTGTTTCATGCGTATTACGGATTGCCCGGAATGCAAAGGGCAGCGGCTGAAAGCCACATCGCTCGCTGTAACCGTTGCGGACAAAAATATCTATGAGGTCACGCAGCTTTCCGTGGAGAAGCTGAGTAAATTTATGGAAACCATGAACCTGACGGAGCAGCAGCATCTGATCGGCGACCAGATTATCAGGGAAATCTGTGCGCGTGTGGGATTTCTGAATGCGGTCGGTCTGGACTATCTGACCCTTGCGCGCGCAACTGCGACACTTTCCGGCGGAGAGGCGCAGCGAATTCGTCTTGCCACACAGATCGGCTCCGGTCTGGTAGGCGTGGCGTATATTCTGGATGAACCGAGTATCGGGCTTCATCAGCGGGACAATGACAAGCTGCTGGCGACATTGAAAAAGCTGCGGGATCTCGGAAATTCAGTAATTGTCGTAGAACATGACGAAGATACGATGTATGCGGCGGACTGTATTGTTGATATCGGACCGGGCGCCGGCGAGCATGGAGGCGAGCTGGTCTGTCAGGGAACCGCAGAAGATCTGATGCGCTGCGAAGCATCCGTCACGGGAGCCTATTTATCGGGTAGAAAATCCATAGCGATACCGGAAAAGCGGAAAAAACCTGCCGGCTGGCTTACAGTTAAAGGGGCAGCTGAGAATAATCTGAAGCGGATTAACGTAAAATTTCCCGTAGGTGTGTTTACCTGTGTGACAGGTGTTTCCGGATCCGGAAAGAGCTCGCTGGTCAATGAAATCCTGTTTAAGCGGCTGCAGCGTGATCTGAACCGGGCACATACCATTCCGGGAAAACATGCAGATCTGCTTGGCGAGGAACAGCTTGATAAGGTCATTAACATTGATCAGTCGCCGATCGGGCGGACTCCGCGTTCCAACCCTGCCACCTATACGGGTGTGTTTGATATGATCCGGGATCTGTTTGCGGCGACAGGCGAGGCAAAAGCACGCGGATATAAAAAAGGAAGATTCAGTTTTAATGTCAAAGGCGGCAGATGTGAAGCCTGTGCAGGAGACGGACTGCTGAAGATCGAGATGCACTTTCTCCCGGATGTTTATGTTCCGTGTGAAGTGTGTCACGGGAAACGTTATAACCGCGAAACGCTTGAAGTCAAATACAAAGGCAAAAGTATTTACGACGTTCTGAATATGACGGTGGAAGAGGCTGTCACCTTTTTTGAACACGTTCCGTCGATCCGGCGAAAGATTGAGACGCTCAATGACGTGGGACTGTCATATATCAGACTGGGTCAGCCTTCCACAACGCTTTCCGGCGGTGAGGCACAGCGTGTAAAGCTGGCGACCGAACTGTCAAAACGCAGTACGGGAAACACAATTTATATTCTCGATGAGCCGACAACCGGCCTGCATTTTGCAGATGTCGATAAGCTTGTGGGAATCCTGCACCGTCTGACGGAAGGCGGAAATACTGTCATAGTAATTGAGCATAATCTCGATGTAATCAAGACGGCGGATTATATCATTGATCTAGGACCGGAAGGCGGCGACCGGGGCGGCACGCTTCTGGCAGCCGGAACACCTGAGGAGATTGCGAAAAACCCCGGCAGTTATACGGGACAGTATCTCGCAAAGTATCTCGATCCGGATGTGAAGAAACGCGTGAAACGAGATTGACATAATTTATTGAAGCCGATATAATATTTTACATGCAGATGGATAAATCGGGGTTTGCAGGGGTGTTTGCTGTTTCTTTGTACCCACGCCGACAATGATATTCTCTGCCCGCTCCTCGGAAAATGCCATCGAACTTCGCGCTAAGATTCTGTAGGTGTGCGGATTATTCGTCAAAGAGCACGACTCTTATCCCGCACACCAACATCATCTAACCGTGAATTTCTCCGAACATTTTCTCGAAAAGTCGCGTTCAGAGAATATGCATTGCGTCGTGCTTACACATTGGCAATTCGGCTGCTCACAGTGAGATACTTAAGTGAACAGCAGCCGTTACTGCCTGCTGCAGTCGAAGAACAGGCTGAGGCAAACAATTTCTCCGCCGGACATCCGCAACGCCGGCACTTAACGAACACGAGCCTTGGCGAAGTGCGAGTTTAGTACCGCTGCGTGAGGATCAGAGTGCGAACGGTCCGGAAGGAGAAATCTGTTTGACGATGCCGTCCTCTTTGACAAACCTTGATTTGAAAGAAGGAGATAAATAATGGCAGCAGTTACAGATATCGGAATTGACCTGGGTACATCTACGATCGCCGTTTATGTGCGCGGCAAGGGTATTACGATTCGGGAGCCTGCTCTTGTTGCATATGATGCAGATGCGGGGAAGGTGCGTGCAATCGGAGATGAAGCGCGTCAGCTCGTGGGACATACGACGGGGAATCATGTGGCAATTAAGCCGCTGGCGCAGGGAAAGATCTCTGATTTTATGATTATTGAACGGATGCTGCGCTATTTTGTAGATAAGGCAATCGGGCGGAGAGGAATTCTCAAGCCGCGTATTTCAATCTGTGTGCCAAGCGGGGTAACTGAGATTGAAAAAAGAGCAGTGATTGAAGCGACTTATCAGGCCGGCGCGCGGGAAGTGACCCTGGTTAAAGAACCGATTGCAGCGGCGATCGGAGCGGATCTGGACATCACGAGGCCGAATGGCAATATGGTGGTAGATGTCGGCGGCGGTCTGACAGATATTGCCGTCATGTCTCTGTGCGGTGTAGTGGTATCTGCCTCTGTACCGGTTGCAGGTGATAATCTGACACGTTCAATTATCTCGTTTCTGCGCAGCAATTACGGCCTCTTTATCGGAGAACAGACGGCAGAGTCGGTCAAACTGAAGCTTGGTTCTTCAACAGGAAGTGCAGAGCTGGAAAAACTTACGATTAACGGGAGAAATGTCGCCACAGGTCTGCCGAAAACCGTAACACTGACAAGAAGTGATGTGCAGGAGGCATTTCGAGGTCCGATCCGGCAGATTGTCGAGGCAGTGCGGAACGTTCTCGAGCGGACACCGCCGGATCTTGCAGGTGATCTGCAGAGCAGAGGAATCATTCTTGCCGGCGGCGGATGCCGTATAGAAGGACTTGAGGAAATACTTGAAAAACAAACCGGACTTCATGTGATGACAGCGCAGAATCCGGAATCTGTCGTGGCGTACGGCACATGGAAATTTGCTTCTGTGCTGGACGCATTTGAAAACGGGAAGATTCTCTCTTGAGGAAACAGCATGGAGCAGGAAACGATCAGCGGATATATTGAACATATTATTTTCCGCAATGAAGAGAATGGATATACTGTTATAAGCGTGACGCAGGGCAGTGAAGAACTGACCTGTGTCGGCAGTTTTCCGGTACTCCATGAAGGGGAATATATTGAAGCGGACGGCCGGTTTACCGAACACAGCGTGTACGGTCCGCAGTTCCAGGTGAGAAACTTCCAGATCAGAGTTCCGGATGATCTCCAGGCATTTGAGCGGTATATCGGAAGCGGCGCGATCAGGGGAATCGGCGAAAAACTCGCCAGAAGGATTGTCAGCAGCTTTGGAAGCGAGACGATGCGTATTATGGAGGAAGAGCCGGAGCGGCTTGCCGAAGTAAAAGGGATCAGTCTCAAAAAAGCCATGCTGATCGGAGAACAGATTCTGGAAAAATCGCAGATGCAGAATGCCATGATTTTTCTGGCGCAGTACGATATTCCTCTTTCGCTCGGAGTGAAAATATATCAGCAGTACGGCGATGATCTGTATCGGATTCTGCGGGAGAACCCGTATCAGATGACAGAAGATCTGGACGGGGTTGGTTTTCGGACTGCGGATACAATTGCGGCGCGCGTCGGAATCCGGCCTGATTCGGAATACAGAATCCGAAGTGCCATCCTTTATGTTATGAGCCTCGCAGGACGCGAGGGACATACCTATCTTCCACAGGAGATTCTGCTGCGGGAGACGGAAAGACTTCTGGAAACAGAAACCGCCGGAGAGCAGCTGGAAAACTGCATGATGGATCTATGTATCGGAAAAAAACTGATCATGCGGGAAGAGATGCTGCAAAACGGCGCGTCAGAACGGCGTGTATATGCGGCATCTGTTTATTTTATGGAACTGAATACGGCAAGAATGCTGCGGGAATTAAATGTGGTCTGTGAAAGCGATGAAATGCGTGTTTCGGCAGGAATAGCACGCATGGAAGAGCAGGAAAACATTCAGCTGGATGAGATTCAGAAACAGGCGGTCTATTCTGCAGCCCGAAACGGACTGATGATACTGACCGGCGGTCCGGGTACCGGTAAAACGACAACAATTAATGCGATGATTCGTTTTTTTCTTGCAGAGAATATGTCAATATCGCTTGCCGCGCCCACAGGAAGGGCCGCAAAGCGTATGACAGAGACGACGGGATATGAGGCTTCGACAATTCACAGACTGCTTGAAATCGAAGGCGGCCCGGAAAGCGGTATGCAGGACACGCCCCGATTTGGAAGAAATGCTGACAATCCGCTTGAATCCGATGTCATTATCATTGATGAGATGTCAATGGTTGATATTTATCTGATGCACGCACTTCTCTCGGCAGTTGTTCCCGGTACACGGCTGATTCTGGTGGGGGATGTGAATCAGCTCCCGAGTGTCGGTCCCGGCAGTGTTTTAAAAGATATGATTGCGGCAGGCGCATGCGAGGTGGTCCGGTTAAATCACATTTTCCGGCAGGCTGCAAGAAGCGATATTGTCGTCAATGCCCACCGGATCCATGAAGGCCGGCCCGTACAGCTGGATAACAGAAGCAGAGATTTCTTTTTTCTCGAACGTCAGGATGTGCGGGTTATCCAGCGTGCGGTTCTGCGTCTGGTACAGGAAAAACTGCCGGGTTATGTAAATGCACAGGTTTCTGATATTCAGGTGCTTACGCCCATGCGTAAGGGACCGCTGGGAGTTGAACAGATGAATCTGATCCTGCAGCGTTATCTGAATCCTCCCTCGCCTGATAAAGAAGAGTGTGAGAGCGGGGGCATACTTTACCGGACGGGTGATAAAGTGATGCAAATCCGCAACAATTACCAGTTGGAATGGGAAATCCGGGGACTGCACGGGATTGCCGGAGACAGGGGCCTGGGTGTTTTTAACGGTGATATCGGGACAATCAGCATGATTGATCCGGTGGATGAGACGGTGGAGGTTCTGTTTGATGAGAATAAAACAGTGACTTATGCCTATTCGCAGCTGAATGAGCTGGAACTCGCTTATGCCGTGACAATTCATAAATCACAGGGAAGTGAATATCCTGCTGTAGTCATTCCGCTGCTGACCGGTCCGCCTATGCTGATGACAAGGAATCTTCTGTACACAGCAGTGACGCGGGCAAAGAGCTGTGTCGTCACAGTGGGATCTGAAAAAATGTTTCAGGCTATGATTGCAAATCAGATGGAGGAGAATCGCTATACTTCCCTGGCAGACAGAATCAGGGAGATGACGGAATAACAATGAGGCAGCAGTCAGTGTGTGAAAGAAAAACCAGAATACTGCCGCGCGCGGCCGGACTTCTGTATCCGCGGCGGTGCGTTATGTGTGACCGGCTGCTGGAAAGGGATGTTTCCATGGTGTGCAGACAATGCAGACCTGAGATACAGTTCATTACAGGCCCGACATGTTACCGGTGCGGACGTCCGCTGGAGCATGATACTGATTTGTACTGTGCAGGATGTGGAATCCATCCCCGGCTTTTTCTTGGAGGATTTGCGCCGTTTGTTTATGACGGTCCTGTCAAAGAAGCGATGATCCGCCTGAAGTACAGTCACCGCGCAGAGTATGCGCAGTTTTTTGCGCAGGCAATGTATGTTTTCGGGAAACAGTTTCTGAAGCAGACAAAGCCGCAGGCACTCATACCGGTTCCGGTTCACAGAGAGCGCAGGATTCTCCGCGGATATAACCAGGCTGAGCTGCTGGCAGAGCAGTTGTCATACATTACAGGAATTCCGGTCATGAAAGACAGCATCAGGCGTGTAAAAGGAACCGCACCCCAGAAGGAGCTGGGGATCAGACAGAGACGAAAAAACCTGTCCGGTGCATTTCAGACAGCCGGCCGCCGGAAGCTGCCCGAACGGATTCTGATTGTTGACGATATATTTACAACCGGCAGTACTGCCGATGCTGTAACAGCGGTGCTGCTGCGCGCGGGCGCACAGAAAGTCTATTTTGCCTGTGCCGCAATCGCTGCACAAAAGTGACTCTTTGCACAGGAATAGAATTATGATAAAATGGTGTGATGATGTTGATTCGGAGGTCTTATAATGCTTACAAAAAGACGACTTCATCTGATGATCAAGCTCGCTGAATTCCGGCAGGATCATGAGGATGATTCTATGAGAATCGTGCGGTATTACCGCAGCGATTACATTGCACTTTCTCTGATAAAGAATCTGTTTATTACGACAATTGCATGGCTGGTTCTGATCGGGCTGTTTGCATTGTATCACATGGATTTTCTTCTGAACAATCTGAATCAGCTGAAAATCGGACCGCTGGCAGCTGTCCTTGTGATCACCTATCTGATGATGCTGGGCGTTTACAGTGTTATCACCTATATGACCGCAAGGATCCGATATATTCGTTCCTTTGCCGATGTGCGGGAATATGATCAGAAGCTTCGGCTTCTTGCAAGATTATACGATGAAGAAGCAGAAGAAGAGGATCTGGCTTAAGCAGCGGATAACCCGCATCTGCATCCTGGTTTTTAGCAAATAACACCGGAGGAAGAAAAAATGAACACACTCATCACAGTGCGTGACAAGATGAGAGCACTGTATGCTGACTACAGTATGTATATCGTGCCTGTTTTTAAATTTGCACTGGCCATGGTTTTGTTTCTGATTATCAATAACCGCATGGGATATATGCAGGCACTGAGCAATTTGTTTGTATTGATTATCCTGGCGGCGGTATCCGCAATCCTGCCGCTTAATGCAATGGTGCTGATTGGTTCAATGCTGATCGTGCTTCATTGTTTCGGGCTGGGGCTTGAAGTCGGAGCGTTTGCAATGATTCTGTATCTGGTCCTGGTTATGCTTTATTTCAGGTTCGCCTCCCGGGATGCACTGGTTCTTCTGATGGGACCGCTGGCGTGTACGCTGAATATTCCGGCGGCAGTTCCGCTCTGTCTGGGTCTCATGCGGGGGCCGGAATCAGCTTTATCGGCGATCTGCAGTGTGGTTTCATGGAGATTTTTCCAGCTGACATATGCGGAAATTGCTCCCATGAAACAGACATCGGACGCAGGAGTACTCGAGATCCTTCAGGAAATTCCGCGTTCTATGTTTAACAGTTCTCTGGTGCTTTATCTGATTGCGTTCGCAGCAACTGCAATTGTAGTTTCCCTGATCTGCAGGTACCTTACTACGTTTACACGTCTGACTGCGATCATTATCGGATCAGTTGTTTTTATTGTTATTATGCTGGCCGGCGGAAGAGCGCTTCAGACAGAAATCAATACAGTTGTTGTGATCGGGGGAACGGTTGTTTCAGCTTTGATTGCACTTATACTGAATACGTTTTTCTACACGGTTGATTACGCGAAGAGTAAGTATATTCAGTTTGAAGATGATGATTATTTCTACTATGTAAAAGCGATTCCGAAGCTTAAAACGGAAGGTACGCGGCAGGAAGAATTCTTCGATGACGATGCGATTGATGAGGAACCGCCGCTGACAATCCGGCCGGACGGAACGGGAAGAATCGGAAATGAAGTTGATTTTGAAACAAAGCTGGAAGACTCTCTGAAAGATCTGTAATCCGGAAGGAAGATGCGCCTTCGCATTCCCGGAATGACAGAACCGGAAGAACGGTGCGGAGAGCCTGACAGAATCTCAGAGAGAAAGGAAGTGCGTGATTTGACCGGTTTCATCAGCTGGATGCAGGTTCATATACTACCGTGGGTGACACCGCCGAAGCAAATCGAAATCATCGATATCGTTCAGGTGATTTTGATTGCGTTCTTTGTATACAATCTGATTATCTGGGTGAAGGATACACGTGCCTATACACTTCTTCGCGGCATGGTGCTGATCATTGCGTTTATGGTGCTTGCGAACGTCCTTGGCATGGAGGTTATTGTCTGGCTCGTCAGCCGTGTCGGTATCGCTGCGTTTACAGCACTTATCATTATTTTCCAGCCGGAGCTCAGAAAAGCGCTGGAGCAGGTGGGACACAGAAATTTCCTGACACGTTTTATTCCCACTCGAAATGCGGATGAAAACAAGCGTTTCAGCGACCAGACGCTGAATGAAATTGTTCATGCCTGCTATGAGATGGCAGAGGTCCGCACAGGCGCGCTGATTGTCATTGAAAACAATATCCGCCTGGATGACTATGAGCAGACAGGGATTCCCGTGGATGCGATTATCAGCAATCAGCTTCTGATCAATATTTTTGAGCACAATACGCCGCTGCACGACGGTGCAATTATTGTCCGTGGTGACAGAATCATGGCTGCGACCTGCTATCTTCCGCTCTCTGATAACACTTCTCTGAGCAAGCGTCTTGGAACGCGTCACCGCGCAGGTGTGGGAATCAGTGAGGTGAGTGACTGTTTTGTTGTAATTGTTTCGGAAGAAACAGGGCAGGTGTCTTATGCACAGGAGGGGAAATTGCGTACAGCATCGTCTCCGGCACAGCTAAGAGAGGCACTGCACCAGGTTCAGAAACTGATTCAGACGCCCAAAAAGAGGCGGGGTAAGGAGGCTGTGAATGTTTAAAAAAGTCTCCGAAATGCTTCGAAACAATATCGGACTGAAGCTGTTGTCGCTGTTGATTGCAGTAGTGATCTGGTATGCGGTCGTCAGCGTAAACGATCCAGTTATCGTCCGAAGTTACAGTGTAAAAATCATGACCGAAAACGAGACATACATCCAGAACGGAAAGCAATTGTTCCGGATCGAGGATGAGTACAAGTCGACATTGGTTTATCTGCGGGCGAACCGCTCAACACTGCGTGATATCGAAAGTGATGATATTACCGTGACAGCCGACCTGACACAGATTGTAAATCTCGATGCAAACCCGGTTATGGTCCCGCTTTCTGTCAGCTGTCCGGGTGTAGACAGAACCAATATTACACTCTCAAGAACTGCGATTCCGATTACAATCGAAGAAATCGCTACAAAAGAAATCGCAATTGCAGTCGATACCGGTGACACAAAACCCGGCAGTAATTTTGAAGTTGGAAAGCTGACCGCCAATCCGGAAAAAGTAACGGTCAGCGGTCCCGGATCTGTCGTGGAGAACATAGAGACAGTAGTGGCCCGGATCGATGTGACAGGAATGACATACAGCGCCCGCCGCAGTGCTGACCTGATTCTCTATGACAAAGAGCAGAATATACTGCCGTCTTCCACGATTGAAGATGATATTACGTTCAGCACTGAAAGTACAGGTGTGTCTGTGGAGGTAGAACTCTGGAAACGAAGATCTGATGTTTTAATTCAGGCTGAATACCAGGGTGAACCGAAGACTGGATATCAGGTGGGAGCCATAACGACAAACCCGGAGAAGGTTTCGGTTGTCGGAAGTACCGAAGCACTTGCAAAGCTGGAAGAGTCCGGAAATGTGATCAGTATTCCGTCGGAATACATTGATATCAGCAATGCGGATCAGGATTATTCAACAGAGGTTGATCTGTCAGAACTGATGCAGGATGATATGCGTATTGCGGCAAATACGGCTTCGACAGCAGAAGTCATTGTGACAATACTTCCGGAAAACAGTAAGGAATTTGTAATTGATGTTGATGAGATCACGCCGCAGTCGCTGAGCGAAGATCTGACGGTTTCCTATGATCAGACAGAGGTTACTGCGGTTCTGCGCGGGAATGAGGAGGTGCTTGCGGCACTTGCCCCGGCGGATCTGAAACCTGCAGTTGACTGCAGCGGACTGGAAGAAGGAGATTATACGGTTCCGCTGAAATTGTCGGTTCCGGAAGGGGCAGAGACTGTTGACGAGGTAAAGATAACGATACATTTAAAGAAGGCAGCGAGGACGAATTGATTATGCAGCACAGAATGATCAGACTGGATAATGAAATGGGAATTCATCTTCGGCCGGCAGGACATTTGTGTGAACTGACGAGCAAATACCGCGCGCACGTAACCTTTGATCATATGGGACAGATTTCCGATGCCAAAAGTGTATTGAGTGTGCTGGCTGCAGGTGTAAAGGGCGGTGATACAATCACGCTTTACTGTGAAGGACCTGACGAGAATGAAGCCATGGAAGCAGTGACTGCAATGTTTCTGGAACGATTATCCGGTGTGATAATTGAGGAGAAGGATGAATAACAGTTGCTTTTTGGCTTAAATAATAGTATGATGTTGGAGCAATTCAGAACCGGATGGTTCTGAATTGTTGCATGATTGTGCGTAAAAACAGGGATGATGGTACGGAACCTATGAGAAAAAATCCATTGAGCAGGAAAAAGCGCATCAGAAAAAAGCGCATTTTATTAGTCGTGGAAGTGGTGATTTTATTGCTGCTTGCTGTGTTTGCGCTTGGAAGCGGGTGGCTGAGAAATAAGATGAATCTTATTCATTTTTCCTCGACAGATGAGGGCAGACTGATTACTGCGACAGAAGCCAACGGCGGAACAGTTGTCGATGAAGCCGCACTGGAAGGCAAGGATATGATTGCCCTGGTCGGAATTGACAGCCGTGAAGACGCCGGCGGCAATAACAGCGATACGATGATTATTGCTGCGATCGACCATGATAACAAGTCGATTCGTCTGGTCTCACTTTACCGCGATACTTACCTGAATATAGGAGACGATGTCTACACAAAGTGTAATGCCGCATATTCCAAGGGCGGTGCGACGCAGATGCTGTCCATGATGAATACCAATATGGATCTGGATCTGACAGAATATATGTCCGTTCATTTTGACGCAGTTGTCGATGTGATTGACGTACTTGGCGGACTGGACATTCCGCTCTCAAAAGAGGAAATGGACCTGGTTAATGGTTACAATGCAGAGACATCCCGTGTAACAGGCCATGAGTTTAAAGAAATAACAATTCCGCTCGATATGCCGGATGATGAGTACTGGGTACGTCACCTTGACGGTTCACAGGCGCTGTCCTATGGCAGAATCCGTTATACGGCCGGAAATGATTTCCGAAGGACTGCCCGGCAGAGGCTGCTGCTGTCTCTGATGCTTCAGAAAGCCAAAGATGCCGATCTTTCCACGCAGAACGAAATATTGAACAAAGTGCTTCCGAAGGTTGAAACCAATATTGAACCTTCCAAGCTTATTTCACTGGTTAAACCACTGATTTCATACACCATCGAGGATTCTGTCGGATTCCCGTTTGATCATTATGAGGACAGAGGTGAAAAGACGGGACTTGACTGTGTTCTTCCTGCAACACTCGAATCGAATGTTCGCCTGCTTCACAGATTCCTGTTTGAAAATGATAACTATCAGCCTTCCCAGATGGTTTTATCCTACAGTAATGCGATTATAGACGAGACCGGTATTACTGAAGAGGACGCGCCGGAACACTCAGAAGACGGCCAGCTCCCATGGCTGGATGACGGAGGTGTTAATGTTCCGAAGTTTAATGCGGGAGAAACCGTCCGGGCAAAGAGTGATACCGGTGATTCCTCCGGATCATCACAGCAGTCAGAAGAATCATCGGAAGTAACTTATACAGAAGAAACTGTGTCATACAATGCAGGATACAGCAGCTACGAAGATGACGAAGAGGAGTATACTGCTGAGTATGATGACAGTGAGGACTATGACAATATGGATTACGATTCGGATTACGATTCGGATTATGAATCGGATTATGAAGGGGAAGACGAAGACTACGATGAGTAGCAGGTGTTTTTTGACTGTGCCTGGTTAAATAACAAAAGGAAAGACATATTTTCACAAAATGATTTGTTTTGTGAGGAATGTGTCTTTTTTTTGAATTTATCAAAGAATCAGAAACGGTCACATTCTCAACACATTTCCTTCTTAAGATTGATTTTATCAAATAGATCAGATGACAGATTTGCAGTATTGCAGCTGTCCTGATTATATACAATGAGAACCGGATTCTGATGAATCTGTGTTTAATGATAGAAAGGTGGTACAAAATGGATTACAACGAGTGGAAAGAAGAGATGAACCGTACGTTTTCAGAATCACAGAATGACAGTACAGAAGGTCAGGCGGCAGAAGTAAAAGAGGCAGCAGGACAGATCACTGAGGAAGCTGCAGAGCCTGTTCAGGAAACGTCAGAGACATTTCAGACATCCTCTGCAGAGCCTGTGACTTACAGCTGGGTAAACCCGAAGCTTCAGTCCGGGAGAAATACAGAAAATCATGAATCGGAGTACAGCAATTATCAGTGGCGTGCATCAGATTCGCAGAGAAGGTCGTATGATAGCGGCAGCCATACTTCTTCGCAGACAGGATCTTACAGCGAAGGAAGCAATACATCACAGCAGGGAACATACAGCGGCGGAAGCAGCACGTCACAGCAGGGAACATACAGCGCAGGAAGCAATACGGAACAGAGAGGAACTTACAGTTACAGCACAGGAGAGCGTGCAGGCAGGAGAACCGGTTCTGCCGGAAACGTAAATGGCGGTGCCGGAACATCTGACCGTCGTGTCAGGAAAGCCCGGAAAGGAAAACCTGTTTCGGCGGGCAGAAGCTGGGCGCGCATGATCGCAATGGCTCTGGTATTCGGTCTTGTAGCCGGATCTGTTATGTTCGGTGTCAATCGCGCGGGTAATGCAATATTTGGCAGCAACGCGCCGAAAGTGGAGACATCTTCTTCAAAATCATATACAAAAGTTGCAACGACGAAAACCACGGACAAAACAGATAATCTTTCCGATGCACTGGATGCCTCAACAAAAACAGAAGGTGACGCTGCTTACGCAGGAACAGTCGCAGAAGTGGCAGCTAATGCAATGCCGTCGCTTGTAACGATTTCAACAATGTCCGTACAGGAAATGCAGAGCTTTTTCGGCGGCACGCAGCAGTATGAGGTTGAAGGTGCCGGTACCGGCGTAATTGTGGGACAGAATGATACAGAACTTCTGATTGCAACAAATAACCACGTCGTAGAAGGTGCGACAGAAGTAACGGTTGGGTTTGTAGATGAGAAGGCTGTAGAAGCATTTATTAAGGGAACAGATCCTTCAAATGATCTTGCTGTTGTAGGTGTAAAACTGAAAGATATCCCGCAGGAAACGCTGGATGCGATTAAAGTTGTTGCAATCGGCAATTCTGATGATCTGGTACTTGGCGAGCAGGTTGTTGCAATTGGTAATGCACTCGGATACGGCCAGTCCGTAACCAGCGGCTACATCAGTGCTTTCGGCCGTGAACTGCAGCTGAGCGATGAGAGCGGCAGCACAGTTGTATCCAGTGACCTGATTCAGACAGACGCTGCGATTAATGCAGGAAACAGCGGCGGTGCGCTGCTCAATATGCGTGGGGAACTGGTCGGAATCAACGAGGCAAAAAGTTCTTCCTCAGGAATGGGAGAGGCATCGATCGATAATGTCGCATACTCAATTCCGATTTCCAAAGCGGAGCCGATTCTGCAGGAACTGATGACGCTCGAGACAAAAGACAAAGTGGCAGAAGAGGAAAAGGGATATCTTGGAATCCGCTGTGCCGATGTCAATCAGGAGACGTCCGAACGTTACAATATTCCGGTTGGTGTCTACGTTCGTGAAATCGGAGAAAACAGTCCGGCGGCTGAGGCAGGTCTGATGGAAGGCGATGTCATTACCAAGATCGACGGAAGAATTGTCAATCAGTATGCTGATCTTGAGGCAGCACTTGATTACTGTAAAGCAGGCGAAACAATTGAGGTAATCGTCCAGCGTCAGGCAAACGGAGCCTATGAAGAACAGACATTATCAGTTAAGCTTGGAAAGCAGGCGGTTCTTGATAATCTGAGTTCTGACCAGGAAATGGAACGGAATATGCAGTCCGGTCAGAACGGCGATTGACAGGCTGTGCTGCAGATGCGGAATGCAGACGCTTCCGGACAGATCATATCATTTAAATCCTCGGGCAGGGATTGAGTTGATATAAAGGGTGAGTATAATTATAAAAAAATGCCATGTTTTACTCCGGAGACGGGGCTGTGTTTTCACACAGTCCCGTTTTCAATATATCACGGATATGTGATGAGCTGCTTGCTGAGTTTTGCAAAGTAGCATATAATTAACAGAATAAGTGCGCAATGCGTAAGGACAGGGAGGACACATGTCTGACGATATCAAATACATCGATGATGACAACAAAGAAATAGTGCAGGGGGAGCAGACAGAAGAACAGGATCCAAAGGAGAACGGGGAGCAGGAGCCGGAAAACCGCAGACGTCCGCCGCGCATCTGCTATATGTGCCGGCGCAGCGAAAGTAAGGCGGGACGGCTGATCGAGATCCCCGGCGGCATTTGTGTCTGCTCTGACTGTATGCAGAAAAGCTTTGACAGTATGCAGAACGGTGCCTTTGATTATAGTGAAATTATGCGTAATCTGCCGCCGGGAATGGGAATGTTTGATTTTTCGAGACTGAATCTGTTTGACGGCATGTTCGGCGGAAATGAGAAAGACAGTCATTCCAGCAGCAGAAAGAATAAACACGCAGGGCAGACATTGAAGCATGCAGAAGGAGATGCCGGCAGCGCTGCAGATTCCGGTGAAGAGGACGGGTATCACACACACCGGGTTATGACCATGCAGGATGTGCTGCCGCCGCACAAGATCAAAGAGGCGTTAGACGAATATGTCATCGGGCAGGATCAGGCAAAAAAGATTATGTCCGTCGGCGTATATAATCACTATAAGCGGATCCTTTCAGAACCGAAGGATGATGTGGAGATCGTAAAATCCAACATGCTTATGATCGGACCGACCGGATCGGGCAAGACATATCTGGTGCAGACGCTGGCGCGCCTGCTGAATGTACCGCTTGCGATGACAGATGCGACTTCTCTCACAGAAGCAGGGTATATTGGTGATGACATCGAAAGTGTTGTTTCAAAACTGCTGATGGCAGCGGACAATGACGTGGAGCGGGCAGAACACGGTATCATCTTTATCGATGAAATCGATAAAATTGCAAAAAAGAAAAATGCCAGCCAGCGTGATGTCAGCGGAGAAGCGGTGCAGCAGGGGCTGCTGAAACTGCTGGAGGGCAGTGACGTGGAGGTACCGGTCGGGGCAACGAATAAAAATGCCATGGTCCCGCTGGAAACGGTGAACACAAGCAATATCCTGTTTATCTGCGGCGGTGCCTTTCCGGATCTTGAAGATATTATTAAACAGCGGCTGAACAAAACCGCGTCAATCGGATTTCAGGCTGATCTGCGCGATAAATATGATAAAGACCCGAATCTGCTTCAGAAAGTCACACTGGAGGACCTTAGAAAATTCGGTATGATTCCGGAGTTTCTCGGACGTATGCCGATTGTCTTTGCGCTCCACAGTCTAACAGAAGATATGCTGGTGGATGTTCTAAGAGAGCCGCGCAATGCAATTCTGAAACAGTACGAGCGGCTGCTGGAACTGGATGAAGTAAAATTGTCTTTTGACGATGACGCACTTCATGCGATTGCCAGAAAGGCGATGGAACGGGATACCGGCGCGCGGGCGCTGCGGGCTGTGATTGAGGAATTTATGCTGGATATCATGTATGAGATTCCAAAGGATAAAAATATTGGTGAAGTTGTTATTACAAAGAAATACATAGAACACACCGGCGGACCGCGCATCATCCTGAGAAGCGCACCGGTTCCCCGGATCGAGGGCTGAAAACCGGTCTGAATGTGAATGGCGGACGGCAGGATACTGGATACAGGAGGAACAGTAAATGGTATATATTTTGATCGTTCTTGCGATTTTCTCGGCAGATATGATGCTCAAGCGATATGTTGAGGAAAAACTGGGTGCACAGGAAGAACGGCAGTATCTGGATGGAACTGTGCGTGTGAGAAAAGTGCATAACCACGGCATGCTGCTCGGTGCTTTTAAAGATAAACCCAAAATGGTCCGGAGAGTGACAGGAACTGTTTTGATTCTGGCGGCAATCCGTCTTCTGACAGCAGTATTCAGCAGGAAAAATGAGCGGCGCGCAGGCAAGCTGGCCCTTGCGTTTATTGTCGGCGGTGCTCTGTCCAACTGGTTTGATCATTTTCATCAGGGTTATGTGGTAGATTACCTGAATATCAAAACACCTGTGCGTTTTCTGAAAAAAGTATATTTTAATCTGGCTGATTTCTTTATTCTCGCGGGTGCCCTGATTGCGGCGATATTCGATCATTGAGCGGGATGGTATCCGGAAAAAGATGAGATTTTGTCAAATTTTACCAAAGACTGGCAAAAAGAAATTGTATTTTTATATATACAATTTTTTGCCGCTTGCTTGTAAATGAAGAATGAAACAGGTATAATGGCAAAAGGACTGATTTGGCAACAATTTAACAAATTAAAACAATAAAGAAAGGTTCATACGTTATGGCAAAAATTGATCTGACCAAATATGGCATTACTGACGTAAAGGAAATCATTCACAATCCTTCTTACGAGTTTTTATTTGAAGAAGAGATGAAGCCGGATCTGGAGGGATTCGACAAGGGTCAGATTTCTGAGCTCGGTGCTGTCAATGTCATGACCGGTATTTACACCGGCCGTTCGCCCAAAGATAAATACATTGTCATGGATGAGACTTCCAAGGACACAGTCTGGTGGACATCCGAGGAATTCCCGAATGATAATAAGCCGATGAGCGAAGAAACATGGGCAGATATGAAGAAACTTGCAATGGAACAGCTTTCCGGCAAGCGCCTTTTTGTTCAGGACTGCTTCTGCGGCGCAAATAAGGATACACGCATGGCGATCCGTTTCATCATGGAAGTTGCATGGCAGGCTCATTTTGTAAAGAATATGTTTATTACACCGACGGAAGAAGAGCTCGAGAACTTTGAGCCGGACTTCGTCAGCTACAATGCTTCCAAGGCGAAAGTTGAAAACTATAAAGACTACGGCCTGAATTCCGAAACAGTTGCTGCATTCAACGTTTCCAGCCGTGAACAGGTTATCATCAATACATGGTACGGCGGCGAGATGAAGAAGGGTATGTTCTCCATGATGAACTACTATCTGCCGCTGAAGGGCATCGCTTCCATGCACTGCTCCGCAAACACAGATATGGAAGGTAAGAACACAGCGATTTTCTTCGGCCTCTCCGGAACCGGCAAGACCACACTTTCCACAGATCCGAAGCGTCTCCTGATCGGTGATGACGAACATGGCTGGGATGACAACGGCGTCTTTAACTTCGAGGGCGGATGCTACGCGAAGGTTATCAACCTCGATAAGGAATCTGAGCCGGATATCTACAACGCGATTAAACGCAATGCGCTGCTTGAGAATGTTACGCTGGATGAGAACGGTAAGATTGATTTTGCCGATAAGAGCGTGACAGAGAATACACGAGTCTCTTATCCGATGAACCATATCGAGAAGATCGTTCTGAATGTAAATCCGATCTCTGCAGGACCGGCAGCTGAGAATGTTATTTTCCTGTCTGCTGACGCATTCGGTGTACTGCCGCCTGTCTCCATTCTGACAGAAGAGCAGACCCAGTATTACTTCCTGTCCGGTTTCACGGCAAAACTGGCAGGAACCGAGCGCGGCATTACAGAGCCGACACCGACGTTCTCCGCATGCTTCGGTCAGGCGTTTCTGGAACTGCATCCGACAAAATACGGTGAGGAACTTGTTAAGAGAATGGAAAAGAGCGGCGCGAAGGCTTACCTGGTTAACACAGGCTGGAACGGCACCGGCAAGCGTATCTCCATTAAAGATACCCGCGGAATTATCGATGCTATTCTGAACGGTGACGTTCTGAAAGCTCCGACCAAGAAGATTCCGATCTTTGATCTTGAGGTTCCGACAGAGCTTCCGGGCGTTGATCCGGCAATTCTGGATCCGCGCGACACCTACGCAGATGCTGCAGAGTGGGATGAGAAGGCAAAGGATCTTGCTGAGCGTTTCATTAAGAACTTTGAGAAGTATACTTACAATAAAGCAGGTAAGGCACTGGTTCCGGCAGGTCCGCAGCTTTAATTGCTGAACAGACCCCGGTTGAACCGTTAAATCTGATCTGATCATTATGAAGGGAAGGCTGCCGCAGCTGCGGCAGCCTTCTTTTTATCCGCTATTTTGTGTCTGTTTTTCATCTGAACACAACTTATGCTAGACTTGCCGGGGGTTTCAGGCTATAATTATATCTGGTATTGCGAATCAATTCTGGTATAGTATCATTTGCTGACGAAGTCGGACAGATACCGGATTAATAAAGGGAGATACAGATCATGAAAGCAACAAAAATTATGCCGTTCATTCTTTCTGCTGTTTTGCTTGCAGGACTGGCAGGCGGATGCGGGAACAAACAGGCAGATACACAGGAAACAGCGGAAGTGGCTGTATCGGAGACACCGGCAGCAACGGAAACACCGACACCGACTCCAACGCCGACGCCGACCCCGACACCGACCCCAACGCCGACGCTCACCCCGACTCCGACGCCGGAAAGTACATCGCTGAAGCCTGAGGCAATTGAAGCAGAACCGGTTGATGGTTCTGAGACGGATGCTGATCAGAAGGCGGGAGAAGAGAAGGCAGAAAATGCCGGTGCAGGATATGTTACGGTCAGCAGCGCAAATGTAAGAACGTCTCCGGACCTGGATTCCGATGTTTATACATCGCTCGGTGAAGGGACACCGGTGACAGTTGTCGGAGAAGAAAACGGGTGGTATATTGTAAACATTGACGGGGGAACCTATTACATCTCACAGGAGCTTGTGGGAAAAGCAGGTGACACAGCGTACACAGAAGAGTCTGATGACGGGGATGATTACGATGATTCGGAAGATGACTACGATGATTCCGAAGATGATTATGATGACTCGGATGATGAAGACGAGTATTATGAAGAAGGCGGTTCCCGCGCCGAATAATACTGCAAATGATATATAATAAAAAACCCCGCCTGCAGAGGCGGGGTTTTTTAATGCATTTATTATGCGTTCAATTATTTCAGCTCAGATGTGCAGTGCGGGCATCTTGTTGCATCGATACTGACATCATCAGATTTGCAGAACGGGCAGATCTTGGTGACCGGTGCTGCTTCCGGCTCGGGTTTTTTAACCATGCTCTGCGCTTTGTTCAGTGCTTTCACGATGCAGAAGATTACGAAAGCGATGATAATAAAGTTGATGATTGCACCGACAAAGTTTCCGATTGCGATGACGCCGCCGCCTGCAAGATGAATACCCATCTGGCTGACATCGATGCCGCCGCTGGCCAGTGAGATGATCGGCATGATAATATCATCGACCAGTGAAGTTACGATAGCAGTGAAGGCTGCGCCTATGATCATACCTACGGCAAGATCCATTACGCTGCCGCGCGAGATGAATTCCTTGAATTCAGACATAAATTTTTTCACAATAACTCCTCCTCATTGTATAAAAGATTTCCATGTCTATTATAGCAGTTTGCGCAAATAAAACAACAGAGACTTTCAGGTAATTAAAAAAATAGAAGGAAACCGGCAGGTGTGCATGTGATTGAATACTGCTGTTAAAAAAGGTTTGTGCTTTTCGTCAATGGACATATTCAGTGGTTCTAATTAAAATAGACACTGTATCTTGTATAATAATAATAACGGAGATTCAGAATATGAGTTATGCAGATCAGATTTTTATTCAAATGTGCAGGGATATCATCGACAATGGCTGTGATACAAAAGGCGAACTGGTCCGGCCGCACTGGTCTGACGGAACCCCGGCTTATACCATTAAGAAATTCGGTGTTGTAAACCGCTACGATCTCAGAAAAGAGTTTCCGGCACTTACACTGCGCAAGACCTATCTGAAAAGTGCGTTTGATGAAATTCTGTGGATCTGGCAGAAGAAATCCAATAATATTCATGATCTGCACAGCCATATCTGGGACGAGTGGGCTGATGAAAACGGATCGATCGGAAAGGCTTACGGTTATCAGATGAGCGTGAAACATCAGTACCGGGAAGGGGAAATGGATCAGGTAGACCGTGTTCTGTATGATCTTCAGCACAATCCCTACAGCCGCAGGATCATGACGAATCTGTATGTCCATCAGGACCTGCATGAGATGGCCCTGTATCCATGCGCCTACTCCATGACATTTAATGTCACGAAAGAGCCGGGCAGCGACAGACTGACACTGAATGCAGTTCTGAATCAGCGTTCACAGGATGTTCTTGCGGCAAATAACTGGAATGTCTGCCAGTATGCACTGCTTCTGATGATGTTCGCTCAATCGTGTGATATGGAGGCAGGCGAGCTGCTGCATGTAATTGCGGACGCACATATTTATGACAGACATATTCCGCTGATCGAAGAACTGATTACGCGGGAGACGTTTGACGCGCCCAGGGTATATCTGAATCCGGATATTAAGGATTTCTATGCGTTTACACGTGACGATCTGATTGTGGAGAACTATCAGGCAGGTCCGCAGATTAAAGATATTCCGATCGCAATCTGATTTTGTGCAGACAAGGTACAGACATCTGTGAAAACTATCATGTGGGGAGATAATTATGAGAGCAATTGCAGCAGCTGACAAAAACTGGGGAATCGGGCAGGGAAATAAGCTTCTCATCAGTATTCCTGCGGACATGCGTTTTTTCCGTGATAAGACGACGGGACATGTCGTTGTAATGGGACGGAAAACACTTGAGAGTTTTCCAAACGCAAAACCGCTGCGGGACCGGATCAATATTGTTCTGACCAGAGATCCGGACTACCGGGTAAAAGGTGCGGAAGTTGTGCACAGCATTGAAGAATTACAGGAAGTGCTGAAACAGTATCCGTCCGATGAGGTTTATGTGATCGGAGGAGAACAGATCTACCGGCAGCTGCTTCCGTTTTGCGATACCGCCTATATCACAAAGATTGATTATGCATATCAGGCGGATGCGTTTTTCCCGGACCTCGATGCGGACGATGCATGGGAGATTGCGGAAGAGAGCGAAGAACAGACCTGTTTTGATATTGAATATACGTTCCGGACATATGTGCGGCGTTAATGGAGCGAAGAATAATATGATAAGAAGAGCATCTCATACAGTCCGGATCGGCAGCTGTGAAATCGGTGGAAACAACCCGATCCGGATCCAGTCAATGACCAATACAAAAACAGAAGATGTCAGGGCAACGGTCAGCCAGATCCACGCACTTGAAGCGGCCGGCTGTGAAATCATCCGCTGTGCTGTTCCGACGATGGAGGCGGCAGAGGCGCTGGCCGGTATTCGTGAACAGATTCACATTCCGCTGGTTGCTGATATACATTTTGACTATCGTCTTGCGATTGCAGCGATGCAGCACGGTGCGGATAAGATTCGCATCAACCCGGGAAATATCGGTGCAAAAGAGCGTGTCGCGGCAGTTGTGAACGAGGCAAGAGACCGTGCCATTCCGATCAGAGTAGGTGTTAACAGCGGGTCCCTGGAAAAAGATATTCTGGAGAAAAACGGCGGCGTTACGGCAGAAGGGCTTGTAGAAAGCGCGCTCAGACAGGCAGCTGTGATCGAAGATATGGGATATGATAATCTGGTGCTCAGCATTAAAGCATCTGATGTCATGATGTGTGCCGAAGCTCACAGGCTGATCGCTGACCGCACCGCGCATCCGCTGCATGTCGGAATCACAGAGGCGGGAACGCTTTATGCAGGCAATATCAAGTCGGCGGTCGGTCTAGGGATCATTCTCTCGCAGGGAATCGGCGATACGATCCGTGTCTCCCTGACAGGTGATCCGCTTGAAGAGATCAGATCTGCAAAGCTGATTCTCCGCACGCTGGGTCTGTCAAAAGCAGGTGTGGAGGTTGTTTCATGTCCGACCTGCGGACGGACGAAGATAGATCTGATTTCGCTCGCGGAGCAGGTACAGGAAATGGTGGCAGACATGCCGCTGAATGATCTGAAAGTGGCTGTTATGGGATGTGTCGTCAACGGACCGGGTGAGGCACGCGAGGCTGATCTCGGAATCGCAGGCGGAGATGGTGTCGGAATCCTGATCAGAAAAGGTGAAGTCATCAGAAAAGTGCCTGAGCAGGATCTGCTCGGCGCGCTGAGAGAAGAACTGGAAAAACGCTTCTGAAGAAGAGAAGGAAGTGCGAAACGTGGCGGAACAGATGTCAAAAAGAATCGAGGAAGTCTTTCCGGGAATCAAACTGAATGACAGGCTGCAGCAGGTCCTCCGGCATGCGGTCGTGACACGTGTTGCCATGAACCGGCGGAAAAATATGCTTCGTGTTTATCTGGAGTGCACCGCGTGTCTGCCAAAGGACCGGATCTATGAACTGGAGGACACACTTACCAGAGCACTTCAGGCGGGATCATCTCTGCAGGTACGTGTGATTGAGCGGTTTAAGCTGTCCAGTCTTTATACGCCTGCAGCTTTGCTTGAACAATACGGGGAGAGTATTGAAATGGAGCTGCGCAGGTATAATCATATGCTGGCGTGGCTTTATCACACTGCCGAATTCGAATTTCCGGAAGCCGGTCTGATGCGTGTGGCTGTTTCGGATACTGTTGTTGCGGGTGATCTTGAGGAAGAATTTTACAGGATCCTTGAGAAAATACTGAATGAGCGCTGCGGAATGGGTGTGAGACTTGAAATCACGCGGCAGGAACGTACGGAACAGCGCACACAGCAGGAAAATGAACTGCTTCTGCGCGCAGCGGCCAGAAATATCGTGTCACAGACCGCACTGGCATCAAGAATCGGCGGAGGAAACAGCGCTGATTCTGATGCTGCAGGGCAGGCAGATGACGCTGTGAATGCGGCAGGATCCGCAGACGGCACTGTCCGGACAGAGACGGCAGCGGGAGGCGGACAGATGTCCCGAACAGGCGGCAATCCGCCGGAGGGATCTCTGACCGGGACTGTAAAACAGGATTCCGCAGGGAGCAGAAATTCAGGGGAAAAGTGGAATTCCGGCCGTGGACGTACAGGCCGCGGACTGCACCTCGGAGAACCTGGTGCAGAACTCATGTACGGAAGAGATTTTGATGATGACAGCATTCCGATCTCGGAAATCGATGAGCTCAGCGGCACGGTTGTTATTTACGGAGAAATCATCGATACGGAAATGCGCACCCTGCGCAGCGAGCGTGTTCTGCTGATTCTCACTGTCACGGATGATACGGATACGATACGGGTCAAACTTTTCCTGGACGGAGAAGAGCAGGAAGCTGCCGGGACGATGTTTAAAAAAGGAACATTCGTCAGGGTCAAAGGACGCGCGCAGGAGGACAGTTTTGACCACGAGCTGACGGTCATGTCAGTCTCGGGTATTCGCCGGGCTGTCAGTTTCAGAAAGGTCCGACAGGATAATAGTCCGGTAAAGCGCGTGGAGCTGCACTGTCATTCCAAGATGAGTGATATGGACGGTGTTACGGATGCGGCAGCATTGGTTAAGCGCGCCTGGAAATGGGGACATTCTGCTATTGCGCTGACAGATCATGGGGGTGTGCAGGCGTTTCCGGAGGCAAATCATGCCATGGAAGATATTGACCGTGCTTACAGAAAGGAATGGCAGAAAGAACATCCGGATGCATCTAAAGAAGAACTGAAAAAAATATCGGCGCCGTTTAAAGTGATTTACGGTATGGAAGCCTATCTCATAGATGATCTGAAGGGCATTGCCGTAAACAGCACGGGACAGAAGCTGCAGGATGCTTACGTTGTATTTGACATTGAGACAACCGGCCTCTCGAATCAGACCTGCAGGATTATCGAAATCGGCGCTGTGCGTGTGGAAGCCGGAAAGATTACAGACCGGTTCTCGACGTTTATAAATCCGGGGGTGCCGATTCCGATGCGGATCGAAGAGCTGACCGGCATCTCGGATAATATGGTGGTGAATGCCCCTGCAATTGAGCAGACGCTGCCTCGGTTTCTGGAATTCTGCCGGGGTGCCGTGATGGTCGCCCACAACGCGGATTTTGACATGGGATTCATTATCAAAGCCTGCGAAGAACAGGGATATCCGGATCATTTTACATACGTTGACACAGTTGCCATGGCGCGGGTGCTGCTGCCCGGGCTCGGAAGTTTTAAGCTTGACAAGGTTGCAAAAGCGGTCGGTGTTTTGCTGGATCACCACCACAGGGCAGTTGATGATGCCGCGTGTACGGCCGATATATTTGTTAAATTTATCCAGATGCTGGAGGAGCGTGGCATAATAGATCTTGACGGTCTGAATGAGATGGCTTCACTGAGCAGCGAAGCCAAGCGGAAAATGCCTTCGCATCACGCGATTTTACTGGCAGCCAGTGAAGCCGGCCGGCAGAATCTGTACCGTCTTGTTTCTGAATCACATCTGAATTATGTCTATAAGATGCAGGCGCGTGTGCCCAAGAGCCTTGTGCAGAAATATCATGAAGGAATTCTGGTCGGATCTGCCTGTGTCAAAGGAGAATTATACGATGCCATGCTGCGGGGCGCACAGGAAGAGGAGCTCATAAGACTGATTGATTTTTATGATTACCTCGAGATTCAGCCTGTGGGAAATAATGCATTTCTGATCGAAAGCGACAGGAATGAATCCATTACGTCCGTGGAGGATCTGCAGGAAATGAACCGGCGGATTGTCCATTACGGAGAACAGAGCGGGAAACCGGTTGTTGCAACCTGTGATGTACATTTCATGGACCCGGACGATGCGATCTACCGCACGATCATAATGGCAGGCAAGAAGTTTAAGGATGCAGAAGACCAGGCCCCGCTTTATCTGCATACGACAGAAGAAATGCTGGAGGAGTTTTCCTATCTCGGCAGTGAAAAAGCAAGAGAGGTTGTGATTGAAAACCCCAACAGAATTGCAGATCAGATTGAAAAGATTTCACCGATCCGGGCAGGAAAATTTCCACCTGTAATTGAGGATTCCGACAAGACGCTCCGCGAAATCTGCTACAGAAAGGCATATGAGATCTATGGAGATCCGCTGCCGGAACTGGTGGAGGCACGGCTGGAACGGGAACTGAACTCTATCATTTCAAACGGCTACGCCGTGATGTATATCATCGCACAGAAGCTGGTGTGGAAGTCAAACGAGGATGGCTATCTGGTCGGATCGAGAGGATCTGTCGGATCCTCCTTTGCGGCGACCATGTCCGGCATTACGGAAGTAAATCCGCTTCCTCCGCATTATCTCTGCAGTGCATGCAAATACGTGGATTTTGACTCTGAAGAAGTGACGAAATACAAAAATCTCGGTATGGCCGGCTGTGATATGCCGGATGCAGTCTGCCCGAACTGCGGAAAGCCGCTGACGAAAATGGGATTTAATATCCCCTTTGAGACGTTCCTCGGATTCAAGGGAAATAAAGAACCTGACATCGATCTGAATTTCTCAGGGGAGTACCAGAGCAAGGCGCATAAGTATACAGAGGTAATCTTCGGTGCGGGACAGACCTTCCGCGCAGGCACAATCGGAACGCTTGCAGATAAAACCGCGTTCGGTTATGTTAAAAACTATTACGCGGAAAAAGGAATCACGAAACGAACCTGTGATATCGACAGAATTGTAAAAGGCTGTGTCGGCATCCGCAGGACGACCGGGCAGCATCCGGGCGGTATTATTGTTCTTCCGATGGGAGAGGATATCAACGCATTTACGCCGGTACAGCATCCGGCTGATGATATGACGACAGATATCATCACGACCCATTTTGATTATCACTCAATTGACGAAAATCTGCTGAAGCTTGATATACTGGGACATGATGATCCGACGATGATCCGGATGCTTGAAGACCTGACCGGAACCGATGCAACGAAGGTTCCGCTGGACGAACCAAAGGTCATGAGCCTGTTCAAAGGGACGGAAGCCCTTGGTATTACCCCGGAGGACATCGGCGGCTGTCCGCTTGGATGTCTGGGGGTTCCTGAGTTCGGTACGGACTTTGTTATACAGATGCTGCTGGACACAAAGCCGCAGCGTTTCTCTGATCTGATCAGAATTTCGGGATTGTCTCACGGAACAGACGTCTGGCTTGGCAACGCCCAGACGCTGATTGAGGAAAATAAAGCGACGATTTCTACAGCAATCTGCACCCGCGATGATATTATGACATATCTGATCGCAAAGGGACTGGAAAGCGAGCAGTCGTTTACCATTATGGAGGCAGTCCGGAAAGGAAAAGGACTGAAACCGGAATGGGAAAAGGAGATGCGGGCACATGATGTGCCGGAGTGGTATATCTGGTCCTGCAACAAGATTAAATACATGTTCCCCAAAGCCCATGCAGTAGCTTATGTCATGATGGCCTACCGGATTGCATGGTATAAAATTTATTATCCGCTTGCATATTATGCGGCATACTTTTCAATTCGCGCATCGGCATTTAGTCTAGAGAAAATGTGTCTTGGCAGAGAGCGGCTGGAAGAGCATATGCGTGCCTACGAATCACACAAAGATACCGCCACCAATCAGGAGGCGGAGCAATATAAAGATATGAAGATCGTTCAGGAAATGTATGCGCGCGGATTTGATTTTGTTCCTCTGGATCTTTATCAGGCACATGCGCATCGGTTCCGGATCGTTGACGGGAAATCACTGATGCCGTCACTTGACTCTCTGGAGGGGCTGGGTGATAAAGCAGCAGACAGTGTTGTGCTCGCAGCCAGAAACGGAAAATTTCTTTCAAAGGATGATTTTCGCAGGCGTGCAAAAGTTGGAAAAACGATCTCGGATACGCTGGACCGCATCGGTGTTCTGCGTGATCTGCCGGAGACCAATCAGATTTCATTGTTCGATCTGGCTGCAGAATCGACTGGAACGTAATAAAAAAGAAAATACCCGCGCCTGTAAAAAGGCACGGGTATTTTCTTTTTTATTATACTATCGTGAAACTTCTCGGTTGATATAGGCAGTTGCGGCTGCGGCTTCGCGGCCGCCGGTTCCGGTCTCTTCATCAATACACGGATCAGATTCGAGTGCCTTTTCCGGTTTTGGAGATTTGTCGACGGGTGTGTTATCTCCGATTCCGAGTGCTTCTCCGGCCACACCGAGATTGGTAATGATATTGGAGAGATCAGACGGCATATATATTTTGGTTGCACGTCCGTCAGAGACATCCTTGAGTGCCTCAATGCCTTTCAGCTTCAGCACGGGCTCTGTGATACCTGCTTCATTGAGTTTACGCAGGCCTCGGGCTTCCGCTTCATAGACCAGTTCGATCGAGCGGGAACGTCCTTCGGCAAGCGCAATCTGAGCGTCGCGTTCGGCCTCGGCAGCAAGAATTTTTGCACGTTTATCACCCTCGGCGCGGGAAACGACAGCCTCCTGATGCGCCTGTGCTTCAAGCACTGTCTGGCGGCGGTCACGCTCTGCTTTCATCTGCTTCAGCATGGTCTGTTCAACTTCTTCCGGCGGATTGATGTTTTTAATTTCCACGCGGGTTACCTTCAGCCCCCACGGATCTGTGGCATCATCAAGAACCCGTTCCAGGCGGCTGTTTATGGCATCACGGCTTGTAAGCGTCTGATCCAGTTCCATCTCACCAATAATGTTTCGCAGTGTTGTGGCAGCGAGATTCTGCAGACCGACAATCGGATTTTCTACTCCATAGGTATAAAGACGTGCATCAAATACTTTACAGAACACGACAGAGTCAATCTGCATCGTTACGTTGTCTTTTGTAATAACGGGCTGCGGCGGAAAATCCATAACCTGCTCTTTCAGGGAGACGATCCTGGCAACACGGTCTACAAATGGTACTTTCAGGTGAAGTCCGGCATCCCAGGTCGCATGGTATTTTCCCAGACGTTCAATGATCGCCTGGTGTGACTGACCGATGACGCGCACATTTGTAAATACCAGAATTAAAATAATAACAACTAGAATCAATAGAAACGGCATAACTGTACCTCCTGTTTTTTCTAATAGTATACCACACGATGAGGGTTCATACAAAACATGTTATGCGCATCTTATGTGAGCCGTACTGACAGGCACACGTCTTTCAGATATGCAAAAAAAAGAGCTTCCTTTCAAAAGGAAACTCTTTTCAAGAGGCGTCGACCGGATTTGAACCGGTGCATACTGGTGTTGCAGACCATTGCCTTACCACTTGGCTACGACGCCGTTTTTCCAGATCAGAAATGTATCTTTTTCCGACCGCTTTCACATTATAGCAAAACATCTTCAAGACTGCAACTACTATTTTTATTTTTTAGAAACGCATATGATTCTTTTATGCCGGCGGCATTGATTTTTCAGTTGCCAGAAAAGCAAAAATATGATATTATCTGCTTGTTGCCGCCTGAAAGCCGGTACGCCGATGTGGCTCAATTGGCAGAGCAGCTGATTTGTAATCAGCAGGTTATCGGTTCGAGTCCGATCATCGGCTCTTCGGATCTTTAGCTCAGTTGGTTAGAGCTTCCGGCTCATAACCGGATGGTCCTGGGTTCGAGTCCCAGAGGATCCATATCGTGCGCGGTGCGCGGGGAGCTTGCGGACGCGGTGCGCGCGCGACTCCATATCGTGCGCGGTGCGCGCGAAAATGTTTTTATAGTTTGGCCCAGTGGCTCAGTTGGTTAGAGCGCCGCCCTGTCACGGCGGAGGTCGTCGGTTCGAGTCCGATCTGGGTCGCTTTATGAGAGTCTGTATCTGCAGACTCTTATATTTTTTCAGACGGGAGGTATCGTAATGAGAAAGAAAAGAAGCGGAAATATGACGTTGAAAATTGTATTGGCCGCGGCAGTCATGATCGTTCTTGCAGCTTCTCTGATTCTGGTTTTGTTTATAAAACAGCAGCAGCTCCGGCGGCTTCCGGATCAGGAAGCAGCCGAAACGGCCCAGAATCCGGCTGAAACGATCGGACAATTGGAAAAAGCACTGGATGAGCTGGATTCAGAAGCAGCCGCCGCATGTTTTGACACGGCTTCCGCGGAAACAGTTCAGACAGAACTGGATAATGTTCTGGGACAGTATGGAAGCGCCGTAGTGCTGATGAAATTTGCAGTTGATTTTACACTGCAGGTACGAGACATTTCATATACAGACGATACACATTGTACTGTACAGACCGATGCGTCTGTCAAGCTTCCCGGTGATGAAAATCAGACCCCGATGGAATTGCCGATGGTGGTGGAGAATGGTAAATGGGTGATTGATCTGACAGGACATCCGGAAACATTTGCGCAGCTGGAAACACTTTTTTAAGTGTTCCCGGCTGCGTTTTTTGTTGGATTCATTCGCGTTTTCAGTTAATGAAAGAGATCCTTCGGCAGATACGGAGCAGATGCGACACCTGCAGATGCAGCGGCAATGGTAGATGCGCCGGCGCGGAATGTGAGTGGATTTCCCTCCAGATCTGTCAGTGTCACACCTGCTTCAAGAGCAATACAGGCACCGGCCGCATAATCATGCAGCTGAAGCTCCGGTTCAAAATAATAGCCGATTCGCCCGGAAGCGACAGAACAGAGGTCCCATGCGGCGCTGCCGCTGCGCCGGATGTCGATACAGTGCGGTTTATAAGCGGCAGCAAGTTCAAATGCATATTGTGAGAGCGGCAGATTATATGGTGCCGTTCCCATTGTGACAAGACTGAGGGAGAGCGGATCCTCTGAACTGTGAATTTCCACACCGTTTTCATATGCGCCGGACCCGGCGCACGCATAAAACAGCTGGTCTGTCTGCGGTGCATAAATCACGCCGAGGAAGGGTGCTCCATCGCGGAGCAGGCCGATCGATGTCACATATGGAAAGCATGATTTCATGAAGTTTGATGTTCCGTCAATTGGATCAATTACAAATGTATAGCCGGACAGAAACTGTTCCCGGAACGTATCCATTCCATCTTCTTCGCCGTAAAAAGCCGCTTCCGGCAGAATACCGGAAAGACGATCAATCAGATAAGCCTGTACCCGGCTGTCGTATTCTGTGACAAAATTTGCGTGACCTTCTTTGTTGTGCCGGGTACTCTCAGGATCCGGTTCTGAATTTACCTCTCCGGATTGTGCAGAAATCTTTCGGAAATGAGTGTCTGCACTGCGCATGACAGCACCTGCACCGCGTGCAGCATCAATAATCTGCTGAAGCAGCTGATTCATAGTAACTGTGTCCTTTCCTGTTTGAAGTACATTAAATAGATCATCCAGATATCATTATTATATCAGGCTTGCAGAAGGAAAAGAAGAATTAGCTGCCCGGCGGTTCCGGATTTCTTTATCGGGATCCGGAATAATTATGGGATTTATGGCGCGGAAAAGGACGTTTCCTGTCATCCAGGGCGCAGATATAGTTCATATCAACGTCAAAGTATTCAGCAAGTTTGATCAGCGTATCAATTGGAATACGGGTATTTCCCAGTTCGTAATCGGAATAAGTACGCTGTCCGACATGTATAATATTCGCGATCTGTTTCTGGGTCATGTCATTGTCTTCGCGCAGATCACGGATTTTTTTTGCGTAGGCAGAAATATGATCAATGTGGGTGTCTGTTTTCTGTATGCGCATTTGCATTCCTCCGGATTATTTTTGACAAAATTTGTATTATGTGAACAGAAGAATATATTATTCTGGTTCCGGATGAAAGTCATGATAAATGCGGAAAAGTGAAAATAGTAAGTATAGCGGTAAAAACTCTACATCACGCTTAATTGCGATACAAAACCCTCAAAAAAGAGACCCGCTTGCCTCATAAAGAAGTTAGTGGTATGATTTTGAACGTATGGGACAAAAAGCCGTAATACGAATGCAAACGAATTATCGTATTATGGCATTGTAAAATAAAACGAAAAATAAATCAATTGATACATTAATAATAATTTAGGAAGATAATATGCCAGGAAAAGATCTTCACTGGTACAAACTGGATAACGCGGCGAAAATCATTCCATCGACAGCCGTGGGATCTGATACGCGCGTTTTCCGGTTGTGCTGCGAATTAAAGGAAGAAGTAAATGATATTATACTGCAGCAGGCACTGGATGATGCAGTGAAGGAATATCCCCATTTTCAGTGTTATCTGAAAAAGGGGCTGTTCTGGTATTATATGGAACAGAGTACCCGGAAAGCTCAGGTTACGGAAGAAAATCTGCCTGCGCTGTCAGCGCTTTACCAGCCGGGACGAAAAACACTGTTATTCCGGGTGAATTATTTCCGGCGGAGAATCAATCTGGAAGTGTATCATGTTGTCTCAGACGGTGCGGGGGCATTTCAGTTTTTTCGTCAGATCATCACAAATTATCTGACGCGAAAACATGGGCTTTCGATCGCAATCGATCTTGGCAACAGAGGGTCTTTTGAAGATAAGGCGGATGATGCATTTCGATATTATTATCGCAGACAGAAAAACAGCCGTGCGTTAAAACAGATTTTCGGAGGAAAACGTCCTGCCTGTCAGCTGCGGGGCAGCCGTGATGAGAATCTCCATATTCACCTGCTTGAGGGTGTTGTTTCTGTAAAGGAATATCTGGATCTGTGCCACGCGCATCATACAACGCTCGCGATGATGACAACTGCGCTGATGATTGAGGCTGTCATCAGGGAGATGCGGATCAGCGAGCGGAATAAACCGGTCGTTATAACAGTACCGGTTAATCTGCGTAATTATTTCCCGACGGACAGCACGCGGAATTTTTACGGTGTCATTACAATCAGTTACCGCGCATCTGATTATGACGGAAGAATTGAGAGCATTCTTAAATCGATCAAAGAATCCTATGCGATGCAGCTGCAGGAGGATCAGATCATCAAAACCATGAATACTTATTCAGCACTGGAGCGCAACTGGGCGTTAAAAATGGTTCCGCTGCAGCTGAAAGATCTTGGGATTCAGGGGTTCAATTATCTGCGTCTGAAAGAAGTTACAACTTCGGTTTCCAATGTCGGAAGACTGGAGATGCCGGAGGAACTCATCCCTTATATTGACAGATTTTCTGCTTTTATGGCGACACAGAGGGGACAGATGGTCGTAGTTTCATTTGAAGACAAACTGACGTTCGGTGTTACATCGGCATTTAAGCGTCATGATGTCATGCGTAATTTCTTCCGGAGACTGGTGGAACTTGGTCTTTCGGTTGAACTGGCAACAAATGATTATGATATGGGATTGTAAGGAGCTTACGTATGCAGTTTTGCGAAAAATGCGGGATAACAATCCGCGGGGCAAAAGTCAAATGTCCGCTGTGCGGCAGTGAACTGGCGGGAACACCCGACCTGGAAAGCGCCGGATTTCCGGCCCTGCACGACCGGGTTTCGAAATGGTCTCTTTTGAAGATCGCGGCATTCTGCTTCTTTGTGATAGAGGTGCTGATGGTGCTGGTGCGTTACATCACGGCTGGAAGATTTATGTGGCCTGTTGTCGTGATGATACTGGCGCTTGTCGGTCTTGCGGACCTGTTTCTTGTTTTCTATATCCGGCATAATGTGCTGAAACTGATCTCCGGACAGGTTTATATCGGTATGCTGCTTGCAGTGATGATTGACTGGAAGCTCACCGGATGGTACGGATGGTCTGTCAGCTGGCTGCTCCCGTTCGGCTTTGTCGGACTGGCAATTACGATCATCAGCATCGGATGCGGTCTGCGGCTGAAACTGGTAGAGTACATTATCTATCTTGCAGTTGCAGTGGTTCTGTCAATGCTGCAGATGTTTCTGATTCGGAAAGGCATGAATCCGCATCCGCTTCCGGCTATTCTCAGCATGTCTGTCATGGCGATATTAGGCGCAGCAGGTTTTTTGTTCTTTTTCAGAGAACTGCGCAGTGCAGCCTCCAGATCATTTCATATGTAAGACTGCGGTATACTGGTTCCGGAGTTTTGATCATACGGCAGTAAAGCGGAGTGATAAACCGGAAGAAACCAGTGCATCGTATAAATAGGAGACTTGGATGGGGAAACAGGAAAATCAGGATCCTACGGAATCGGTTGCCTACCGGCTGGGAAACTATGTTGAGAACCGGATCGGCACCGATATCAGCAGACGATTTGAGGCACCGGTGCTGGAAGGAATGCCGGACAATCAGATATGGTACCGGATCAGAATTCCGGAAGGAATTGCCGGTGACGGGTCTGCCTATCATATTTATCTGAAACAGGCAGATCCGGAAAAGGTTTGTGTTTTTCTTTCCGGCGGCGGCGTCGCCTGGAACGAATATACTGCAGCCCGGCCGGTTACGGGCGGTAAAGTTGCGGCCGGACTTCCGAATTATTACTGGAATAATCTGCGCCCGTTTACGCAGATTATGAACATTCACACCGGTATTACGGAAATAAACAACCGGCAGAACCCGTTTCGGGACTGGAGTTTTATCATTATAACTTATGCCACGGGCGATTTTCACGTGGGTGATCATGATTTCCCTTATACGGGAGAGGACGGCAATCCGAATATCCTGCATTTCCACGGCCATCGTAATTTTCTTGCCGGTATGAAAACAGGATGTTCTTTTTTTCCGGATCCGAAGAAACTGCTGATCGCAGGTGACTCGGCCGGCGCGTTTGCCGTGCCTGCGCTGACAGAAGAGATCCTCGAACTGTTCTATCCGGACTGCACCGATGTCACACTTTTATCTGACAGCGGCCAGCTGCTGAATAAAAACTGGAGAAAAACGGTGCGGGATGTCTGGCGCGCCGACGAGCGGCTCTGGCGTGTGATACACGGGAAGAATCTGACCGTTGACTGGTATCGGGCGCTGCATGACCGGTACGGCGGCAGACTGACCTATCTTTATGCAAGTTCCGTGCGGGATTATCTGCTGAGTGCATATTATAATGATATAACGAAAAAAGAATATAAAACAGATGAAGAGGTTCAGGAAAAGTTCCGGAAGCAGGCAGTCAGAATGGCGCGGGAACTGAAAGAAATCACGCCGCAGTTCGGCATGTTTTTTTACGACTGGAAGAATCACCGTTTTCGTCTGGGCGGTACTGTTCACACTGCAGTGCGCCACAGACGGTTTTTTTACAAAGGAAAACGTCCGGCATCTATGGCGCAGTGGCTGTACGATGCAGCAGAAGGACGCGTTTATGATATTGGGATGGAGCTGCTCGGTTTATGAGTCAACTGGTTGAAAAATTCGGAACTTATGTCAGTTCAAAAATCGACACGAACCCGGAGGCGGCAAGAAAGCTGCTGCTCGCGGCCTATCGCGCGAAGCTTGTTCAGCTGCGTCATTTTCCGGATAAACGGCTCTCACGGGCACGGGATCTGATGGCAGTCGAATCAATGAAGGCTGTGATCGCGCCGCTGGCCCGTCCGGAACATTCCGCACTCGTCAGTATCTTCACTCCCTGCGAACTGCTTCAATGCGCGGGAATTGCACCGATGTTCGCGGAGGCAATGGCAAGTTATATTACCGGCGCGGATGCGGAAGCGGGGTTCGCGCTGCATGCAGAGGGATGTGGAATACCGGAGACCTACTGTTCGTATCACAAAATACTGCTTGGAGGGATTCTGTCCGGTGTGATCCCCAAACCGAAATTTGTAGTCAACACTTCTCTGGTATGCGATGCAAACAATCTGACATTCCGGAAAGCAGCGAAACAGTTTCAGATTCCGCAGTTCTATATTGATGTTCCCTATGAGGTTTCGGAAGACAGTGTCCGGTATGTTGCGGCGCAAATGCGTGATTTGAAGAAATGGATTGAGGAACAGACAGGAAAACGCATCAGTGTGGAGAAACTGAAAGAGCGGATTGCATGCGGTAAGCGTACCATCGATGCACTGCGCATCTGTCAGGGAAGCAAAGCGGGAAAATATCTGTCAAACGATCTGACGGATGAGCTGTACGAGGTGTTCGGCGCACATGTGCTGCTGGGAAATCCTGCAATCGAATCGTTTGCGGAAATGCTTGCCGGAGAATTGAAACAGATGCCTGCATACAGCGGTGTGCGGCTTCTATGGGTTCACACAATTCCTTATTATCAGAAAGTCCTGCGCAGTCAGCTGAACTTCAGTATGCGCGCACAGGTTGTCTCCTGCGATATGAATTACTGCGGTCTGGTGGATCTTGATCCGGAACAGCCGTATGAGAGCATGGCGCGCCGGATGGTATATAATACCTTCAACGGACCGGTGAGCAGAAGACTTTCTGCGGCACTGGAGCAATGCGCACAGCAGGAGATTGACGGTGTCGTTTATTTTTGTCACTGGGGATGCAAACAGACACTCGCTGCTGCCGGCAATGCGCGGGCTGTGTTTGAGGCGGCCGGTTACCCGGTTCTGATTCTGGATGGAGACGGATGTGACCGGCGCAATGCCGGAGACGGACAGACACTGACACGAATGCAGGCATTTATCGAAATGCTGGAACAAAAGAAGCAGGGATCAGAAAGGAAACAAAACGTTTGAAGACTCATTGCCTGTGGTACATGTGCAAATATTCACCGCTGGAAATCGCGGCAGGGTTCGGCGCGGAATCAGAGCGGCTCGAAGCGGTGCTGGATACGTTCGATACGGCCGATGCACTGGCACACCCGAACATCTGCGGATACGGCAAAGCACTTCTGGAAGCCTGCTCGAACGAAGCAGTGCGGGAAGTGCTGCTGGTAAACTGCTGTGATGTTGCACGCAGAATTTATGATATTCTGAAAAAGCGGGGAGATCTTGATTTTCTGTGGATCCTGGATTTGCCGCATCAGAGAACAAGAGCGGCAGAATGGATGTTTGAGCGCGATCTGAACCGCTTTCTGGAAGCCTATGAATCGTATCTCGGCGTTCCGTTTGATTATATGCGTGCATGGGAGAAACTATCCCGGCAGAATCAGGAAAAAGCAGATATAAAGCCGGAGTCCGGACATACATATATCAGTCTTCAGGGAGCGCATGGAGGGCCGCAGATCATGCGGATGCTCGCATCACATTTTTCAGTTCCCGTAAGGGATGACACGTGCAGCGGAAACAGGAAACCGGACGGAATCAGGGAGCCGGCTGACAGAGAAGAATTTCTGCATCTGTATGCCAGGAGTCTGCTGCAGCAGACTCCCTGTATGCGTATGAAAGATGTATCGGAACGGCCGGAACTTGGAGCGGGCGCGGCAGGAATTATTTATCATACAATGAAGTTCTGTGACTATTACGGATTTGAGTATGCAGAACGGAAGGATAACAGACTGCCGCTTCTGAAAATCGAGACAGATGCCGGCGGGCAGAGCAGGGGACAGCTTGCCACGCGGCTTGATGCATTTGCTGAACAGCTGCATCTGCAGCGAGCGGGAAAAAACGGCCATTTTTTACGGAATGAAAACACACGGGAGAATACCGCCCGGAAAGATGCGGGAACCGGACCGGAAGAGAAGGAGCTTATCATGGACGGAAAATATGTTGCAGGAATTGACAGCGGCTCCACCAGCACGGATGTTGTCATCATGAACCGTGACCGGGAGATCGTTGCCTGGTCAATCCTTCGCACAGGTGCGGGCGCCGCCAGCGGTGCGGAACGGGCGCTGGCAAAAGCGATTGAAAATGCCGGCTGCACGCGGGAAGATATCGTGTCTGTGATCGCAACAGGGTATGGGAGAACAGCGATCGGGCTGGGAGATGAGGCAGTGACGGAGATTACCTGCCACGCAAAAGGAGCACATTATCTCCGACCTGAGACGCGAACGATCATTGATATCGGCGGACAGGATTCAAAGGTCATCCGGATTGATGCCGAAGGAAATGTCACAAACTTTACCATGAATGATAAATGTGCCGCCGGAACGGGGCGTTTTCTGGAGATGATGGCGCGGACACTGGAATTGTCAATGGAGGAAATGGAACAGCTCGGCAGCGAATGGAAACGGGATATTACCATTTCAAATATGTGCACGGTATTCGCGGAGTCAGAGGTGGTTTCACTCATCGCACTGAACACACCCGCGCCGGACATCATTCATGGACTGAATAAAGCAGTGGCCAAGAAAACCGCAGCGCTTGCAAAAAGACTCGGCGGTGAAGAAGGCTATATGATGACAGGCGGGGTTGCCAGAAATGCAGGACTTGTGGCAGAACTGGAAAAAAGCCTCGGGGTCAGTATTTTTGTATCAGAACATGCACAGCTCTGCGGCGCAATCGGGGCGGCGCTGATCGCACTGGGGGAATAACAGGGACAACCCCGGATGACGGCCGTTACATGCTTTGACGTACAGCAGGATATCTGCTATGATGGTCACTGTATTAATATATTTAAGGAGTAATGTCAATGAAGAATCCAAAATTCAGTCTGGGTATCCGTATTGTTGCAGGCTGTTATCTGATTTATCTTGCTTATCAGATCACGAAAGGCGGTCTGCTGGGAAAAGAAAATCTGCATGGGTGGCAGTTCGCGGTTGCACTGATCGGTGTGATTGTTTTTGTTGTTGTCGGTGTTGTAATTGCATATCAGTCATCGAAGGCGCTGATGGAAATGCAGCGTGAGGAAAAACTCAAAGCTGCAGAAGAGGCAGCTGAACAGGCGGCACAGGAAGCGATGTGGCAGCAGCAGTCATCTTCCGAGCGGTTCCGCAGCATGAAGAGTCTGGCCGATCTGGAGGCAGGCGAACTCAGTGCAGCGGCAGCTGAAGCGGCAGGAGTATCAGAAGAAGATGAGACTGTGAATTCTTCCGTTAATGCTGAGACGGATTCTGTGGAATCCGGAGAATCCGGCACACCGGAAACCACTGAATCAGAGGCAGAATAAAAAAACATAAAATAAGCCGCACAACATATGGTACTGTGGGATTATGTAACAGACATGATCTTGTTGTTTGATGGGAAAATCCCAGTAACGACGCGGAAAACCGGAAAAAAGAGGTTTACAAAAGCTTGTTTTTCTGATTATAATAGACAATAGTTTTGAAGGGTGAATTGCTTTTATACGATCAATTCATGAGAGGTGTTTTTGAGATGATAAATGCAATTCAGGAGTATATCGACTATCTGCATAACGTTAAAAAGACTTCGTATAATACAGAGATATCATATGAGCGCGATCTCCGTAAGGCAGCAAGTTTTTTCGGAGAGCAGGAGATTTCTGATTTTACCCAGGTGACTGAGACGAATCTGAATTCATATGTTCTGCATTTGGAGAAGAACCATATGTCTCCGGCGACTGTTTCCAGAAGCATTGCATCACTTCGTTCTTTTTATCGCTATATGATGAAGGAAAAGAAGATCGATGCGGATCCGACTGAAAAGCTGAAACCGCCGAAGGTTGACAAGCATGCTCCGGAGATTCTGACAAAAGAAGAGATTAAATTGCTGATGCAGCAGCCCGACACGTCTACGCCAAAGGGGATTCGCGATAAGGCGATGCTGGAACTGCTTTATGCAACAGGAATACGTGTGAGTGAGCTGATTCACCTGGGAGTAAAAGATCTGAATCTGCAAATGGGGTATATCACGTGTTCCGAACGCGGCAGAGAGCGGATGATTCCGTTTGGAGCATCTGTTCTGAAGGCGCAGAAGCAGTATCTTGAGGAGGCACGCGATGTTCTTCTCAAGGGCAGAGACAGTGATATTCTGTTCACGAATTGTCAGGGAAATCCGATGAGCCGGCAGGGGTTCTGGAAGGTTCTGAAAGTCTATGTGAAGGATGCGAAGATCGAGAAGGATATTACGCCGCACACACTGCGTCATTCTTTTGCAATGCATCAGCTTCAGAGCGGTAAGGATCTTAAGACGATTCAGGAAATGCTCGGACATGCAGACTTGTCGACGACACAGTCCTATATGGAATCATTGCAGATGCAGTGACCGGCAGGATTAAAAGCAGTAAGGAGAAAAGACCGTTATGTCAGAATCTTCTGATATAACGGTCTTTTGTAAAATGAAAAATGGCATTTGAAGAAATAAAAAAATTACCGTCCCCTGAAGAAATCAAGGAACAGATTCCGTTTTCGGATTCACTGAAAAAGCTGAAAGCTGAACGTGATGAGATGATTCGCGATGTTATCACCGGAAAATCAGATAAGTTTCTGGTTATGATCGGACCATGCTCGGCTGACAATGAAGACGCCGTACTCGATTATGTTTCACGTCTGGCAAGAGTACAGGATGTTGTCAGCGACAGACTGATTCTTATCCCGCGCATTTATACAAACAAGCCCAGAACGACCGGGAAAGGCTATAAAGGGATTGTTCATCAGCCGAATCCGGAAAAAAAGCCGGATCTTGCAACCGGTCTTCGGGCGATGCGGCGGATGCATATCCGCGCAGTCGAGGTGTCGGGACTGACAGCCGCTGATGAGATGCTGTATCCCGCAAACTGGAGTTACGTATCCGATTTCCTGTCCTATGTGGCGATCGGCGCACGATCGGTCGAAAATCAGCAGCATCGGCTGACTGTATCAGGAATCGAGATTCCTGCCGGTATGAAAAACCCGACCAGCGGGGATTTTTCTGTTATGATTAATTCGGTGATCGCCGCACAGTCACCGCACACATTTGCGTATCGGTCAACGGAATGCCGCACGACCGGAAATCCGCTGACACACACAATCCTGCGCGGTGCAACAAACAAACACGGCAATTCCATCCCGAACTATCATTTTGAAGATCTGGAGCTGCTTCTGGAAAAATACGATGAAACAACACTGGTCAATCCGGCGTGCATCATCGATACAAATCATTCCAATTCAGATAAGAAATATGAGCAGCAGCCGCGTATTGCACGGGAGATTCTGAACAGCAGAAAATATGATGAGCGGATTGCGAAACTTGTCAAAGGTCTGATGATCGAAAGTTATCTGGTTCCGGGTGCGCAGAAGATCGGCAGTGAGCACGTTTACGGGAAGTCCATCACAGATCCATGTCTTGGATGGGAGGATTCCGAGCGGCTGATTTATGAGATCGCGGAACTGGTGTGAATTTTGCATCCGCAGCTGCCGGGAGACCAGCACCTCATGTTTCCTTCATCATGTATGCGCTGTCATGCATCCGCAATTGCCGGAAAGCCTGGGATGCGGATGCATGATTTGGCTGACTCCAGACAGGCAGAGAAGCATAGAACTGGAAAAGTGCATCCGCAATTACCGGGAAGCAAGGGATGCGGATGCATGATTTGGCTGATTCCAGACAG
>JNKK01000021.1 GCA_000702845.1 Lachnospiraceae bacterium FE2018
TTGTGAAAAAGAGAGTCCATTTGCTCTCGATTTTGCAAGGTCTTTTTGTATCTTGAGCAGGACATACACATCTCGACCACATCAAAGAAGCCGGAAGGGAACAGAAAAAGAAGGAGCGATCCGGAAGAGAAATCGAGATTGAAATGGCCCAATCCATGTAGATCCCATTTTATCCGGGTCGCAGCCGGTATCCTTATTAAGTCATATTCTTTTTCAGCATTCTGATCCGCATCTTTCAATGCCTATCCTAATTCTTTTTATAATTCCAACCATCTTATACAGCCTGAAAAATGCAGTAAATCAGCGGCTTTTCCTGGCATTTCTATATGGAGTGCAGAGAAAGTAAGCCCTAAGAGAAAAAGCAACGGGGGAAGATACTGTCTCTCCAGATCCATCCGTTTCTATCTGAACTGGGATCCTGATTTGACATGGATCTTTTCGGATGAAAGGGAGAGAAACAAAGACTGTGCTGGTGTTTCTGCTTTGATTAATCCGGATCTGACATGGATGGAGAAGGGAAGACTGAAGATACGTTGGATAATAAGAAGAAACGTATACCCGGAAAAACAAAGACATAAAAAGAAATGTAGAAATTGACTTCTTTAAACCGGCAGTAAAAACGCTGCAGCGAAAATGAAAATTTGCTAAGCAGCGAAAATAAGTTCTGCGGGGACAGATTTGTCACGGCAAAACTAAAATATCCTGACAATCAAAATTTCGAGTATCCTGTCAGGATAAAAAAAGAATAACCACTAAGCAAAACGACCTTGTGCAAATCGAGTCTACCACGCTCGATTTCCCAAGGTCGTTTTGCGTCTAACTTAACCACAACCTGTCTGGACCATCACTGCTTACAGCAACGTGATAACAGATGATAAGGAGCTGTTTTCCTTTAACGCAGTTGCGGAGACCAAAAAGATGGAGTATCTTATTGAGATTTACAACTGGTTTCAGACCCACAAAAAATGGAAGGAACTTTGCGGATTCTTTTCGAGACACGACGAGAAAGACTGCGCGTCATACATGCGGATGCATCAGTGTGTGGAACTGAACCGCCATACTCCGGGCACAGCATTTTACAAACAGCAGGTTGCGTTCAAGAAGACGTTGCTTGGAGCTGAATATAATGCATTGCGATGTCCCGAACAGTGGTTTCGTGAGATTTTGGAAAATGGAAAACCCGGAAAGGCGAAGATGTTTCCAAACGGCATTCTCAACAAGAAACTATCCAGCAATGAGCTTCTGATGATGGCCCGTCAGATGAATGATGTTGTCCGCAGGCAGTGTCCACACATTCGGAAAAACTATAACTATTCAGCCCCGGGTATTGCTGATATGCTGAACTGCATTTACAAATGCAGGTACATACGATCCGGCAACCACATCGTAATCACTGCGCTGGAACTTCGGAAAAATGTTTCCGCGAATGTTTCAGGAGAGAAGTTGACGGATGAAAACGTTATCAGGATCTGTGACAGAGCGATTGCGGAGTGCAGGTATCTTTCGGGAAGCGAACGTAAACGGACATTCGAACAAATCACTAAGAGTCTCAAAAAAGTGTTGGATTCAACTGTTATGGGATGGGTTGAACAACACCTTCGAGAATGGATCGGTATTTATGAAGACGCGACAGGTGGGGCAATTGTTACACTAACCAATTATCAGGAAGGAACCCTGCAAGCGGTTGTCGAAGGACAGGACCTGATGAAAGCAAGTTGATGCAAACCAAACAGTGATTGTTGTTACGAGCCCGGCTGATATGGCCGGGCTTATGCTATGGAAGTGAACAGGTAAGCAGACACAGGTAATGGAACATTGCGCACGTTTAATGGAAATGGATCTGTATTGAACATCCATGAAGAAGAGATTTTTTATATATGATCCCCGCGACATACAACATGCCCGGAAGCATTGAATTTACTGGGGTTTTTGGAAAATTCCGTTACAGACTTTGGATCCAAAATCTGTAACGAAGGAGGTATGTTGCGGAGTCTGTCAGGGGCATTTTCACTGAGATAATTGTATACAAAAATAAGTTGAGTATCGCGCTAACAGAGGATAACATGACGCACAACGAATTTCAGGAAGGGATTGTGGCATCAAAACCTCCGCCTGCCACGCAGACCCGGGCTGTTATCAGCGCATCCATGCACCCCTCTAACATCAGCTATTGATTCCCGTCCGACGCCGTCCTTAAAACCAGTGGAGTTGATTGTATATAAAGATATCATGAGAGCACCGGATCAACATTGTACGGCGGCGCAAAACGTCAACATCAGGTGAAGACACAAAGCGCATTCACTTCTGACAAGCTGGACTTCCCCTATACTGCATTCAGTATAATGCATAGTCACATCATCAGTATCGAGGTTGCCCGCAAGGTTCGGGTGATGATGTTTCGCAAGGTTTCATGTATGTAGTTTCTCCAAGCCACGCCGGTTTTCACTATGTTCGGACACATCACCGGACAGTCTTTTTCAGCATATTTTTCAGTATTATCCGGATGACCAGTTGTACAAAAAATGTGGGGATAGTACAATAAAATATATATTTTGGCAGAGAAGTATAAGCCGGAGAAACTATGTGACATCAGTCTGCCGCATGGTTTTCTGCGGATTATTCTATTAATATAAATATGTGACGGAGAAGGGGTAAAATGATAAACAGTTTTTTAGAAAAAGAATTAAAAGGAATATATGATTATAAACTAAAAGGCAATTCATTATATGTATATCTAAAAGGCTATTATGAACCTACTTATAAAATTGATGCTACAGGAATAGGAGGATATGATAGAGGGAATCTTGTTTATATAACCAATTTGGGTAGCCTGGAAAATAATATTTTAGCCTTTGTAATAAAATACGGAAAAAGTAGTGAAGAAAAAGATGCAAAAGTAAAAAAATTAAGAGATGAAGTTCGAGCATTAAAAGGAACTCAATCTAATGAAGAAATTATTAAAAGTGTAGGATTGGATAGGATAGTAGATGAATATTTAAAAAACAACAATGATATTACAGTAGAGCCATATGAAAAAAATTATTCTGTAATTCTTCTAAATAAAGATAATTTACATGAAACGATATTTGTTGATAAAGAAAACACTACAAAGTATTATTTAGATGTTATTAATTTAATAATAAATAAAACATATGTAGAAAATATAATAAAAGATAATATGTTTAATATAACCCCAGAATTGTTAATGCAAATAATTAGTTATTCAACTAAAGGTTGGTGAACAAAAGTTGAAGAAAAGAAAGAAGAACAAAATTATACAGAATAAAAAGAACTACTTAAGTTAACTGAATATGCAGATAAGAAAGAAAAGATTTATAAGAAGTAAAAAGCAGAGGGCAGGAAATGTAGTTGTCAGAGAGATGCGGATTCCATCGGGAGGTTATCACATGAGCAGGTTAAAAGAACTTCGGAAACATATCAATTGTGAATTGGACAAGATGCAGAATGCGGACAAAAGAGCCGGTGCATATGCCCATCTTTACGGCGTATCGCTCGCGGCAACAATGATAGCCAGAAAGAGAGGACTGGATGTCGAACTGGCATCCATGGCCGGCATGCTTCATGACATGTACGCGTATCAGTCAGGTTCGTATGAAAATCATGCGCACAAGGGCGCAGATCTGGCACGCACAATTCTTACAGATCTGGAACTCACGAACGCAGAAGAAACAGAGCTGATTTGCTCTGCAATCTATCATCACGATGACAAGCTGACAGTCGATGCACCGATGGACGAAGTTCTGAAAGATGCGGATGTGATTCATCATTGTATGAATGATATGTCAAAGGAAGTGAAGGATAAAGAAAAAGCCAGATTTGAAAGCCTTTGCGCTGAATTTGGAATGTAATAAAATATAGCCATATATTATGTAAGGTATGAAAAAACATGAGATTCAAATAATTACGCACGCATGAAAAAAGAGACATGAAGAGAGCGCTGGCAGATTGATTGATGTCAGCGCTCTTGCTATCTATGCAGTGTTATTTATATATGCCGGATTACATCCCAGATATAAACCAGAACTGTATCTGGAATCAGTTTCGAGAACATGCGATGCAGTGAGCAGATGATGCCTGGCGTGATTACAGGAAGACCTATCTTCATCCAGAAAAAGGAAAAACGGGATACAGATTTCACGTTTGAAGAAAGCGGGAAATCTTTTATGCCGGATTCTCCGCCGGCAGTAGCGGCAGCAATGAATCCGGTGTCTTTGATCCAATATGGACAGACGGCCGATACACGAATCTGCTTCGGGAGCAGTTCCCTGCGCAGTGCCCGTGTATAACGCAGCAAAAATGTTTTTGATGAAGCATATGTGTTCAGGTACTGCAATGGCTGGAATCCGGCAGTGGAACAGATATTTACAAGCAGACTTCCCGGATGCATAAACGGGATGCACACATTAGCCAGCGCAGCCGGAGCAATGCAGTTGAGATTTATCATTTTTGCCTGAGTATAAATGGAAATATCACTGGATGAACCGACTGTTCCAAAACCTGCACAGTTAATCAGACAGCGCACAGAAATGTTACCCTCTGCAAAAACAGCTTTCAGACCTGAAATTTCAGCAGTTTCTGTCAAGTCCATTTGCAGGCACTTTGCAGGATGAGTTAGCAGGCCGGCAGTTTCATTCAATCTGGAGATGCGCCGCCCGACCAGCCAGATCTCATCAATATCTTTCAGTTTGCGATCGGCCAGGAAGGCATATTGTCGGCCGAGTCCTCCTGACGCTCCTGTAATCAGAGCAATTCTTTTCGAGGGGCATGTGTTTTTTACTTTGCGCGGGAACGCATACCAGATACATTCCAGGAAAAGCAGCACAATGCCGGCCAGAGATGTGTAGATTACGATATTTCCTGTAATATGGATTATATGATTCATATCAGCCTCCACGGGATCATTCATGGAAAGATTTTATCAGAACGCGGAGAAGGATGCACGTAAAAACAGTTCCGGTACATGCGGATACGAACCGTCCGAACATCTTTATTGGTACGGGAATTCTGAATGAAGGCTGCAATACGGCAGATGCCCGAACAGTAGATTACGGCGGAAAAACATGGTATGTGATCGGATATAACGGAAACGGCGCTGCCGGTTCAAACGGAATGATTACGCTTTTTGCGACAGGCAGTACAGCACTGGGTATTGGTCAGTCACCGTTTAATACTGAGGATACAGGCAGAATTGCGGAGCTGAAAAGTGCTTATTCAGAGTATATACAGCCGGAGGGCAGCATTGCGGGACCACAGGTTGAGGCGCTTCTCTGGCCGCTCTCCACAGAAGAAGCAAATAGGGTGGCCGATGAACTGCTGGTTGTGGATCCTGCCCGGCCGAATACCGTCTACAATTGTTTCTGGCTGCGGTCAGCTTATGATAGATACCTCATTGTACAGAGTGACAGCAGTTATACATATTATGGGACATGTGTTTCTGATAAAAAGGTCAGGAAGGGCAGTGTCAGTCTGAAAAATAACTACTTTGTAAGGCCTGCGTTTCAGTTAAATATGAACGCGGTTCTCCTGACATCTGCTTCCGACGGAAAAGAATCCGGCAAAAATGGCGAAGTCCCGCATTACCGGGTACCAGATTCAGCTGGCGGCCAACCGCAGATTCACCAGGAACAGGAAGACTGTAAATGTGAAAGGTTACAGGAAGGTATCCAGAAAAGTCACCAGGCTGGAAGGCGGAAAGAAATATTATATCAGAATCCGCACATATAAAACGATAAAAGGAAAGAAGTATTATTCCGCCTGGTCCAAGGTCAGAACAGTAAAGACCAGGTAGCAGCAGGACACCGAACATAATGAACGCCCGGGAGCTTTGTTTTCCCGGGCGTTTTGCAGGCGTTCATTTAAGCTACGTTTGTGAGATCTGCCGTGAAATCGGGATCGGTTCCGCGGACAGCTGCCTTTCCGGGTTTAATAGCCCCAGTTCACAAGCTTCCAGTTACCGTCAGCGGTACGGCCGAGCCACCAGTTCCAGTCAGTGTATTCTGTATCTGCTTCCCAGGCACCGGCTGCATCTTTCGGTGTGTGGAAATCACTCAGAAACTTGATGCATTCGGTGAAATCATATCCGTCGTCCAGATTGTTGACCCAGTCGAGGTTTTCTTTGCTGCTGTATTCATCTCCTGCGTACCGGATGCTGTGCATTTCGCATCTGTCCCAGGTGTCGAATTCTTCACGGATCATCTTGATTGCGGCATCCATATCTTCTTCTGTGTAAAGATCAGAGGTACCGTAGTCAATCACTGCTTCCGCCGGTGCCGCTGCCTGTGTCTGTGTCAGCCCCAGGCTCTCCCAGGTCTCCGGGCTGAGGTTCTTCAGGGAGTCGATAACAACCACACAGTCAGGTTTGACGTTCTGCATTACGGTGATCATTTTATCCTGCGGAATCGCCACACAGCCGCCGGTGTAGGGCTTGAACGCTCCGAGGCAGTGCAGGAAGATTGCGGAGCCAAGACCGGGTGTACTGGTGTCGTTGTAGCTGATGTTCAGACAATACTGATACTCATTGGTATAGTCTGTAATGTGCTCACTGTCGTCGATATTCAGGTCGGGCAGATCAGAGATGCTGACCATTTCGTTGTAGTGATATCCATCGCGCTGATCACCGGACCAGTAATTGTCATCAGTGACCTTGTGGTATTCGATTGCGCAGCCCGGGTCACCGGCAATACCAAATGCATAATTGAAGGAGTAAACACCGACCGGTGTCTTTCCGTCACCCTCAGCTTCCTTGCCAAGGCCGTGTTTTCCGATAAATCCGGGTGTTGTCATGATCTGCTTCCATGCGCCGCTTTCATCTTTTTCGTGCATGGAAATCGTTGCGGTTGTCTCGCCGATCCCGGCCACAACAAACAGCTGTTTTGCATCCTGCGCTGCATCGAGTGAACTGATCCACGCCGGTGAATCCTCTCTTTCTGCTGTCGGAGCTGCAGTTTCATCTGCGGCTGCTGTTTCACTTTTGGCTGCGGATTCGCCTGCGGCTGCTGTTTCACTTATGGCAGCGGTTTCACTTTTGGCTGCGGTTTTGTTTTCTGCTGAAATGGAATTTCCGCAGGCTGCCAGACCAAGGCTCAGAACCAAAGCCGGAATCAGAAATAGTGATGTAATGCTTTTTATTTTCATTTTTTGTCCTCCCTTTAATATATATGAATATGTCTTGTAGCTGCAGTTATTGTTTTTATGCTGTCAGCTTAAACCAGCCTGTCCATCATATGTCAAACATCAGAGAGAACAATCCTATTTATGACCGGGCTAAGGCCTTGTATGTTATGTAATCAGCAACTATTCTGCACTGCCGTAAAGAATCTGCGCCAGCTCCGAGTCTTTATCCAGAATCAGAGTCTTGTCTTTACCGGTCATTGATTTTTTGAGCGCGTCCAGTCCGCGCAGGTAATTATAGAAGTCAGCTTTCTCGGGTGCGCTGTAGGCGTCTGAGAGAATCTGCATATATTCTGCCTCTCCTTCCGCTTCCAGTACGGCGGCTTCTTTTTTTGCCTCCGCGAGCGTTACCGTGACGGTTTTATCCGTCTCATTTCTGATCTTCTGCGCGGCCGCATCACCTTCCGCTTTGTAGGAAGCGGCGATATTGTTTCGCTCTGAGATCATTCGCTCATAGACAGATTCCTTGTTGTCATCGGGCAGATCGAGGATCTTGATCTGGGATTCGATAATGGAAATACCATACCCTTCCATGCCGGTGTCAGCGGGTCCGGTGATCAGCTCAGTCAGTTTTTCTCCGCGCGCAGCAATGATATCGTCCTGTGTCATGGAAGAGATTACACTCTTGACAGAGGTATACACAGCCGCTTCCACGCGCTCATTTGCGCGCTCACTGACTGCGTTCAGTGTCTTGATATATTTGCTCGGATCCGTCACCTTCCAGAGAACATAATTATCTGCGATCATGCTCTTTTTGTCTTTTGTGATGACGTCAGATGCCGGAATATCGTAGAGTACGGTTGCGGTTGATACGCGCTGGGTCGTCTGGATAAACGGTATCTTCACGTATAATCCCGGATTCTCCACAGTGCGGACAATGCGGCCGAACTGTTTCACCACGACAAATTCCTTCTGATGAACGACGAAGGGCGCGGTAATAAGAAGCAGCACAACAATTATTGCAAACAGGATGGCGATTATTTTCTTTTTCATGATGAATTCCTCCCTCCTGATTAATATTCTGATGCTGCAGTGTCCGGATTGTCATTGCCTGCAGTACTGCCGCCGTAAGCACCGGATATGGCCGGACTGCTTCCGGATGTGCCTGACCCGCTGCCGGAACTGCTTCCGGATGCGGCAGATGCATCATCGGACTGTCCGCCGGAAAAGCTGTCCAGCGGGAGCAGTGTCTGCGTATCTCCGTCTGTGATGATCACTTTAAGATCCGGGAGAATGTCCTCCATCGTCTCATAGAACATACGCTTTTTTGTCACAGCAGGGTATTTACTGTATTCTTCATACTCAGCATTGAAGCGTGAAACCTGTCCTGCGGCTTCGGCGATGCGGGCTTCTTTGGCGGCTTTTGCGTCCTGAACGATTTTATCCGCCTGTGCCTCCGCGCCGGGCAGCTGAGAATTCTGGTACTGCAGCGCGTTGTTTTTTGCGGTGTCAGCGCCCTGTTTCGCGGTTTCAACTGCCTTGAATGCCTGCTTGATTTCATTTGTCGGCGGCTCGGAATCCTGCACAGTGATATTGACGACCTGCAGTCCGATGTCATTTTTTTCAAGTTCCTGCATCATCGTCTCTTTGACGTCCGCCTGGATCTGGTTTTTGCCGGTTGTTATGGCATCATCAACGGCATAATTGGATACGACTGAGCGGATGCTTGCAAGCGCAATATTTTTGAGAATTCCTTCCGGATCCTCGGAGTAATACAGATACGCAACCGGATCATCCACTTTGTACTCCAGATAGAAGTCAATGTTCAGCAGATTGAAGTCCGAGGTGATCATGATGCCGTCGCTTTCGTCTGTAATATTCTGTCCGGTATCAGAGACAGAATAGCCCACACCTGTCCCGTGAGTTGTGATGTCAACTTTGCGGACAGACTGCAGGAGAGGAATTTTGAAATAAAGTCCCGCTGTATCGGTCCGCACGATTTTTCCGAACTGGGTCACCACGGCGTTTTCCTGCTCGGAGACACTGTAAAAAGAGCCGAGCGCAAGGACCAGCACTACGCACAGGATCAGTATGACAGGAAGAATTTTCCGGACCGGGAAGTTAAAATGTTTCTTCGGAACAGGGGCAGTACCTTCGGGCGCCTCCGGTTGTTTTTGATTTCCGGTGCTGCCTTTGGATCTGCCGCGCAGATTGCGCAGCAAAGGTACGCCGAATACCAGAATCAGGATCAGAATCCAGATCAGTGATGACATAAATTGGCACTCCTTTCAAACGCAAAGATATTTCCATCGGTTTTATCATCTCATTATACGCTTTCCGGCAGAGAAATGCATCCAGTGACAGAATTACTTCTGGAGGTCTGGAATAAACATGAAAAAAAGCTTAAATTATTGAAATATTCAAAGACGGTGCCGGATGATATAATAAAAAATGTAAGAAGGACCGGTATGCATTCCTGTGAAGATGCAGACATCAGAGTGATATGGAAGCGGTCAGCCGGGTTTACGGCTGAAAATGGTTAAACAGGGGGGAGCGGCTATGTATGAAACAGATGAAGAAGTGTACAGCCGTTTTCTGAACGGAGAGGACCGTGAGGCACTCGGAGAACTTCTGGAGCGCTACGGCGCGAGTCTGACACTGTTTTTGCGGGGATATGTCGATTCAATCGAAGATGCAGAGGATCTGATGATGGATTCCTTTGTCGCGATCGCGATGAAAAAGGAATGGACGGCAAAAGGGAGCAGCTTCAAAACCTGGCTGTTTGCGATCGGGCGGAAGCTGGCACTGAAACACAACCGGAAAAAAAGGCGGACGGCGGCATCTCTGGATCAGTGGAATACCGGACGGACGGAACCGGGCGAGGCGGCTTCAGAAGGATATCAGTATCCTGAGACAGAACTGCTGAAACAGGAGCAGAATCAGCAGTTATACCGGGCAATGGAAAATCTTCATGCAGAGTACAGAGAAGTTCTGTTTCTGCTGTATTTTGAGCAGATGACTTATGAGGAAGCAGGCGTAATTATGCGCAAGAATAAAAAGCAGATGTATCATCTTGCAGAGCGCGGGAAGCAGGCGCTCCGGCAGGAACTTGCGCGGATGGGGTTTGATTATGGGCCGGATTGATGAGGGGCGGCAATGAATCTGGATAATATCAGCAGAATCAATCTTATCATACAGACCGTGGTAATCGCGGCCATTATTATTCATACAAGTATGATCATCCACAGGAGCGGGAAACGCTCGATGCGGGCGGCTTATTTTATTTTCGGGTGCATCAGTTATCTGATGAGTAATCTGTACTGGGTGGTATATGTTTTTATTGAGCCGGACAATAGAATGCCGTTTGCGGCGAATGAATTCGGGGAAAGCGCAACGTTTCTTCTTTTTTCGATGGTGCTGCTCCTGACGTTTCAGGGAGTGTTTGCAGATACGAGAAGGGAAGTCGTTCTGACAGTTATCTTCACAGCGGCCAATGTCGCTCTCTGGATCGCCTGGTCCGGCGAGTGGGTGCAGGACATTGTCGGAGGAATTCTGTTTGGATATTACCTGTGTGCTGTGGTGCGTTCCATGAAACAGGCGGGGGTCATGTCCCGGAGAGAATGGACAGGGGTCGGGATCGGCGCTTATCTGGTTGTGGTTTTGCAGGGAATCATATTTTTTGTACCCGCAGAGCCGGCCGGATTTCTGGATAAAGCAGTTTATTGTTTGTTGTATGCGGGGATTCTGTTCTTTTTCCGGAAAACAATCCGGGCATTCCGGCGGAACAGCGGAGCGGATGAGCAGCTGTGTTTTTCGTTTGCGGGGAATGCCTGGCTTGTGGTCAGTCTGTACATGAGCGCAGAGCCGATTTATCAGGTGACGAATTTTCTGATCACTCTGATGCTGCTGTTTATGATGAAAGCTGTCGAAAACAAGGTGGGAGAAGCATGATTTACGCGGAAAACATCCTGATTTGCATAGCGGTTCCGTATCTGGTTGTACTGTATTTTGTGAGAGGTAAGGTCCGGAAGTTTGTGCTGGCTTTTCTGTTTGGAATGGCAGCCTGTCTGCTGTCTGCCTATATCAGCGCATTTCTGGGAGAAGCAGCCGGTCTGGGAGAAGATACCGCTGTCTTTCTTTCTCCGGTTGTAGAAGAACTGATGAAATTTCTTCCGCTTCTTATTTACCTGTATTTTTTTTATCCGGATGAGGAGTCTTTTTTTCTGACAGCAATTGCGGTCGGAACAGGATTTGCTACATTTGAGAACTGCTGCTATATTCTGACCTATGGCGCGAACCGTCTGTCCTATATCATGATCCGCGGCTTTTCTGTCGGCGTCATGCACATCGTCAGCATATTAATGCTTACCCTGGGACTTTCTGTATTCAGATACTTCCGGTCACTGTCACTGCCCAGTATTTTCGGGTCGCTTTCACTGTCCGTGACATTTCACGGCCTATATAATCTGCTGGTTTCCGGAGGAGGTATATTCTCCGCAATCGGATACCTGATTCCGCTGCTGACCGCGTTCATATGCGTATTTCCTTACAGAATGATGCGCGCGATCGCCACGAAGCAGAAAAACGCGGAACAACCGGAGGGACTGCCGTATTAAGTAATCGAGTGCGGCGGTTCTTTTTTTGTGCAATATAGCTAAAAAATCACATCAATTTTTGGTGGGTAAAACAGGAACGGAATGGAATTAATAAGTATAGAGTCACTTTATTGTTTTGTAAGGATTATTCCGAATATCGGATAATGAAATAGAAGCAGGAGGAACGGAATTATGAACCAGATAGATGAAATCATCAGACGGCTTCATATAGCAAAGCAGAAGCAGCGGGAAAGAAGAATGCGGGCAATGCTCGGATGCTCCTGTCTGCTGCTGGTATCACTGGTTGTACTGATCTCCGGGTTTGCCGGAACGGGCGTAACGACACAGACATATTCCGTAATGGGTGCGTTCCTTCTGGGACCGCAGACTGGCGGATATATTCTGGTGGCAGTGATTGCGTTTGTTATAGGAATCCTTGTGGCGGAAATGACGCGGGATCTCAGGCAGAAGCGTCAGGAGGAACAAGTTGAAGATAAATCGTAGTTTTACAGAAGAAGTGTGAAGAATCAGGCGTAGGAAAGGCTTTCTGCATTTGCGGAAGCCCAGGGAAAAATTTATGCAAAGGAGAGATGACATGTCTGACAGACAACGACAGGACGGGCATTCGCTGCGGTATATAAAACTGCTCGTGCTGCTGTTACTGGCCTTACTGGTGTTCTCGTACAGAGCACCTGCCGTAATGGCGGACGATGGTGGCGATACCGGAACGGAACAGTCACAGGAATCATCAGATACAGGTGGGAAAGCAGGGGATTCGTCGCCTGCTGTTTCTGCTGCACCGGCAGAATCAGCCCCGGCCCCGGCGGCGCCTGCAAAGGAGGCGGCTCCGGCGGCTTCATCAGCGCCGGCGGCATCAGCCCCGGCGCCGGCAGCCCCGGCTCCGGCACCTGCGGCAGCGCCGGCACCGGCGCCTGCGGCGTCAGCACCGGCGCCTGCAGCTTCGGCCCCGGCTCCGGCAGCATCAGCCCCGGCTCCGGCGGCTTCATCGTCGTCTTCTTCATCGACGACTGTGACCGCACCGGCTCCGGCTTCTGCACCGGCAGCGGATCAGGGCGGTGCAAAGGGCGGCGATACATCCGGCGGCGGAGAAGAACCGCCGGCAGTCACGACCGATGATATTTCGTCCGTGAACAACTCTGATATTGTCAACGACGCGGCGACAGAGGCGCTGGCGGTTACGCCGGGAAGCGCCGAGCTGACAGAAGTTGTCCTGAATGGCCAGGAGAATGTAAACCAGCTTTGCAAAGAAGGCGAGGAGTCCGCGCAGACAACTTACACCAATGATGTCCAGTCTGTGACCATCACGGAAAAGTATAATTCCACAGATACGACGATCACGGACAACACGGCATCGGGCTATGTCGCGACAATGACACCGACTGAGACGACCTGGAAGATGACCGAATCAGGCAAAGACCTGAAAGCGGCCGATCAGAACAAGGTCGACAAGGCCGGTGCTAAAGTCACGTACAAAGTGACGCCGAACGCGGACAATACAGCCGTGGACATTACAAAGACCACGGTCACGAAATCTGCAAACGCGATCCAGAAGGCAGTGAACGATGCGCTGAAGAAAGCGGCGACAGATTCGGAAAAGACAATCAAATCTCTGACGATCACTGTTGCGGCAGGAACCTATAACGGCGATGTGAACATCAGCTTCAACAACGTCCAGGAACTGGTTCTGGGAGCCAACAAGGATTTCACGCTTTACATTCTCGGGGAAGGTTCCTATGAAGCTCCCGAGAAGAAAACGGATGTCATCGACAAGTCGACGATCGGGCCCACAGGGGGAACGGGCGTCGTACTGAACGGCAATCTCTCGATTGATGACATTAACGTAGTGATCGCCGGCATCTATTTATCGACGCTGAAGAAAGTCAGCGTTCTCGGTGATGAGATCAATACGGCGATTTACGGAACGACAGGCGCGGACACGGTCAACGCTGTTGTTTCGGGAAAAGAGAGCACCCTGTCGATTGATACCGGAGGAGGCGCGGACAAAGTGTCCCTGACCACCCAGTACAGTGGAATGGATGCCGGGTCCGGTTTCGGCAATACCGTATCGATCGACACAGGCGACGGTCCTGATAATGTGATTCTGACACATCAGACCGGCGTGCTGCGTGCTGCGGTCTCGACCGGAGGAGGCAATGATTCCGTTGCCATGACCAGCGGCGTGAATGCAGCCCGCTCTTATCAGAAGGACGGCGCGACAGTCAAGTCGTCTCTGAAGGTAGATCTCGGAGCAGGCAACGACGCTGTTACAATCAACTCCAATCTCGGGGCGGCATTTGAAAAAATGCAGCTCTTCGGCGGCAGCGGTCTCGATGAGCTGGGCGGCAAGGCCAGCGAGGCGGAGCTGACACAGATCCTGAACGGAGATGCAAACCTGGCAGCCGGTGTTTCCGCTTCCGGGTTTGATTCGCTGTCTCTGGCCGGAGATCTGAAGAAAGACGGAGAGATCTCTAATGAGATCAAGAGTCCGCTGGCAGGCCTGATCTGTCAGAAGCTGGAGAATTATTTCGGCTATATAAAGATGCTTTGGGGTACGGCCAAGGACGACGACACAGCGATGCAGATTGATCTGGCCGGTTTCAATGCACTGAGCGACTCGCTGCAGAATAAGCCCACTGTCGAACTGAATAACCTGACATTCGGGCAGGGCAAGGCGCCGAGTTCTTTTACCAATTATACATATACCGGCAGTCTGAAGGATGGAAACGGCAAGCTGATTCCTCTGACAGCGGACTGGAGCGGGTATACAGTTGTTCTGACCAATCTGACGCTCGGCAAAAAGAAGGAGAGCGTCCGGCTTGGTAATATAAAGCTGCCTTCCGTAAACCTGGTGGTTGAAGGCAGCCATGTTGAGGTGGGCGGCAAAGTGGAAGCCGCTTCTATCAACATCAAGGCGAATGACAACGACACCATGTTTGATCTGATGCCGCCGAAACCCACAACGGATCCCGCTACGGGAGAGCCCACCGGACCAGGAACAGGAACAGGAACCGGAACAGGGACAGGAACGGGTACAGGAACAGGCACGGGAACAGGAACCGGTACGGGAGTGCAGACAAATACGAAGAGCGCTTTCTCTGGAAGTCTGTTCGATTTCGAGGCGTCGGCGGAAATAATTGTCGAAGAGAACGCTTCTCTGGAGGCGCTTTCCGGCAGTGTCACGCTGTCATCTGTCATTGAGCAGAACCGCAGCCTGATCGATCTTTTCGGCGACGCACTGGCGGGAATCAATGTGATTAACGTCAAGGTCGGAAATGCCGACATTACGGTTAAGGGAAAAATCAAAGCGCGCAACGACGTAAATCTCACGGCGCGGGCTGTTGTGACCATCAAGGCCAGCAACGCAGTGCTGGCAAGCGCGTTTGTTCCGCTGGCGGTGGTCGTTTCCGTGACCGGCGTAAATATTGAGATTCTGGATCACGCGGTGGTCGAAGCAGTTCTCGGAAACGTGAAAGCAAACGCGGATTCCAAAGTTTCACTGACCGCGGCGGCCAGCACCGGCAAGCTGCCGATTTCACTGGCGGTTGCCGTCGGTGTAAATGACGCGCACATCAAAGTTTCCGGAAACAGCGTGATCAAAGCGCGGGGAGATGTGGAACTGGTTTCCAGCGCCGTGACGGCAGCTGAGGCGAAGGCATCCAGAGGCGCGCTCTCCGGAGACACCAGTATTTATATCACGGCGGAAGTTGTCGTTCAGGACGCATCCTGCGAGGTTGACGATCAGGCGGCCATCACGGCGGGAGGCAATGTGAAGCTTTCCTCCACCGCGAATCAGAACGCCATGGCTGTCGCTTCGAGCGCAAAGAGCGACACAGGAGCCGGCGGCAGCAGCCCGTCCTCGAAGGAGGGCATGGATGGCATCAAGGGAATGTTCGCCGATATTGCCGCTGTGTTCGCCGCGAACGCGAAAGGGGCGATCGCGGATCTGCTGAACGGCATCGGCCAGAAATTCGGCGGAAAGACCCATAAGGTCAATACAGCCAAAACCGAGCACGGCGCCGTCACGGCACCTACATCGGCCAATGCGCATGAAATCGCTTCGACGGAGAAATTCGAGGCAGGCGTTGACTACTACACCTGCGATTCCGCCGGAAGATATACAAAAGTTGCTGTCAGCGCAGGACAGGAGATCCCGAAGAATCCGGTCTATTACGTGAAGTCGGATCCGGTCACCTTTACGGTCACACCGGATCAGGGATATACGGTCGACAAAATAGAGATCAAATATCTGTTAAAGGGATCTGACACATACAGTACCTATACATGGACACAAGGTTCGGCGCGCGGAATCGTCTCAAACGGAGACGGCTCGTTCACCTTCAGAATGCCCGAGGCGGATGTGACGATTGCGGTCACATTCAAAGAAGGAAGCGGCAATGAAGGAGCAGGCGCTGACGGTACAGATGTCAATTTCGCGGATCTCATCGACGACGCAGGCAGTTCGGCGCTGGAAGATGACGACGAGATCGTAACAGAAGATTCCACTTCTCCGGAAGCGATCGATATTGTCGTGAAGTACGGTGACGACGCCTACGCGAGGACGGCGGAAGACGATAAATACTTCCGCGGAGATACAACTTATTATACGAAGAATGAGGAAGGAAACTATATCCGCGCGACGGTGGAAGAAGGCGCCGAGATTCCCGCGGACAAAGAGTATTATGTGCGCACGGGCGCTGTCATGCTGGAGGTTTCCAAAGTTGACCCGGGCAAAAAGATCCAGGTCATCGTGAACCCGGCCAGAAACAAAGTCGCGACCAGTGTGACGGCCACTTACAAGACCATGTTCGTTCCTGCCTCCGGCGTGATCGGCTCCGGCGGGGATTACTACCTTCTGATCGACGGAGATTACGTAAAACAGGATAAAAATGCGACTTTTGATTCCAGCAAAACGTACTATGTCATCGACCAGGATAATCCGCGTGAGGTGACTGAGATCATCGAGAAGAAGGACGGCAAGTATATCTACACGATCCCGTACGGCACCATATACAACGCGATGCCCGGCGGCGTGGCAGTCATTATTACCGCCGCGTTCGGTGATCCGGCTTCAACCGCAGGGAGCGAAGAAACTGCAGCCGGTTCGGATGCGCAGACCGCACAGTCGGCGGGCGCGCTGGCAGCAGGCGTGAACATTAACAATAATAAAGCCGTGATTTCCACAACAGGAAAAATCACGGCGGGCGGCACTGTCACGGTGAACGCAGATGCTTCTGCAATCGCGACAATCAGGGCGGACGGCACTGCAGTCGGTCCGGACGCAAAGAATGATACGCAGGAGACAGAAGAAAGACCGAAGCCGGAAACCCAGACAGCGGCACAGACGATCATTCCTTATACCGTCTATATCGAGCCTGCAAAAGGCGTGTCCCTGATGCAGGTGGGCGGATCAGACGCCGCGAAAGGCATCTTCGTATTCCAGGCCATTTCTCTTGATCCTACGTTTGAGGACGGAGAAGGAAAGGTTACCTTCAAGTACACCAAAGCAGACGGTACCGCGGGAACCGGTACTGCCGCATACGACGATTCCACCGGACGTCATACGGTGGACCTCTCCGCACTGGAGATCAAGGACGGCACACAGGTCAGCATCACTGCTGTCAGCCTTGACGCCGGCATGCCGATCGAAGGAGAGTATCTCGTCGCCAACACGCTTCTCATAGAGAGCACACAAAACGGAACCATCACCCATGCCAGCGGAGCACCCGGCAGCGCGGTTTACGCGTTTAAGATTGCTCCGGCGGTCGGCTATGCGGTGAAAGGCAAAGCAGACGAAAACGATCCGGGCAGCCCGTATATCAAGTATACGAAAGTGACAAAGAACGGGGAAACTGCCACGGAAGAGGAAGTCAAGATCGCGCTCACGGGCGACAGCAAAGGAAACTATTTCTTCAAGATCGCAGATCTGGAAGGCCTGAAACCCGGTTCCCAGATCAAAATCGGCGCGGAATTTGAGTACAATATTCTCGATATCAAGACACAGTTTATGCAGGCAGGAAAGCTGGTCGAGGAAGGTCATGAGGCTCCCGGCAAAGTCGAGATTACGGAAGGCCAGGCGGCCGGAGAAGGAATGAAGGCGCAGGAAGGCAAGAAGGTCACCTTTACGGTCACGACGAACAATCCCGGCAGCGGCACCAGTCAGTTTGTGAAAGTATATCTGAACTACACGCTGGACGGAAATGACGTCAAAAAGGAACTGGAAGGCAAGGATGGCAGTTATTCCTTCACAATGCCGAATGCGGAAACTACCATTACCGCGGACTTCTACAACCAGTCAATCGCGCTGTCAGTGGCTGACGACAGCGGCAATCCCTGCACGGACGTAAAACTCAGCGCGGAGAACGGCGGTGTGGGTCAGGAGATCATCGTCTCCCTCACAGATGAGGCAGTTAAGGCCGGCAAGAAAATCAAAAACTTTAAAGTCGCATACCAGAAAGAAAACGTGACGGGAGATCCTTATGAGGATCTGCATGCCGCAGTTTTCAGCGAAGGTGTCTGGAAGTTTAAGATTGCGTCACAGGTCACGCTGGACGGATCGCCTTATAACCTGGACACAGATCCGATTAACATCACCGTCATTCCGGTCATCGAAGGAAAGGGAATTGCGGTAAAAGCCGGTTCGGCAGTTAACGGATCGGTCACGCTTTCCAATGATTTTGCGGATGCGGGCGAGGAGTATACCTTTACCGTCAAGCCGAACAGCGGCTACAAGGTCGGAAGCATCACCGTGACGGTTACTTCCGCGGATAAAAAGAAATCAAAGAAAGTCACCGCGACGGGAAGCGGCGAGACCTATATGGTTAAGCTGCCGGACGACAGTGCATTTGCATCCGGCGCGGGCGCTGAAATCCACGTCACGTTCACTCCGGGCGTGCAGCCCGGCAGCGGAGCAGGCAAGAACGGCAGACAGACGGTTTCGGCCGGCGTTGCCGTTGCTGTCGGCGTGGTGATCAACAAGAACTATGCAATCGTAGAAAATGCCGAGATCGAGGCGGCCGGACTCAAGGTCACCGCGAACGGCACGACGACAAACAAGACAGAAGCGCTGGCAGGATTCTCTGCCGGTCAGATCGGCATCGGCGGCGCCGTCGCCGTTCAGGTCGATACGGTTAAGACAGACGCGGTTGTGAAAGACACGGCGCGTGTAACACTCACGGGGGGACCGCTGAACGTTACGGCGGCCAATACCGTTAAGCTGGATACCAAGGCGAGCGCAAAAGGCGCGGCGAAGTCAGAAAACGCCGGCGTGGGCGCGGGCATCGCAATCTCTGTTTCCGGTATTGAAACGCTTGCAGAGATCGAAGATGAAAAAACAGCTCCGGTAATCAGACTTAAAGACAATGCGAAGCTCAGCGAGATCAAAGTCACGGCATCGACGACAGATACGCACACTGTCGAGGGTGTCGCGGGCGCGGCAGGCGGTATCTCCATCACCCCGGTCCTGGCACTTGACGTGGCCGGAACCGAAACAAACGCGCACATCGGAAAAGGTACTTCCATGCTGATCTGCGCAGGCAATGCAGATATCACTGCAAACAGCGACATATTCAGACAGCTGGCGGCAAATGCCGCGGCTGCAGGAGACAGCGTCGGCGTGGGCGGCTCCTTTACGGTATCCGTGCTGAACGACAGCACGAAATCCCGCCTGTCCCGCAGTCTCAAGGCGAAGAACATCAATGTCAGCACGAAGGCAAAGAACCGGATGAAGGGAACCTCGCGGGCAAGCGCGAACGGCGCGACCTCCAATAAAAAATCCGGCTCTTCCGGATCAGGCGGATCGGACGACGGCTCGGGGTCGTCTGACGGTGAATCGGGGGCGGACAAACAATCTGACGGCATATTGGGCGCGGCCGGCAAGTTGGCCGGACATGTCAATACCGGCGGCACATCACCTTCGGCGATGAGCCAGGCCTCCAATAACAGACAGAGCGCTTCCACATCGGAAGGCGGAATCGAAGTGGCTGCTGCCCTTGCCCTGAACATTCAGAGCATCGAGGCAGAGGCTGTGATTGACGACGGCCTTACCATTGAAGCGACAGACGGCGAGGGCACAGGAAAACTCTCCGTCATCTCACAGACTTATAATGAAGCAATCCTGAACGCAAACGGCAGCGCGAGCAAGGGCAAGGTCGGTGTCGGCGTGGCGGTCTCGATCAATGTTGTGGATTATGACAACAACGCGATCGTCGGAGATTCCGGTGTCACCGCAGATATTATGACTGTGGAAGCAGGCATGATTCCGGAGACAACGGCTTCACCGAGCGCTGTCAGCATTCCGGACAAGAGCAAAGGCTGGCTTATGGATCTGCTGGAAAATGCGCTCAAGGATCTGATCCTTGATATCGCGAAAAGCGCGGGTCTTGCGGATCTTTTCGGAGAGAGCAGCGCAAGCGTGCTGGCAGACCAGCTTACCAAAGCGGTCAAGGCGGCGAAAGATGAGCTGCTGAAGGGAACGGGATTTGAAAACTTCCTGAATACGAATCCGGTCGAGCAGCTGCAGAAGAACGTACAGGCGTTCCTGTCACTCTTCCTGGATTTCCCGAACAGAATGAACGCAGAGCTCAACAAGCTGTTCCCGGGAGAAGGAAAGGATGCCCTGACACGCATCAAAGAAGCATCTCTGAAATATCTTAAGACAGAGGCGTGGCCGGTTATTATGAACGCGATCCTGGTCAATGTGACCGCGATCGTGAATCCGGTTCTGCAGGATTTCCTCAATCCGACAGGATCCGGCGGAGATACCGATGAACAGAGCCGTGTCGGAGCAGTGCTTAAAAAGGCATTCCTGGATGAGCCAAACGGCATTCTGATTGCGGCCAGAGATAAGATTGAGAAAGATATTCTCGACCTGATCAGCAAGGAGCTCGGCACCAGGCTGACAGTCGATAAAAAGGCGACCGTTCAGGAAAATCTGAAAGAAAACATGAGGCTGGCACTGAAAGCTGTATTTGACAAAGTCGGAAATACGCTGACAGACGGCATCTGCAACATCACGGAATTTAAGAATTTCCTGAAAGGACCGATCAAAGACACACTTCTGAAGAACCTGAAGGACGCTGCCTCCGCAATGGGCAGGGCCCTTACGAATGCTGCCCTGGACGAGATCACCGGCATCCTCGGCGCGAAGGTTGAAGTCGATAAGGCTTACGGACATAAGTTTACGACACAGGCAATCGCAGGGGCGAGCGGACAGAAGGTCGCAATCGCGGGCGCCGTCGCGATCGCAGTGATCCACGGCGACACCGGCGCGGTGATCAAGGGAACGGATACAGCATCCGCGAACTATGTGACAGTTACCAAAGATCTCACCATCAAAGCAGAGGGAGATCATGTAGAAAAGACGACCGCATCGGCGGCGGAAGACAGCAAGGGCGAGGCGGACGCAAACCTCAACGCGGGCGCGTCCCAGCAGACAGCGGGAACAGGAACGGAAGCATCGGTTGATAAATCCATCTCCAACGCGGTATTCAACGTGGGCAAGGGCGGAAGCATTTCCGTATCCGGACGCAGCGTGGACATCACACCGGACGATGACATGCGGCTGAAGTCAGTCTCTGTTACTTATACAAAGCCTGACAAGACAAAAGCAACCATTCAGCTTGCGACGATCGCGGCAGGCACTCCGTTTATCGTACCGCAGACAAAGCCGGACGGCGACAATTACACGGAAACAAGTTATCTGATCAATAACCTCGGCGGAAGGGCCGTCACAGTGCTGACCGGATCGGATCTGGAGTATTTCATTACCTTCATCAGTAAGAACTCCGTCAGCAAAAACGTGGTCGACCTGATCTGGACCGGCGAAGGTTCCGGAACGATCACACAGACGCCGGGAGAGAATCCGAATCCGAAGACCGGAAAAGGTCCTTCTGACATCGACGGTTCCATCGGAAAAGATGTAACCTGGAAGCAGGAGTTCCTGACCGTAAAAGTGACGCCGGATGACGGACACAAGGTCAAAGAAGGCTACATCGACTACGTATTTACAAAGGAAAACGGCAGCGACGGCAAATTCAGCGCTAAGCTGACAGAAAACATGCTGCAGAAGGGCCATGACATCTCTGTGGTCACGTGCAGCGACGGCCGCATCCTCGTACAGTTTGCAGACAGTGATGATGCCAAATTCTGGATTAAGCCCGGCACCAGCGTCGAGGCGAAAGCGGAATTCATCGGCGACTACAAGATCATCGTTGTGCAGGGCGGAACGCAGAACGGAACCGGTGTACAGGACATCAACTTCGACCAGAATGCCAATAGCACAGGTTTCAAGGCCGACAAGAATAAAATCGAAGTTAACAGCGACGGAACCACAACCAATACCTATGACATCAAACCGGATACAAACGGACCGTCCTACGGAACGGTCAAGATCATGGATCTGGCTGCGGAACAGGATCCGTCAGACCACATCGCAAACGCTGTGCAGTACGCGGCATATGAAGACCGCGTCGCTGTCAGTGTACTTCCGGCGAAGGGGTACAGGCTGCACATGCTCCTGATGGCTTACAAGCCGGAAGGAGAATCCGGGTTCAGGCGTCAGCAGATCGTTACAGTGGATGAGTCCATTATTGATCCGGCAGGCGGAACGACGTATATCTTCTATATGCCGAAGGCAGACGTAAGACTTGTGGCGGTCCTGCTCAAGAACGAATCTGATGAGGAAGAGACGCCGCAGGAAGAACAGAAGAAGACGGCGGGCGGCAAGACCGTCGGCGTCGGCGCGGCATTTGCCATGACCCTGAGTCATGTCAATGTCGAGTCCGGTATCGGCAAGAACCGCACGGTGACGGCGGGTACGGCGGAGATCCGCAGCAAGTCCGCGCACAACGTGCAGACGGCAGGCGCGGCGGGAACCGACCCGCTCGCGGGCGCATCCAACTCCAACAAGACAGAAACAACGAAGGACATCTCGGTGGATGCCGGGGCGTCACTCACCATCACAAAAGACAAGGTTACCGCAGAGGTGGGCAGCGGCACGACGCTCACGATCGGCGGCGATGACACCATCGCGGCAGATCCCGCAGATCCCGCTTCCGCACTGGTCAGCTTCCTGCTTTCCGCAGAGCAGAGCGGCAAGACCGTGACGAAGTCCAGCGCATTTGCGGCGGGCAAATCCACTGCGGTCGGCGCGAGCGTCACCGTCAACATTACCAACTCCGACGTAAAGGCGATTCTGGACGGAGCTGTCAGCGCGGACGGCGCGGCAGTGATCCGGGCAAATGCCTTTAATCAGGACAACAGTGAGGCGCTGGCAACAGCCATAGGCGCGGATCTTGACCGCTATCTCAACAAGTTCTCCACCGGCGTGGAAAACTTTGAGACAAAGGCGAATAAACTTCTGGCAGGCGATTATTTCAGCAATGACGGTCAGAAGCGAGGCGCAGGTGACAGCACGAGCGGCAACAAGACAAAAGACGGCATTAACAAAGAACTGAATGACAATAAAGAAGAAGGCGGCGGCACAAGTGACAAGGCCTCCCTTTCCAGCAATGTTCTCAAGAGCCAGAATGTAACCATTCCGGGCGTGAACAATGCTGCGACGAATAAGGGCAACGAAGGAATTGACGTTGCCGGCGAGAATAGTGATAAAGACCTCTCCGGCAATAAGCAGACCGACGGCAAGAAGCGCGGCGCCAAAGCCGGCGAGAGCGGCGGCGAAGGCGGCGACAACGGAAGCAAGTTCCAGGTTGCGGCAGCCGTGGGCCTGAATATCACAAATCATAAGGCAAACATCACCGTAAACGGCAATCTCAAAGCTGCTTCGATCGATGTCAGCGCGCTGAACCGCGGAAACTTCCTGACGAAAGGCACCGGCATTGCCATGAGTCTCGCCATGAAGTCCAACTCCATCGCGGCAGGCGTTGCAGTCAGTGTTGACAGGAATGAGAGCATCGTTGAAATCAACGGAAATCTCATTGCAGTTGACATGCTCGGCGAGAAAGGAGATGTCAGCGTAACCGCGAAGACGACCCAGAACATGGACGGCACCTACCGCGGTCTCCTGGCGGCGCAGGCACTGGCCGGCGCGGTCAGCGGCGCAGACGGAACGGTTTCCATCGCCGGCTCGATCGTAGTTGTTGTGGACAACGCTAAGACAGCGGTAAAGATCAACAAGAACAACGACAAGGCAGTCACAGTCGAGGGCGCGAAGATTTCCATGGAGGCGTATGACAAGACCAAGCTGGCAGTCAGATCCGGCGGCGTCAGCATCTCCAAGGGATCCAAGGTAGGCGTCGGCGCGGCGTTCGCGCTCATCTACGCGAATGATACGGTAGATGTTTACGTCGGCGACGGCACAGTAATCCGGGGCGAGAGCCTGGAGATCAACGCGGAGAAAGCCCGCGTGGACTTCAGCGACTACAGTTTCGCACTCGGCTTGCAGAACTTTATCACCGATACTTCGGATCTGCCGGCAACAGAAAAGGCAAATGCGAAGAAGGGATTCATCAACCTCGACAGAGATAAGAGCAAAGAGAATTCCAGCTATACCATCGACGTCAACATCACGACATCAGACGCGCTGGCGCTGGTTGACGCACTGAATGTTCTCTCCTCAACCAACTATTATCTGGAAGCAGTTGCGGGATCGATCATGGGCAGCCAGGGTCAGTCCACAGCATCTGTCGCCGGATCTGTTGCGATGCTGTTCTTCCGCAACAAGGTCAACGCGAACATCGGAAACAACGTGACGATCGACCTGACCGGAAGCAGTTACGAGACATGGAAAGACAATAAGAACAACATCTGGTACATCCGCGGCGATGACGTCTATGTCCTCGGCGGAAACGGCATGCTGCAGGATGCAGGCTTCAAGAAAGACGTGCTCGGCGGCGCGGCGAAGATCGAAGCCGCGGTAGCGGCCATCCAGGCTGCGGAGCAGGCGGGCGAGAGCGCTTCGGATGAAGACAGAATCACGGCCGGCAACTTCCGGACGGAAACCATCGACGGCGCGGATTACATGGTCTACACCGTCGGCAAGAGAAGCTTCTATGTATATAAGGTAGATTCTCCATTCGGAAGAGAGTACCGCGTCTACGAAAAGACCGAAGACGGCAAGCGTGTGCTGAGCGATGTCACCTGGTCTATGCTCACCGCGTACAGCACCGGTGAAACGATTACCCGCGGCATGATGCTTCGCGCATTTGAAGACGCGAATATCCGCATCATCGCAGGTTCTGTCAGCGCGGCACCTTCCAAGGCAGGCGTCGGCGTTACCATCGCCTTCCTTCAGAATGAAGACGAGATCAAATCCACAGTCGGCGACAACACCGCGATCAATGTCGGCATTGCTGAAAACGCTATCGGCGGCGGCTATGACCAGACCGCGGAGTTCAAGGCAAACGTCCTTGTGGTCACGGTAGCGGCATCGATTTCCACAGGAAGCGATTCCAAATTCACCCTTGGCGGCGCGTTCAATGTCGTAGCGGCAGACAATACCGCAAAGACAACGGTTGGAAGCAATACTTCAATCAAAGCAAAAGACGATGTTACGATTAAGAGTGCTGTCGACACAGACATCATTCTTGTCTCCCTGTCCGCTTCCGGCGGTACGGGCAAAGTTGCAGTCGGCGCGACGGTGGCAGTGGTCATCGATAATGCCGACGCACAGACATTGATCGGCAGCAAAGCCGCGCTGGAGAGCACGGCAGGCAGCATCACTGTCGAGAGTGACAATTACGAAAAACTCATCAATGTACTTGCATCCGCATCTGCAGCACCGAGCGGCGATGCCGCGGCAGCAGGTACCGTTGGCGTGCTTGTTTCCAAGACAAACGCGCTGGTTGATATTGCAGAAGGTGCATCCTTAAAGGCTAAGAAGGATGTGAACATCCTGACCGGCACATCGTCACAGCTGATCGAGGCGGCCATCGCCGTCAGCATCGGCGGCAAGACGGCAGCAGTCGGCGCGACAGTTGTCGTTAACGTCCTCAGCCGCAAGGCTTACGTGATCGTACATGACGGTGTGACAATCACGGCAGAAGACGGAAACGTACTGATCCAGTCCACGGGCGCGGATACCAATGTCATCGTCGGTCTGGCGGCAGCTGCAACAACAGGTGTCGGCATTTCCGGCACGATTCCGGTATTTGTATCCAACACCGATATCCAGACAGTCATCGGCGACGCGGCAATCGAGAAGAAAGCAGGCGCAGGTGAGATCACACAGACCGGATCGGGCGATCCCATTCAGATCACAGCCGGTGATACAGTCGGCATCTTCAGTGATCTCGACACGAAGAACTATCTGTTCGCGGGCGGCATTACCGTCTCCTCCGGACAGGCGGGCGTCGGCGCGACGATCGGCGTATCCGTACTGAACAGCAATGTGAGAACAGAAGTCGCGGGCAACGCAGTTATCTTCGGAGCAGCAGCCGCGGGCGGCGCGGGACTGACCGCACCGGGCAGCGAGAAGAAACGAAGAGGCGTACATGTCGGCGCAACTGCAAAAGACACAACAGTCATGGCGGGTGTATCCGCATCGGCAGGCGCAAACGTCGCCGTCGGCGGAACCGTTACCACACTGGTAGTCAAGAACAGAAGCAGGGCCCATGTCAGCAAGGGCGCGAAGATCACGGCCGGTTCAGATGAAAGCGGGTCTGGTTCGGCGTCCGGCTCAGACGATGCGGACATAGATATATTTGCTGCTGACGATTCGCTGATCTTCGGATTTGCAGGAGCGCTTGCGGCAGCCCAGACAGCGGGCGTCGGCGCGACGATCGCGACGATCGTATTCGGCAAAACCGTAGAGGCAATCGTCGACAACGGATGCGAACTCGACGCAGGCGGCTCCGTTAAAGTCGGCACAGACGATCAGAGCAAACTGATTCTTCTGGCACTCGGCTTCGCGGGCGGCGGAACGGTCGGCGTGGCAGGTGATGTAAACGCGCTGATCTACTCTGACACCACTACATCATCCCTCGGCGGCACAGTCCGCGCAGGAAAGAACGTGGAAGTCACCGCGAACTCTGACAATACACTGGTCAACATCGCGGTCGGCGTTGCGGTCGGCGGTACAGCAGGCGTATCGGCTGTGGCAGTCGTCACCTATTTCCAGGGACAGACGACGGCAGAAATTCTTGACGGAGCAAAGATCGGCACCGCTGAGAATAAGATCGGCGGCGGCGTCAGCGTGAAAGCATCCTCCACCGAGCTGGTGACAGCAGACGCGGCCGGTGCTTCCGGCGGCGGAACAGCCGGCGTGGGCGGCACGGTCGACGTGATCATCACCAAGCTCAGCACAAAGGCAAAGACCGGAAGCAGCGTTGAAATTTACGCGGACGGCGATGTCAAAATTGAAGCAAACGACAGATACGACCTGATCGCTATCGTCGCGACAGCGGCGGTCGGCGGCACGGCCGGCGTAGGCGTGACTGCACTGGTCAGCGTCAGCCTCGGCGACGTTTCGGCAAGCATCGGAACAGCAAATATTATCGAGGCAGATAATGTCGAAGTCAAAGCAAATGATGAACGCAGAATTATTGACGCGGCTGCAACCGTCGCAGGCGGCGGCGTGGCAGGCGTCGGCGCAACCGTAACGGTCGTCGTTGCCGGCAGTAAGATGTCGCAGGATGCGCACGATACCCTCTACGGCATTCATGAGATCGACGGCGTCAAGTACAAACTCTATGAGTATTATGAAGGCACTCAGACGTTCGACGGCAAAGAATACGATGTCTACGAATACAAGATCAATGAAAAGTCAAGTCTTATCCTGTACGAGCGCGATGGCATCTATTACCAGTATGACGGCAAAGATCTGACGGAATTTGAGATTCCGAATAAAGACCGTCTGCTGCTGAAGACCGTCACACTGTATAAAGACGAAGCAACCGGTAAATATTACGAGTATGTAGACGACCCGAACAACAAAGAGAATGAGCACAAGAAGGTTCTCAGAGCATACGGCGGCACGGTCGTTGAAGAGAATCTGACACCGGAATGCATGGATCCGGGCACACAGCTGAACGCGGCATTTGATACCAAAAACGGCGTCAACAAAGCTGCGGCAGACTACAAGCCGGACGAAGACGAATTCAATGAAACCCTTGAGGGCGACGGCAACAGACCGGGCGCCGAGGACTACGGCGAGTACGGCCAGGAAGGTACTGCGAGCGAAGCGCCGGAAGGTGCGAAACTCTACACGATGGTCGACGAAGACAAATTCAAAGCTGATTTTGAAAGCGAGCCGTATGTATATGTAATAAGAGGTGAGGATTACACTTATCTCAAGATCACAGACGACAGCCTGACCGAAGAGGAGAAAGCAGGCACACAGTACTACAGAAACCGGAAGAACGGAACATATTATGCCGCAGATACCGGCATTATCTTCCACAGCTCCGGCAAATATCTGCTGTACAGCGATTCTGATGCATATCAGAAAGATCATCAGAAATATTACTACGACAGCGAATCAGACAGCTATGTAACAGCGACCACAACGTATGACACAACCGCGTTTGACAACACGGCAAACGGCAGCGGCACAAGCTATGCGGGACAGCCGATCGGCAATCTCAAGGATTCGATCAGTGCAGTCATCGGCAGCGGCAGCAGGGTGACCGCGGCGGGCAAGATCGATGTGATCAGCACAGACGTGCTTAATACGCTCGTGATCTCCGGCACCGTGGCGGTCGGCGGAACAGCAGGCGTCGGCGTCGGCGTCAGCGTGGCGGTTCTCCACTCCAACGTGCAGGCGCGCGTGGATGAAGGCGCGACGCTTTCGGCAGGCGGAGACATCACTGTGAGAGCTTCTTCCGGATCCGGAAATGTGGATACGGACGAGCAGGTCGGAAGACTCGGCGACATGGCCGACGACAGTGACAACAACCCGCTGTCTTCGGAAACGATCAAAGGCAGCAATGACAAGGCGGATGAGGATGTCGCCAACGCTGAAAAGACCGACAACAGCGCGGCAGAAAATACGCAGACCGATTCCTCCGGTGAAGGTACCGGGCAGACCGGCGGCGAAGGTGATTCCTCCGGTGAAGGCATCGGACAGACTGGCGGCGAAGATGATTCCTCCGGCAGTGACACTGAGCAGCCGGCACCGAAGAAATCTACGATCCGCATGATCGCGGTTGCGGCAGCCGGCGGTATGGTAGGCGTGGCTGTCAACGTGGCGGTCCTGATGGTCTACTCAGACGTACAGGCCGTTATGAAAGGCAATGTGGCAGCGGCGCAGCAGGGCGCTGCAGCTGCACAGAAGCTGAATGTAGAAGCAAACATGGATTTCGGAACCGTCCAGACGATCACCATCGGTGTGGCGGCCGGAGCGGTCGGCGTCAATGCCTCCGCAGGTGTGGCTTACTTTGAAGGCAAGGCACAGGCAGGCATCGCCGGAAGTGCGGACATCAAAGATGTCGCAAAAGAAATCAATGTAAAGACAACCGGAACGACAAACGCGTCCGTCGCGGCGGCAGCCCTTGCGGCCGGCGGCGTGGCAGTCAACGCGGGTGTCGCGCTGGCAATTAACCGCACCGACGCGGGCAGCCGCATCGAGCGGGGCGTCACGATCAATTCCCCGGATGCGGCCGTGACGGTATCACACGATGTCAGCAGCGAAGCAAAAACACTGATCATCTCCGTTGCCCTCGGCGGCGTGGCAGTCAACGCGACTGTCTCGGTGGTGACCAACAAGCTCAACGCGGTTTCTTACGTCGGCATTGACCCGGATGCAGCATCACAGGTATCCGGCACCGCAGGAAAGATCACCGCGAAATCACTGGCGGTCAACGCGGCAGCGAACGGCGATACTAAGGTATTCGCAGTGGCGGCAGGCGTCGGCGGCGTGGCAGTCAACGCGCTCGTAGGCGTGGCGCTCGGACACATCAAAAACATCGCTTCCCTGCAGCAGATGGCTGTAGAACTCACCGGAGACGCTGCAGTCAAGGCGGTCCTCACCGGCGAGACAGAGGTGATCTCCACCTCCATCGTCATCGGCGGCGTGGCGGTCGGCGCGTCTGTGGCAGTCGCTTACATCGGAAGCCAGAACAAGGCAATCGTCGATACGACCGGCGTTACAATGACGGCAGGAAGCCTGGCAATTGACGCGGGCACGGCTGACAAGCCGAACAATCCGCAGGCAAATGTCCTCGGCATTACCGGCGCGGCAGGCGGCGCAGCAGTCAATGTGAACATCGGCCTCGCCCTCAATATGGGCAAAAACGAGGCACTGCTCAACGGCGGCAGCGGCACACTGACCCTGACAGATCCGTCAAAGGGTCTGGCAGTCAGGGCGAACGGACGCGGCCGTTCCTACGCGGCGCTTTACAGCGCGGCGGCAGGAGGCGCATCTGTCAACGTTTCCTTTGCAATCGCGATCAACAAGTATGCGCAGAAGGCAGAGGTTAATACAGCAGGCACGGTCATTGTTCAAAACGCAGAAAAAGCAAAGGGACCGGTCAGTGTCGTATCGACACAGAACGGAGCAGGCAGCTCCAGAGACAAATACACATTCAAGTCTCTCTACAAAAAGAAGACTGATGATACAAGCGGAACGCAGGTCTCTCATGAAATCAAGTTTGACGATGTGATGGCGAAGGCATACCTGTTCAGCGCAGGCATCGGTTGGGCATCTGTCAACTCCAGTGCGGGAACAGCAGTTTCCGACTGCACCAACACTGCAAAACTCAGCGTAAAGGACCTGACGGCGGGCGCGGTCACCGTCACAGGCGGCGGCAAGTCCACTGCGGATATCCAGATCGACAACATCAGTCTCGGTGTTGTCTCCGTCGGCATCCTCCTTGGCTTCTCCATGGCTGAGGGCAGCTTCAACGCGGAAGCGGTCGCTGCAGGCGTCTGGAATATCGACAGCCTGACCATTAACAACGATTACACCTCCGATGCGAATTCTACGGTGACACCGGCACTGGGCGGCGTAGATGTCTCCCTGATTAACGCTGGTCTCAATACCGCGGTTTCGTACAACGGCACAAAGGCAAATGCGGGCATTTCCGGAGCAGGCACAATCAACGTGTCCGGAGCAGTCAGCATCGGCACAGATGGCAAATCTCACGCAAGGGCAGAGGTCAAGACACCGACCATCAGTCTGAGCGGAATAAGTGTAGTGGCAAACCTGACAGCCGCGCTGAACAAGACGCAGCAGCAGACCTTCGTGAAGGGCGTGACCCTGAATGCAGGTTCTCTCAGCGTGCAGTCAGACCTGAACAAAGCGGATCAGATCAAATACAAAGGATCCTCGGCGCTTAATGTAGTAGATACTGAAAAGAGTATCACCGGCGCGCTGGCAACTGTCGGCGGCGGCAATGACGGCACAAACAGTGTCGAGATCAGCTGGGCAAGCGGTTCGGCGAATGTGTCCGTGGCTGACTTCCACGCGAAGAACTACGCGTACACGGACGGCGCCGCAATCAGCCTGACAGGTGATCTTACCGTCGGCAACGACAGCAAGTCCTACTCGATCGCGACGGTATCCACCAGTAGTAAGGTCGGCTACTACTCAGTCATCATGACCACCGTATTCGCGTTTGCGGACGGTGACTTCCAGGCAGGCATCGATGCCGGAAGCAAAGAAGTCAAAGCGGCAAACATCAGTGTCACAAATACCTATGATACATACGCGGACGCGCTGAGTGCCGTCGCGAGCGGAGGCGTTAAAGCAAACCTCATCGGCGTGGGTATCAACATCGCGCTCGCGGAGGCAGCTACGACGGCCGATGCCTATATCACGGGCAGCAGCGGCGGCAAACTCACCGCGGAAACCACACCGGAAGGCAGTACGACAGCAGTCCGGGGCAATGTGACCGCACAGACGACCGGAACAGGTAAGGCCGCTGCGACATTCGCGACAGCGATATTTACAGTATCCGGCGCAGACATTGCCATCAACGTGGTTGTGGCAGATCTGACCGGCACACAGACAGCCCGGATTGACAATGTCGATGTCACAGCCGGAACTGTTACAATTGAATCCAAATTCAATGAAGGAAAAACAGACGTCGCGGCTGAGGCTCTGCAGGGCGTCGGCGGTGAAGGCGGATCGGGCTTCAAGCTCACCGGCCTCAGCATTGAGGCAAACACCTCTGTCGCGCGGGCAAACTTCAAGTCCAACGCGACATCGGACAACGCGAAGTTCAATATGACAGGCGCGCTCACTGTCAATTCGGCCGGCAATGCGGTATCCCATGCGGGCATCACCGGCGGCAGCAGCGCGACACTCTTCGGTTTCGGCCTCATGGTCACCGAGTCCCGGACAGATGCGGAATTCAACGCGGAACTGACGAACTGCAGAGGAATCGATGTCGGTTCACTCAGCGTTACAACCGATTATCTGGCAAAGGCAAATTCCGAGACAGCCCAGGCAGTCGGCGGCGTCAAGCTGTCAGTCGTTTCGATTGATTCCAACATTTCCACGGCGACGGTCGGCGCAAAGAGCACGGCAGGCGTCAGCGGAACGGGCAGCGTGAAGACAACGACATTCGCACAGATTCTTGCAAAGGGAAATATAAAGGCGGATGCAACCGTCTGCACCGGTTCAATGGTCAGTGCGATTTCCGTCGGTGTCAATGTTGTATACAGCACACTGACAGCGGCGCAGACTGCATATCTCAACATGACCGGCAAGGAGAGTGCGATCGGAACAAATCTGACCGTGAAATCCGTTTTCCGCGACGAAACCGCGGGAGCCGGCAAAAATGACGGGGCAGTGGCAAATGCCGTCACGGGTCCTTCCGCGGGCGGCGAGAACAAAGATATCAAGATCAGCATCGTTGGCATTGACGTCAACTACGCGGAAGCCGCGACGAAGACCTCCAATACTGCTTATATCACCGGCGGCACATATAAAGTAGGTACCCGCAATAAGAACGGCAGCGTCACGGGCGGTGATGTCATCGTGGACGCTGACACGCGCAGTCAGTCCAAAGCGGAGGCGACGACGGCATTCTCAGTCGGTCTCGCAACCGTCGGCAGCATGAGTACCTATGCTTACACGCAGGATACCGTCAGCGCGTACATCAGCGGGGCGGATATTACCGCGCTGCGTGACGTAGATGTTACCGCGTATGGAAATACCGTTTCGGGTGCAAATTCCCAGAGCAGCGGCAACCTCGGCGTTAAAAATGCGAAATACGCAAAGGCACAGTCCAGTGTCGGCGCATTCAAAACGGTAGAAAATAAAGATCCTCTTGGAATTATTACAGGCTACACCCATACGAAACAGACACCGCAGAAGGTCAGCGCGGGTATCGGCGGCGCAGCCGGCACGGTTGTCAAGGCCGGCGGCCATGTCAATGTCGAGGCGAAAAACACCGGCAGCGCGAAAGCGGAAGTGCATAAGGGCATAGTCATTTCCGTGTTTAATGTATCTGTTTCGGTACTCCCGACCCTGGGATACTACGTGACAGATGCTTACATCGATTACAACGCAGTCATCACGGCGGAAGGTGATATCACCGTAAAGGCTAACGATGTCCTGACCGCGGACAGTACGGCGGACGGAACCAGCATCGGTTTTGGCGTCAATGCGAATTACACGAAGGGCGACAATACGGTCTACACAGACAACACGGTGAAAATCGCCGGTTCCCTGACGGCAAAAGAAGGCATCAGAATCACCAATGATCCTTCTGCCACAATGAATTCAAAGACACTTGCGGCCGGCGGCGGTTTCTTCTCGGGCGACAGTCTGGAGGCAAAGAACAAACTGTACCGCACCGGCAGTATCACGATTGCTGACGGCTCCGTATTGACGGCTGATTACGGCGACATCGAAATTATCAATTACGGCGGTACAAAAGACAGTATCACGACAAAAGCCCAGATCGACACAGGCGGTGCCATCGATCTCGGCAAAGTCAATACGGTTGTCGATATCTCGAATGATCTTGATATCATAATCGGCAGCGGCGTGAAGATTACAGACCGCTTCAACACCGTTACAATCAGAAGTGACGCATCGGTGAAGAAGATGGAAATCCGGTCCACATCCGATTGCTCAGGCCTCGGCGTAAGACCTGAGGTTCTGAACACCGTGATCAACAACCTGTCGTCCGATATTAAAATCGGGACAGAAAATGGTGCGGAAACTATCATCGAGGGCCGTTACGTCTATATCAGAGGTGAGATCGGCAAGCTGGATGAATATATCCGCGCGTACGCAAAGGGCGCTGCCCTCGGCGGAAACGTCGATGCGGATAATGAGATCACCTCGACGATCACCGCTACTGTTACAACCGACAAGCTCACGGTGATCGGACACGACCTGGCGGAAATCATTGCCGACACACAGCCTGACTATGTCAGCGGCGGCAATATCCACAGTTACTCCCGTGTCCAGCTGAATGCAATCGGCAAGGCGTATGCAACCGGAAACATTACTACCGATGTTTTCACAAAAGTCAATATCGGCAGCGGCTTCACCTACAAAGGAGCTTACATCGAAGTTGATATCGACGCTATGACGAGCAACCGCATCAACCGTGAGCGAAAGACAGGCGGCTTTATCCACAAGGATGTACAAGGATCCAATCAATTTAACGAAAAAACCGTAGACGCTAATCAAAATCCGATCATTTATGAGCAGGTGGTGATGACTTCACCGACACTGTATCTCGGAGACGCGGCGGGCGGCATCTATGTCGATGTCAGCAGCCACGGCGGTGTCGAACCGCTTGTCCGCCAGGTCGGCGTCAAGAACGAGGATCCGGTCAAGTCCGTTACCGGCGATACGGTTACACTCAAAGACCTGAACAACTCTCTGCCGGGATACGCAAAACTGAACGGTAAAGTAACGAACCCGACCGTTTACGACCAGTCGGTGATCCCGTTCGTGGTAATTACCAACCGTACGGCAGATGACGCGGCAGCCGGCAGCAAAGCTTATAACCTTGTGCTCAGCAACATCAGCTTTGAGAACAAAGGCTTTGTCAATCCGAGAGTCTTCATCAGAGGAAAGAGATCCAATGTCAAAGCGCAGAATCCGGGTCATGTTCCGTATCTTACAGTGACAACAGCAGGTACCGGAAACGTTGAACTGAAGGGACTTATCCCGCTTTACAACGGCTCGGCTGTCTTTAAGTGGACCGGTGAAGAAGGCGGAAAACTTCTTGATGCCGAGAGAGTCATGTCTCCGGTGACAGAAGTGGAGAACGGCGATGCGATCCGTCCGCTCTGGGTGCACAGTCTGACAGTCAGCGGCGCGTCACAGATCGGGAACGACGCGAGAGATAAGGATGGCAAGCTGGTAGAAATTCCGTTCTATGTATGGCTTGTGGAAGGCACGGACGGCGCAGGCGTCATCGACGCGTCCGCCGCAGGCGATATTGATCTGGACCTCACCGCGGTCCGCATCATCCCGGTAAGCAGTCTCGACAACGTCGACAATTCCGGCGAGGACCGGCTTGAACTCGACATCACAAAGATCCTGTCCGAGAACGGCAATGTGATCGTGAACATGGAGACAGGCCGCGATCTGTATACGACAGACGGTGTAGGATCCGTGACCATCCCGATTCCGGGAACGCTCGAGTACGGCGAGGGCAAGACTGTCAAGCTGGCAAAGGACTATGAGCTGACCGGCCGCGAGATGCTTGAGATCTACCTGACCGTGTACGATCCGGTTACCGGCAGTTCCACCTATGAGCTGCCGAATGGAACGATTCTCTACATGGATGCGGACGGAAGCGTGACGCGCATCGAGGAGGGCGGCACGATCGCCGAGGTCGGCAGCTATGAGTTCCATTATAACGAAAAGAACAAACTGACAGCGATAGACATCGGGGCGGGCATCACGATTAACCTCGAGGACGGCACGCTGGATGTTCAGGAGGAGGTTTCCTTCGAAGTGCTGCTAAGAGCAGTCAAAGCCAGCTGGCTGATCAATAATGGCCTCTTCAGCAGCAATTCGAAGAAAGGCATTGTCATCCGCATCACAACAGATGGCAATACCGAAAGCAATCCCAATCATAAAGAACTGGTCGACGACGCCAACTATACGCTTTCGTTCGTCGGCGAAGACGAGAAGACCAGTACATGGGATAACAAGATATTCTATAAGCTGACCGGCCAGGTACTGAACTTCGATACGTTCGGAGAGACCGATGAGAAGAATCAGATCTTCATCGTAGCCCTCGATACGGACAAGAATGTCGATCAGGTATACTTCTATCAGATCGCAGGTCTTGTGGATGACGATGAAAACGATGTCATCAACGAGGACATGTTTAAGAACCTGATGGTTAAGGGAAGCGGCGAAGAAGCCTATGTGGAAACCCATGATGGCGATTACCGCGTCAACCAGAGCAAGGATGCGGCGTTCTGGGGCAACGGCAGGGCGGATTACAGTGTACAGCTGCTGAAAAAGAGCAAACTGTATACCCCGCACGCCAACGATGCCCATATTGTCGAGAAATTCCTCGGCAAAAATTACAGGGTGAAGGTGACGCAAAGCGGCGATGACCTGAAATACGAGGTTTGGGACGAAACCAGTGAGGAATACATACCGCTGAATGTGAAGGAGACGCCGCTCGGGTGGACACTCGAGAAGGAGAACACTGAGGAGAACACTGAGGAGAACACTGATACACACCAAATTTACGAGGATCTGGCAGGGTTCTACTGGAGTGCAAAGATCACGACGGAACCCCTGTTGGAAGCGCGGGTTGAAGGTGACAACAGCAGTTATTATATACTCTCATCCACCGACGGAACCTACGTCTTTACAGAGCCTACCTACCTGACCAGCAAGGTCAAGTACAAGTGGCATACACTGCCGATTCAGGCCAGCCAGTACAGGCTCCACATGGAATATTATGAGCTGCAGGCAATCTCGGCATCAATCTCCAACGAGAGAGACGTGCTGGGAGACCGCTACGCATCCATACAGAATGGCAAGAAGCGGTACATCTATCCGATTCTTGACAAGAACGGAGATCCGACCGGTGAGTACGAAGAGCGCTGGGAGGATGAACAGGGCGCGCACATCGAAAAGGTGACGATTTCGCCGCATCATGAGCTCACGAATACCGGATACTACCTGCTTAAGACAAGCACAGGAAGCTATCTGACTGCCACGATCGGCGGCATAACCGGCACGATGTGCTACAAGCCGGATACTGCTGTGGATGACAGTAAAGACGGAACGCTGTATTACCACATGTATATCGCTGATATCACAACAGGCAGGATCCTTGATGTCTCAGATGACCGCTACGTCGCAGTGAAGAAAGAAGACAGCGGCACGGACACAATCAGTGTTGTCGAGGTCCTGCAGGGCGACCAGACAGATGTCACATCGGTTACGGGCGGCGTGTATAAGCTGAAGGTAAACGGAAATGCAATAGAACGCCTGTGGGAGAAGTCCGACACAGTTGTATCGGCCGAATACAAGTGGACAACGTATGACGAACAAGGTAATCCGGTAGAAAACAGCAGATCATTCCAGGGTACTGTATATGTTTCCATCGACGGCGAAGGGAATATTTTCTACAAAGAACGTACAACGCCGAAACCGGATGAAGGTGATGACGGATACGGACTGTATGGAATCCAGACAAAGCAGGAGGACGGAAACTGGAGCGACTGGGCGTTCACTCTGCTCGACCAAGAGGAGCATACGGACTACCTTAAAGTGGTAGATGAGTTCGTCAGTCTCAATACCGAGGAGGCACTGAATAAGCTTCTGAGTGAGGGGCAGACAATTATACTGGGTACTACCGGACAAATCGGCTGTTACCGGCCCTCTGAGCTGGTCAGATCTTCAGACAGCACCGGCAGGGTTAACTATTACAATTATTATGAGTCGTCCGCAACCAGCGGCAGTACGAAGATCACGGGAATGGAAAACCATTACGTTTCAGTCAGCGTGACGCAGAACGGCACTTCGATCAAAGTGCTTCAGAAGCAGTCTGAAAACGAAACCGGACCGGACGGCGGCACATACTGGCTGAAGTGGCACGCACTTCCTATGGCCGGCGACTGGACAGGCAAGTATGAAGAAATCACCATAGGATACGGGGAAGACGCAGAGACGTACACAGGCATCCTGTTTACAAACGCAGAAAGCGATCAAGAGTTCTTCTACATAACAGGTGACAAAACCCCCGCAGCTGATCCGGGTTATTCGGCTGAAGGAAACCGGTATTTCTGGAAAGATATTCAGGCGGAAGAGTGGATGCAGACATCCTTTGCATTCAATTATCTGGCTCCGGTTAAAACCGGACTGTCTGTCGATCAGAATGCAGCAACAGCGCTGACGATTTTCGCGCCGATTACGTATGAGGCCAACAATAAGACGTACAATCTCTATGCGTACAAGAGCGATTACAACACGATCGCGAACAGAGACGCGGATACGAAGATCGGTCAGAAGAACATCTACAGAATCGAACGCGGCAGCGGAGATCAGACGATGATCGAGATGACCGACCGTACACTCAGAGGCAGCAAAGGAGCCGGCGTCTACATCAAAGAGGATCCGTCTACGACCACTGTCAGTACCGATCTTCTCACAGAAGAGCTGCGGGTCGACATGGTCAAGGATTACTTTGATGTCACGTACAGCGACAATACAACAGGTACAGTAAACTTCAACAAGAAAGAGAGCTATGTGATCCCGCTGGATCAGGAGGCGCCGATGCGGCTCGTGCTCCGCTTCGGTTCTCCGCAGGAGGAAACTAACACAAATACCACGGAGAATAATTCCAATACCACAGAAAATAGCTCTAATACTACGAAAAATAATACCATGACCTTCACAGGTGAGGTTAAGGGCATTCAGCTTCACTCAACAGATCTGCCGTCCAACACGGTGACAAAAGAGACTGACAAGGACAGCTATCAGCTGACCGAAACACTGTATCTGACCAAGAGCGGTCTGGTCGCGCAGGTCAATCCGGCGGTCAAGAATCCGTACAATGGAAATATCTTTGCCTCCAAATACGATGGCAAGATCTATACCTCCACGAATGTGCTGGCGAAGAATCTGGGAGCACTTGGCGAAGAATCCACCGCTACGGCGGCACTGATTGCCGGGAAGGAACAGGAGATCGAAGTCGTTCAGAACGATGAAACCCTGACTGACGAAGAGAAGGCACAGCAGATCGCGGAACTTGAAGAAGCGATTGCAGGACTGAAAGAACTGTTTGAACAGCAGCATGCATCAGATCCGGAAACACATCCGGAAATCACGATTCGCATGGATCAGGCCATCATGCCGCAGATTCTCACCGATCACATCGCGGTAGACCTGAACGGTACCTACTGGCATTACAATGAAGTCATCAAAGAGACAGATGACGAAGTCACTGTCACGACGGTCTGGAACGAGATCGGAACCGCGGCGAACAATCCGAATGCTGTCAAGGTGACAGACGGAGAGGTGACAGTCATATACAACGGCATCACCTATCTCCGGACCGAACACGGAAAGGTGCAGCACAGCAACATCTATGTTGACTTCAGCGAGATGAAAAATGAAGAGATCCTGTCTCTGGTCGACGGTTACACACCAGGCGATGAAAACAGGGACGTATGGATCGAAGTAAAACGTCAGGCACTGATCAGCGCAGGTGTTACCGGTGCCGAAACAATGACAGAAGCACAAATCGACGCGGCGCTGGTCAAACTCAGAACCACGGAAAAGCCGGTCAGTGATGCAGACAAGTATCTGGCGGAGCAGATCATCTGGAGAAGCGAAGAAGGATACTATGAGGAAGATGTCCTTTACTACATTATGCCGGTCTTCAAGACAGACGGAAGCCTGAATGGCTATGTCAAAGCCGGTTCGGACGGCACCGTCACCTCGATTAACGCAAAGGCAACACAGAAACTCGTAGAAGATCAGTCAGGCACAGACTTCATGACGCAGCTGATCAGCGCCGAAGAAGGCAGCCTGACGATCCGCATCCGGGATCCGCACGGATCCATCCTGGACGGCGACAAGCCTGCGGGCATCACGCCGGATAATACGGACCTCAAGGCAGGCGGCAAGCTTACGATCTACACCAGCAGTGACGGCACGATCGGCACAGACCAGGATAAGATGGAAATCTCGGCTGCAGCCGAGGAGATCAAGCTGCTTGAGCAGGAAGGCGTAGAAGGCGACACCGACATTATCACGACAGAAACACATCAGTACGTAGACAGCGGGAACATGGTGTTCGACAAGAATATCATCGTTGACAATGTGATTCTGGATATCGCGACAAATGACGGCAGCATCATCTTTGCGGATTCGGCAGCTGACAAAGAACCAAAGTATATACTGGCGGTTGTCAATGGCGGAGACGCACAGATCAGAACGAATAAGCTGCTGACCGTGGAGAAGGATGAGAACGGAAAAGATATCTATATCTACACGGACAACCCGGATGCGGTCAGCGCGGGCGCGATCAGGATCAAAGAACTGACGGTTCAGGGAAGCGGCGCGCGGATCATCAATGAGGAGACAGGCGAAACGGCTGCATTTGTAAGCGGCGCGCATTTTGACGCGGGAAGCAAAGCAGCCGGAAGCGGCAGCATCGAAATCGGCAGAGTGACTGTCGGTACGGATGACGGTTTCACCTGGCAGGGTAAAGTATTTGTCCCGGCCGGTACACCGGCAGAAGGAATCTGGGAGGCAGCCGCAGGCGGAGATATTATTATCGGAAACCAGGTTGTTTCCGGAATTGCGGCGAAGGACGAGGCACCGCTGGCAGTACAGGGCGGTACCGCGAGACTTGCGGCAGGCGGAGACTTCACGACCGAAAACATTGCAGTAACAGATAACGGCAAACTTGACGTGAATGCGGGCGGAAACAGCACGGTTCACGAGATCCGCGCGGTTGACAGCACCGTTATCGTCAAGGCAGGTGAGAACAACACATTTGACAACGTGATCACCAAAGGCAGCCATCTGACACTCGAAGCTGCAAACGGGCTTCTGGGTATGCGGGAAGAAACGAATACCGGCACAGACAACACTGTATCGGGCGGCACGGACTGCGGCGAGTACGGACAGAGAGCATTCATACTGCTGGATGAAACCGACACAGATGCCACAGCGTCCATCAGCCTCAGCGGCGCAAAGATCGGCAAGCCGGATAACCGGCTGATCGTCGATATTCCGGAAGCAGTTACGCTCCATATCCCGGCGGCGGGCGATATCTACATTGATTCGCTCGAGCTGATCCCGCAGAAGCTTGCCGCGGACGCGGACGAAGACGGCTTCGCCGATCTGGACGGCGCCGGAAATGTAATCTACGTAACTGACGGACAGGAAGACGGAACAGTCTTTACAGATGTCCACATCACTTCAGAGGATCCGGGCTTCGATCTTACAAGAGCGACACATCCGGACAACCCGCAGGTGAACGAGTGGACCGCGTCCGAAGTCAATCCGGAAGAGACCGGCCCCGGTGACGATGTCACAGGCGATCACGTGAACCACATCAAGGACGAGACACACACAGGCGAGCTTCCGTTCCAGACCAATGAAGAGATCGCGCAGCGCATCGTCGATACCTACGGTGAGAACTGGGCAGATGTACTGGATCAGGAAGAGCTCAAGAAGATTCTGGCAGACGAGGCTGTGAGAGAAGTTCTGACAGCGAAGCTCACGGATGAAGAGCTGCAGGCGCTTCTGGAGAAACTCAGAACGGATGAGGCTCCGGTAAGTGAAGCGGATAAGCACCTGGCAGCACAGATTATCGAGAGCGGCGATGAAAACTGGAAGGCAGCACTTGAGCAGATCCTTGCGGACAGAATCAACGAAATCATAGTAACGGATGACGAAGGCAATGTAACAGTCGACGTCACAAAACTGACGAATGACGAGATCCTGGCGATCCTTGGCGGCTATCAGCCGGCAGCGGATGAAGCAGCCCAGGCTGCGTACAGACAGGAACAGTTTGACACAGTCAGAAGCAAGGCAAGTGACGCAGAAACAGTTGAGAAACTTGCGAAGGCAGTGGAAGATGCGCTGAAGCTTGCGCAGGAAGATCTTCCGGAGGAAGAGAAGCTCACCGATGAGCAGATCGCGGCGATGACTGCAGAACTGCGCGCGGCACTGGAACAGGCCGACGCGGAGATGCCGGCATGGCTGACCGGAGAGCAGATCAGCACCCTGCTTGCGGCACTCAGAGATGACGCAAATCCGGTAAGCACAGCCGACAGGCAGCTCGCGGAAGCAATCCTCAGGAAAGAGGGTGCGGAAGACAGCTGGAAGGCAGCACTGGAAGGCGTCCTGCAGACCAGAATCGACGGTGTGAATGCAGTCGATGCCGAAGGCAATGAATTTACCGACGTCAGCGGGCTGACACCGGATGAGATTCTGGCAATTCTCAACAGCCGGCAGGCGACTGAGGAAAACAAAGAGGCATGGCACAACGCAATGCTGAAGGAAGTTCTCGCGGTACAAAATGATGACGGAAGCATGAAACTGGCGGACGACATCGTGGAAGCAGTGCTGAATACGGAGAGCGATGAAGAGACAGTCGGACTGCTCACAGAACTTCTTGATATCCAGATGGCAGAGCCGGCGGAAGGCACAGAGGGATATAAACCTGTGAAAGATCTTCCGACCGTGCTGAACAGTCTGCTGACGCCTGAAGAAAAAGCGGCGTTCGTGGAACAGGCGCTCAGCGAAATTCAGATGCCGGATGAGGCAGAAGCCGGATGTGAAGATCCTGCTCCGAAGCCGGTCAATGTCGAGATTGGCGTTGCCACAGGCGCAGCAAATATTTACAATGACGGCAATATCACAATCACAGTTACCGGCGCGAAGGATGCCGCGGGCAATGTCACGGCACCGTCCGATCTGACAGCAGAGGACATCCGCTCCGAGCGCGGCGATGTCAGCATCACCGTGAAAGAAGGAAGTATCCTGAACACAGGAGACGGCGCGCAGAACATTCTCGGCGCAAACGTCTTCCTGCACGCGAAAGGAGACATCGGCAACGATGCGGCGGATCCGGCGGATCTGCAGCAGAGAGATAACAGACCGGTTGTCACAGCTCGCGCAAAGGATGAGGAAACCGCAGACGACGGCACATTCGCCGAAGGCGCAACGGGCTGGATCCATCTTGACGAAAACGGAAACTGGGTCTATGACACAGTCATTACCTATGACTGGGTACGGAAAGACTTCGAAGACGAGACAATGCGGTTGGATGCGGAAGCGGAAACAGGAAGCATCAGCCTCAATGAAATCGAAGGCGGCACAGGACTCGGAACCGTATCGGCGGGCGAGGACGTCAGCATTATCACAAATGGTGATTTCACAGATGTCCGCACAGATGCAGAAAAGACAGCGGGTAAAGACAACATCAGGGCCGGCGGAGACGCGTACATCGAAACAATCGCAAATCCGGATAAGAATCCGGAAGGTTACGCAGCCGGTACCAAGGATGATCCGATTGAAGTCAGCATCGGCGGACACATGACCATCAGGGATCAGGGAGACATCCATGTCAATTCCGATGATCCGAATGATGACCTGTATCTCACAGCAGTTCCGACCAATGCAGACGCAGTCGTGAATGTCCACAGTGAAGGCAACCTGAGGCTCACCAACACGAACGAAGCGGCAGACGGCACCGGAAACATGAACATTCATGACGCAACCGCAGGCAAGAACGTCATTGTTGAAGCAAAGGGTGATGTTACGGAAGGTAGTACTGTGATTGCAGGCGAAGATGCTTCTGTCATCGCTGACGGAAATGTAATTAAGGCAGAAGTTACCGGCGGCGGCGACGCATATGTTGCAGCAGGCGGAGATGTCACAGGTACAAACGTTACAGCAGGTGATAAAGCAACCGTCATTGCAGATGACGACATTCACGACACGAACGTTAAGGGTGATGACGTAAAACTTACTGCTGACGCAGATGATGACGGATTCGGCCAGGTCGGAACAAAAGCAAATCCGATCCAGGTTGATACCGCATCCGGCAATACAGGAGCAGGTTCCCTGAGCGCATCCGGAACATCGGTCTACGTGAATGAACGCACAGATGACCTGTCCATCAACAAAGTAAAGGCAACTGATGGCGAAGCAGTCATTACGGCACCGGGCAGTGTCACAGACGCAGACAAAGACAGCGCTGTAAAAGACGCGGCAGATGCACAGAAAGAAGCAGCTGACGCAGACAACAAGGCAGATGCTGCCGAAGACAAAGCAGGAATCCTGGATCAGCATGCAGCCGGTCTTGAGGAGGAAGCTGCAAAGGCACGCGAGGAAGCTGAGAAAGCCCGTATAGAGGCTGAAATAGCAGCAATTGCGAAGCAGGCTGCAGAAGCAGAGAAAGCTGCACAGGAAGCTGCAGCAGAGGCACAGGCTAAGCAGACAGAAGCAGATAAGGCTGCACAGGAAGCTGCAGACAAGGCAGCAGCTGCGCAGACGGCGCAGAACAAGGCAGATGCATCCGCGGAAGCAGCGGCACTGGCTGAACTGGAAGCGCAGGCTGCAAAGGGCGAAGTTCAGAGAATACAGAGTGAGATCAATGAGCGTCAGAACAGGTTGGATAACGATCCGGATCTGACCCCTGAACAAAAGGATGAGATTCAGGAACAGATTGACAACCTGAATAATGAACTTCCAGCGGCCCAGGAAAAAGCAGATCAGGCAGCCCGGGATGCAGCAGATGCAGCAGCAGATGCAGCAGCAGACAAGGCAGCGGCAGATGCGGCGAAAGAAGCAGCCGATCAGGCAGCCCGGGATGCAGCAGATGCAAAGACAGCAGCCGATCAGGCGGCACAGGATGCACAGGATGCGGCAGATGCGGTTCAGCAGCTGCTCGACGATGCTGAAGCAGCAGGTCCTGAATATGCTGAAGCAGCGCAGAAAGCAGTAGAAGCGG
>JNKK01000022.1 GCA_000702845.1 Lachnospiraceae bacterium FE2018
GCATGCATTTTCTTGAAAACAGAAAAAACAGCATGTTTATCTGATGTTGAAAAGCATGCATAATCTTTATACAAAAGAATTTGCATGTGTTTAAGGCAAACCCCGATTTAGTAAGAAGGAGACAGAAATGGATCAGGAAAGAGAACTGACGCTCGAGGAGGCGTTCGAGCAGTTGGATGCGCTGGCGGAACAGCTGGAGAATAAAGATATTTCACTGGATAAATCCTTCGAGGTTTATCAGAAAGGAATGGAACTCCTGAAGCAGTGCAGTGAAAAGATTGATATGGTTGAGAAAAAGATGCTTCAGGTAAATGCGGACGGAGAGCTGACGGAGTTTTGAACGCAGTGGAACATTTCCCCGCCTCTACAGGTGGTGGGTTTGAATGAAACCAGATTCAGTGGCGAGTACAATTTTCCACTGAGTTCAACGCTCCGCGGGAATTCGCAGGAGATATAGTTGTGTAATAAGAGGAAAAGCATGGGTTTCGAGAAAGAATTAAGAGAGAAAACTGCATGGGTGCAGGATGCAATTGAAGATTTTTTTCCTGAGGAAGAATCAGCAGCGTTTGCAGGAAATCTTGCGAAAGCTATGCGTTATTCGCTGCTGGCCGGGGGCAAACGGATCCGTCCCCTGCTGCTTTATGAAAGCTGTCTGCTTCACAGGGCAGATCCGGATAAGGCAAAGCCGTTTATGGCTGCAATCGAAATGATTCATACACATTCATTGATCCACGATGATCTTCCGGCGCTTGATAATGACGGACTGCGCCGCGGGAAGCCTACTTCACATATGGTGTTCGGGGAAGCAGGTGCGATCCTTGCGGGAGATGCGCTGTTGAATTATGCATATGAAACAGTTCTTAACGGATTTCCGGACAGCTACGAAGAAGACCGTGCGCTTGCACCGGCCGGCTGTACAGTGGTGCGGGAAGTTGCGGCAGATCATATGGCGCGCAGGTGGCGTGCCCTGCGGATCCTCGCTGAAAAGACCGGAATGCACGGCATGCTTGGCGGTCAGAGTGTCGACGTGGAGAACGATAAACGCGGCAATCTCACACCGGACCGGCCGATGCTGGAGTATATTTATGAGAACAAGACAGCAGCGCTTCTGGAAGCGCCGCTGATGATCGGTGCTGTACTGGGCGGAGCAAATCCCGATGAGATCCGCCGCATGGAAATCGTCGGCAGCAGGCTGGGAGCGGCATTTCAGATCCGGGATGATATTCTGGATGTTACTTCTACAGAAGAAGTACTTGGAAAACCGGTGCAGTCCGATCTGACAAATGAAAAACAGACATTTGTGAGTCTGGCCGGCGGCGTTCAGGAAGCGGAGAAGCTGGTGCGCCGGCTGACAGATGAAGCTGTCGGTTTGTTGGAAGAAGTCCCGGGGGATACCGCTTTTATGAAGCAGCTGATTCAGAAAATGGCCCTGCGCAGCAGCTGAAAAAAGACATCGGATAGTCTGCATCTCTGTGGCGGAAAACAGGAAGGAAAATGATATGCTCGAACAGATAAATCATCCAAATGATATACAGAAACTTCCGGAAGAAGCACTGCCGAAGCTGGCAAAAGAAATCCGCAGATTTATGATTCAGAAGGTGAGCAAAACCGGCGGTCACCTTGCCTCAAATCTTGGCGTGGTAGAGCTGACGATCGCACTGCACAGAGTATATGAATTTCCGAAGGACAAGCTGATCTGGGATGTCGGTCATCAGTGTTATACCCACAAGATTCTGACCGGAAGAAAAGACCAGTTTGATCAGCTGAGGAAAAGCGGCGGTATCAGCGGGTTTCCGCGCCGCAGCGAAAGTGATTGTGACAGCTTTGATACAGGACACAGTTCCACTTCGATTTCTGCCGGTCTGGGCTACGTAAAAGCCAGGGAACTTAAGGGGGATGATTATAGTGTTGTCTCTGTGATCGGAGACGGTTCTATTACCGGCGGAATGGCTTTTGAGGCATTGAACAATGCAGCGCAGTTAAAATCCAATTATGTTGTTGTGCTGAATGATAATGAGATGTCAATTTCACCGAATGTCGGCGGAATGTCGGAATACCTGGGAAGAGTGCGGACATCTTCGGCGTATACGGATCTGAAAATGGGCATCAGCACTGCGCTGGAGCGCATTCCTCGCGTCGGTGACCGTATGGTGAATGCAATCCGCCATGCCAAGAGCGGCATCAAACAATTTGTAATTCCGGGTATGCTTTTTGAAGATATGGGATTTACCTACCTTGGACCGATCGACGGACATAACATTCCGCTGATGACCAAGGTGCTGAAAACCGCTAAAAAATTTAACGGCCCTGTTCTGGTGCACGTTCTTACGGAGAAAGGAAAAGGATACGCGCCGGCAGTAAAACATCCGGCCCGGTTTCACGGAACAGGTCCGTTTAATGCGCAGAACGGTCTGCCGCTGTCTGAGGGAAATCCAACCTATTCAGATGTTTTTGCGACAGTCATGCGTAAACTGGGTACACGCCGGGAAGATGTAGTTGCCGTGACGGCGGCAATGACAGAAGGAACCGGCCTGAAGCGGTTTGCGAATCTGTATCCGGAGCGGACCTTTGATGTCGGTATTGCAGAAGGACACGCGGTGACCTTTGCCGCGGGACTTGCGCTCGGAGGGCTTGTACCCGTGGTTGCGGTCTATTCCTCATTCCTGCAGCGCGGTTTTGATCAGATTATGGAAGATGTATGCATGCAGAAGCTGCATGTCGTATTTGTTCTTGACAGGGCGGGGCTGGTCGGTGCAGATGGAAGAACACACAATGGATGTTTTGATCTGTCGTATCTGTCCATGCTTCCGGATATGACAGTGATGGCGCCCAAGAATTACTGGGAACTTTCGGATATGGTGAAGTTTGCGGTGGATTATGACGGACCGGTCGCGATCCGTTATCCGCGCGGAGAGGCATATGGCGGGCTGACCTATCATCGTGCGCCGGTTGAACACGGCAGAGCAGAGGTCATTGAGCAGGGCAGTAAAGTCGCAATTCTTGCGGTTGGTTCCATGGTAAAGACAGCATTCTCGGTGACCCGCCGCCTCAGAAAAGAAGGTCTGGAAGTCACACTCGTGAATATGCGTTTTGTGAAACCGCTTGACCGCGATTGCTTAAAAGAACTTGCAGTGACACATGACCTGTTCTTTACGATGGAGGAAAATGTTCAGACCGGCGGATTTGGTGAACAGGTACTGGCGTTCACCAACGAAGCCCGGCTGCCGGTACAAGTGGAAATAGCTGCAATCCCGGATACGTTTGTCGGTCACGGTGATGTCGGATGGCAGCAGAAGCTGGCCGGGATTGATGAAGATACAGTCTTTGAGAGGATCATGGCATTATGGCAAAAGAACGATTAGATGTTCTTGTTATGGAGCACGGCTTTGCCCAGTCCCGCGAAAAGGCAAAGGCGCTGATTATGGCCGGTGAAATATTCGTGGATGGGATGAAGGAAGACAAGGCCGGTATGAAATTCAGCACAGAAGCTCTGATCGAGTACAGAGGAAATCCGATCCCATATGTGGGGCGGGGAGGGCTTAAGCTGGAGAAGGCACTGGATGTCTTCGCGCCGGATCTCACAGGACGTGTGTGTATGGATGTAGGAAGTTCTACCGGAGGTTTTACAGACTGCATGCTGCAGAACGGCGCTGTAAAAGTTTATTCAGTGGACGTCGGCCGGGGACAGCTTGCATGGAAACTGCGGGAGGACCCGCGTGTTGTCTGCATGGAGAAGACCAATATCAGATATCTGACAGCAGACGCAATCCAGGAACGTCCGTCTTTTGTTTCAATCGATGTTTCTTTTATATCACTGACAAAGGTTCTGCTGCCCGTGCGTGACCTGATGACTGAGCCGGGTGAAATTGTCTGTCTGGTTAAGCCGCAGTTTGAAGCCGGACGGGAAAAAGTCGGCAAAAAGGGTGTTGTGCGCGATGCGGGTGTTCATGAGGAAGTAATCCGGCAGGTCGCGCTGTATGCAGAGTCGATCGGGCTGATCGTCTGTGGAATTGATTTTTCACCGATTAAGGGTCCGGAAGGAAATATTGAATATCTTCTGTACCTGAAACGGGATGCAGCGGCACAGGAACGGGTTGAGAACGTCAGTACGGTTCTGCAGACGGAATCTGAAGCTTCGCCGGCAGCTGTCTGGGAAGAGATGCTGCTGCGGGCTGTCCGGCAGTCGCATGAGACGTTGACATAAAGATGAGTATTTGTTATGATCAGGAGTGTGGTATGAATCAGTTTTATATAATAACCAATACCATTAAAGATCCGGAACTTGTGGTTACAAATACAATCGTAGAGTATCTCCGTCAGAACGGACGGAACTGCACATACTGTGCCGAGGGAGGGCGAACACCGTCACCGAAGCACAGATATACCAATCCGGACAGCATTCCGGAAGGAACCGAGTGCATCATTGTTCTTGGCGGTGACGGAACGCTGATTCTGTCAGCCACAGATACGATTGACAGGCAGATTCCGCTTCTGGGTATTAATCTGGGAACGCTCGGGTATCTGGCTGAGATTGACAGGACTTCTATTATTGACGCGCTTGATCATCTGATCGCCGATGACTATAAAATCGAACACCGCATGGTCCTGAACGGAACTGTATTCCGGGAAGATCAGGAGATCATCAGTGATGTAGCATTGAATGACATCGTCATACGAAAAGATGAAACGCAGGGAATGATCACCGTCAAAAACTATGTTAATGATGCATATTTAAATTCTTACAAAGCAGACGGTATTATTATTTCAACGCCGACAGGATCCACAGGCTATTCCCTGTCAGTCGGCGGACCGATCATTTCCCCGCGCGCAGAGATGATTCTGATGACGCCGCTGGCCGCACACGCGCTGAATACACGAAGTATTGTTCTGCCGGGTGATGAAACCATCAGTGTCGTGATCGGTCCCGGCCGTGACAATACGACAGAACATGCGGCGGCATATTACGATGGTGATACGAAGATATCGATGCTGACCGGAGACCGGATTGAAATCCGTCGCGCTGATCAGGAAGCATTGTTCGTGAAAATCAACGATGACAGTTTTCTGGAAACACTCAGCAGAAAAATGAGCAGCTTCTGAATATGATATGCGGTCAGGAATGACAGGCAAACTGCCTGCCTGATTCATGCAGAACGGGCGGGATGTTCCGCTTCTGCAGAAATGGAGAGAGTATGAAAGCAGAGAGGCAGGCGCAGATCCTGCGTCTGATTCGGGAATATGATATCGAGACACAGGAGGAACTGGCCGGGAAACTGGAAGAAAGCGGATTTTCTGTCACACAGGCGACAGTGTCCAGAGATATCAGAGAATTGAAACTGACGAAAGTCGGCGGAAAGGGAGGCGGATCACATTATTCGCTTTCCCGGCAGACGGAGACGAATGAAGCCGGAAGATATATCCGCGTACTGAAAGATTCACTGCAGTCTATGGCAACTGCGGATAACCTTCTCGTCGTCCATACAGCTTCCGGTATGGCGATGGCGGCAGCGGCAGTGCTGGATGAACTTCATCTGGAAGAAATAGTCGGCTGTATCGCCGGCGATAATACAATCATGTGCGCAACCCACAGTAAAAGCGAGGCCGAGCAGGTTATGCTCCGGCTGGAACGTATGCTGGAACGAATCTGAAAAAACATGCTGCAGTAAAGGAACTATGGCAAAACATGCTGACAAATTTATATGTTAAAAACCTTGCCCTGATCGACGAAGCGGAAGTTTCATTCGGATCGGGGCTGAATATTCTGACCGGTGAGACCGGTGCAGGCAAATCGATCCTGCTCGGTTCTATTAATGTTGCTCTGGGACAGAAGTTTTCGAAAGATATGATGCGGGAAGGAACAGATTCTGCGCTGGTGGAACTGATTTTCCAGCTGGATACTGACGAACAGGCAGAACGGCTGAAGGTGCTTGACATTGAGCCGGAGGAAGGCCAGCTGATCTTCACCCGCAAAATTAAAAACGGACGCACGATGAACCGGATCAACGGAGAGGCCTGTACAGTGGCGCAGTTTCGTGCGGCAGCTGCACTTCTGCTGGAAATACACGGACAGCATGAACACCAGACACTCCTGCAGCGCAGCAGACAGCTGGAGCTGGTGGATGCCTATGGAGGCGGCAGTATCTCAGAACTGCGGGAAAAAACCGCTGCAGCTTTCCGGAACTATCAGAGACTGCAGGAAGAACTGAGTCAGTATCAGCTGAATGAAGCCGAGCGGGAACGGGAAATATCGTTTCTGCGTTTTGCGCTGGATGAGATCGATGAAGCGGCCCTGACTGAGGGTGAGGAAGAGCAGCTGGAGAGGCAGTACCGGCTGATGGCCAACAGCAGAAAAATAGCGGAGGCCATGAATCTGTCATATCAGCTTACCGGCGCCGATGAGGGTGCAGGCGAACAGATCGCGCGGGCGCTCAGGGAACTTAACGCAGTTTCAGACTATGACGAAGAAATAGCAGGAATGGAAAAGACACTGGCAGACGCTGAAAGTGTTCTGGAGGATTTTAACAGGTCGGTGTCATCTTATCTGGATGATTTTTCTTTTTCAGATGAAGAATTCCGGCAGGTGGAAGGACGTCTGGATCTGATTCGTAATCTGCAGACGAAATATGGCAGGACAATATCGGATGTCCTTGCATACAGGAAAGAGCAGGCTGTCCGGCTGGATACATTGATGCATTTTTCAGAGAAGAAAGCAGAACTGGAACAGGAACTGTCAAGACAGGAGAAAGAACTGTCTGCTGCTTCAAAACTGCTGACCGATGCCCGGAAAAAAGCGGCAGACGCCTTCGGAAAAGAACTGCAGGAGGCGCTTCTGGAATTGAATTTCCTTTCCAATCAATTTGAAATCCAGTTTGAAACTTCAGATCATTACAGCGCAAACGGCTCAGATGTGGTGACCTGGCTGATTTCCACCAATCCAGGTGAACCGATGCGTCCGCTGTCTGATGTTGCTTCAGGCGGGGAATTGTCCCGCATCATGCTGGCAATCCGTACAATCATGGCAGACCGCGGCGGACAGGGGACACTGATTTTTGACGAGATTGATGCAGGAATCAGCGGAAGGACTGCGCAGCTGGTATCAGAAAAAATGGCAGAAATTGCCAGACATCATCAGGTAATCTGCATTACGCATCTCGCCCAGATCGCATCCATGGCAGATCAGCATTTTCTGATTGAGAAGCAGGCAGATGAAGGGAGTACTTTTACACGTATCAGAGAACTGGATGAAATGGATTCTGTAGAAGAACTGGCACGGATCCTGGGCGGCGCACGGATTACAGATGCCACGAGAGAGAACGCGCGGGAAATGAAGCACATGGCAGAAAAAAGAAAGATACAGAATCAGTGTGAATCCTGCTAAGCGGATCGAAGCTTTGGAAAAAGCAGCGATATAGTTATTGATGGAACCGGGATGATGTACCCGGTTCTTTTTTTCTGCATTTAAGTTTCTCTTAAGGTACTGCCCTTATGATATGCGTCAGATGAAGAAAACACAAGGCGCACAAATCACAGGAGCAGTTATGAAAAATAAAGGTGTTTTTAAGCGGGTTGAAACAAAATATCTTCTGAATACGTTTCAGTATCACGCTCTGCGGGCTGAACTGGAAGGCATTGCAGGCGTGGATCAGTATGGTGAGACACCAATATTGAATATTTACTATGACACACCTGATTTCCGGCTGATCCGCACGTCACTGGACAAGCCGCTGTACAAAGAAAAACTCCGGCTGCGCAGTTACGGGACACCTTCTGACGAAAGTACTTCCTTCGTGGAGATTAAGAAAAAGTTTCAGGGCGTGGTATACAAGCGCCGTGTTCCGATGCGATATGCTGATGCAGTTCAGTATCTGAACAATGATCTGCCGGAAAGCAATATGCCGGCTGCGGATCTGCAGGCGGAGATTTCAGAACAGCAGAGGAGCTGGGGTTCTGTGGAGCGGCAGATTTCCGGGGAAATCAATTATTTCCGGCAGCGTTATCTGAATTTGATTCCGCAGATGGTTGTCTCTTATGACCGGATTGCAATGTTCGGGATCAATGATCCGGAACTGCGGATCACATTTGACAGGAATATCAGATGGCGAACTTCAGATCTGGATCTGCGTCACAGCGGATACGGTCATGCATTGCTGCAGCCGGATCAGTATCTGATGGAGATAAAAATCATGGGCGCGATGCCGGTTGAACTGGCAAACATTTTAAGCCGGTTGAAAATCTTCAGTGTTTCTTATTCTAAATATGGGAGCGGTTACCGCAGATATTTCCAGTTTCAGACGAATTATCTTGTCACGCAGATGCTGGAAAATGAAGTCAGCACATTACATGTATTAAGTGAAATGAGAGGGGCACAGGCATGAGCATGTTATTCAATACAATCATCGAAAACGGAACACTGACAGGAACATCATTTTTTATTGCGACGTTTGTTTCGCTTGCAACCGGATTATTTATGGCTCTGATTTACAGCAGAAATCACCGCTATACAAAAAGCTTTATTGTATCGCTGGTGCTGCTGCCGGCCATTGTACAGATGGTGATTATGCTGGTTAACGGCAATATCGGAGCAGGTGTTGCAGTGGCAGGCGCATTCAGTCTGGTCCGTTTCCGGTCCGCGACCGGAACCAGTCAGGAAATCACCAGTATATTCCTGGCCATGGCAGTCGGTCTCGCAACGGGAATGGGTTATATCGCAATTGCAGTTGTATTTGCAGTACTGATTACGCTGGTCAATTATATTTTAAATATGACTCACTTCGGCGAGCACGGAACGGACCAGCGGATCCTGCGGATTACGATTCCGGAAAACCTGGATTTTGAGGGGATATTTGACGATCTGCTGGAAAACTATACGTTAGAACACAATATTGCAGAGGTAAAGACCAGCAATATGGGAAGTCTATACAAGCTGGAATATAATGTGATCTTCAGATCAGGTATCTCAGTGAAGGAACTGATGGATCAAATCCGTCAGCGCAACGGCAATCTTGAGGTTTCCTGCAGCAGACCGGTGACGGCACTGGATGAACTGTAAGAAAGAGAGAGGAATCTGATTCTTGCGGATTTTCGATAAAATATTCAAAGAGGTGATGAATATGAAAAAGGCAGTTATGTTTTTCCTGATGATATCGATGATGACAACGAGTATAACAGGATGCGGGTCTGTCGGAAGTACATCTTCTTCGACCGCGTCTGCAGCAAGTTCCGGTTTGATAAATGACACAGCGGAACCGGAAGAAGCGGAAGCATCGGAAGATGATACTTCTGACAGGGAAATAACCGATACAGGGCGTGAAGCGGATGATCCGACCGCACAGGAACCCGGCGGCAAAACAAATCAGGACAGTGCAGTCCCGGGCAGCGAAGCGAAGCTGATCACGCCGGTTGAATCACTTGATCTGACGGATATGTTTACTGAACGGGACCGGGATGCATCTTATGATGATAGCAGCTCGGCAAAGATCACGCTGAACGGAACTTCAGCCGAAGTCGCGGGCAGCGGTGCCGCGGCGGACGGATCAACTGTGACGATTACGGAAGAAGGTACTTACATTGTCAGCGGAACCCTGACAGACGGACAGATTATTGTAGAGGCGAATGATTCTGCAAAAGTACAGATTGTACTGGATGGTGCAGAAATCACCAATAATGACAGTGCGTGCATTCTGGTGCGGTCGGCAGACAAAGTATGTATCACCCTTGCTGACGGGACGACAAATACACTCTCGGATACAGGAGATGCCTATACACAGGAAAGTGAAGATTATACGATTGACGGTGTGATCTTCAGCCGGGAAGATCTGACCCTGAACGGCAGCGGCAAACTGATTGTAAATGCAAATTACAAACACGCGGTTGTGAGTAAGGATGATCTGGTGATTACCGGCGGTACGTACGAAATTACGGCAAAAAATAAAGGACTTGCCGGTAAGGATTCTGTCCGGATCCAGGACGGGACAATCAGCATTACTTCAGAAGATGATGCCATCCACACCAGTAACGCGGAAGAGACCGGAAAGGGATTTGTCTATATTGAGGGCGGAAATCTTACACTGTCTGCCGGAGATGACGGCATTCACGCGGAGACGGCCCTGGTAATAGCGGGCGGAACGATTGATATTGCGCAGAGCTATGAGGGACTCGAAGGTGCTTCTATTGATATTAAGGACGGGACAGTCAATGTCAAAGCAAGTGATGACGGGATGAATGCCTCGATTTCCGACGGGGATTCGGATAAGACGGACGGCGTGGAGAACGACGGATTCATGTTCCGGGATCAGGACGCGCAGATTCAGAATGGTTCAGACAGTCAGAATCAGGAAAGCGGCGAAGTTCGGCAGGCAGATGACTCCGTACAGAACGATATGGTCATGCATGGCGGTCATGGCGGTATGGGCGGTGGCGGCATGATGGACGCGCAGCCGGCGGCTTATCTTAAGATCAGCGGTGGTACTGTTTATGTCAATGCAGAAGGAGATGGTCTGGACTCTAACGGGATGCTTTATATTGAAGGCGGAACAACAACAGTTGACGGACCGACTAACAGCGGAAATGGATCTCTGGATTACGGAACCGGCGCGGAGATCACAGGCGGAACGATTGTTGCAGCCGGAAGCCTGGGAATGGCAGAGACATTTGGAGACAGTTCCACACAGTATTCCATCATGTATAATCTGGAATCTGCCGTTTCTGAAGGGACTGAGGTAAGTCTGATCGATTCCGCGGGCAATACCGTCATGACGATGACACCGGAAAAATCATATCAGTCCCTGCTGTTCAGTTCACCGGATCTTACAGAAGGAACATACACAATTAAAGCAGGCGTAACAGAGGAAACCGTTGAAGTTTCAGGCGTAGTGACCACTGCCGGCGCAGAAGGCGGAATGCATGGCGGCAGAAACGGCGGATTCGGAGATATGAAAAAGGGGGCAGGCAGATTTGACGGTCATGGCCGGATGGGACAGAATGGAGAAGAAGGAAAAAACTGAAAGAACTGCCGGACCTGGAGATTATTACGGAAGACGAATTCCAGAAAAAGAAAAAAGAACTGCCGGGACTTTAAAGACTTGTCAAAATCCACAAAGCAGTATAAACTAAGAGTAGTTTTATCGTATATTTTTTTAGAATTGCAGTGAGAAAGAAAGGGAAGGTATTATGAAAAGCTTCAGCTATGTAATTACTGATAATGAAGGCATCCATGCAAGACCGGCAGGCGAACTTGTAAAGCTCTGCAAGACATTCAAGAGTGATATCACAATTGCAAAGGACGGAAAGTCCGGCAAGGCAACCAAGATTCTCTCAGTTATGTCTCTTGGCGCAACAAAGGGAAGCACCGTTGAATTCACTGTTGAAGGCGAAGACGAAGAAGCAGCTGCAGCTGCAGTGGAAGCTTTCATGAAAGAGAATCTGTGATTACACCGCAGTCATAAAGAATATGAAAAAACCAGCCTGAATCCGGGCTGGTTTTTTCATATTCTTTATGAAACAAACTTCGGGTTATACTGCAAGGTGCAGTATATTGGTCGCAAGTGTAAAATACACAAGCAGCGCTACAGCGTCAACAATGGTCGTGATCAGCGGACTGGCCATAACAGCCGGATCGAATCCGATCCGGTTGGCAACCATCGGAAGAACACATCCGATTGTCTTTGCAAAGGTTATTACAACCACAAGTGTGATACAGACAACCAGTGCAACGGTCATAGGAAGCCTGTCAACGACCTGAAGTTTAACGAAGTTGGCGGCGGCGAGGGTGATGCCGCACATGACAGCGACGCGGATTTCTTTCCAGACGACAATGAATAGATTTTTAAACTCGATTTCATTCAGCGAGAGTCCGCGGATGATTGAGACGCTTGCCTGAGATCCGGCATTTCCGGCAGTGTCCATCAGCATCGGAATATATGCAGTCAGCACGACATAGGCCGAAAGTGCAGATTCAAACCGGGTGATGATCGATCCGGTAAAGGTGGCGGAGAGCATCAGAAACAGCAGCCAGGGAATACGCTTTTTATAGGTATCCAGAATGCCGGTTCTCATATAAGGCTTCTCCGTCGGGATGATCGCGGCCATCTTCTCGATATCCTCTGTCGCCTCTTCCTGCAGAATATCGATGATATCGTCGATGGTAATAATTCCTACCAGACGGTTTTCGTGGTCGACAACCGGCATAGCCGTAAAGTCATATTTCTGGAAGAGGCGGGCCGCTTCCTCCTGGTCGGTCGTCGTGTTAATGCTGATGACATTTTCATTCATGATATCGCCGATCAGAGCGTCGTTGTCCTGAATCAGCAGATAACGCAGAGCCACAGTGCCGAGAAGCCGGCGTGAATCATCCAGCACGTAACAGATATTGACAGTTTCCGAGTCCAGGCCGATCCTGCGGATGCGCGTAATCGCCTGCTCGACCGTCATGCGGGCCTTCAGATCCATAAATTCGACCGTCATAACAGACCCGGCGGAATCCTCCGGATACTGAAGCAGCATATTGACATCGTGGCGGGTTTCCGGGCTGGTATTGGCAAGCAGGCGCTTGACAACATTTGCCGGCATTTCTTCGAGAACATCGGCAGCATCATCGGACATCAGATTGTCGATAATGTTCGATGCCTCGCGGGTAGACAGTGACATGATGATAAACTGCTGGGTGTCGTCATCCATCAGCGGGAAGACATCGGCAACAAGAGACTTCGGAAGAATGCGGAACAGTTTCAGTGAATCCTCATCCTCCAGTCCGTCCATGACGGCAGCGATATCGGCGGGGTTCATCTCCAGAGCTTCTTCGCGCAGTTTGCCGTACTGACGGGTCTCCATCAGGCTCAGCAGAAGATCAGCATGATCCATTTGTTCCTTGGACATGACAGTTCTCCTTTACATATGTGGTTTTGTGATGGCAACTTCGCGGATGAAGATCATCGTCATTCGATGAAATATAATTCTTTTTCACAAAACCACCTCCTTTTTCAGAACTGTCAGAACAGATCAGATTTCGGCAAAAGCCGATCAGATTTATTATAAGCACTGGGTTCTGGAAAGTAAAGGTTTTTTGACCGTGCTGCCGTGTTGATGGTATGATGTACTGGTCAGAGAAACGAGGAAAGGGTTTGCGGTTCTGCGTGGACAGAGAAGCAGAGAGGTGCTGCATGGAAATTGAACGGAAATGGAATGTTGAAGGATGGCCCGTGCTGAGATACGGACTGAAGATGATCGAAGAACACAAAATGCGTCAGGGATATCTGAATGTGAGACCGACGGTACGGATCCGTGAAGAGGCGCGGACCGGAGGCGATACGGAGTGGATTCTGTGCCTGAAATCACAGGGAACGATTGCACGTCAGGAAATTGAAATCAGGATCACACAGGAAACATTTGCAGAGATCGAAGAGATGATCGGGATCCCTCTGATCGAAAAGACGCGGCGCACATATCAGCTGCCGGATGGTCTGAAGCTGGAAGTGAACCATGTGGATGCCGGTCTCCCGACTGAATTCTGGTATGCCGAAGTTGAATATGAAAGCATGGAACAGGCGCGAAGCTGGGATCCTGCGGCGGCCGGTTTATCTTCCTATCTGCAGGATGACGTATCGGAGGAACCCGGACAGAGTATGGGAGCGTTCTGGGAGGTGACACGGCTTCGGGAAAGTAGTTCTGTACAAACAGAACCGGATCGCTGAGGAAATGTGACAGACTCCGGCATTACCGGTATTTTGTATCAGGTCTGAAATGCGCTGAAAAAGCGCCGGCAGATTTAGAATGATTGTAATGAAAGCTGCTCTGTCGCGTGGCGTTCGGGCAGCTTCAGCGAAAATGGGATCCCCTTATGCAGAACGATCTGCTGATAATAGTAAGTGATAGCGGCTGAAGCGGACATACCGAGCTGCGCCAGAATATACTCGGCGCGTTCGCGCAGTTCTGCGTCAATAAAAGCTTCTACCAGAACGTGATGTTCGTCGGTCATAATTAGTATACTCCTCTTGTGTCGTTGTGTTTGATTATACAATAATGCTGGAGAGCTGTCACGCGTTCTATTATAGCATTGCGGGCAAGTATACAAAAATGACTTTTTTCTGTTTAGCGGAAAGAACTCTAAGCAAAGACCAGATCGTTCTGTTTTTGACGCAGATGCATATTTATAGTATGATGTAATACAGTGTTAAAGGATCTGAGATACTGTCTGCTCCTGTTTTCTGCCGGCGGCAGACGATCAGAAAAGAAATCGGAGGTTATTTTTCATGAGAAGAGAGACAATGTGTATTCAGGCGGGGTATGAGCCGAAGAACGGGGAATCCAGAATGATCCCGATAATTCAGAGTACAACATTTAAATATGATACCAGTGAGGACATGGGAAAGCTGTTTGATCTGCAGGCATCCGGATATTTCTATACGAGGCTGCAGAATCCGACGAATGATCTGGTGGCGGCAAAAATAGCAGCGCTTGAAGGCGGTACGGCTGCGATGCTGACTTCTTCGGGGCAGGCGGCGAGTTTCTTTTCCGTTTTTAATATTGCAGGTGCAGGGGATCATATTGTGGCATCCGCGACAATATACGGCGGAACTTTCAACCTGTTCAATGTGACAATGAAACGAATGGGAATTGATTTTACGTTTGTTGATCCTGATTGTTCCGATGAGGAGCTCGAGGCGGCATTCCGTCCGAATACGAAAGCTGTTTTCGGTGAGACGATTGCAAATCCGGCACTCGTTGTCTTTGATATCGAGCGCTTCGCAGATGCGGCTCATGCACATGGCGTTCCGCTGATCATTGATAACACATTCGCAACACCGATCAACTGCCGGCCATTTGAGTGGGGTGCGGACATCGTTGTTCATTCTACGACGAAATATATGGATGGTCATGATACAGCGGTCGGCGGCTGCATTGTTGATTCCGGCAAATTTGACTGGCGTGCATATGCTGACAAATATCCAGGCCTGACAACACCGGATGAATCTTATCACGGAATTACCTACGTGGATCAGTTCGGGCTGGAAGGCGCTTATATTACGAAGGCAACTGCACAGCTGATGCGCGATTTCGGTTCGATCCAGGCGCCGCAGAATGCCTTCTACCTGAATCTCGGTCTGGAGTCACTTGCCGTACGTATGGAACGGCACTGCAGCAATGCGCAGAAGGTTGCGGAATATCTGCAGGGAAATGACGCGGTGGAATGGGTCAATTATCCCGGACTTCCGGATAACAAATACTATGAGCGTGCACAGAAGTACATGCCGGACGGAACATGCGGTGTTATTTCTTTCGGTGTCAAAGGCGGACGTACAGCAGCTGAGACATTTATGAAACATCTGAAAATCGGTATGATTGCGACACATGTTGCTGACGCACATACCTGCGTGCTTCATCCTGCATCTTCGACGCACAGGCAGCTCAGTGACGAGGAGCTTCTGGCCAGCGGTGTATCACCGGATCTGATCCGTCTGTCTGTCGGTATTGAACATGTGGATGATATCATCGAAGACCTTGCACAGGCACTTTCATCCGTAAAGTAAAACAGACCCAGAGTACAGTTATTTGTGCCGGCCTGATGCCGCCATTAAATAAAGAATCTGCAAATTAAAAGATTTTTAGTTTATTACATAACGAAGGAGGATCATTATGCAGGTTGTTAATACTAATTTTATTTCGGGAAAAACCCTTTCAACGATCGGAATTGTTCAGGGAAGTACTGTACATTCAAAAAACATCGGTAAGGATCTGACTGCCAGCTTCAAAACCCTGGTCGGCGGAGAGCTGAAAGCATACAGCGAAATGCTTGCGGAGGCACGCGCGATTGCTTTGAACCGGATGATCGAACAGGCAGAGGCACTCGGTGCGGATGCAGTTATTAATGTTCGTTTCTCATCTGCAGCAATTATGCAGGGCGCAGCGGAAGTACTCGCTTACGGAACCGCTGTGAAATTTGAAGCGTAAGACATATTAATATCGCGGACTTATAACAGGTTAACAGATTGATTTTTAGAAATAGTAAAATGAGGGAAAAATGGAAACAAAGAAAAAAAGTAGTGTACCGGTGATTCTCGCCGCAATCGTCGTGATTGCAGTTCTGGTTGTGGCTGCAGCGACGACAAATGCAGATACAGTACAGCAGACGTTCTGGGCGCTGGTTCCGCCGCTGATCGCAATTGTGCTGGCACTGGTTACAAAAGAAGTTTACAGTTCACTGTTTATCGGAATTCTGGCAGGATCTCTGTTTTATTCCGGATTTGATTTTGAGGGAACAGTTACACACATCTGGCAGGATGGTATTATTACATCACTGGCAGATTCCTACAACGTCGGTATTCTGGTTTTCCTGGTAATTCTCGGCGTTATGGTATCTCTGATGAATAAGGCAGGCGGATCTGCCGCATTTGGACGCTGGGCGTCAACGCGGATCAAGTCACGTATAGGCGCACAGCTTGCGACAGTTGTTCTGGGCTGTCTGATTTTCATCGATGACTATTTCAACTGCCTGACAGTCGGCAGCGTTATGCGTCCGGTTACAGACAGGCATCAGGTATCCCGCGCAAAGCTGGCATATCTGATCGATGCGACTGCTGCGCCGGTCTGTATCATCGCACCGGTTTCTTCCTGGGCGGCAGCAGTCTCCAGTTCTGTTGAGGGAATGAACGGTTTCTCCGTATTTATCCGTGCGATTCCGTATAATTTTTATGCGTTGTTTACGATCCTGATGATGGTAATGCTGACAGTCATGAAGGCGGATTACGGCCCGATGGCAGTTCATGAGAGAAATGCTCTGAAAGGAGATCTTTATACAACGCCGGACCGTCCCTATGAAAATGCAAACAACGAAACAGGCGATGCAGATAAAAAGGGAACAGTTGTCGATCTTTTGATCCCGATTATTTCATTGATCGTATGCTGCATCATCGGTATGATTTATACCGGCGGTTTCTTTGAGGGAACCGGATTTGTTGAGGCATTTGCCAACAGTGACGCGTCCGTCGGACTGGTACTCGGCTCTTTCTTTGCATTTGTTATTACAATCGTGCTGTACCTTGTGCGCCGTGTGATGAGTTTTAATGAGTGTATGGAATGTCTTCCGGAAGGATTCAAATCCATGGTGCCGGCAATGCTGATCCTGACACTTGCATGGACACTGAATGGTGTCACCAGCAGTCTTGGTGCCCGTGATTATGTTGCGGCACTTGTTGAGCACGCATCTGAGTCAGGCGGAAGCCTGATCCTGAGTCTTCTTCCGGCAATGATTTTCCTGGTGGGGTGTTTCCTGGCATTTGCAACCGGAACTTCCTGGGGAACCTTCGGAATACTGATTCCGATCGTAGTAGCTGCTTTTACAAATCAGCCGGATATGATGATCATTGCGATTTCAGCATGTATGGCAGGCGCGGTCTGCGGAGATCACTGCTCACCGATTTCAGATACTACAATCATGGCCTCGGCCGGTGCACAGTGCAACCACCTGAATCATGTCAGTACACAGCTTCCGTACGCACTGACAGTTGCGGGGATTTCCTGTGTGACCTATGTAGTAGCAGGTCTGTCGCACAGCGCGGTGATCTCTCTGATTGTCGGCGCGGCGCTTCTCATATTCGTTCTGTGGCTGCTGAAACGGACAGTCAAAACAGATGTCGAAGAAATGAAGTGACTGAATTAAATAAAGGTAATAGAAGTGCAGGAAAACAGGAAGAGCGGGATGCCGAAAACGGCAGCCCGCTCTTCCTGTTTTCCTGCAGCGATAAACAAAAAACCCGCTCTGCAAATGCAAAGCGGGTTTTCAGCAGGGCTACAAGGATTCGAACCTTGAAATGACGGAGTCAGAGTCCGTTGCCTTACCATTTGGCGATAGCCCTTTATCTGTACAACATTGATGATTATAAATGATGTTATTTTAAAATGCAAGCATTTTGTGAAATAAATTGTTTTTTTTAGTGACAGATGATATACTTGCGTCATGTCAGTGCGTATTTTCAGTTGTATTACTGCAAATAATTCTATCTGATTAAAAGATCTGACTGCTGCGGGGCGAAGCTGCTGAAGAGACGCCGGCAGCAGTCTTTTTATCCATGAATAATAACACAGAAGATAAATCCCTTCAGGTTGATTTTTTTCAGACCTGAGAGAACGATTCTTTTTTTGTAAATTCCAGGCCGTGGGAGAGATCTCCTCTCATGCGAATTCCACCTGAGCATGAGAGGAGATCTCTCCCGCGGCCGGAAAAAGAGAAGGAGATGCCATGAAATATACATTTGAAAGCAGAATCAGATTCAGCGAAGTGGATGATAAAGGATATCTCGCACTCCCTTCTCTGATCAATTATCTGATGGACTGCGCGACGTTCCACGGAGAAGAAGTGGGGGTCGGACTTGACTGGATTGCGGAACATAAAATGACCTGGGTGCTGGCGTCTTTTCGAATGAAAATTCTCCGGTACCCGAAATTTAATACAAAGATTCGTGTTTCTACCTGGGCAACAGCTTTTCGCGGGTTCCTCGGATATCGTGATTTTCTGGTGGAGACAGAGAAAGGAGAACTGCTTGCCTCCGGAAAATCAGACTGGGTATACATGGATATGGAGGCGAACAAACCGCTCAATGTAAAGGAACAGGCAGAAGCATACGGAATCGAAGCGGACCTCGCATTGCCGGAGGAATTTGGAAAACGTAAAATCCGTCTGCGTGATCAGGGAGAACAGATGGAACCTTTCATCGTTCATGAAAGCAATCTGGATACAAATGGCCATGTAAACAGCGGACAATATATTCTTCTGGCAAAAAACTATCTGCCGCGCAGTTTTATGCCCGGCGCAGTGCGGGCAGAGTATCGGAAACAGGCATATCTGGGAGAAACGATCACGCCGGTTGTGCATACAATGGAAAACGGCTGTGCTGTAGAGCTGCGGAACAGCAAAGGCGAACCATACTTTATAGGGGAATTTACGGTATAAGCTCTCGTCAGGCGTACAGATTTCTGCGCGCCTGAAGCGTATGCAGAAATCTGTATGTCGGACGAGGCAACAGGTATGAGGACGTGTCTGCAGGAGCAGACATTAGTCCGAATACCTGCCGTGCTGCGGGAGCTGGTGACAGCGCAGCAGCACGAAGCTTATACAGATTCGACGGGCTTTATATCATTGAAGAAAGGAATAAAACGAATGAGTCTAGAACTGGGGAAACGACAGAACCTGAAGATCATCAAACAGCTCAAATTCGGCGTATATCTCGCTGAATCGGATAATGCAGACCGCGGGGAACAGGTTTTGCTTCCGCAGAAGCAGGTTCCTGATCATGCAAAAACAGGGGATGAGCTTTCGGTGTTTTTATACAGAGATTCAGATGACCGTCTGATTGCGACAACAGCAGAACCGTTCATCAGTCTGCATGAAACGAAGCTTCTGACTGTAAAGGATGTAACACGGATCGGCGCTTTTCTGGACTGGGGCCTGGAACGTGATCTTTTTCTTCCTTATCGCGAACAGCGTGGGACATTGCGTGCAGGTGATCAGGTTCTGGCGGCACTGTACATTGATAAGAGCGGCAGACTGGCTGCAACCATGAATGTCTATCCGTATCTCAAATCCCGCGCACCATATCAGATGGGTGATATGGTTACGGGCCGTGTTTATGAAATCAGCCGGAATTTCGGCGTTTTCGTTGCGGTTGATGACAAATATTCCGCTCTGATTCCTAAAAAAGATGCACAGGGGAAATACCGGCCCGGAGAAATACTGAAACTCAGAGTCACAGAAGTGCGTGAGGACGGACGACTCTGCCTCTCCCCGAGACAAAAAGCATATCTGCAGATCGGAGATGACGCTGAAGTAATTCTGGATGCAATCCGGGACAGGGGCGGCGTACTGCCGTTTGACGATAAGGCATCACCGGAACAGATCAATGAAGTGTTCGGGATGTCCAAGGCTGCGTTTAAACGGGCGGTCGGACATCTTCTCAAAGAGAAACTGGTTGCGAAGAAAGACGGGAAACTGACAGCACATTAAAACAGGTGTGCTCCCTGCAAGTCCTGATTCGGAAGGAGGAAATATACATGAGTTTCACACATCTCCATGTTCATACAGAGTACAGCCTTCTGGATGGCTCCAACAAAATTAAAGAGTATGTTGCACGCGTGAAGGAACTGGGGATGAACAGTGCGGCGATCACGGATCACGGTGTAATGTACGGCTGTATAGATTTCTACAAGGCGGCCAGAGATGCAGGAATCAATCCGATCCTCGGGTGTGAGGTATATGTTGCGCCGGGCTCCCGCTTCGACAAGGAACTGCGCGCGGATGCTGAGCGGTATTATCATCTGGTCCTTCTTGCGGAAAACAATCAGGGATATGAGAATCTCACCAAAATCGTTTCCAGAGGATTTGTGGACGGTTTCTACTATAAGCCGCGTGTGGATTACGAGACGCTGGAGAAATACCATGAAGGCGTCATTGCGCTTTCTGCCTGTCTCGCAGGTGAGGTATCACGGTATCTGGCTATGCAGCTGTATGATGAGGCAAAAAAGGCAGCGCTGCATTACAGAGATATTTTCGGGGAAGGTAATTTCTTTCTGGAAATGCAGGATCACGGAATTGCTGAACAGCAGCTGGTGAATCAGCAGATGCTGCGGCTTTCTGAGGAAACCGGAATTGAACTGGTTGTGACAAATGACTGTCATTATACATATGCATCCGATGCGGACGCACATGATATTCTTCTCTGCCTGCAGACCGGAAAAAAACTTTCGGATGAAAATCGTCTTCGGTATGAGGGAGGGCAGTACTACGTCAAATCAGAAGAAGAGATGCGGATGCTGTTTCCGTATGTACCGCAGGCACTGGAAAACACGCAGAAAATAGCAGACCGCTGTCATGTGGAGATTGAATTTCATAACCTGAAGCTTCCCAGATTTGATGTGCCGGAAGGCTATTCCTCCTACACATATCTGGAAGAATTGTGCCGCAGAGGTCTGGAGGCAAAATATCATCCGGTTACCGAAGAAATCGAGGCACGGCTTCAGTTTGAGCTGGATACAATCCGTACGATGGGATTTGTGGATTATTTCCTGATTGTGTGGGATTATATTCATTTTGCAAAAGAACATGGGATCATAGTGGGTCCCGGACGAGGAAGCGCGGCCGGCAGCATTGTATCCTATACACTCGGGATTACAGAACTGGATCCGTTGAAATACAGTCTTCTGTTTGAGCGGTTCCTGAATCCGGAACGTGTCTCCATGCCCGATATCGACGTGGATTTCTGTTTCGAGCGGCGCGGTGAAGTAATTGACTATGTCGTACAGAAATACGGGGCGGACCGTGTCGTACAGATTGTCACGTTCGGCACGCTGGCGGCACGGGGTGTTATCCGGGACGTCGGCCGTGTGCTGGATCTGCCGTATGCACGGTGTGATACAATCGCAAAGATGATTCCGAATGAACTGAATATTACAATAGACAAAGCGCTTACCATGAATCCTGAACTCAGAAATCTATATGACGGAGATGAGGATGTTCATCATCTGATCGACATGGCAAAGCGTCTGGAAGGGCTTCCGCGGCATACATCCATGCATGCAGCCGGCGTTGTAATTGCCTCCCGTCCGGTTGACGAATTTGTTCCGCTTTCGAGAGCGGCCGATGGAACAATTACGACACAGTATACGATGACGACGCTGGAAGAGCTTGGTCTTCTGAAAATGGATTTTCTGGGCCTTCGTACACTTACTGTGATCCAGAATGCACAGCATATGGCAGAACGGTCTGCGGGACATTCCATTGATCTGGAAACAATTGATTACAATGACCCGAAAGTGATGCAGATGATTGGTGCCGGAAAATGCGAAGGTGTCTTTCAGCTGGAATCTGCCGGCATGAAGAGCTTTATGAAAGAGCTGAAGCCCACAACGCTCGAAGATATCATTGCCGGGGTGGCGCTGTACAGGCCGGGCCCGATGGATTTTATTCCGCAGTATATCCGCGGCAAAAAGAATCCGGACCAGGTGCGCTATGAAACGCCTCAGCTGAAACCGATTCTCGAGCCGACTTACGGCTGTATCGTTTATCAGGAACAGGTTATGCAGATCGTCCGGGAACTGGCGGGTTATACATACGGACGCAGTGATGTCCTGCGGCGTGCCATGTCTAAGAAAAAAGGAAAGGTCATGGAAGAAGAGCGCCAGAATTTTGTATACGGAAATCAGGCACAGGGTGTACCCGGATGTGTGCGGAACGGAATCGCAGAAGAGACGGCCAATCATATTTATGACGAGATGATCGATTTCGCGAAATATGCGTTTAATAAGAGTCATGCCGCAGCCTATGCAATTGTTTCTTATCAGACTGCCTGGCTGAAATATTATTATCCTGTTGAATTTATGGCGGCGCTGATGACTTCCGTTATTGATAATCCGGGAAAATGTGCGGAATACATTCTGCATTGCAGGCAGCTGAACATTGATATACTTCCGCCTGACATTAACTGCAGCAGCGGCAGCTTCTCGGTAGAAGACGGAAAAATCCGTTACGGGCTGACTGCTGTCAAGGGAATCGGCCGTCCGGTCATGGAGGCAATCACCGCAGAGCGGATGCAGAACGGTCCGTTCCAGAGTCTGCGGAATTTCTGTGACCGGCTTTCTGCAAAGGAAGTAAATAAGAGAACCCTGGAAAACTTTATAAAAGCAGGGGCATTTGACTGTTTCGGAGCGACCCGCAAGCAGCTGATGCAGGTTTACACAATGGTCCTGGATCAGTCCGGCAGAGAGAAGGCAAGCAATCTTACAGGACAGATGAGCCTCTTTGATCTGCTTCCGGAAGAAAACAGGAAAGCACTTGAAATACAGCTTCCTGATGTCGGGGAGTTCCCGGACGAGGAAAAACTGATGTTTGAGCGTGAGGTGACCGGCATCTATATCAGCGGACATCCGCTCACGCGTTATGAAGGTCTGTGGAAAAAGAATATCACGGCGTCGTCCCGCGATTTTCAGCTGGATGAGGAGACGGGGCGGTCTTCTGTTCAGGACGGAGCGCGTGTTATTGTCGGGGGAATGATTACAGAGCGGACTATTAAATATACCAGAGATAATAAAATCATGGCCTTTCTGACGCTGGAAGATTTATACGGAACGGTTGAGATCGTTGTTTTTCCGCGAAATTATGAACAAAGCAGTGCAAAGCTGGAAGAAGATGCACGCGTGTTTATCGCCGGACGCGTTTCGGCAGAGGATGACAGAGCCTCCAAAGTGATTCTGGAAAGAGTGATCCCCTTCGAAGAGGTTCCGGGACAGCTGTGGATTCAGTTTGCAGACAGGAGTATGTATGAAAAACAGCAGCACATGCTGGGAGAACTGATTCAGGAGTTTCGCGAGGAAGGCAGGGATGAAGTTGTTGTTTTTCTGCGGGAAGAGAAACAGATGAAGAAAGCCGCAGTCCATATCCGGGTCTCAGAGGATATGACGTCAAAGATGAGAGAAATTTTTGGGGATTTTAATGTAAAATTGACCCACAAAACCATTCGATAATTATAAAAAAAGATGGTCACACATCAGGTCACATATTGTCTTGATGTTTCTCAGATGGTACAGTAGTGCTTGGTTGGGGCTTAAGTGTTGAGAGGAGATCAGGCATGAACATTGATACGAAGACGGTTGTGTCAATGACCGAGGCTAATCAGAATTTTTCAAGAGTATCCAGAATGGTTGAGCAGCACGGAAGCGCGATTATTTTCAAAAATAATGTTCCGCGGTATCTGGTGGTTGATTTCGCGAAACTGGATGATATTGTATCAGATTCTGACGAAGAGGCGACACAGGCATTCTGGAATTATCTGACACACGTGAAAAACGGGACAACAGAAAAGCCAGATGCATGATAACGGCATTTCCGGACAAAGGAACAACAGCAGGAGCAGTACTGATTGCAGTACTGCTTTTTGCGTTTTTCAATGACAAATCATAAAAAGATTGATATACTGATGACGTGAGTTTATTAAATGCTGCATGAAAGAAGGAACAGCATATGGCAGATCATAAGATAAAAACAATCGGTGTTTTGACGAGCGGCGGCGATGCACCCGGAATGAATGCTGCAATCCGGGCGGTTGTAAGACGCGGACGCGGCAGAGGGCTGCGTACGATGGGTGTGTATCGCGGATATGAAGGCCTGATAAACGGAGAAATCCGCGAACTGGAAGCAAAGGACGTCTCTGATATCATTGGCCGCGGCGGAACGATTCTGTATACTGCGCGCAGCGCAGACATGCGAACGGATGCCGGACAGGAGAAGGCTGTCGAAATGTGCCGTAAGTTTGGAATTGAGGGACTGGTTGTCATTGGCGGCGACGGTTCATTTGCAGGTGCACAGAAACTGGCTGAGCGGGGAATCAATGTTGTAGGCGTTCCGGGCACGATTGATCTGGATATTGCCTGTACCGAATATACAATCGGGTTTGACACGGCTGTCAATACCGCCATTGAGGCAATTGATAAAGTGCGTGATACGTCAGCTTCCCACGAGCGGGTCAGTATTATTGAAGTAATGGGAAGAAATGCAGGTTATATTGCACTCTGGGCCGGCATCGGATCCGGTTCGGAAAACATTCTGCTTCCGGAAAAGTATGACTATGATGAGCAGCAGGTGATCAATAACGTGATCAGTACCCGGAGAAAAGGGAAAAAGCATCATATCATTATCAATGCAGAAGGAATCGGCCACTCAACTTCTATGGCGCGGCGAATCGAGGCAGCGACCGGTATCGGAACAAGGGCAACAATCCTCGGCCATATGCAGCGCGGCGGAAGACCGACAGGCAGAGACCGTATGATGGCAACGATGATGGGCGCACGCGCGGTAGATCTGCTGATTGAGGGAAAGAGTCAGCGTGTCGTTGCATGGAAAAAGGGAGAACTGGTGGACTACGATATCCACGAAGCGCTTTCCATGCAGAAAGATCTGGACCCGTATGAGTATGAGATTTCCAGAGCGCTGTCCTATAATTATTCAAAAATATAAATATGATTACAAGCAGCAGCAATGAAAAAATCAAACAGGTTATACAGCTGAATACAAAAACAAAGGCGCGCAGAGATGCAGGATGTTTTATTGCAGAAGGCTATAAGCTGTTCTGTGAGACACCGGTGTCTCTGCGCCGTGCTGTTTTTGTCTCTGCGGCATTTGCGGAAGAACACCCGGATATTTCTGCACAGAATGGTGTACAGCTTGTATCGGATTCTGTTTTCCGGAAGATGTGCGATACCAGAACGCCGCAGGGAATACTGACGGTCGCAGGAATGCCGCAGTGGAAAAACAGGGATCTGCTTGGAAAAAAAGGAGCACCGCTGATTCTCATACTGGAAAACCTGCAGGATCCCGGAAACGTCGGGACAATCATACGCACGGCAGAGGGCGCCGGTGTTACCGGAATTGTCATCGGAAGCGAAACAGCGGATATCTTTTCTCCAAAAGTGATCCGGGCCACTATGGGATCCATATTCCGGGTTCCGGTGATCCGCACGCATGATCTGACCGGAGTCATTGCGTATCTGAAGGAAAACCATGTAACCAGCTATGCTTCACATCTATCCGGCAGCGTGCCCTATACCAGTCCTGATTACACAGGGGGAACTGTGTTTCTGATTGGAAACGAGGGGAACGGTCTGAGCCGGGAACTCACGGAGCAGGCAGCGTACCGCATCCGGATTCCCATGGAGGGATCCGTAGAGTCTCTCAATGCCGCAGTTGCCGCATCTGTGATGATGTACGAGGCACACCGGCAGAGAACGATTTGAGAATAAAGAAAGAGCAGGAGGAAATGCAAATGCAGCTGAAAGGCAGACACTTTCTGACACTGAAAGATTTTACCCGGGAAGAGATCTTATATTTTATTGATCTTGCGGAGCACCTTAAGAAACTGAAAAAACAGGGGATTCCGGTTGATGTGCTGCGCGGAAAAAACGTCGCGCTTATTTTTGAGAAGACCAGTACAAGGACGCGGTGTTCTTTTGAAGTTGCGGCGCATGATCTCGGAATGGGATCAACATATCTTGATCCAAAGAGTTCTCAGATCGGGAAAAAAGAAAGCATTAAAGATACTGCGCGTGTTCTGGGCGGTATGTTTGACGGCATAGAGTACCGCGGTTTCGGACAGGAAATCGTCGAAACCCTGGCAGAATATGCGGGCGTCCCGGTCTGGAATGGTCTTACAAATGAATATCATCCGACACAGATGCTTGCGGACCTGCTGACAATCCGGGAGCAGTTCGGTCATCTTGAGGGTATCCGGCTGACTTATATGGGAGATGCCAGATATAATATGGGCAACTCATTAATGATCGCATGTGCCAAGATGGGGATGCATTTCACGGCCTGTGCGCCCGAAAAATACTTTCCGGACGCAGAACTGGTTGCGCAGTGTGAACAATACGCGGCTGAAAGCGGCGGAACCATCACGCTGACAGAAGATGTCGAGGCTGGCACAAAAGACAAAGATGTTATTTACACGGATGTGTGGGTATCCATGGGAGAGCCTGACGAAGTCTGGGAAGAGCGGATCCGTGAACTGTCGCCGTACAAAGTAACGGCTGCAGTCATGAAAAATGCAGGTGAGAATGCAATTTTCCTGCATTGTCTGCCGGCCTTCCATGATCTGGATACTGAAATCGGGAAAGAGATGAGTGAGCGGTTTGGCATTAATGATATGGAAGTTACAGACGAAGTATTTGAATCCGCACAGTCCCGTGTCTTTGAAGAAGCCGAGAACCGTATGCATACGATTAAGGCTGTGATGGCGGCGACGCTCGGGGCATTTGAGATGTGAACCGGGATTTGTAATGGAGAAACAGAGTATGGAAGTACGGGACTGGACATACGAGGATTTTCCGGAATATAATGAGATTCCGCCGGGCGCGGACCGGATCGAAGTGACCGGCGATGAGCCGGGAACGTTTTATGTTCCGGATATTGAATATGCTGTTATTGACGGTATTTCGCTCCATATGCAGCTTCTGATCCCGCTGACGAGAAATGAGCCGGAAAAAAGGTATCCCGGTATTGTCTATGTACAGGGCAGCGGATGGATGGAACAGGACTGCTATCATAATGTGGGAAGAATTGCAAATCTTGCAGAACGGGGGTATGTAATCGGAATTGTGCAGTACCGGCATTCCGGACAGGCGGGATTTCCCGCACAGATTCAGGATGCCCGTAATGCCGTACGTTTTATGCGCAAAAATGCAGAAAAACTTCGGGTGATTCCCGACGAGATTTTTCTGGCCGGTTCTTCTTCGGGCGGGCATACTGCGGTCATGGCTGCAATCCCCGGTCCGGATGACTGCACGGAAACAGGGTTTCCGGTGCAGGAGCTTCGTGTGTTCTTTGACAGAAATCTCTTCCCCGGGATATCTGCCGGCGTGCTGGGCGTTCTTGATTATTACGGATGTGTTTCACTGATGATGCCGGACGGGTTTCCGACCATGACGGATCGCGGGGAACCTGGCAGTATGGATACCATGTTCCTGTCTCAGATCGCTGATTCAGAACGGGAAGGGCTCGAAGAAAGAGCTTCAGCGGTCACTTACCTGACACCGGAACTTGAACTTCCGCCGTTCTTTATTCTTCATGGGACAAAGGACAGAGTGGTTAATACACGTCAGAGCGTGGAATTGTATGAAAAACTACGCGCCTGCGGAAAAGAGGCAGAACTGCATCTTCTGGGCGGTGCGGATCACGGAGGGCCGGAGTATTGGATTCCGGAAGTGTGTGATCTTGCAGATGCATTTTGTAAAGGTGTGCTGAAAAAGTTCAGGGAGTAACCGGGATTCCGGGATCGCGCAATGAGAGGGCGAATGTCATGGTGTGGCTGAAAGCTGAAAAGATCGAAAAACTGCTGCATCTGAACGCATGTCCGCTGCGGGTCTGTTATCAGGAAGAGACAGACTCCACAAATGAATGGGCAAAGCGGGAGAAAATGGATGATACAGAGAGCGGTATCGTTTATCTGGCGGATCACCAGACAGCCGGCAAGGGAAGGCGCGGCCATATGTGGGAATCCCCCCGGGGCACGTCGGTTTCTATGAGTATCTGTATTCATCCTGACCTCACCCCTGACAAACTGGCGATGCTCACGCTTGTCATGGGAATGGCCGCGGCTGACGGAATCCGGGAGACGTCTGGGATTGATGCCGGAATCAAGTGGCCCAATGATGTCGTTTACGACGGCAGAAAGCTGTGCGGTATTCTTACAGAATATGACGCGCAGACCGGGAATGTGATTATCGGAATCGGTCTGAATATCAACATGGAAGCATTTCCGGAAGAACTGAGGGGTGTGGCTGCCTCCATGCGGATGATCAGTGGAAAAGAAGAAGACCGGGAAGCGGTTGCAGCGGCAGTGATCTGTCAGTTCTGGAACCGCTATCAGACATTCTGTGAAACGGGTGACCTGCGGAAGCTGAAATCTGCATATGAGGAAATCCTTGTAAACCGCGGAAGGGCGGTACAGGTTCTGGATTCCAGGAATCCGTTCAGGGGGACTGCAAAAGGAATCAGCGATACCGGTGAACTGATCGTATGCCGGGAAGACACAGGAGAAGATGTAAAGGTGTATTCCGGCGAGGTTTCGGTGCGCGGAATCTATGGATACATCTGAGATTTTGGGAGATAACAATGGAGAACCAGACCGTTTTATGTGCTGCGAACCACTATATTCAGCAGTACTATTTCAATGAAGATTTCGCAATTCTTCCGCAGCAGGTGCAGGAAGAGCTGCAAATCATGTGTGTCATGTTTACGGAAGAAGTGGGAGGTATCCTGATTGTTGCATATCGGGAGGATGGAAGCCTCTGCCTTCAGACAGAGGCGGATCCGGATGATGTAATGTACGATGAGATCGGTGCCGGATTGAAAATCAAACAAATGCAGGAAGAGAAACGGGAACTGTTTGAATCGCTCGAATTGTTTTATCAGATGTTCGGATGAGACGGAACAGCATTGTTTTGTGCGAATCAGGAGGATACAGATGAGCGGTTTTTACATCGGATCTGTCAGGATCCCGAATCGAATCGCGCTCGGACCGATGGCAGGTGTCACAGACCTGCCGTTTCGTCTGTTATGCAAAGAACAGGGAGCAGGTCTTTTATATACTGAAATGGTGAGCGCGAAAGCGATCACTTATCATAATCGGAACACAGGAAAACTGCTGGCTTCAGATCCTGCCGAACATCCTCTGGCCGTGCAGCTGTTCGGAAGTGAGCCGGATGTTGTGGCCGCGGCGGCCGAAATGATTGAGGATGAAAGCTTCGATTTGTTTGATCTGAATATGGGGTGTCCGGTTCCGAAGGTTGTGAATAACAAAGAAGGCTCAGCGCTGATGAAAAATCCGCAGCTCGCAGCTGAGATTGTTCGTGAACTCGTACGTCATGTCCGTAAGCCCGTAACGGTTAAGATCCGGAAAGGGTTTGATGAAGCGCATCTTAATGCGCCTGAACTGGCAAAAAGACTGGAGGATGCCGGGGCGGCTGCGATTGCGGTACATGCCAGAACACGGGAACAGTATTATTCCGGCAGGGCGGACTGGGAAGTGATACGGGAGGTAAAAGAAACGGTTTCCGTTCCGGTAATCGGAAACGGCGATGTCGACGGGCCGGAAGCGGCTGTCCGCATGATGCGGGAGACAGGGTGCGATGCTGTTATGGTTGCCCGGGCGGCGCGGGGCAACCCGTGGATCTTTCGGGAAATCAATGCCGGGATTGCCGGACAACCGGTTCCGGAACGACCGTCTGCAGCAGAGATCTGCGAGACGATGCTGCGGCACGCGCGTATGGAAACGGAACTGAAAAAAGAATATATCGCCGTGCGGGAAATGCGGGGGCATGTCGCCTGGTACACGAAGGGAATGCGCAATTCCGCTGATTTCCGGCGCAGAATTAATATGGTCGAGACACTGGAAGAACTGGAACAGATGATACGAACACTGGCAGTACTGCCGGAGAAGTAGGAAGGGATTGGAGAAAGCAATGAAAAGAATCATGGTAATCGCACTTTGCGGCATGCTGATGGCCGGCTGCGGAAGTGCCGGGACAGCAGCATCACCGGCTTCAGCGTCTTCTGCAGCGGCAGGTTCTGCAGCATCTTCAGAAGAAGGTTCCGCAGCATCTTCAGAAGAAGGTTCTGCGGAAGATTCAAAAGCAGCGCCTGAAGAGACGAAATCAGCGGGAAAGACAGTGAAGGAAGACTTTGAAGAGCAGGAGTACTGCGGAATTCATTATCTCGCGGACCCGGTATGGGAGATTGAGGTGACTGAAAACGAAGAACTCTGCAGAATTCAGACACCGAATGAGAATGTTTTCTTTGCGTTTGGCCGTTTTGGGAAAGACGCAATTGTCAATGATGATACAGACGATGGGATTTACCGGTCGCTTGAGGTTTTTGTAGGTGAAAATGATCAGGACCTGCAGAGGCTGAAATTTGAGAACGGAACGCCTTATATCACATACTTTTCTGATTTTAAGACGGATCACGGATACAATTCGGCGTTTTACACAAAGGAAGGTCTGTTCGCTTTCAGTCTGCAGGTGATTGGAGAGATCGATGAAGCGGAAGAGAGCGAATATGTGGAAGACTATCATATGATGCTGGAAACAATGGATTTTGAAAAAGCAGAATATCAGTCGATGAAATGATACAATCAGAGAATCCCCTGACCACAATACGGATTGCGGCCAGGGGATTTTACTGTACAGCTTTCAGCAGGGATTCCCTGCTTCAGGTTTACTTTCCGCCTTTGATTGCTTCAATCAGCTGTGCCAGATTCGGGTTGCTGCGTTTCAGCTTTTCTCCGGTCTGAAGCTGAAGGAATCCGTCGTACTGCGGATGTGTCAGTACATAGAACTGATCTTCTTCAATTGCCTTAAAGACGGTTTCGCCAAATCCTTCCAGTGGAAGACCGGTTTCAATGACATATTTTGCGGACGCCTGTCCTTTCGCGAATTCCTCGCTCTGATAATATGGATCTGATTCATCTTTAAAGCGCTCCGGACGGTATTCTTCGCTGTGATCCAGATGTGTCTGAACATAGCCCGGACAGAAGACGCCCATTGCAATATCAGCGCCGAGTGCCTGCAGCTCATAGTTGACACATTCGCTTAAAGCAACGGCTGCGTGTTTGGTTGAGAAATACGGTGCCATGCCGGTAAAATTAATGATGCCTGCAATGGAGCAGGTGTTCATGATATTGCAGTGACGGTCCTGTTTGATCATAATCGGAATAACCTGCCGCATGAAATAGATATGCGACATGAAATTCGTCTGCACGATCCATTCCCAGTCACGAAGCGGCAGATTGATTCCATTGCCGGGGACAGCCACACCTGCATTATTCATCAGCAGATCAATCGCTCCGAATTTTTCCATGACAGCGGCAACGACTTTTTCTGTTTCCTCATAGATGCCCACATCAGCCTGAATGGTGATAATTTCTTCTGCGCCAAGTTCCTGCGCGAGCGGAATTACTTTTTCCAGTTCGTCACCGATGATATCGACTGCGGCAATTTTCATCTGACGCTGTGCGGCCTGTTTTACAAATTCTTTGCCAAAGCCGTATGCGGCACCGGTAATCAAAGCAACTTTTCCTTTGAAATCCTTCATGAAATGTATTCCTCCTTATGAAATCACTTTCTTCCGGTTTCCATAAATGTAGTTCTGTCATACCATGCCGGCAGAATCATCGGCATCAGAACGTCCGGATCTACATCCTCGAGATACTCGAGTGCCGTGATCAGCAGGTTGTTTTCAGCATATGCGCCGCCGACAATTGTGTTAATGGGGAGGCAGCCCCACGGATCATCCAGACTGGAATTCAGCTCCAGTTTTGTTACATATCCTGGTGTCCAGGAATCATAAGTATAGTTGACAATGTTTCGGATCAGGCCGGTGTTGGTAAAGCGCCACTTGCCGTTTTCGTCCGGCAGTCTGTCAAAATGGAAATAGTATCCGCTTCCGGCAGTCTTTTTGCCTGCAGCCGGTGCCTGATAGAGAACGTGGGTTAACGGGTGGTTATAGGAGCCGAGCTGCATTTCTACATTGACAATCCGGGCACCGCGGCGCACAACGCCGACGGAGACTTTTCCGTCATTACCTTTCCGGATTACAAATTCTGCGTCCAGTTTTTTCGGGATCGCCGAGTTGTCGCGGCCGAGCTGAGTTGCCATTTCTGCACCCTGTCCGCCGAGCAGAAGACTGATCGGATACATGCCGAGCTGTCCATTGTAGGTGCAGTAAACGCCGAGGATGGTCTCATAGTAGTTGTCTGCAAAAGTAGGATCTTTGATGTGGCAGACAGAAAGCGTAACAACCGGGATGGAGAACGGTTTCAGCGGCGGCGGAAGAATCTTTGCAATTGCTTCAGGCTGGGTCAGATATGCAAGGTAAATGCCTTCCTGTCCGCGCATGTCTGAGATTTTCGCAAAGTTGTCAACCTGCGCCTGCGGGATCACAAAGCTCGGAGCCTCCTCCTTAAACAGGGATGCACCGATTTCATAACCGGAACGGGTGGCCGGAGCGATCATACCGTCTTTGATAGCGGATCCTGCAAGTTTTACCGGAATGCCTTTTTCTTCCAGTGCTGCTTTCAGACTCTGATCCGGACGATTGCCCAGAGACAGGACGACTGCCTCTGCCCGGATGGTTTCGGTTTCTTTTGTATCAACATTTTCGATGATGACGCCTTCCGGCGTAATTTCTTTCAGACCGTTTCCGAGCTTCCAGTCAATCTTCATCTGGTTCAGGCGTGACATGATATCTGCAACATTGGTACGATATGCATTGGTTCCGGCCTGTTTCAGGAGATCTACAAATGTAACGGTGCAGCCTTTTTCGCCGAGGAATTCTCCGGTTTCAAGGCCGGCGAGACCTGCACCGATCATAGCAACAGATTTCCCTGCGAGATCAACCTTGCCGGTAAGAACCTGTTCTATGGTGTATACATTATCTCCGTTGACGCCGGGAATGGAAGACGGGAAGATCGGAGCAGCACCGGTTGCGAGAACAACGGCATCGGGTTCCATCGCCGCGATATCATCGGCAGTTGCCTCACATCCGAGCCGGATCTCTGCGCCAAGTTTCTTCAGATCATTTGCAAGATAATCGATGGTCCACTGCATGCGCTCCTTGCAGGGCGGTTTCTTTGCAAGGTTGACTGTGCCGCCAAGCTCATCCTGACGGTCAAGAAGCATCACTTTGACGCCGCGTTTTGCGAGTGTCTGTGCTGCATACATGCCTGCCGGTCCGCCTCCGACGACAACTGCTTTATGATTGCCGGTATCCGGTTCAAGATCGCCGTAACGGTATTCATTGCACGTGCGCGGATTAACGGCACATTCAAACGGAAGACCCAGTGAATTCAGACCGAGCAGAGATTCGAAACAGCGCAGGCAGGAGATGCATTTGTTTAATTCATCCTCGCGTCCTTCCAGTACTTTTTTGCCCCACTCAGGATCTGCGAGCCATGTTCTGCCCATGGCAACAAAGTCCACGACACCGTCGTCCAGGAAGGCTTCGGCAACAGCAGGGTCACGAATCTGGGAGACAGCAATAACAGGAATATCAACGACATCGCGTACGGCCTTGATAAACGGTTTTCTCCAGCCCTGCGGGAAGGAGATCGGCTCAACGCTGGTAATGCCGGTCTCATAGAGGCCGCAGCTGACATCTACAAAATCGATACCTGCAGCTTCCAGGGTCTTGACAATCTTAATACCGTCCTGAATATGAATGTAGTCCTCTGTAACACCGATTCTGTCAAGAAACTCTTCAACAGAAACACGGCATCCCAGGACATAGTCCGGTCCGCATTTTTTGCGGATATCTTCTATGATTTCCAGAACGATGCGAATACGGTTTTCAAAACTGCCGCCATATTCATCTTCACGCTTGTTGGTATACGGAGAGAGGAACTGCTGCAGCAGATAGCCGTGTGCACAGTGCAGTTCTACGCCGTCGATCCCTGCTTTTTTACAGCGGAGTGCGGCATCGCCGAACTGGCCGACGAGCTCATGGATCTCGTCCAGTGTCATAGGTCTGGTTTCCTGCTGAGAAACCTGACAGACACGGTCAGAAGCGGAAACACAGGGCTGACCGCCGATCAGGGAGGAGACGCCTTCGCGTCCGGGATGGTGCAGCTGAATAAAGATTTTTGCACCATATTTATGGATTGTCTGTGCGAGTTTTGCGAGGCCGGGGATATGGCGGTCGCTTGTGGCAGAAATCTGCCGGAACATACCTGCACCTGTGGCCTCATTGACACGGCAGATTTCCGGCATAATCAGACCGCATCCGCCGGCTGCACGTGCTTCAAAGTACGCGAGCATAGCCGGGCCGGGTGTTCCGTCCAGTTCGGCAAGATTAGTACCCATCGGTGTCATGACCAGCCGGTTTTTCAGCTCAACATTACCGATGCGGCCTTTTTGAAACAGTTTTTCGTACATGCAATATCCTCCTTTCAATTCAAAACAGACATACAAAAAGAAATATCTCACAAAAATGTGTTGCGATAATTAGATTATATGATAATTGTGTACAATATTCTATGTCATCAGTTCATAAAAGATCATTAAAATTCTGTATATTATGCACGAAAAAAGCAGAAAAAACGCAGTAAATTTAGATAAAAAAACCATCTCCGGAATACCAGAATTCAAGAGATGGTTTTTGTCGCTGATATTATTGATTGTTGAAAGAAGAGGAGATTACAGATACAGCCTTCTGCGGTTTCTCCGATGCAGCCAGATTCCTGTCAGCACAGCTGCTGCACCACCGGTCAGGACCCATGCCCACGCAGGAACATCGTGAATATTATAGCAGCGTACGTGGATCCACATCTGATTGATCGCTTCATTTTTTTCCGGGTCAAAACAGATCATGATGGAGGAGCGGGAAATTGCTTCTTCCGACGGATACTGGGCGCTGAGCTGCCGGTCGAGCTGGCTGACCGGTACCGTAAGAATATAATCTTCGTCATCCGGATCGCCGGAGAAGAAGTACCCAAGCGGGTAATCAGCAGCAGCTGTTTCGTCCTCATCTGCTCCGTAACTCCAGTCGGCATATTCCATGATTCTACCGTCTTCGCCGCCGCTGATGACAGAAGTATAACCGATGTAATACATGTTGCGGATTGCATTGTCCGGGCGTGAGCAGAAATTAATAAATGCCTCAGCGGCGTGCTGTTTTGCCGCGCTGCCGTTAATTCCGTCTTTGAGCATGACCCATCCGTCAAAATAGATGTTGGTGGACTCTTTCGGAACAGCAAAATTAAGCGTATAGTCGTCTTCGTCTGCCTGATCCATCGTGTAAACGGCATCGCCGGACCACTGGTAATTGGCCAGTACCTTGCCGGTGATCATATCAGCTTTTCCGGAATCCGTTTCAAAGGAGTACAGATTATCTTTAATATCCTGCAGGTAATCCTGCACACGCGCGATTGTTTCCGGCGTTACATCGTTCATTTCTTCCTCAAGGCGCTGTACATAGTCCGGAGCGGATGTGAAATCCGGATTTGTGAGTAAATCCGATTTCAGCGCGCCGACTGCTGCGAAATAAGAGTCGCGCACGTTGTCTTTGATGGTGATCTGGCGTTTGAACTTCGGATTGCCGAGCACATTCCAGGTGGAGGCTTCTTCTCTGGTGAGGACATCCGGGTTGTATACAATACCAGTTACACCCCACATGTATCCTGCTGCATATCTGCTCCAGCGCTCATTGTTGATAGTATGATTGTCAAATATGTTTCTGATATAAGGTGAAACGCCTTTTATATAGTAGTTATTATCATCCGTCTCATCAAAAAAGGCATCCGAGAGCGGAACAAGGCTGTTTTCCGTCATCAGCTTCATGAACATATATTCAGAAGGACAGACCAGGTCATAAACATCGCCGAGTGTCAGCATATTGTAAAGATCTTCATTCGTTCCGAATGTAGAATACTCTACATTTACTTTGCGGCCGTAAGTTTCTTCATACCAGGATTCAAAATCATCGATCATGGAATTCTCGCCGATAATATCACCGCTTTCCAGATCAATGGTATCTTCTTCGTCCCAGTCTCCGAGATCGATATATTCCTCCCAGTTGCAGATGCGGAGTGTGACGGGTGCACCGGTTGTTTCATCTGTCTGCGCGCCTGATGATGCCGGTTTAGAACCGGCAGTGGTTTCTGAAGCTCCGGGTGTTTCATACGGAAGTGTATGGAACAGAAGAAATCCGGTCAGGATCAGGAGAGACAGCTTTTTGATCCGTTTCATATACCAGCCCTCTCTTTCCTGCTGTTTCGCATGGTTCGCAGATTTGAAACCGTGACAACAAGAACTACAATGACAAAAATCACGGCACAGAGTGCCCACAGAGCCGTTTTGATGGTCGTCTGGGCACCCTTTGTCGCATTGACAACATAAGTGCTGATCGTATCAAATGTAGACGGCTTTGTATAGGTGGCGATGAAATAGTCGTCCAGAGACAGTGTGATCGCCAGTGCAAATCCGGAAATAATGCCCGAAGAGATCTGCGGAATTACAATCCTGTTAAGTGCTTTGAACGGGGTCGCACCGAGGTCCAGCGCAGCCTCGTAGAGATAAGGATCCATTTGTTTGAGCTTCGGCATGACAGAAAGATATACAAACGGTGCACACAGCAGGGTATGGCCTGCCACGAGCGGGATAAAGGTGTTTTTATCAATGCCGAATACTTCCACGAGCAGAATACAGATCGAAAAGCCAGTCACTACATCTGCATTTATGACCGGAACCTGATTCAGGGAACTCATGAAGATATTAATTTTTTTGGATGAATAGAACGAACCGATGGCGCCGAATGTACCAAGAAGCACAGCAAGTATGGCGGAAACAATGGCGAGCCAGAGCGTTCCGAGGATCATTTGCCGCAGTTCTTCTGTCGTGAAGAGTGTCACATAGTTGTGCAGGGAAAAGCCCCGGATCGCTCCGATGGTCGTAGCATCTGTAAAACTATACAGAATGAGAAGCAGAATCGGTGCGTACAGGAAAACCAGTACAAGAATAATAAAAAGCGGTCTGATTGTTTTTTTCACAGCAATGCACCTCCTGTACCGGATGCGCGGTCATCCTGATCAGTACCGGTCAGAATGGTAAAGAGAATAATGATTGCAAGCAGAATCAGCGCAATCATTGATCCGCCGTGCCAGTTATATGCAGAGAAATAACTGCCGATCAGGCTGCCCATGATATAGGTGCTGTTATAAAGCATATCCAGAACAACATAGTTGGTCATGGCCGGCAGAAATACCATTGCGATTCCGCTGATGACACCCGGCATGGAGAGCGGCAGTGTAACCTTCAGAAAGGCATGCCTTTCATTGGCGCCCAGATCCTTTGCCGCTTCAATCAGAGAAGGATCCAGCCGCGAGATGGTGTTATAAATTGGAAGAATCATAAACGGCAGGAAATCATATGTCATGCCGACAACAGCGTTCGCAAACGGATAGCGTGCCAGATTTCCCTCGATCACAGTCAGAATTTCCTTCAGAGCGGTGATGCGCAGAGAAAAATTAATCCACATCGGCATGATGAACAGAAGGAGAAGCACTTCCTTTTGTTTTAAAGAACTTGTGGCAAGAAAATATGCGGCAGGATACGCGAGCAGCAGACAAAGTGCTGTTGTGACAAGCGCAACTGCAAAACTGTAGAACAACGTACCCAGTGTATTGGGGTCTGTAAAGAAGTCTGAAAGATTCGCAAGGGTAAAATGTCCCTGACCGTTTGTAAATGCAAAGTAGAACAGCACCAGAAGGGGAAGCACAACAAACAGAATCAGAAAAATCCCGTAAGGAATCCCGAGGCTTTTTCTTGAAAGCTTAAATATCTGCATCGTACAATATCAATCCTATTTCAACTTGAATGTCATTTTCTCAACAGGCATAATGAGACCGACGTGATCGTTCATATTCCAGAGGTACTCATCATCAACAACAAAATCCTGACCGATTTCTGTATGGATCACATAGCTGTAATGGTCTCCTTTATAGACCAGGTTGCTGATATAGCCGTCGATTAACCCTTCTTCGATCTGGTCAGTCATCGTAATATCCTTCGGATGGATGCCGATCATGATTTTTGTGCGCGCAGGATCGATGGCATCTCCGAGGGAATTGACCAGCATGCCGTCTTCCCGGCGGCTGGAACCGGAGATGATCGCTGTCACACTGGTATCCAGGTGCTTCCCGTTGAATTCCAGCCGGAAGTCCGGACGGATGTCGGCCATGAAATAATTCGTAGAATCTCCGGTGGCCATGATATGAATATTATCCGGATCGACCTGAAGACCGACGAATTCACCGACTTTCGGCGCGTTGACCGACTGGATAACCACTTCGTTTTTGCCGCAGATCACAGTGATTTCATAATGAATTCCTTTGAAGATAACTGAGTCAACACGGCCCCAGATCGTTCCTTCGTCCGGGTTTGTAATGATGACATCTTCCGGACGCACAACAGCAGTGATATGTGTACCTTTTTCAATATCATCCACACAGTCAAAGGTGCCGCCGCAGAAGCGGACCTTCAAATGATCTGTCATGATCCCGTTGAACAGATTGCTGTCGCCAATAAAATCTGCGACAAATACGTTCTTTGGTTCGTTGTAAATGTCTTCCGGCCGTCCGATCTGCTGGATTTTTCCTTCGTTCATAACAACGATGATATCGGACATGGTCAGAGCTTCTTCCTGATCATGTGTGACATAGATAAAAGTGATGCCGAGCCGCTCGTGCATTTCTTTGAGTTCCAGCTGCATTTCTTTGCGCATTTTCAGGTCCAGCGCGCCCAGCGGTTCGTCCAGCAGCAGAATCTCCGGCTCATTTACCAGCGCGCGGGCTATGGCTACTCGCTGCTGCTGTCCGCCGGAAAGCGTATTGACAGAACGGCCTTCAAAACCTTCCAGATCAACCAGATCCAGTACATGTTTCACTTTTTTGGAAATAATACCGGATGCCATTTTTTTCTGCCGTAGGCCGAACGCAATATTTTCAAATATGTTCATGTGCGGAAATAATGCATAGCGCTGAAAAACCGTATTGACCGGACGCTCGTAAGGAGGAAGCGTGGAAATGTTCTTCCCGTTTAACAGAATCTCCCCTTCGGTCGGCAGTTCGAAACCGGCGATCATGCGCAGTGTTGTGGTCTTGCCGCAGCCGGAAGGGCCGAGCAGCGTGACAAATTCGCCTTTCTGAACATATAGATTAAAATCAGAAACAGCGGTGATTCCGCTGGCATACGTTTTGGTAATGTTATTTAATTCAATAATCTTTTCGGTGGTTTGCTTCATGTGCAGACTCTCCTGTATGGCTGCCATTGTGTGATTATTATCAGGTACTCTGGAGCATTATAACAGAAACCATACGGAGAATGAAGGTGTGATTTCTGTTTTATATTCAGATTACGTGTTTACACTGTCCTTTGAAATGTGCTATTTTAATGAAGTTAAAGAATTTGAAAGTATTAGAAAAGCATGGAAAGGTGTAGATGTATGGATATTGAATACTTGTTATTTTTACAGCGTCACAGAGAAGCAACCGGCGGAGTGCTCGTGCCGTTTATGGAACATGTCTCACTGTTTGCAGTTACTTATCTGATTATGATCCCGGTATTCATTTACTGGGCTGTCAGTAAAAAACGCGGTTTATATGTACTTACGTCATATTATTTATGCTGCGGGTTTAACGCATTTGTCAAACTGACAGCGTGCATCTATCGTCCGTGGATCAGAGACGCGAGGGTTATGCCTGCCGGAGATGCGATTACGACTGCGACAGGGTATTCATTTCCGAGCGGCCATACGGTAACGGCCGGGCCGATCTACGGCGGTATCGCGGTTATCTCAGCCGGCTGGAAAAAATGGGTGGCGGCGATTTGTATCGTTTTTGCTCTGCTCACACCGTTTTCGAGGAATTATCTTGGCGTTCACACCCCGCAGGATGTATGTTTCGGACTGCTGGAGAGTATCATCTGGCTGTTTGTTGTCTCAAAGATTTTCCGCTATCTGACAGAACACCCGGAGAAAGAAAATCTGTTTCTTCTGATTTGTTTTATACTGGGCTGGATCGGTATTATCTATATTACATTTAAACCCTATCCGATGACTTACGTAGATGGTGTTCTGCTTGTGGATCCGCAGAAGATGCTGAACGACGGGTATGGAGACGGCTGTCTGCTGATCGCTTTTCCGGTCGCACGTTTCATCGAAAGAAAATGGATCGGGTTTAAAGCAACAGGTCTCAGGGGCAGGGGACTGGTGATCAGTCTGGTCGGAATGATTCCGCTGTTTCTGATGATTAAATATATGAAGCCGCCGCTTGATGGAATGCTTGGAAGTCACTGGGGACATTTTATTTACACATTTATTGTCGTTATGTATTGTGTTGCGATATTCCCTGCTGTGATCAAGTGTTTCATCGGAAATGAAAATCGGGAGAAGAAATGAGTCTGTCCTTAAAATATCATTTTTATGGATCAGAATATGAATATACGCCGGCCGGGATACCGGCGTATCCATGCATTCGCACACCACAGGAGCTTTACGATGCACTTTCAGAACTGTGGTGTGCGGATACCTGCGCCCCGAGACTGCGCAATGACTGGACGGAAGAGAATAAAACACTGGGACAGTGTTCAATTACCGCATTTCTTGCACAGGATATTTTCGGCGGAAAAGTGTATGGAATTCTCAGACCGGGCGGAAATTACCACTGCTATAATGTGGTGGACGACATTGCCTTTGATCTGACAAGCGAGCAGTTTGGAGACGAGATCCTGAATTATGAAGGAAACCCGGAACAGGTACGGAAACTGCACTTTGCTAAAGAGGAAAAGCGCCTGCGTTATGAGCTTCTGAAACAGAAACTGGCATGCTTTTGCAAAAGTAAAAAAAATTAAAAAAACTCGTTGACAAACCCTAAATCACATGATAGTATAACTAAGCTGTCTCAAACAAATGAGGCACAGCAAACTAATATTAATGAGTCGCGCGCGCACCGCGAGGCACAAGTGCCACACGCACCGCGCACGGAAATGCACCATGACAACTGAACAGTAAAACACATCCTCGAAAGTTCAATTGAATTTTAAATTTCTTGAACGATCGAAAACCTTTACAGTAAATAAGGAAAGGTTAGAATAGCCAGCAATTAGTTGGACATTCTGAATCGATC